>NZ_RXHW01000001.1:0-690234 GCF_005930585.1 Pseudomonas sp. FSL W7-0098
CTGCGCAAGGTGGTTCGGCAGCGGTTGAAGCGGTTGCAGCGGTTCACGATGCAGGCACTTCGTCGTTTGTTGGCGAAGCGCTGGCCAAATCGGACCGCCCGGAACTGACCGCTGCCAAAATCGTCGTCTCGGGCGGGCGTGGCATGCAGAGCGGTGACAATTTCAAGTACCTGTATGCGCTGGCCGACAAGCTGGGCGCTGGTGTGGGTGCATCCCGTGCTGCAGTTGACGCGGGTTTTGTACCCAACGACATGCAGGTCGGCCAGACCGGCAAAATCGTTGCGCCACAGCTGTACATTGCGGTCGGTATTTCTGGCGCGATCCAGCATCTGGCCGGGATGAAAGATTCCAAGGTGATCGTTGCGATCAACAAGGACGAAGAAGCGCCGATCTTCCAGGTGGCCGATTACGGCCTGGTAGCGGACTTGTTCGAAGCTGTGCCTGAGCTGGAGCAGGCGATCTAACTTCTGTAGGGGGCGGGTTCGCCCGCTCCCGCAGGAATAAAGCCATCTGCTTGCAGCACAACTTTTGCCACAATCCGTTTTGTAGTTCTATAGATGCAAGTACAAGTTCGAGTGTAGATTCCCGACGGTAATATCCCATCCTTAATTACGTTGTATCGAGGGTAAGACTATGTCGGGTAACTTCTCCAGGAATGTAATGAATACTCTTGTGGTTGCGCTTAGTTTGGCGTTTACCGGTTCTGCACTGGCCGATACGGCAGTCAATGATCCGCTGTATATAACCGGCAACTATAAATGCACAGGGTTTGACAGTCATGACGGGGCCTTCAAGGGCGACCTGAGTGTCAAAGTGAATGAGAAATCCAGCAACTTCAGCCAGAACTTCGGCGCTTATACCTTCACGCTTGAAGTGGATCTTGGAGGCGACAAGGCCACTTATTCAGGCTACGCCGCCGCCCAGGGTCAGCAATTGGCAATGTATTTTGCCAATGACAGCCAGGAGGCCGCCACGGATCGAGGCATCGGGCTTGCGACCATTACCCGTGACCAGAACAGCAAGGGGCAATACACTACCACGCTGCACAAGTCATACTATGCGCCCGACTACAATGGCGGTGGCCATGGTACGGAAACATGCATTAAAACCCCGCAAGTTTGAAATTGAAAAAGCCCCGGAGATTATCCGGGGCTTTTTTGTACGGCCCGGGTTATCAGCTGTAGCTGTTAACTTTTACCAGGGCAGGCTCGGTTTGAGCCTTTTGCCAGGTCAGGGTCAGGGTTTGCAGCACGCGCGCCATATAGTCGCTATCGGCCGCAGCCTTCTTGCCCACGTAGCCTTGGCCACGGCGGTACATTTTGAGGTGGGCGCGCATTTGTGGACGTTCCTCCTCGAATCTGGTTTCTTCCTTGCACGACGTCACAGGATCGATACGTACATCACCGGCTTCGCTGATCCACAGGATATGGTCGTTCAGCGTGTCTTTCTGGGCGGCGAAGAGTCGAGCCAGCTCGTTAACAGTCGGTTGGTTATTCAGGTTCATGGCTAACTCCTTGACTACTCGTTGATCTGTCTAATTGATTCGCGCAACTGCACATGCAGCGCTACGTAGTGTCCATCCAAAGCAGATCTGTCTTGAGTTCGTCATATGTAGTAGTAAAACCCGGCACTACATACAGAGCGTAAAGCGAAGGAGAGCAGCGTGAACCAGGATGCCTGAGTGACATGACGCATCAGCCACAAGCTTCTTGAGGACGTTTCGCTAGCCCCTGTCGTCTTTGACGCGGACGATCAAGCCAGGTCAGCTTCATCAATTCTGCCTTGTGGGCAGTACCTATCCCGGAACAGCCCGACAGCTCGTCGAGCATGCTTGCAACAACCCTTTCCAGCGCTTCCGGTGGGGAAGACGTCTGCATAATGCTGGGGGAAAATCGAGCCGTCAATACTTATGTAGTGATTATTTTCATGCACTACATATGTGACTGGCGGGTCGATTTTCAGCATGCCGGTCATCCCCGATAAATGCCCCAACCGTAGCCGATACCCCCGTTATTTCGGCAGTTCAAGGTAGGCGAGCCCCACTCAGTTGCTGTTGCGCACCCGCCCCGGGTAATTCATCACAAATTGCACATGAGCCTTTACGCCCGTGGCCAGGGTGGCATCGTCGGCGGTGAAGTAGGGGCTGTGGTTGTTCGCGACCTTGCTCATGTCCTGCCCTTCAGGCGTAGCGCCCAAAAATACGAACAAGCCCGGGACTTTTTCGGCGTAGTAGGAGAAGTCTTCGCTGGGCGACAGGGACGCCGGCAGCAACTGCACCTTGCCTGGCGCAGCCAGTTCCAGTGCCGGGACCATCGCGGCGGTAAGCTGCGGGTCGTTGCTGGTGACCGGCGCATGATTGACCAGCAGCAGGCTGGCTTCGGTCTCGTAGGCACTGGCAATGCCTTGCACCAGGGGTGGCATTTTTTTCAGCAGGGTGTCGCGCACTGCCGCGCTGTTGCTGCGGATGGTGCCGGTCATTTCCACGCTTTCGGGAATGATATTGGCTGCAGAACCGGCATTGACGGTGCCAACACTGATCACGCCCATCCCCTGGGTCAGATCAGCCCGGCGGCTGACCAGGGTTTGCAGGCCGTTGATAATGCCTGCGCTGGCTACTACCGGGTCGACGCCGCTCCAGGGTGCCGAGCCATGGGTTTGCTGGCCTTTGACGATGATGCGAAAACCGTCGCTGCTATTGAGCACGGTACCGGCCTTGTAATACAGATGACCGGTGGGGTAACCCGCCATCACATGCACGCCGAATATGGCTTCGACCTTGGGGGAGTCCAGGGCGCCGTCGCGGATCATCGCCTGGGCACCCACCAGGGTTTCGGTTTCGAATTCGTCCAGGTCTGCCGCGCCTTCTTCAGCGGGCTGGAACAGGAATACCACGGTGCCGGCGACCTGATCGCGATGCTCGGCCAGCACTCTGGCTGCACCCAGCAGCATGGCGGTGTGGGTGTCATGGCCGCAGGCGTGCATCACCGGTACGGTCTTGCCCAGGCGCACTCCCGTGGCCGTGCTGGCCCAGGGCAGGCCGGTCATTTCCTTGACCGGCAGGGCGTCCATATCGGCGCGCAGGGCCATCACCGGGCCAGGCAGGCCACCCTTGAGCACGGCCACTACACCGGTCTTGCCCACTTGGGTGCGCACCTGCAAGCCCAGGCTTTTGAGTTGCTCGGCGACCAGGGCGGCGGTCTTGAATTCCTGATTGCCCATCTCCGGGTTCTGGTGGAGGGTGTGGCGCAGGGAGATTACCTGCTCATTGACCGTCGCGACGGCGGGGTCGACCCAGCTCAGGTCAGCCGCATGGCCGGTGCTGGTCAGCGTGCTCAACAGTGCGAGGTACAAAGGGGCATGGCGAAGGCGGGGCAGCATTGAAGGTCTCTTGTTTGTTGTTTTTAGGGCGCTCAGGGTAAGCCAGTTTTTCGCACAGGCGGCGCAACCGCCGGGCTAAAAGCGTTCGATTACCGCCCATTAGCCGAGTGTCCAATTGCCCTGCCATTGCCGTCGTGCTTACTCTGGCGCAGACAACACCCATAATAATGACAACACCGAGTACCTTGCCGATGGATAGCCGCCTGCTGAGTGAACGCAGTAGCGTGTTCCGACACGCCGACCCACATGCCGTGTCCGACTATGTAAACCAGCATGTTGGCCAGCACTGCATCGGCCTTTCCAGAACCACCCGGCCGCTGGCCAGCCTCAATCACCGTAAATTCGCCGAGCTTGATCTGTGCCGGATCAGTTATGGCGGCAGTGTGCGCGTGACCTCGCCCGCACTGGAAACCATCTTTCACTTGCAGGTGCTGCTCAGCGGCAATTGCCTGTGGCGCGGCCCGAACCGCGAGCAGCACCTGGTGCCGGGGGAGTTGCTGGTGATCAATCCGGATGATCCGGTCGATTTGACTTACTCTCAGGATTGCGAAAAGTTCATCCTCAAAATACCGGCCAAATTGCTCGAATCGGTGTGCGACGATCAGCGTTGGCGGCGGCCGTCAGGCGGTGTGCGCTTTATGCGCAATCACTACCGGCTCGATGAGCTGGAGGGCTTTATCGGTTTGCTGGGCATGGTGTGCCAGGAGTCCGAGGCCAGCGATCCGCTGCTGCGGGTGCAGGAGCACTACACGCAGATTGTCGGCAGCAAGCTGTTGACCCTGATGCAGACCAATATCAGCCGTGAAAACCTGGCATCAGCCAGTGCCGGGCTTGAGCGCATACTCGATTACATCGAACGCAATCTCAAACAGGAACTCAACGGTGAAGACCTGGCAGCACAGGCCTGTATCAGCCAGCGCTCGTTGTACAGCCTGTTTGAGCGCCAGTTGGGCGTGACGCCCTTGCAGTACATTCGCCAGCGCAAACTTGCGCGGATTCATGCCTGCCTGAACGACCCGAGCTGCACGGTACGCAGCCTCACAGAGCTGGCGCTCGATTACGGTTTTATGCACTTGGGCCGTTTTTCCGAAAGCTACCGTTTGCAGTACGGCGAGCTGCCTTCAAGCACCTTCAAGCGCCGGCACTGAGCAACGGCTTTTGTGGGAGCGGGCTTGCCCGCGATGGGATCGCTGCGGTGTCAGCGGAACACCGCGCTGCCTGGATCGCGAGCAAGCCCGCTCCCACTGAAATACCCGTCTTGCCTGCACTAACCGGATAACGATCCGCAGTAAACGGATAGTGCCCCGGACATCGACTCCCTAACCTGACCCGGCCTGGATAATAACAACGGAGGCCCTGGCCATGTCCCTGGGTATCGATTACTTGAATGCCATGCTGGAAGACGACAAAGACAAGGGTATCTACCGCTGCAAGCGTGAGATGTTCACCGACCCCGACCTCTTTGAACTCGAAATGACCCATATCTTCGAGGGCAACTGGATCTACCTCGCCCACGAGAGCCAGATCCCCAACGTCAACGACTTCCTGACCACCACCATGGGCCGCCAGCCGATTTTTATCGCGCGTAACAAGGCCGGTGAACTCAACGCCTTTCTCAACGCCTGCAGCCATCGCGGCGCCATGCTGTGCCGGCACAAAACCGGCAACCGCGCCAGCTATACCTGTCCGTTTCACGGCTGGACCTTCAACAACAGCGGCAAGCTGCTCAAGGTCAAGGATCCGGGTGCCGCCGGTTACCCCGAAGGCTTCAACTGCGAAGGCTCCCATGATTTGACCAAAGTGGCCCGCTTCGAGTCCTATCGCGGCTTTCTGTTTGGCAGCCTCAACCCCGATGTGAAATCCCTGGCCGAGCATCTGGGTGAATCCGCCAAGATCATCGACATGATCGTCGACCAGTCCGCCGATGGCCTGGAGGTGCTGCGCGGTGCCAGTTCCTATATCTACGAAGGCAACTGGAAACTGACCGCCGAAAACGGCGCCGATGGCTATCACGTCAGCTCCGTGCACTGGAACTACGCGGCCACGCAAAACCAGCGCACCCTGCGTGAAGCGGGTGAAGAAATCAAAACCATGAGCGCCGGCAGCTGGGCCAAGGGCGGCGGCGGTTTCTACTCCTTCGACCATGGCCATCTGCTGCTCTGGACTCGCTGGGCCAACCCCGAAGATCGTCCGGCCTACGAGCGCCGCGACGAACTGGCCCGTGATTTCGGCCAGGCCCGTGCCGACTGGATGATCGAGAACTCGCGCAACCTGTGCCTGTACCCCAATGTGTACCTGATGGACCAGTTCAGCTCGCAAATCCGCATTGCCCGGCCCATCTCCGTGAATCAGACCGAGATCACCATCTACTGCATCGCGCCCAAAGGCGAAAGCAGTGAGGCGCGCACCAAGCGCATCCGTCAGTACGAAGATTTCTTCAACGTCAGCGGCATGGCCACTCCGGACGATCTGGAAGAGTTCCGCTCCTGCCAGACCGGTTACGGTGCAGGTCGCGGCTGGAATGACATGTCCCGCGGGGCCGAACACTGGGTCGAAGGCGCCGATGCCGCCGCCGCAGAAATCGACCTCAAGCCGCTGTTGTCCGGGGTGCGTACCGAAGACGAAGGCCTGTTTGTGCTGCAACATAAATACTGGCAGCAAACCATGCTCAAGGCGGCTGGCGGCGAGCCCGCGCTGATCCCCGTGGAGGCTGTGCAATGAACAGCCTTTACCCCATTGTGCGGGATTTTCTGTACCGCGAAGCGCGTTACCTGGACGACGGCCAGTGGGATCAGTGGCTTGAGCTGTACGCCGCCGATGCCAGTTTCTGGATGCCGTGCTGGGATGACAACGACCGCCTTACCGAAGACCCGCAAAGCGAAATCTCGCTGATCTGGTACGGCAGCCGCGGTGGCCTGGAAGATCGCGTGTTCCGCATCAAGACCGAGCGCTCCAGCGCGACCGTGCCCGACACCCGCACTTCGCACAACCTGAGCAATATCGAGATCGTCGACCAGGCCGACGGCCTGTGCCAAGTGCGTTTTAACTGGCACACCCTCAGCTTTCGCTACAAGACCACCGACAGCTACTTCGGCACCAGCTTTTACACCCTCGACATGCGCGGCCCACAGCCGCTGATCAAGGCCAAGAAAGTCGTGCTCAAGAATGACTACGTGCGTCAGGTCATCGACATCTACCACATCTGATCAAGGCTGTGATGCGTGCCTGAGAGTGCCTGTGGGTGCCCGGGCCGGGCATTGCCTGCGAGGTACATTATGAGTTTTCAAATTGCCCTCAACTTCGAAGACGGAGTTACCCGTTTTATCGAGACCAATGGCCAGGAAACCGTCGCTGACGCCGCTTACCGCCAGGGCATCAATATCCCGCTGGACTGCCGCGACGGTGCCTGCGGTACCTGCAAGTGCTTTGCCGAAGCTGGCCGCTACGAGCTGGGCGAGGACTATATCGAAGACGCCCTCAGCGCAGAGGAGGCCGGGCAGGGCTATGTGCTGACCTGCCAGATGCGCGCCGCCAGCGACTGCGTATTGCGGGTGCCTGCTTCTTCGACCTTGTGCAAGACCCAACAGGCCAGTTTTGATGCCGTTATCAGCAATGTGCAGCAGTTGTCCGAGAGCACCATCGCTCTGTCGATAAAGGGCGAGTCCCTGGGCAGCCTGGCGTTTTTGCCGGGCCAGTATGTCAACCTGCAGGTACCCGGCAGCGGGCAGAGCCGGGCCTATTCCTTCAGCACCCTGCAAAAGGATGGCGAGGTCAGCTTCCTGATCCGTAATGTCCCGGGCGGGCTGATGAGCAGCTTTTTGACAGGCATCGCCAAGGCTGGCGACAGCATGACCCTGGCGGGCCCTTTGGGCAGCTTTTACCTGCGTCAGATCCAGCGGCCCTTGTTGTTGCTGGCAGGTGGTACCGGGCTGGCGCCGTTCACCGCCATGCTGGAAAAAATCGCCGAGCAGGGCAGTGCCCACCCGGTTCATCTGATCTACGGCGTGAGCAACGACTTCGATCTGGTGGAGCTGGATCGCCTGCATGCCCTGAGCGAGCGCATCGCCAATTTCAGCTTCAGCGCCTGCGTGGCCAACCCGCAGAGCCAGCACCCGCTCAAGGGCTATGTGACCCAGCATATCGAACCGGGCCACCTCAACCAGGGCGACGTCGATGTGTACCTGTGCGGCCCGCCGCCGATGGTGGAAGCGGTCAACCTGTATATCCGCGAGCAGGGCATTACCCCGGCCAATTTCTACTACGAGAAGTTTGCCGCTGCGGCCTGACACTTTGATTGGAGCTAGCCATGAACAACCGATTCCACAACAAGGTCGCGCTGGTTACCGGCGCCGCCCAGGGCATTGGCCGTCGCGTGTGCGAGCGTCTGCTGGGCGAGGGCGCGCAAGTGATTGCGGTGGACCGTTCCGAGCTGGTCTTTGAGCTGCAGGGCGAAGGCGTGCTGGCCCTGACTGCCGATCTGGAGCAATACACCGATTGTGTGCGGGTGATGGCTGCAGCGGTGAATACCTTTGGCCGCCTCGATGTGCTGGTCAACAACGTGGGCGGCACCATCTGGGCCAAACCGTTCGAGCATTACCGGGCCGAGGAAATCGAGGCCGAAGTTCGTCGCTCGCTGTTCCCCACTCTGTGGTGCTGCCATGCGGCGCTGCCCTACATGCTCGAACAGGGCAGCGGGGCGATTGTGAATGTTTCTTCAATCGCCACCCGCAGCGTCAACCGCGTTCCTTACGGCGCGGCCAAGGGCGGCGTGAATGCATTGACTGCCTGCCTGGCGTTCGAGAATGCCCAGCGCGGGATTCGCGTCAACGCCACTGCCCCCGGGGGCACTGAGGCACCACTGCGGCGGATTGCGCGCAATGAGAACGAGCAAAGCCCCGAGGAGCAAGTCTGGTACCGGCAAATCGTTGACCAGACCCTCGACAGCAGCCTGATGAAACGTTACGCCAGCCTCGATGAGCAGGTCGGCGCGATCCTGTTTCTGGCCAGCGACGAGGCCTCCTATATCACCGGCGTGACCCTGCCGGTGGGTGGCGGCGACCTCGGCTGACTTCTCTGATAAAAAAGGACAACTGCCATGAGCCAAATTCTGATTGAAAGCCTGACGACCCTGATCGTCGACCTGCCCACCATCCGCCCGCATACGCTGGCCATGCACACCATGCGCAAACAGACCCTGGTGATTGTGCGCCTGCGTTGCAGCGACGGTATCGAAGGTGTCGGTGAAGCCACTACCATCGGCGGCCTGGCCTACGGTTACGAAAGCCCGGAAAGCATCAAGGCCAATATCGATGCGCATCTGGCACCGATGCTGGTGGGCAAGCCCGCGGCCAATATCAACGCCGCCATGCACAGCCTGGACAAGATTGCCAAGGGTAATACCTTTGCCAAATCGGGTATCGAAAGCGCGTTGCTCGACGCCCAGGGCAAGCGCCTGGGGCTGGCGGTCAGCGAGTTGCTGGGCGGGCGCGTGCGCGACAGTCTGGAAGTGGCCTGGACCCTGGCCAGCGGTGACACTGCCCGTGACATTGCCGAAGCCGAGCAGATGCTCGACCTGCGACGCCACCGCATCTTCAAATTGAAGATCGGTGCCAACCCGCTGGAGCAGGACCTCAAACATGTGCTGGCGATCAAAAAGGCCCTGGGTGAGCGCGCCAGTGTGCGGGTTGACGTCAACCAGTATTGGGACGAGTCCCAGGCCATTCGTGGTTGCCAGGTGCTGGGTGACCACGGTATCGACCTGATCGAACAGCCGATTTCCCGGGCTAATCGTTCAGGGCAGGTGCGTCTGAATCTGCGCAGCCCGGCGCCGATCATGGCCGACGAATCCATCGAAAGTGTCGAGGACGCCTTCAGTCTGGCGGCGGACGGTGCGGCCAGTGTATTTGCCCTCAAGATCGCGAAAAACGGCGGGCCCCGTGCAGTGCTGCGCACTGCTCATATCGCCGAGGCCGCCGGTATCGCCCTGTATGGCGGCACCATGCTTGAAGGCTCGGTGGGCACCCTGGCCTCGGCCCATGTTTTCCTCACCCTCAAGCAACTGACCTGGGGCACCGAGCTGTTCGGGCCACTGCTGCTGACCGAAGACATCGTCACCGAGGCGCCGCAGTACCGTGATTTTGAGCTGCATATCCCGCGCACTCCAGGCCTGGGCCTGACGCTGGACGAAGAGCGCCTGGCCCGTTTTAGCCGCTGACACTCTGAAAAACCCCTGTGGCAGCGGGCTTGCTCGCGATGCAGACGACTCGGTGCATCCGCGCTGATGCTATCGCGAGCAAGCCCGCTCCCACAGCCACTTCCCCTATTTCTTCAAGGAGAGCCCCATGCTTTTCCACGTAAAAATGACCGTAAATCTGCCCCTGGACATGGACCCGACCAAGGCCGCAAAACTCAAAGCCGACGAAAAGCAACTGGCTCAACGGCTGCAGCAGGAAGGCACCTGGCGCCATCTGTGGCGCATCGCCGGGCACTACGCCAACTACAGCGTGTTCGACGTGGTCAGTGTCGAAGAACTGCATGACACCCTGCTGCAATTGCCGCTCTTTCCCTACATGGATATCGAGATTGAAGGGCTGTGCCGCCACCCGTCCTCGATCCACAGCGACGACCGCTAACGCTTTCTATCCCTTGCACAAGAACAAGATGAGGTGAGCCCCATGACCGTGAAAATTTCCCACACCGAAGTCATCCAGCGCTTCTTCAAGGAAGCCGCAGGTTTTTCCAGCGATAACGGCAACCCGCGCCTGAAAAGCATCATCCTGCGCATCTTGCAGGACAGCGCCAGAATCATCGAAGACCTGGACATCACTGAAGATGAATTCTGGAAGTCCGTGGACTATCTCAACCGCCTGGGCGGCCGCTCGGAAGCCGGGCTGCTGGTGGCCGGGCTGGGCATCGAGCATTTTATCGACCTGTTGCAGGACGCCAAGGACGAGCAGGCCGGTCAGACTGGCGGCACCCCGCGTACCATCGAAGGCCCGCTGTATGTGGCCGGTGCCCCGGTGTACGAAGGGTTGGCACGGATGGACGACGGCAGCGAGGAGGGTGTTGCCACCGTGATGTTCCTCGAAGGGCAGGTGTTCGATCTTTCGGGCCAACCGCTGGCCGGTGCCACGGTTGATCTATGGCACGCCAACACCAAGGGTACCTACTCGTTCTTTGACCAGAGCCAGTCCGAGTACAATCTGCGCCGACGTATCATCACCGATGCCCAGGGCCGCTACCGTGCCCGCAGCATCGTGCCCTCGGGCTATGGCTGCGACCCGCAGGGGCCGACCCAGGAATGCCTTGACCAACTGGGCCGTCACGGCCAGCGTCCGGCCCATGTGCACTTCTTTATCTCGGCTCCCGGTCACCGTCACCTGACCACCCAGATCAACCTGTCCGGGGACAAGTACCTGTGGGACGACTTTGCCTATGCCACCCGCGACGGCCTGGTGGGTGAAGTGCAGTTTCGCGACGACGGTGCCCGTGGTGTTGCCGGGCGTTATGCCGAGTTGAGGTTCGACTTCCAGTTGCAACAGGCCGTTGCGCCTGCTGCCGAACAGCGCAGCCATCGCCCGCGGGCCTTGCAGCAGGTTTGACAGCAGGCTGCAGCGAGGCCTGAGAACCCGTGCCGGTCTGCAAGTGTTTGCCCGGCAACAGTGGTCCGACAGACTGTTGGCAAACAGGCAGCTCTGGGAACCGTGCCACAGCGCTGCCCGCCGGCGCCACTGGCTCAAAGGGCTGCGGCATGGTCTGTGCAAAGCTCCTGGAAATACCCTTCAGGAACACTGTCATGCCTGCAGCCACCTCGCGCAAACCGCACTTTTTCCCTACACGCTTCTGGCAGGCCATGGCGCTGGCGGTGGTCAGCGTCGGGCTGGGCACACTGGCCCATGCCGACGACAACGATGTGCCTTCCCTGGCCGGCAAACGCATTGCCATCAGCATGACCGGCACCAGTCACTACTTTGATGTCAAAGCCTTCGACGCCCAGGTTGCCGAAGTCAGGCGCCTGGGCGGCACACCGATCACCCTGGATGCTGGGCGCAACGATAAAAACCTGGTGACCCAACTGCAAACCGTGGTCACCCAGAAACCCGATGCGGTGATCCAGACCCTGGGCACCCTGAGCGTGATCGATCCCTGGCTCAAGCGTATCAGCAAGGCCGGCATTCCTCTGTTTACGATTGATGCGCCGTCGCAATACAGCCTCAATAACACCACATCGGACAACGTCGCCACCGGCAAGCATCTGGCCGACCAGTTGGTAGCCGACAGTGGCGCCAAGGGCAATATTCTGGTGTTCAACGGCTTTTACGGGGTGCCGGTGTGTGCGATCCGCTATGACCAGCTCAAACTGGCGCTCAAGGATCATCCCGAGCTGAAAATCATTGATCCCGAACTGCGTGATGTGATCCCCAATACCGTGCAAGACGCCTACAGTCAGGTCAGTGCACTGCTCAACAAATACCCCAAGGGCAGCGTAACCGCGATCTGGTCTGCCTGGGATATTCCGCAATTGGGCGCGAGCAAGGCGTTGGTGGATGCCGGGCGTACGGAGATCAAGACCTATGGCGTCGATGGCACGCCCGAAGTGCTGGAGTTGCTCAAACGCAGCGACTCGCCGGTCGGTGCGGTGATAGCCCAGCAACCGGCTTTGATCGGCAAAACCGCTGTGCAAAACGTGGCGCGCTATCTGGCCGGGCAACATGACCTGCCCAGGGAAACCCAGGTGCCGACCCTGCTGACTACTGCTGCGAACCTTGAGCAGGTGCAAAAGCTGCGAGGCGATCAGTGACGTCTCCCGCCCTGCATTTGCAGGGCATCACCAAGTCTTTCGGGGCCACCCGGGCGCTGGATGGCGTTGATCTGCGCGTCGAGCAAGGCTCCATTCACGGGCTGGTCGGTGAAAACGGTGCCGGTAAATCAACCCTGATCAAAGTGCTGGCAGGTATCCATCGGGCCGACAGTGGCACCCTGGCAGTGGACGGGCAGTCTTTTGCGGCGTTGAGCCCGCGGCAGATTGAGGCGCTGGGCGTGCATTTCATTCACCAGGAGCGCTTGTTGCCCGCCAGTTTTACCGTAGGTGAAGCGCTGTTCTTCGGCCGCGAACTCAGGCGCGGGCCTTTTATCCGCCGGCGTGCCCAGGACCGCGAGGCCGCACGGTTGTTGCGTGAGTATTTCGACCTGGAGTTCCCCGCCGGGGCGCTGGTCAGCGAGCTGGACAGCGCCCGGCGACAGATTCTGCAAATTACCCGGGCCTTGCTGGCCAAGCCGAAAGTCCTGGTGTTCGACGAGCCCAGCGTGTCACTGGTCAAGCGCGAGGTTGACCAGTTGCTGGCCATTATCCGCCGTCTGCGCGATCAGGGTCTGACGATTGTGTACATCTCCCATTATCTGCAAGAAATCCAAAGCCTGTGCGACCGGGTCACCGTGTTGCGCAATGGTCGTGCCGTGGCGGTGGTGGATCCGCGCAGTACTTCGACGGCACAGATTGCCCGGTTGATGGTCAATCGCGAGGTCGGCGAGATGTACCCCAAGGCCGTGGTAACGCCGGGTGAGGTGGTGCTCGAACTGAAGGGGCTCAGTGCTGGTCTGGCGTATCGCGATATCCACTTGAGCCTGCGCAAAGGTGAAGTGTTGGGGCTGACCGGGCTGGTGGGTTCTGGTGCCAAGGAACTGCTCAAGACTTTGTTTGGCCTGGTGCAGCCCGAGCAGGGCAGCGTGCATTTGCAGGGACGCCTTACGCGCCTCAAGTCGCCCCGCGATGCGGTGCGCAAAGGTATCGCGCTGGTGCCCGAAGAGCGTCGCAGCCACGGGGTTGCACCACTGCTTTCGGTCATGGAAAACCTGACTCTGGCCGGCTTGTCGCGCTTTAGTCGCTGGGGGCTGTTGAGTTCTGCGGCACAGGTTCGGGAGAGCGATCGGCTGATTGCCGAGCTGGGGATCAAGACCGCCGGACATGACGCCAGGGTCTCGCAGTTGAGTGGCGGCAATCAGCAAAAAGTCGCGCTGGGTAAATGGCTAGGGAAGGGCTGTGCGGTGTATCTGCTCGACGAACCCAGTGTCGGTATCGATATCGGCGCCAAGGTCGAGATCTATCGCCTGATCGGCCGCTTGGCCAAGCAAGGTGCGGCGGTGCTGGTGCTGTCTTCTGATTTACCGGAGCTGATTGGCATTAGTGACCGGATTCTGGTCATGCACCGTGGTGCGCTGGCCGGTGAATTCGATGCCCGCGAGGTCGACAGCGATCGTTTGCTGGCCTGTGCCACGGGGGCGCGGGAATTAGCCACTGTGGCCCTTGAATGCGAGCAGGAGCCTGCACATGCCTTCGTCTGAAATCCTCGTCCAACCGCTGGCCCGACGGCTTGGCTTGCTGCTTCTGAGGCGCGGCTCACTGCTGGCGCTTTTGCTGATTCTGGCGGTGTTCGCCGTGAGTGCGCCAAACTTCCTCAGCCCGGGCAATATCGCCAACGTGTTTGCCCAGTCGGCGATCCTCGGCATTCTCGCCTTCGGCCTTACCTGTGTGGTGATTGGTGGTGGTTCCAATGTGGTTTCGGGTGGCCTTGACCTGTCGCTGGCGGCCAATCTGGGCCTCTGTGCAGCGGTCTACAGCAGCCTGAACAATGCGGGGCTGAACGCCGCGCAAGCAATTGGCCTGACCTTGCTCTGCGGGCTGGCGGTGGGTGCCCTGAACGGTTTTACCGTAGTGGTGCTGCGTCTGCCGCCGCTGCTCGCCACCCTGGCGAGCATGAACCTGATTGCCGGGCTGGAGCTGGTGCTGACCCAAAACAGCGTACTGCCCACCGACTCGGCCTTGCTCGACATCCTGGCCACTGGTGAATGGCTGCGGGTACCCGTACTGGCCTGGGTGTTGCTGGGGGTTGCCTTGCTGCTGGGCTTGTTGATTCAGCACAGCCCTTATGGCTTGCGCCTGTATGCGGTGGGCGAATACCCCCAGGCGGCGCGGGCGGCCGGGCTGGGCGTAGGCCGCTATGTGTTTTCCAGCTACCTGATTGCCGGGCTGTGTGCAGCGGTTGCAGCATTTTGTTCGGCGGCATTTTTCAGCGGCAGCACCACCGGTTCCGGGGACATGCTGCTGTCGGTTGTGGCCATTGCTTTTCTCGGTGTGGTGTTCTCCCGGCGGCTGGTGGCGAATATCCCCGGCACCTTGTTGGCAACGTTGCTGCTGGGTTTCTTGATTAACGGTTTCCAACTGCTGAACATCGCCAGCTTCTGGGTCAACGGTGTGCAGGGGGTGCTGATTCTATTGGTGGTGGCCATGTCCAGTGCCTTGCGCAAAGAGGAGGGTGGACAATGACTACGCTCGCTGCAACGCCGGTATCCGCGGTGCTTATATCCCGCCTGCTGCGCGGTATTCTGCCGCTCTTGATCGTTGTGATCGTGGTTTTTTTCGCTGTGGCTGCGCCGGGATTTTTGACCCTGGGCAATTTGAGCAGCCTGCTGCTGAACAACTTCGTGCTGTTGGCGATTGTCGCCATTGGCATGACCTGGGCTGTGGCGGCAGGGGGGATCGACCTGTCGGTGGGCACCGCGGTGGATTTCGCCAGCCTGGCCTTTGTCGTGCTGTTAAATGGCGGTCATGGCCTGCCCGTTGCCATCTCCGGCGCCCTGCTGGCCGGGGCGCTGGTGGGTGGTTTTAATGCGGGGCTGATCGCGGGTCTTGGCATCACGCCATTTCTGGCGACACTGGGCACCTTGTTTATCGGCACCAGTATTCAGCAGTTGCTGTCCGAGGGTGGGCAGCCGATCTATATCGCGCAGAACCTGTTGCCGGGGCTTAGCGCGATGTCATGGTTGGGTGTGCCCTTGCCTTTGTGGCTGGTGCTGGGTGTGGCGACGGTATACGGGGTGATTCTGGCCCGAGGGCGGTTGGGGCGAGAAATTCTCGCGGTTGGCACTCAGGTGCAACTGGCGCGATATTCGGGCCTGTCGATCCGCCAGATCAGCCTCAAGGTGTTTATTGCCAGCGCGCTGGCCTGTGCCGTGGCCGGGGTTGTGCTCAGTTCCACGGTCAATGCTTATGTACCGATGTCGGGCAATGCGTTTTTGATCAATGCCATCGGTGCAGTGTTTATGGGCACTACCTTGAGTCGCAACGGACGCGCCAACATCCCCGGCACGTTGCTGGGGGTGTTGTTTATCAATGTGATTGCCAATGGGTTGCTGTTGATCGGCTGGAATTTCTATTGGCAACAGGTGGCGACCGGGGCGCTGATTTTGCTGGTGCTGGCGTTCAGTTTTGGCAGTCGGCGATTGCAGGCGCAGCAGTAAGCCTGAAGGGGCTGGTTTGCCTGCGGTGGCAGCCCTGTGCTGGTGCGAATGCCCCGCGCTGTCTGCATCGCGAGGCCCGCGGCCACACCGCTGTCTAGCCTGCTTTGAGGCTATTGCCGATCTGCCAAACATACAGCGGCGCAGTACCGTTAACCGCCCAGTCCCCGACAATCCGCGCCTTGTAGATCCACGGGTTGTGGGAGGCCGCAGTGCGAGCATTGCGCCAATGGCGATCCAGCGCCTTGCTGACGCTGACCCCGGAGGCTCCCAGCGCATTGAACAGATCGCTGGTGGCCCGCAGAATCAATTCCGACACCACTACCTGGGCTTTGGAAGTCTCGATTTCGGCGTCGATATTGGCCAGGCGCTCGGCCTCAATATCCTCGGCCAGGCGTGCGACATAGGCCCTCTGCAGCGGTTCGGCCGAGCGTAGGGTCAGCGCCTCGGCTGCGTAGACCTGAGCCGATATCTGCCCGACCACTTGCAGGATTTGCGCATCGCCACTGGCGGTCTCGGCATTGCCGTGGCTGAACACCCGCTTGCGTTCACGCACTTCTTGCGCAATATCGCGCTCCACCGCACGACCAATACCCGCGAGTACGGCCAGCAGCACCAGTTGGTAAAAAGCGGTCTGGTATTTGAAACGTGTTTCGAAGGGGATTACGTGTTCGGCGCTCAGCGGCACGTCGACATACACCGAGGTGCCGCTGCCCGTGGTGCGCTGGCCAAAGCCGTCCCAGTCATCGCTCTGGGTGACGCCGGGGTGATGGGCATGCACCAGGGCAATCACATCGGCGCCGTTGTCCGAACGCTGGGCATAGACATCTATCCAGTCGGCAAAGAGGCTGCCGGTACTGTAGTACTTGGCGCCGTTGAGGAGGTACTTGTCGCCGTGGGGGGTGATCCTGGTGAGGATTTCCCCCAGTTTTACCGCGCCCACTTCAGTCCAGCCATTGCCCACCAGCTCGCCCGCCACAAAACGTGCGAACCATGCCCCGCGTTCCGGGCTTGGCGAAGCGTTGAGACGGTCTTCGACAAAGGCAAAATGGCCGCGCAGGGCTTGCGGGATATTGGAGTCGGCCTCGGCCAGCTCGATCAGCAACTGGAACAATTGGCCGATGGACGCTCCGGAGCCGCCGTATTCAACCGGCACCCGCACTGCGCCAAAACCTGCCTGCTTGAGCCAGCGGATAGGTTCATGGGGCAACTCGCGGGCCTGTTCGCGTTCAAGCGTGCCGGCGGCGATTTTGCGAAACAGCGGGCGAAAACGATTGGCCAGGGTCTCGTAGTCGGTGCCCACGGACAGAGGTGATGCGGTCATGGCAGTTCTCCTGAAATGGAAGGTTCCTGTCGTGGGGGGTTGCAGGGTTTGTGCCGCAGGCGACGAGCCCGCAAAACCGGGAGTCAGGCCTTGGCAACTGACTGCTGAGCAACAGTTAACAATCAGGTTGTACGCAAATCGCACAGCAATGAGCACCAAGAATCCTTGCGCGGGCAAGCAGGCTCGTACTCGCAAGGCAGGGGCCTGTCCGGCACGGCCTGTGCAATAGCGCTTTCAAAAGCCTTGCCGTGGAGTAATTGGATGTCCCGTGAAATCCGTCTCAATGCCTTCGATATGAACTGTGTCGGTCATCAATCCCCGGGCTTGTGGGCCCACCCCCGTGATCGCTCGTGGCAGTACAAGGACCTTGAATACTGGACAGACCTGGCCAGGATCCTTGAGCGTGGCAAGTTCGACGGACTGTTTATCGCCGATGTGCTGGGAATCTATGACGTGTATCGCGGCAATGGCGATGCGGCGATCCGCCAGGGCGTGCAGGTGCCGGTCAATGACCCGCTGCAACTGATCCCGCCGATGGCGCTGGTGACCGAGCACCTGGGGTTTGGCCTGACCGCCTCATTGTCGTTTGAGCATCCGTATCCGTTCGCTCGTCGGCTGTCGACCCTTGACCATCTGACCAAAGGCCGTGCAGGGTGGAATATTGTCACTTCGTATCTGGAAAGCGGCGCCAGGAACATCGGGCAGCAAGCGCTGACCGAGCACGATGCGCGCTATGACTATGCCCAGGAATATCTGGAAGTTTGCTACAAACTCTGGGAAGGCAGCTGGGAAGAGGGCGCCATCCTGCGCGACCGCGAGCGACGGGTGTTCAGCGACCCGGGCAAAATTCATGAAATCCACCACTACGGCAAACATTTCCAGGTGCCGGGCATTCACCTCTGTGAACCCTCGCCGCAGCGCACTCCGGTGCTCTATCAGGCAGGGGCGTCCGGCCGGGGCAAGCAGTTTGCCGCTGAACAGGCCGAGTGCGTGTTTGTCGCGGCGCCGTCCAAGGTGCTGTTGAAAAAAACCGTCGCCGATATCCGCCGCCGTGCGGCCGAAGCCGGGCGAGACCCTGCCAAAATCCTGATTTTCAATCTGCAGACAGTGATCCTCGGCGAGACCGATGCCCTGGCCAAGGCCAAGTTCGAAGAATACAAAAGCTACGTCAGCTACGAAGGCGCAATGGCCCTGATCAGCGGCTGGACCGGCATTGATTTCAGTCAGTTCAAGCCTGACGAGCCGCTCAAACATGTGCACACCAATGCCATTCAGTCGGCGGTCGAGACCTTTTCCACGGCGGACCCCAACACTGTCTGGACCCCCAATGCCCTGGCCGACTGGGTGGGCATCGGCGGCTTTGGCCCGCTGTTTGTCGGCAGCCCCGAAACCGTGGCTGACCTGCTCGAAGAATGGGTGGCCGAGACCGATGTGGACGGTTTCAACCTGGCTTACGCCATCACCCACGAGACCTTTATCGATGCCGTCGAGCTGTTGGTGCCGGAACTGCAAAAGCGCGGCGTGTACAAGAAGGACTACGCGCCGGGCACCCTGCGCGAGAAGCTGTTTGGCGAAGGTCCGCGTCTGGTACACGGGCATCCGGGGGCGGGCTACCGCAACCTGGGCGAACTCAATCGCAGCCGCGCAACAGAGCCTGCTTGAAACCAGGGGCTGGACACAGGCAGGGTCAGTGACTGACTCTGCGTTCAGCGCTCAATAAATCCAGGAACGAGTGAATGACCTCAAGTGATGTGCCAAGCGGACAGGCAACCCCTGCCATCCGCACGGCCGATATTCTGATTGTTGGCGGTGGCCTGAGCGGTACCTTGCTGGCCATGCAACTGCTGCGCTTGCCGGGTGCCCGGCATATCGTGGTGCTGGAACCCCGGGCCGAACTGGGCCGGGGCGAGGCCTACAGCGCCACCGAGCTGGGCCATACCCTTAACGGCAATGCCGCGCGCATGAGCGTCGAACCGGATGATGCCGACGACCTGACCCGCTGGCTGCAGGCTCATATCGCCGGGGGTGGCTGGCCCGAGTCCGGGGTGCAGCAGGTGCCGGTTGCCGAGCTGTTCCCGCCGCGAGGGCTGTTTGGTGTGTATGCCCGCCAGCGTCTGGCCGAAGCACAGGCCATCGGCGCAGCGCAGGGCTCAAGCCTGAGCCATGTGCGTGATGAAGTGATCGATCTGCAAACCCCGGGGCAGGGTGTTATCGCCACACTCAAGGACGGTAGCCAGTGGCAGGCCGGTGTTGCGGTCCTGGCCACCGGCATGTTCCCGGCGGCCCGCACGGCGCAGCGCCAGTCCAGTGGCCTCAACGCGGCAGCGCTGGACCCTTGGGATGTCCAGGCTTTGCGTGCGCTGCCGGTGGATGCCCGGGTACTGATTATCGGCTCGGGGCTGACCATGGTGGATGCCCTTGAGTCCCTGAACCAGGCGGGACACCGAGGGCCGATCGAGGTTTTTTCCCGGCATGGCCTGTTGCCCCATGTGCGACGCCAGCCGCCGGTATGGGAAGATTTTCTCAGCCTGGCCCCGGACCTTCGCAGTCCTTTGCAGCTGCTGCGTGAACTGCGCCGCCAATGTGCCCTGGCCCAGTCCCTCGGGATCGACTGGCAGGCACCGCTGGACACCGTGCGGGTGCATATCGCCAGGCTCTGGAGTCAGGCCGATGATACCCAGCGCCGTCAGTTTGTACGCCATGTGCGGCCCTGGTGGGAGAGCCATCATCACCGTTCGCCGCCTCAGGGTGATGCCTTGTTGCAGCGTCTGCTCGAGGAAGGGCGGCTGACCATCCATGCGGCGTCGCTGCAAGGGGTTGATAGCTCAGGGCCACGGATCCGGCTGCGTTATCGCGGGCAATCCGAAGCGGTATGGATTGAGGGTGATGGCCTGATCAACTCCACCGGCATCGAGTACGACTGGCGCCGGGTGGATAAACCCTTGCCACGCCAGCTGTTGCAGCGCGGGTTGATACGGCCCGGCAATCTGGGGCTGGGCATTGCCGCCGATGCGGGCGGGGCGGTTTTGAATGCGCAGGCCAAGCCCTCACAGCGGTTGTTTGCGATGGGCCCGCCATTGCGCGGGATGTGGTGGGAAAGTACCGCGGTAACCGATGTTGCCTTGCAGGCCAAGGCATTGGCTGAGCGATTGGCGTCGCTGTAATACCCCCCCCCGACCCTCTCCCGCAGTCAGGGGGTTGGGGGGGCTTTTGTTTGAAATGACTTAATTGCCCTCAAAGCGAGCCGCCCGTTTTTCGATAAACGCCTGCATGCCTTCTTTTTGATCCCTGGAGGCAAACAGCAGTGCATTGGCTTTGCGCTCCAGCGCCAGGCCCGTTTCCAGTGGCCCGTCAACCCCGGCCAAAATCACTTCTTTGATCTGTTCTGCTGCCAGCGGCGGCATGGCGGCGATCAGCTGCGCCATCTCCAGGGCATAGGCCTGGACCTCGGCATCGTCCACAACGTTGCTCACCAGCCCCGAAATCCAGGCCTCTTCAGCGGTAATCGGCTGCCCGGTCAGGGCCATGCGCATCGCCTTGGCCTTGCCGACCGCCCGCACCAGCCGTTGAGTGCCGCCGATACCCGGCATGATGCCGATGCGAATTTCCGGCTGGCAAAATTTGGCGCTGCGCCCGGCCACGATGATGTCCGCCAGCATCGCCAGTTCGCAGCCACCGCCATAGGCATAGCCGCACACCGCTGCAATCACCGGCTTGGGGCAATGCTGGATGGGTGCCCACAGCCGTTCGGTATGACGCTGGTAAATATCGATCGGGCCGACCCCGGCCATGCTGTTGATATCGCCACCGGCGGCAAACACGTTGTCGCCACCGGTCAACAGGATGCAGCGCACGTTCGGGTTCTCGGCCAGCTCGGTGAAGTGACGCGACAGCAGCGCTTGCAGCTCAAGGCTCAGGGCGTTGGTGGCCTGGGGGCGGTTAAGACGCAGCAGGGCCACGCCCGGGCTCGGGAATTCAAGTAGTACCGGCGCGGCAGATGGTTCTGTCATGGGGTTCCTCATTGACGGGGGCTGTCACCACAGCATGCGCTGGATTGTTGCGTTCACCCGGTCGTGATTCATCGTCCGTTCAGACGACGAGCAGCCCCCGGATTGCCCCTAGAGTGGCTCCATCAGTAGAAAAGGAGCATGTCATGGGTCAACTCTCAGGGCTGGATTACAGCGCCAAGGTGGTGCTGGTCACCGGCGGCACCAAAGGCATCGGCGCCGGAATCGCCCGCAGCTTTCTGCAAGCCGGGGCACGGGTGATCGTGTGTGGCAGGACAACCCCCGAGGTGTTGCCCCGGGCGGGGTCGGCACAGGCGGTATTCATGGCCTGCGATGTGCGCGACCCGGACTCGCTCCAGGCACTGTTCGAAGGCATTCGCGCCGATTTCGGCCGCCTCGATGTGCTCATCAACAATGCCGGCGGCAGCCCGCCGGCCGATGCGGCCAGCGTCTCGCCGCGTTTTCACGAAAGCATTATCCGTCTCAACCTGATCGCCCCGCTGAACGTTGCCCAGCAGGCCAATGCCCTGATGCAGCAACAGGACGAGGGTGGTTGCATCGTGTTTATCGGCAGTATCAGTGCCTTGCGCGCATCGCCGGGCACCGCCGCGTATGGCGCGGCGAAGGCCGGGGTGCTGGCCCTGGTGCAGTCGTTGGCCGTGGAGTGGGCACCCAAGGTGCGGGTAGTGGCGGTCAGTCCGGGGCTGGTACGCACCGAGCAGGCTCACCTGCATTTTGGCGACGAACAAGGCATCGCGGCGGTCAGCGCCGGGATCCCGGCCGGGCGCATGGCGCTGCCCGAAGACATCGGCAACGCCTGCCTGTTTATCGCATCACCCCTGGCCGGCTATGCCAGCGGCTGCAACCTGTTGTTGCACGGCGGCGGCGAACGCCCGGCTTTTTTGAGCGCTGCGCACTGACGACCTTCAGCGGCGACCACCCGGTTGCTGCACTTGATACGCAGGAGACGAACTTGGCTGATTCTCAATTGCTAACCGACGTGCGCGCCCTGGTGGGGCGTGAATATGGTCGCGTCTACGCCTGGGACGAAGTCAACGCCCCGATGATCCGCCAGTGGTGCGAGATCATGGGCGTCGACAACCCGCTTTACACCGACCCGGCCTTTGCCGCCAACAGCGCCCAGGACGGGCTGGTGGCGCCGCCTGCGATGTTGCAGGTGTGGTGCATGGAAGGTTTTCACATAAACAACTATGCGCCCGGCTCGACCACCGAAAACCCCTATGAAGTGCTCAAGCTGATTGAGTCCTACGGTTATCCGTCGGTGGTCGCGGTCAACTCCGAACTGACCTTCGAGCGCAACCTGCGTCCGGGTGAAAAGCTCTACTACACCACGCGGCTTGACTCGGTGGGCGACGAAAAAACCACCGGTCTGGGCACCGGCTTCTTTGTCACCCTGGTGATGGACTACTTCGTTGAACACAAAAGTGGCGACGAGGCCGTTGGCCAGTTGCTGTTTCGCGTATTCAAGTTTCGCCCGGCCAACAACCATGCGGTCGAGGCCGCTCCGGCCAAGGCCGAAGCGGCTGCGGTGGTCAAACGGCCGAAGCCGGGCATGAGCGATGACACGCGGTTTTTCTGGGAAGGCTGTGACGCCGGCAAGCTGCTGATCCAGCGCTGCACCCAGTGCCAGACCTTGCGACATCCGCCGGCGCCGGTGTGCATCGAATGCCACTCGTTTGATTGGGACAGTGTGCAGGCCAGCGGCCGCGCCAGGCTGTATTCGTTTGTGATCATGCATTACCCCGAAGTTGCCCCGTTCGACCATCCCAACCCGATCGGCCTGATCGAGCTGGAGGAGGGCGTGCGTCTGGTGGCGGGGCTTGCAGGCGCCAAGCGCGAGGACCTGCGTATTGGCCAGCCCTTGCAGCTTGAGTTCCAGACCTTCGATGGCGAGTTGACCTTGCCGCTATTCCGACCTGTGGTCGAGTAAGGGAGCCAGCATGGATTTCGACATTAGCGAAGACCAGGGCGCCATTGCCGAAATGGCCGGCAGCGTGTTTGCCGACTATTGCACCGATGACCGCCTGCGCCAGTTCGATACCAGTGAGCAGGCCTATATGCAGCCGCTGTGGGAACTGTGCGTGGAAACCGGCCTGCAAGCCCTGGCCATCCCTGAAGCACAGGGTGGCAGCGGCCTGGGCATGACCGAATTGATGCTGGTGTTACAGGCTCAGGGCCGTGCGTTGGGGCAGGTGCCGTTGTGGCGCCATCAACTGGCGGCTGCCACTGTCGCGCAGTTTGCCGATCCGTCATTGCAGGCGTGGGCTGAGGAGGCCGCCGCGGGCAGGGCATTGCTGACCCTGGATTTGAGCGGCCTGTTCAACGCCCATGGCATTCAATTGCACGGGGTAGAGACTGACGGTGGCTGGCGTGTCAAAGGCCGTGTTGGCGCTCTGGCGCTGGCCGAGCAATCGCAGGCGGCGTTGCTGCTGGTCAGTGTTGACGGGCAGCCGCGGTTGGCGCTGGTCGAGCTGGGCGACAAGGCGATCACTCTCGTGCCCGGGCGCATGACCCATGGTGAGGCCATTGCCGATGTACATATCGACGGGCTGCTGATCCGCGCCGAGTGCCTGCTCCCGCCAGCCGCGCTGGACTGGCTGGAGCCGCGCAGCATCGCCGCACTGGCGGCGCTGCAGCTGGGCGTCAGTGCCGAGCAGATCCGCCGCACCGTGGAATACGTCACCGAGCGGCGCCAGTTCGAACGCAGCATTGGCAGTTTTCAGGCGGTGCAAATGAGCATGGCCAACGCCCATATCGCCCTCGAAGCGCTGCGCAGCACCCTGTGGCAGTTGTGCTACCGCCTGGACGCCGGTTTGCCGGCGCCCAGCGAAGCACTGGCCACGGCCTGGCAGGCCTGTGAAGCGGGGCATCTGATTGGGCACAACGCCCAGCACGTACATGGCGGCATAGGTGTCGACCTGACCTACCCGATACACCGCTTCCTCTACTGGAGCCGCGCCCTGGGTTGTGCCCTGGGTGGATCGGCAGCATGCCTTGAACGCCTCGGCGACTGGCTGAGCCATAACGACAAGCTGGGATGGAAATATGACCTTGCAGAACACCAAGCGCTTTGACGACGTGCGCCCCGGCGAAACCCTGCCGGAACTGGCGATCCCGATCACCGTGGGCCTGATCGCCGGTGGTGCCATCGCCACCCGCGACTACTTCCCCGGCCACCATGATGTAGAGGCGGCGCGGGAGTTGGGCTCGCCACATATCTTCATGAATATCCTCACCACCAACGGCCTGGTGCAACGCTATATCGAAGACTGGGCCGGCCCCGAGGCGCGTTTTGCCTCGCTGAAGATCAAGCTTGGCGCGCCGAATTATCCCGGCGACAGCATGACCTTCAATGGCGCGGTCACCCGTCAGGATGCCACTACCCGCACGGTGGAAATCACCCTCAGCGGCAAAAATTCCATGGGTAACCACGTGACCGGTACGGTCGCGCTGGTTCTGCCCTGATCGCGGAGACAGTACTCATGACGCAATCGTCACTTTCCGGCAGCGCGGCCATTGTTGGCCTGGGCGCGACCGAATTTTCGAAAAACTCCGGGCGCACCGAACTGCGTCTGGCGCTGGAGGCCACTCTGGCTGCGTTGAAAGACGCCGGTATTGACCCTTCCGAGGTCGAGGGCTTCAGCTCGTACTCGGTGGATAAAGTGCCGGAATATGAAATCGCCCGGTTGCTGGGGTGCAAGGACGTCAAGTTCTTCTCCCAGGTACCCCACGGCGGCGGTGCTGCCTGCGGGCCGATCATGCACGCAGCCATGGCCGTGGCCACCGGTGTGGCCAAAGTGGTGGTGGTGTACCGTGCCATGAACGAGCGCTCATGGTATCGCTTCGGCAGCGGCAGCTACGGCTTTGCCTCGACCCCGACGTTCGAGAACGTCAACTACGGCTGGTATATGCCCCACGGTCTGCACACGCCGGCATCCTGGGTCGGGATGTTTGCCCAGCGCTACATGCATACCTACGGGGCCACCTCCGAAGACTTTGGCCGCGTAGCGGTAGCCGTACGGGATTTTGCCGCCACCAACCCCCAGGCGTTTTTCTACGGCAAGCCGATCACCCTGGAAGAACACCAGGCTTCGCGCTGGATCTGCGAGCCGCTGCACCTGCTCGATTGCTGCCAGGAATCCGACGGTGCCGTGGCGATGGTGATCACCTCGGCCGAACGTGCCAGGGACTTGCGCCAGAAGCCGGTGATGATCAAGGCCGGTTCCCAGGGCATTACCTCGGGCCAGCAGATCATGACCTCGTTCTACCGCGACGACATCACCGGACTGCCGGAAATGGGCGTTGTCGCCAAAGAGCTGTATCGCCAGTCGGGACTTGGCCCCGAGGCGCTGCAAACGGCGATAATTTATGACCACTTCACCCCGTTTGTACTGCCGCAACTGGAAGAATTCGGCCTGTGCGAACGCGGCGAGGCCAAGGAGTTTATTCGCGCCGGGCACCATGCCCGTGGCGGCAAATTCCCGATCAATACCCATGGTGGGCAACTGGGCGAGGCTTATATCCACGGCATGAACGGCGTGGCCGAAGCGGTGCGGCAGGTGCGCGGCAGCTCGGTCAACCAGGTCGACAATGTCGAGAACGTACTGGTGACGGCCGGCACCGGTGTGCCAACCAGCGGCCTGATTCTGGGAGCAGCCTGAATGTTCGTCGACCTGACGCCAGAACAACATGCCCTGCGTTTGAAGGTGCGGGACTACTTCCAGAACCTGATGACCCCGCAGTTGCGTGAGCAATTGCGCGGCAAAGAGGGCGGCCAGCTGTACCGCGACACCATCCGCCAGATGGGCCGTGACGGCTGGCTGGCGGTGGGTTGGCCCAAGGAACACGGCGGCCAGGGCTATGGCCCTACCGAGCAGTTTATTTTCTTTGAAGAGGCCAATATCGCCGGTGCGCCGTTGCCGTTCGTAACCATCAGCACCGTGGGGCCGGCGTTGATGGCCCACGGCACCGAGCAGCAAAAGGCGCGGTTTTTGCCGGGTATCGCGGCAGGGGAAATCATCTTCGCCATCGGCTACTCCGAGCCGGATGCAGGCAGCGATCTGGCTGCGCTGAAAACCACGGCGCGCCTCGAAGGCGACGCGTTCGTGGTCAACGGCAACAAGCTCTGGACCTCGGGTGCGGAGTCGGCTGACTACATCTGGCTGGCGGCGCGCACCGACGCCGAGCGGCCGCGGCACAAAGGCGTGTCGATCCTGATTCTCGACACCCGCGCGCCAGGTTTTGCCAGCACAGTGATCCCGACCACCAGCATCCCGACGGCGGCCACCTACTACGACAACGTGCGGGTGCCCACCGACATGCTGGTGGGCGAGTTGAATGGCGGCTGGAAACTCATCACGGCACAACTTAACCACGAGCGTCTGGGCCTGGGCGCCTGGTCGGACAAGGTCGTGGGGCTGTTTGGCCGGGTCTTGAAGTGGGCCAATGCAGCCGATGAACGAGGCGTGCGTGCCACCGACAAGGCCTGGGTGCGTGCGGGACTGGCGCAGTGCTACGCGCGGCTGGAAGCCATGCGCCTGATCAACCTGCGCATTGCCGCCGACCTCGAGCGCGACCGCATGGACGTGGCGCTGGCGTCGACCACCAAGGTCTACGGCTCGGAGTCGGGGATCGAGATATTGCGAGTCCTGAGCAACATGGTCGGTGCCGCGGGCTTGATACGCAGCGGTTCACCGGCGGCGCTGCTGCACGGCGAACTGGAGTACGAAGTGCGTGCTTCAGTGACCCTGACCTTTGGCGGTGGCACCAATGAAATCCAGCGCGAGCTGATCGCCCAGTTCGGTTTGGGCATGCCGCGTACCCAGCGTTAAACATTGCCGAAAACCTGTAGCCGCTGGCGAGGTACGAGGCTGCGACAAGGGGCGCAGGCCCTGCAGATCACCGGGGCTGCTGCTCATCCCGTCGCAGCCTCGTACCTCGCCAGCGGCTACAAGAACCGAAAGGTGAAACAACATGAACGCGATTGACCAGTTCAGAGAACAGACCCGCAGCTGGCTTGAGGCCAATTGCCCGCCATCGCAACGCAAGGCCATCCCTGAAGGCGAAATGGTGTGGGGGGCCCGCAAGATGGAGTTCCCCAGTGAAGATGCGCAATTGTGGTTCGAGCGCATGCGCGACAAAGGCTGGTTCTGCCCCGAGTGGCCCGTTGAATACGGTGGCGCCGGGCTGAGTGCGGAGTACAACGCCGTGCTCGAAAGCGAGCTGCGCCGCCTCAAATGCCGCCCGCCGCAAATCAACCTGGGCATCTGGATGCTGGGCCCGGTGCTGCTGGAGTTCGGTACCGAAGAGCAGAAAAAACAGCTGCTGGCACCCATGACCCGTGGAGAGGTGCGCTGGTGCCAGGGCTTCTCCGAGCCCAATGCCGGTTCTGATCTGGCCAGCCTGAAAACATCGGCCCGGGATGCCGGCGATCACTTTGTGGTCGATGGCAGCAAAATCTGGACCTCCTACGGCGACAAGTCGGACTGGATGTACGCTCTGGTGCGCACCGATGCCAAGGCCAGCAAGCACACGGGCATCAGCCTGATCGTACTGGACATGAAGAGCCCCGGAGTCAGCGTTGCGCCGATTGATTTGATCAGCGGCAAGTCGGCGTTCTGTCAGGTGTTTTTCGACGCCGTCAAAGTTCCGAAAAGCCAGTTGATCGGCCCGCTGCACGGTGGCTGGAACCTGGCCAAGCGTCTGTTGCAACACGAACGCAAGGCCATGTCCAAGTTCGGCGAGTTCAGCTTGCCGACCCATTTTCATTTGTTGCCCCTGGTCAAACAGTACTTGCCCGAGGCCACCGGCCAGAGCGAGTCGGCACTGGTTGCACGAGCGGTGGCCACGGCCATGAACGAGCACAGCTACAACCTGACCGTGCAGCGCATGGGCGAAGCCGCCCGCGTCGGGCAGGACGTCAGCGGGCTGATGTCGATCATGAAGCTGGTGCACACCGAACAGGAGCGCGACAAGTTCGAAGTGCTGCTCGATGTCATGGGCTATCAGGGACTGGGCTGGGACCCGGATGCTTTCAGCCCCCAGCAACAGGCAATCACCCGCGGCTGGTTGAACAGCTTCGCCCTGACCATCTCTGGCGGCTCGTCGGAAGTGCAGCTCAACGTTATTGCCAAGCGGGTCCTTGGCCTGCCTGACGTGAAGTAAGGAAACTCACCATGAACCTGCTTTACAACGAAGATCAACGACTGCTGGCCGACAGCGCCGGCGAGTTTCTCGCCGCGCGCAGCCCGGTGTCCCGTCAGCGCGCCTTGCGGGATGAAGCGCAGGTGGACGGCTTTGACCCGCTACTGTGGCAAGACGCGGTGGCGTTGGGCTGGAGTGCAATTCCTTTCCCGGAAAACCTCGGCGGGCTGGATTTTGGCTGCATGGGCCTGGGGCCGATTTTTGAAGCCATCGGTTGTAATCTCAGTGCCACGCCGTTGCTTTCGAGTGTGGTGCTCAGCGGATCGCTGCTGCACCTGCAAGGCAATGCACAGCAGCAGGACCGCTGGCTGTCGGCGACCATCAGCGGGGGGCAGCGGGTGGCGCTGGCGCTGGACGAACAGCCACGGCACAACCCGGCGAAAGTGGCGTTGCAAGCTGTGGCCAATGGCGACGGCTACAGCCTGAGCGGAGATAAATATTTCGTTATCGACGGGGTGGGGGCCGACGCTTATCTGGTGGCGGCACGCACCGGCACGGCAGGCATCAGTCTGTTCCTGCTGCCGGCAGATGCCCCGGGCCTGACCGTCATCCCGTTGCCGCTGATTGACTCGCGCAACCATGCGCGCTTGCAGCTGGATCAGGTACAGGTCGGGGCTGATGCCTTGCTGGGTGCCGCCGGGTCTGCCATGCCGGCCTTGAATATCGCCCTGGATCGCGGCCGCGTGTGTCTGGCTGCCGAGATGCTGGGCATGTCTGAAAAGCTGTTTGAACTGACCCTCGACTACCTCAAGACCCGAGTGCAGTTTGATGTGGCGATAGGCACCTTCCAGTCCCTGCAACATCGCGCGGCGCAGTTGTATGTGGATCTGGCGCTGGCACGCAGCGCCGTGATGGCCGGTCTGGCGGCGCTGGACGACAGCAGCCTGAGCGAGGCCGAGCGTCAGCGCCTGGCCAGCCTGGCCAAGTGGAAGGCCGGGCAGACGGCGATCAAGGTGGCCAACGAGGCGGTGCAGATGCACGGCGGCATCGGTGTCACCGACGAGCTGGATGTGGGCCTGTTTCTCAAGCGTATCCGGGTGGCCCAGGCAACCCTTGGCGATGCCGATTATCACTGCGAGCGCTATGGAGCCCTGGAGCTGGCGCACGCTTGAGCCTGTAGCGGGCAGTTCGAGTCAGGAGAATAACAAGATGAAACTTGAACAATGGCAGAGCGCCTGGCAGCAACTGATTGGTGCCGGCTCGCCTTTTGAAGTACAGACACCCGCCGATGGCGGGCCGAAATTTTTTCGTCATACCGCCGCCAGCGTCTGGGCCGCGATTGATAGCGGGCGCATCCACGGTGACCGTGAATTTCTGGTGTGGGAGCAGCAGCGCCTGACATTCAGCCAGTTTTTCGATCAGGTGGATCGCCTGGCGGGGCAACTGGTCGAGACCTTTGGCTTGCGCAAGGGTGATCGCGTGGCCATTGCCATGCGCAATCAGCCCGCCTGGCTGGTGGCGTTTGCCGCCATCCAGCGTTGCGGTGCGGTGTGTGTACCGCTCAACAGCTGGGGCCTGCGTGACGAACTGTTCCACGGTCTGCAGGACAGCGGCGCATCCCTGTTGCTGTGCGACGAGCCACGCTTGCAGTTGCTCGCCAATGACCTGCGCCAGCAGGGGCTGGCGACCGTGGTGGCGGGGCTGCGCGCAGGCGTGCCGCTGGAGGAGCATTGCCATCGGCTGGAGGACCTGCTGGCAGCCCCGGCGCTGAGCGTGCCGGTACAGTCGGTCAGTGCCAGTGATCCGGCGATGATCCTCTACACCTCGGGCACCACCAGCCTGGCCAAGGGCGTGTTGTCGACCCATGGCGCAGTCTGCCAGGCGCTGGTCGCCCTGGAGTTTCAGGGGGCATTCTGTGCGGTCAGTTCGCCGGAACGCATCAGTGTGGTAATCAATAGCGGCTATGCTCCCGCCACCCTGATGGCGGTGCCGCTGTTCCATGTCAGTGGCCTGCATGCCCAGTTTCTGCTGGCCTTGCGCAGTGGGCGGCGCTTGCTGCTGATGTACAAGTGGGACGTGGAAAAAGCCCTCGACCTGATCCGTGACGAACAATGCACCCAGTTCAACGGTGCGCCGGTGATGATGCAGCAACTGCTGGCTTCGCCACGTTTTGGCAGCTCCGACACTGCGAGCCTATTCGGGCTGGGCCTGGGCGGTGCGGCACCCTCCAGCAGCCTGCTGGACAACCTGACCCGGCGCAAGCCCGAAGCAATCGGTGGCAGCGGCTATGGCCTGACCGAAAGTAATGGCATCTGTGCGGCCCATGGTGGCGACCAGTTCGTCTACAAACCGGCATCGGCCGGGTGGCCTTTGCCGATTGTCGATGTGCGTATCGGTGACAGCCCGGATCGCCCCGTGCCGGCCGGGGTCAGCGGGCTGATCTGGATGCGCTCGCCAACCCTGATGAGCGAATACTGGAACCTGCCCGAAGCCAGTGCGCGGACCCTGTGCGATGGCTGGCTCGACACCGGCGATATCGGCTTGCTGGATGACGAAGGCTTCCTCTACATCACGGATCGCGCCAAGGATCTGATCAATCGCGGCGGCGAGAAAATAGCTGCTGCCGAAGTTGAGTCCTGTGCCTGTGAAATGCCCGGGGTGATTGAAGCGGCAGCATTTGCCGTACCTGATGATGTGCTGGGTGAAGTGGTGTTTCTGGTGGTGCGGGGCGAGCCGGATGCAACCCCAGGCAGCGAAGCCGTGCGCAGTTTTATCGCCCAGCGCCTGGCCAGCTACAAGGTGCCGGCGCAGATCCATGTGCAGCACACACCCTTTGCCCGCAATGCCTCGGGCAAGACGCTAAAAAGTGTGCTCAAGGAACTGCTGGTAACGGCCTGAGTAGTCTCTGTGGACGATGTGCTCGCCGCTGATTGGCGAAGAATGGATGCACACCCCCAGCAAGCCTTATTCGCGTAGGAGGCAATACATGAAAATAACAAGAACAGGCGTAATGCTCGCAGCCGCCATGGCCGTCAACGTGGTCGCCATCGGCACGGCATCTGCTCAGGTATCGCCCGCAGAAGCGGCCAAACTGGGCAAGGAGCTGACCTGTGTAGGGGCAGAGCAGGCGGGTAACGCCGCGGGCACCATCCCTGCGTATACCGGCAAGTACCTGGGCGAAGTGCCGGGTTGGAACCATGTGAAGTTTTCCGGCGACCAGCCGGTTGACCCCTACGCTGCGGAGAAGCCGATTCTGGTGATTACCGCGCAGAACATGGCCCAGTACGAAGACAAACTGACCGAAGGCCAGAAGGCGCTGCTCAAGCGTTATCCGACCACCTACAAGATGAACATCTACACCGGTCACCGTGACTACCGCTACCCGGATTACGTGTGCCAGCGGGTCATGAACAACGCCTTGAACGCCAAGCTGGTCAATGATGGCATGGGCTTTGAAGGGCTGGGACAAGTGCCGTTCCCGATTCCTAAAAACGGCATGGAAGCGCTGTGGAACCACCAGCTGCCGGCCCGTGCCTGGACCGAAGAAAAAACCAGTGACCTGGCCTCCGTGCTGCCCAACGGCAGCATTGGCTGGGGCCGTGCCTATGCCCGCAACCTGGCCATGGCCAACTCGCCTACGGTAGAACCCAGGACTGAAAACAAGCTCCAGGCCATGAGCAACAACATGACCCTCAAGCCGACCCGTGACAACGGCACGCTGAGCATCTCCCACGAACCCTACAACTTCGCCACCGACCCGCGCCAGGCCTGGAGCTACAGCCCTTCGACCCGTCGTGTGCGACTGTTGCCAGGCTACGGCTACGACCAGCCGATGATCGGTACCAATGGCACCATGACTGTGGACGAAGACCGTTTGTATAACGGCTCGCCGGAGCGCTACAACTGGAAGCTGCTGGGCAAGCGCGAAATCTACATCCCGGCCAACGCCTACAAGCCCAACGCAGGTACGGTGAAATACGCTGACATGCTGACGCCCAATCACCCCAATCCGGACTTGATGCGTTATGAGCTGCGCCGGGTGTGGGTGGTTGAAGCCGACCTCAAGGAAGGCTACCGCCACGTATACGGCAAGCGTGTACTGTTCCTCGACGAAGACACCTGGAACTCGGTGCTGGCGGACAACTACGACGCGCGTGGCCAGTTGTGGAAACACGCCATGATCAACTACTACTACCACCCGGACATGAGTGGCTGGCAGGCCGGTTCACAGTTCTTCATGGACTTGAACTCGGGGCAGTACACCGGCTACGGCATGACCAACGAAGCCAAGAAAGGCCCGATCCTCAACGAAGGCAAGTTCACCCCTGACCAGTACACCGCTGATGCGGCGCGGGCGATGGGGAGGTAAACAGCAGGGTTGCAGGTAAAAGCCCCGTCGGTGTAACGCCTGCGGGGCTTTTTCATGGGCTCAGGTCAGTGAGGCAAACGTCATTCCGGTGGCATGGACGACCTGACGCATGGTGCGCAGTGTCGGGTTGCCCTTGGGCGAAAGGGCGCGGTACAGGCTTTCGCGGGAAAGCCCGGCCTTTTCGGCTATTTGTGCCATGCCGCCCCGTGCTTCGACAACATGGCGCAACGCGGTCAGAAAGCTGGCCTGGCCACCTTCTTCATCGAGCTCATCAATGGCGATACGCAGGTATTCAATGGCAAATTCGGGATCCTGGCGGATCATCTCGATAACGGATTCGTCGTGATTCTTGGTTTTGTTCATGGCTTCCTCTTCTGATACTCGTTCCAGCAGCGCACGGCTTTTTCGATATCGGCCTGTTGCTGGCGCTTGTCGCCACCCAGCAGCAGCAACACCAGTTTTTTGCCGTCCCGAGCGTAATACAGCCGATAGCCTGGTCCGTGATCTATACGCAATTCCCATACGCCCTGGCACAGAGCTTTGCAATCACCAAAAGCGCCCGCTGAAAGCCGGTTGACCCGCACGGTGATGCGTGCCTTGGCCGTGCGATCCTTTAAGTGGTCCAGCCACTGCTGGTAAGGGTCGTTACCTGTTTCGCTGAGGTAGTGTCTTATCTCTAGCATTTGAAATGTAGCTTTGAAGCTACCCTTTGGTCAATTATTTTTAACCGCCAAGCACGGCTGTTCGTCAGTGCAGACCCACATTCAATGTGATTGAAGGTGGCCGTGGCAAAGCTAGGGCTGCGGTGTAGCGAGGGCAATTAGGATGGATCGCAAGGTTGTGCAGGTTTTATTACATAGGCGCAATTGCGGCGCAGCGGCAGACCCCGGTAATGCAACACGTCATTGCCGGGGGAGGGGGAGGGTTGTGTCGAAGGGGAGTGATTAATTATGTCTGCGACCAGACGGCCAGTTCGTAGCCATCCAGGTCGGTGAAGTGGAAGCGGCTGCCGCCGGGAAACTTGAATTCAGGTCGGCTGATGCGACCTCCGGCAGCGCTGATGGCTTGCTGAGCCTGGGCCAGGTCGTCGGCGTACAGAATGATCAGCGGGCCACCGGGGCGTACAGGTTCGCCAGTGGTGAAGCCGCCGCTCAGGCGCCCATCGCTGAATTCGCAGTAAGTGGGGCCAAAGTCGGTGAAGGTCCAGCCGAATACGGCGCCATAAAAGGCTTTGCTGCGCGCGATGTCATGGACGTTGAATTCGATGTTGTCGATCCTGTTTTGGCGGTTGTCAGTGGTCACGGGCATCTCCTTATGAGGCTCAAATATAGATAAGTGACTGGCTGAATGCCATGCGGTTCTCATCAGCGCAAGAAGCTCGTAGCCATTGGCCAAAGCAGTCACCCAGCTTGAGTGTTTTGACCATTGTTGCAGAGCCTTCGCAGGGCGATTATCAGCAGGATTTTTCACGGTTCCCATCCTAAAAATAAAGACCGAGGGATTCTGCTGATGCGCGACTATCTGAGTTCGATGACTGATTTTGACTACCAACGCACGGTAGCCGGTGCGCTGGATGGCCATCTGGCAGCGATCAATGCCTGTGTCGAGTGCTGCGACCGTCATGCCTTGCCGGGCCGCATTGCGTTGTTCTGGGAGGGGCGCGATGCCAGCAGCGCGACTTATACCTTCACTCAGTTGCAGGAGCAGGCCGCGCGCTTTGCCAATTTTCTCCTCGCCCAGGGTGTCAAGCAGGGCGACAAGGTGGCAGGTTTGCTGCCACGCAATGTCGAGTTGTTGATCGTCGCATTCGCCGCCTGGCGCATTGGTGCCATCTACCAGCCCCTGTTCACTGCATTCGGGCCAATGGCCATTGAACACCGGCTTAACAGCTCGGGGGCCGTGCTGGTGGTCACCGATGCGGTCAACCGCGTCAAGTTGGACGAGGTCAATGACTGTCCGGCCATTGTCACGGTGGCGGGAGCCAAGGGGCAGGGCCTGGTACGTGGCGACTTCAGTTTCTGGGCAGAGCTGGACAACTACCCGGCTACCTGCGAGCCGGTGATGCTGAGCGGCGAAGATCCGTTTCTGCTGATGTTTACCTCGGGCACTACCGGCCCGGCCAAGCCGCTGCTGGTACCGCTCAAGGCCATCGTTGCATTCCAGAGCTACACCCGTGATGCAGTGGGGCTGCGCCCCGAGGATTCGTTCTGGAACCTGGCAGATCCGGGCTGGGCCTATGGCATTTATTTCGGCATCACCGGGCCACTGTCGATGGGCCACCCGATCACCCTGTACGACGGCCCGTTCACGGTCGAAAGTACCTGCCGGGTCATCAGGAAATACGGTATTACCAACCTGACCGGTTCGCCCACCGCCTATCGCCTGTTGATTGCGGCCGGTGACGCCTTCGCCAGCAAGATCAAGGGCCAGTTGCGCGTGGTCAGCAGTGCCGGGGAGCCGCTCAACCCCGAAGTCATCCGCTGGTTTGCCGATGAACTCAACGTCACCATCCACGACCACTATGGCCAGACCGAAGTCGGCATGGTGCTGTGCAACCATCACGGGCTCGATCATCCGGTGCATATGGGCGCCGCCGGTTTTGCCTCGCCGGGCCACCGCATCGTGGTGCTCGATGACAATCATCAGGAGCTGCCCGTTGGCCAGCCGGGGATTCTGGCGGTTGATCGCAGCCAGTCGCCGATGTGCTGGTTTGGTGGCTACGAAGGCTTCAAGACCAAGGCTTTTGTCGGCAACTATTACCTGAGTGGCGATACCGTGGAGCTGAACCCGGACGGCAGCATCAGTTTTGTCGGGCGCAGCGACGACGTGATTACCACGTCCGGTTACCGCGTCGGGCCTTTTGATGTGGAAAGCGCCCTGATCGAACACCCGGCGGTGGTAGAGGCCGCCGTGGTGGGCAAGCCGGACCGTGAACGCACCGAGCTGGTCAAAGCCTTTGTGGTGTTGAACCCTCAGTATCTGGGGGATGCACAACTGGCTGAAACCCTGCGCCTGCACGTGCGTCAACGGCTGGCTGCCCACGCTTACCCCCGTGAAATCGAATTTGTCAGCGAATTGCCGAAGACACCCAGCGGCAAGTTGCAGCGCTTTATTTTGCGCAATCAGGAAATCGCCAAGGCTGAGCTGGCCGCAAGCGCCAGCGTCTAACTTTCAGGAATCATCATGCAAATCGAAAACAAGGTTTTTATCGTCACCGGTGGTGCATCGGGGCTGGGTGCCGCCACGGCGCACATGCTGGTCAAGGCAGGTGCCAAAGTGATGCTGGTGGACCTGAACGCCGAAGCAGTGGCCGCCCAGGCCCTGGCGTTGGGCGAGCAGGCGCGCAGCGCTGTGGCGGACATCAGCCAGGCAGATGCCGCCCAGGCGGCCGTGGCCGCTACAGTGGCCGCCTTTGGCGCGGTCAACGGGCTGGTCAACTGTGCCGGCATTGTGCGCGGTGAAAAGATCCTCGGTAAAAACGGCCCCCATGGGCTGGACACATTCAGCCAGGTGATCAACGTCAACCTGATTGGCAGCTTCAACATGTTGCGTCTGGCTGCAGCGGCGATTGCCGAAACCACTGCCGATGCCGAGGGCGAGCGCGGGGTGATCATCAACACGGCTTCGGTCGCGGCATTCGACGGTCAGATCGGTCAGGCAGCTTATGCCGCATCCAAGGGCGCGATTGCCAGTCTGACCTTGCCTGCAGCCCGTGAACTGGCACGCTTCGGCATTCGGGTAATGACCATCGCCCCGGGTATTTTTGAAACCCCGATGATGGCTGGCATGACGCCTGAAGTGCGTGCATCGCTGGCCGCCGGTGTGCCATTTCCACCACGCTTGGGCAAGCCTGACGAGTACGCCTCGCTGGTGCGTCAGATTATTGAAAACAGCATGCTCAATGGTGAGGTGATCCGACTCGACGGTGCCTTGCGCATGGCCGCGAAATAAGAGGTGAGATATGACAATCAGCAATGATCCGGTTGTAATCGTAAGTGCTGCGCGTACGCCCATGGGCGGCTTTCAGGGGGACTTCAAGGGCCTGACCGCGCCGCAACTGGGCGCTGCGGCGATCCGTGCAGCGGTTGAACGCGCGGGTGTTGCTGCCGATGGTGTGCAAGAAGTGTTGTTTGGCTGTGTGCTGTCGGCAGGCATCGGCCAGGCACCTGCCCGTCAGGCCGCCCTGGGGGCCGGGCTGGACAAGGGTACCCGTTGCACCACACTGAACAAGATGTGCGGCTCGGGCATGGAAGCGGCCATTCTTGGGCACGACAGGCTGCTGGCCGGCAGTGCCGATGTGGTGGTGGCAGGGGGCATGGAGAGCATGTCCAATGCGCCATACCTGCTTGATCGCGCCCGCAGCGGTTACCGCATGGGCCATGGCCGGGTGCTGGATCACATGTTCCTCGACGGCCTGGAAGACGCCTATGACCGTGGCCGCCTGATGGGGACTTTTGCCGAAGACTGCGCCCATAATTACGGTTTTACCCGTGAAGCTCAGGATGCATTTGCCGTGGCCTCCCTGACCCGTGCGCAGCAGGCCATCAAGGACGGCAGTTTTAGCAGCGAGATCGTCCCGGTGCAGGTGACCGTGGGTAAAGAGCAGCGCCTGATCAGTGATGACGAGCAGCCGCCCAAGGCCAATCTGGCAAAAATTCCAACCCTGAAACCGGCGTTTCGCGAGGGCGGTACGGTGACGGCGGCCAACTCCAGCTCGATTTCCGACGGTGCGGCGGCGCTGGTACTGATGCGTCGCAGCGAAGCGCAAAGACGTGGCCTCAAGCCGTTGGCGGTTATCCACGGCCACGCCGCCTTTGCCGATGAGCCGGGGTTGTTTCCGACTGCACCGGTGGGGGCAATCAAGCGCCTGATGAGCAGCACTGGCTGGGATCTGAATCAGGTCGATCTGTTTGAAATCAACGAAGCCTTCGCTGTGGTCAGCCTGGTAACCATGACTGAGCTGGATATCCCCCACAGCAAGGTCAATATCTACGGCGGCGCCTGTGCGCTGGGGCATCCGATTGGGGCTTCGGGTGCGCGAATATTGGTGACTTTGCTCTCGGCATTGCGCCAGCAAAAGGCTACACGCGGTGTTGCCGCCATCTGCATCGGCGGCGGTGAAGCCACGGCCATTGCCGTGGAATGTCTGTATTAAGGATTTTGTATGCTGCCTACACCCGAACAATTACAAATACGCGAAGCAGCCCGAGAGTTTGCCCAGGAACGCCTCAAACCCTTTGCCGCCGAGTGGGACAAGCAGCATCGGTTTCCTCGTGAGGCAATTGCCGAGATGGCTCAATTGGGATTTTTCGGCATGCTGGTGCCCGAGGAGTGGGGCGGTTGTGACACGGGTTATCAGGCCTATGCCATGGCCCTTGAAGAAGTCGCCGCCGGTGACGGCTCGTGCTCCACGATCATGAGCGTGCATAACTCGGTGGGTTGCGTGCCGATTCTCAAATACGGCAGCGAGGCGCAAAAACAGCAATTTCTGATCCCCCTGGCCAGCGGTGAAATGCTCGGCGCGTTTGCCCTCACCGAGCCGCAGGCCGGCTCCGATGCCAGTGACCTGAAAACCCGAGCCCGCCGCGAAGGCGATCATTACATTCTCAATGGCTGCAAGCAGTTCATTACCTCAGGGCAAAACGCCGGAGTGGTGATCGTGTTTGCGGTGACGGATCCGGCGGCGGGCAAGCGTGGCATTACCGCATTTATCGTACCCACGGATACTCCGGGTTACAGCGTGGCCCGGGTTGAAGACAAACTGGGGCAGCATGCATCGGACACCTGCCAGATTCTGTTTACTGACCTGAAGATACCGGTGGCCAACCGCCTGGGCGAAGAGGGGCAAGGCTACAAGATTGCCCTGGGCAACCTGGAAGGCGGGCGCATCGGTATTGCCGCACAAGCCGTAGGCATGGCCCGTGCAGCCTTTGAAGCGGCCCGCGACTATGCCCGCGAACGCGTGACCTTTGGCCAGCCCCTGGTGGAGCATCAGGCGGTGGCGTTTCGCCTGGCCGATATGTCGACGGAAATCGCCGTCGCCCGGCAGATGGTCCATTACGCTGCGGCACTGCGTGACAGTGGGCAATCGGCGCTGGTCGAGGCCTCGCAAGCCAAGCTGTTTGCATCGGAAATGGCCGAGCGCGTGTGCTCCAAGGCGTTGCAAACCCTGGGCGGTTATGGCTATTTGAGCGACTTCCCGCTGGAACGGATCTACCGCGATGTGCGGGTGTGCCAGATCTATGAAGGCACCAGTGATATTCAGCGCATGGTCATTTCGCGCAATCTTTGAATCGAGGACATTAGCGATGAGCTACGAAACCATTCTGTTGGACATCCATGGGCAAGTGGGCCTGATTACCCTGAACCGCCCCCAGGCGCTGAATGCTCTGAATGCGCAATTGATCCGTGAAGTAAACCACGCGCTGGACAGCCTGGAAGCCGATAACGGGATTGGCTGTATCGTTATCACCGGCTCGAAGAAATCCTTTGCTGCCGGTGCGGACATCAAGGAGATGGCCGACCTGAGCTACCCGCAAATTTATCTTGATGACCTGTTTTCCGACAGCGACCGTGTGGCGGCCAGGCGCAAGCCGATTATTGCTGCAGTCGCGGGTTTTGCCCTGGGTGGCGGTTGTGAACTGGCAATGATGTGTGACTTTATTCTGGCCGGGGACAACGCCAAATTCGGCCAGCCTGAAATCAACCTGGGGGTGTTGCCGGGCATGGGCGGCACACAGCGCCTTACCCGTGCGGTGGGCAAGGCCAAGGCCATGGAAATGTGCCTGAGCGGGCGTTTGATAGGCGCAGAAGAGGCGGAACGTTCGGGGTTGGTGGCCCGTGTGGTGCCGGTGGATGAATTGCTCGACGAAGCGCTGAAGGTAGCGGCCACCATTGCCAAAAAATCCCTGCCGGTGCTGATGCAGACCAAGGAATGCGTCAACCGTGCCTTTGAGGTGAACCTGGCTGAAGGTGTGCGTTTCGAGCGTCGGGTATTCCACGCCTTGTTCGCCACACAGGACCAGAAGGAAGGGATGGCGGCGTTTGTTGAAAAACGCGAGGCGCAGTTCAAGAACCAATAACTGCACATGCCTCTATGTGGGAGCGGGCTTGCTCGCGATAGCCTCAACTCGGTGTGTGAGAAGCACCGAGCCGCCTGCATCGCGAGCAAGCCCGCTCCCACTGGTTGTGAATCAGTTTCTAAAGCAGATAATTCTTCAGCTCCCGCGCAATCACCATGCGCTGAATCTCGCTCGACCCTTCATAAATCTGGGTAATCCGCGCATCGCGGTAGTAGCGCTCCACCGGATAGTCTTCAAGGTAGCCATAGCCACCGTGGATCTGGATGGCTTTGGAGCACACATACTCGGCCATTTCCGAAGCAAACAGTTTGGCTTGCGAAGCTTCTGACAGACAGGGCTTGCCCGCGCTGCGCAGGCGCGCCGCATGCAGGATCAGCAGGCGTGCCGCATTGATGCGGGTCTGCATGTCGGCGAGCATATTGGCCACGCTCTGGTGCTCAATGATCGCCTTGTCAAATTGCACCCGGTCACGGGCGTAACCCAGTGCTGCCTCGAAGGCCGCACGGGCGATGCCCAATGCCTGGGCGCCAATGCCGATTCGCCCGCCTTCCAGGTTGGCCAGGGCAATGGCCAGCCCCTTGCCGCGCTCGCCGAGCATATTGGCTTCAGGCACGCTGCAGCTGTTGAGGGTTACCGCGCAGGTGTCCGAGGCGCGGATGCCCATTTTGTGTTCGGTGCGGTCGACAATAAAACCGGGGGTGGCGGTGGGTACCAAAAACGCCGAAATGCCTTTTTTGCCCAGATCAGGGTCGGTTACCGCAAAGACAATGGCCAGTTTGGCGCGCTTGCCATTGCTGACAAACTGCTTGGCACCGGTAATCACCCATTGACCGTCACGCAACTCGGCGCGGGTGCGCAGGTTATGGGCTTCGGAGCCGGCCTGGGGTTCGGTCAGACAGAAGCAGGCGATGGTCTGGCCGCTGGCCAGCTCCGCCAGCCAGGTCTGTTTTTGTGCCTCGCTGCCGTATTTCAGTATCGGCCCGCAGCCCACCGAATTGTGGATGCTCATCAGGGCGCCGGTAGCGGCATCGCCCGCTGAGATTTCCTCCACGGCCAGGGCGTAGGCGACGTAATCGACATAAGTGCCACCCCATTCCTCCGGCACCACCATGCCCAGCAACCCCAGTTCGCCAAGCTTGGCCACCAGCGCGTCGTCGATCCAGCCGGCTTTTTCCCAGGCCTGGGCATGGGGAGCGATTTCACGCCGGGCAAAGTCGCGAGCCATGTCGCGGATCATCACTTGTTCTTCGCTCAGTTCGATGTCTTGCATGGCTCAGGCTCCCTTGGCGTTGAATGCGGTGAAGAAACTGGCGACATGGGCTGGATCCAGTGCATCCAGGCTGGGCGGGTTCCACTGCGGTTTCTTGTCCTTGTCGATAATCAATGCACGCACGCCTTCCATCAGGTCGCCGCGATCAAACCACTGGCGATCCAGGTGCAGTTCCAGGGCGAAGCATTGCTCAAGGGGCAGCGCTCGGCCACGGCGCAGCATTTCTAGGGTCACGGCCATCGCCAGCGGCGAGCGGGTTTGCAACAGGTCGGCGGTTTCATTGGCCCAGTCGCGGGTTTCCGGGGCTATGACAGCGCGCAGATGGGCGATAATCCGTGGCATGTCGACCTGGGCGAAAACGCTGTCAATCAGCGGGCGCAACCTGGCCAGCGGTGGGTCGGGCAATACGGTTACCGCGAATCGGGCTACCAGCGCGGTCAGGTCATCGATAGGGGATTTTTGCCAGTTGAGGCTGTCGAGGCCCTTGTCCAGTTCAGGCAGTGCGGTGCTTTCCAGATAGCCGTCAGCAAGCCCGCAGTACAAGGCATCGGCAGCGCGGATTTGGACCCCGCTGACGCCCAGGTAAGTGCCCAACTGACCTGGCGTTCGGGTCAGGAAGTAGCTACCGCCAACGTCAGGAAAATAACCGATGCCCACTTCCGGCATCGCCAATTTGCTGCGCTCGGTAACCAGGCGCAGATCCGCGCCTTGCACCAGGCCCATGCCGCCGCCGAGAACGAAGCCGTCCATCAAGGCCACAACGGGTTTGGGGTAGCGGTGCAGGGTCAGGTCGAGGGCATATTCCTCTTCAAAGAACAGGGTATGCAGGGTGTCGTTGTTTTGATAGCTGTCGTACAGCGAGCGTATATCTCCGCCCGCGCAGAAGGCTTTTTCGCCCGCGCCACGCAGTACCACGGCCTTGACTTGCGGGTCTTCGACCCAGGCATCGAGTTGCTGCTGGAGGCTGCGGACCATTTCAAGATTGATGGCATTGAGTCCGCCTGGGCGGTTCAAGGTCAGGTGGCCAATATGGTTGCGGACCTCGGCCAGAACGGTGCTTTGCAGCTGCGCGATATCCGGTGTCGGTGAGGAGGAAACCTGAGCAGTCATCACTAACTCCCTGCTTTATATTATTTTTAAGGGGGTTCACGGGTGAACGATAACCGATGCTAACAGTGCAAATTTGCCCATTACAACCCTGATAAGTGCAGGGTTGCTGTGCATTTTTGCATATTGGGCGTGCAGCAATGCGCGATCTTATTGCGCCAGCCAGCCACCATCGACATTCCATGCCGCGCCCCGTACCTGACTGCCAGCCTCACTGCATAAAAACAGCACCAGCTCGCCCAGTTGCGGCGGGGTGACGAATTCCAGCGAAGGTTGTTTTTCGGCCAACAGGTCGTGCTGCGCCTGATAGGGGTCAATGCCCTGGCTGATGCGCTGATCAATCTGTTTTTGCACCAGCGGCGTCAGCACCCAGCCCGGGCAAATGGCGTTGCAGGTGATATTGCTGGTGGCGGTTTCCAGGCCCACCACTTTGCTCAGGCCGATTACCCCGTGCTTGGCGGCGACATAGGCGGCCTTGCCGACCGAGCCCACCAGGCCATGAACCGAGGCAATATTGACGATGCGCCCCCAGCCGCGCTTGCGCATGCCGGGCAGGGTGAGGCGGGTGCTGTGGAACACGCTGGACAGGTTAATGGCGATGATCGAATCCCAGCGCTCTACCGGGAACTCTTCGACGCTGGCTACATGCTGAATGCCTGCATTGTTGACCAGGATGTCGATGCCGCCGAATTCGCGTTCGGCATAATCGATCATGTCGGCGATCTGCGCCGGGTCGCTGACATCTGCGGGGTGGTGACCTACCCTGACGCCGAACTGTTCGACTTCGGCAATCACTTTGGCCGGATCGCCAAAACCGTTGAGGATCAGGTTGGCTCCGGCCTTGGCCAGGCTCAATGCGATACCCAGGCCGATGCCGCTGGTGGAGCCGGTAACCAATGCAGTTTTACCTGTAAGGCTCATGATCAATTCCTCGGATGCGTCACGACGGATTCGTGAATGAGGAAACGTAGCACGGGGATTTGCCGTTGCCCAAACGAAACGACCCGCCAAAAGGCGGGCCGTCTTCACGCAGCGCGCAGAGGATCAGTCCTGGCGGCTGGTGACTTCCAGCAGGTGGTAGCCAAACTGGGTTTTAACCGGGCCTTGCACCACGTTGATTGGCGCGCTGAACACGACAGTGTCGAATTCTTTAACCATTTGGCCCGGGCCGAAAGAGCCCAGATCGCCGCCCTGACGGCTGGATGGGCAAGAAGAATTGGCCTTGGCAACTTCGGCGAAATCAGCGCCGCCTTCGATTTGGGCTTTCAGTTCGTTGCACTTGTCTTCGGTGGCAACCAGGATATGACGGGCAGTGGCTTTGGCCATGAGGGTGTACTCCTTTCAAGAAAGTGCCGAGCCTACCGGATTCAGTAGGGTTTTTCTCGGCAAAAAGTGCGCTTAGCTATATTTCGTTGCGGGTTTGCCGGTGGGCTTATGCTCCCGCTGCCTTTAGTCGTCTGGCGTGATCGAGGTAATGGGCGACAGGGTCAATGCGTGTGCGGTTCATTCTGGCCAGGTGATTGATGGTGTCCAAGTGGTCCATTGCATAGTCCGAGCCGATCACATGGCCCAGATGCGAGCTGAAACGTCCGACCAGCCCGTCGTTCTGTTTGCTCTCGCGGGTAAAGAAACTGCCAAAGATGCGGCAGGCATTGTGTAGAGGGTCGAGCAGATTTAGCGACTCCGACAACCGTGAGCCCTTGATGATGCCGCTCCATGAGTAATAAAGAACGTCATTGACCTGCTCGGGGCCCATGCCGCCCCATGTGGCGGGCAGGCCCTGGGGGTATTTCAGGTTGAAGGCGGCAACGCCTTCGGTGGTCAGCGCGTTGAGGGCTTCAAGGGCGTGTTGCGGTAATTGCCGGTGGCCGGTGATCGCGGACAGGAAACTGGAAAACGAGGTGGTCAGGGCGGCGGCGACGGTTTCGGGGAGCGATCCGGGCACGAAGGCCTGGCGCAAGCGGTCCGCTGCTTCGGAGCCATGATTCGGTCCGCTGACGGAGGTGACGGAGGCGATCAGAAGGGGGGCCACGGCTGCCGCATAGCGGGCTGTCAGGGCACCCTGGCTGTGGCCGATCAGGTTGACCCGTGTTGCCCCGGTGCGCGAGCAAACCCCGCGTATGTATTCAAGCAGCTGCTCGCCCCGGGTCTCGTTGTTGTTGGCGGCCGAGATGATCGGTACGAAAACCCGGGCGCCCGATCCGCCGAGCGCTTGCTTGATGCCTTTGAAGTAGTTGAATGGGCCTATGCGGCCGAAACCGAAGAGGCCGTGTACCAGTAATATCGGATACTTGGTATTGGCTGAGTCGTCCATGGGCTATTTTCCAGGTGTTTTTGAATCATAAAAACACCTTAGTCGATACCGGCTTCGCGCAACCGTAGGCATTGTCCCGGGTTGCGCTGTGGTTAGCCGAACGCGTCTGTCAGGCGATGGCCTTGGCGGTGTGGCGCTGTGTTTGCAACTGATGTGCGGCGTTACGCAGCAGTTGCTCGGTCGCGTCCCAGCCCAGGCAGCCATCGGTCACCGAGACCCCGTAGCGCATGTTTGCACCCAGGGACTGGCAGCCTTCGAACAGATGGCTTTCGAGCATCATGCCGATCAGCGAGTGATCGCCGGCAAGACGTTGTTCAAGCACATCATTGAAGACTTGCGGCTGGCGCAGCGGGTCTTTGCCACTGTTGGCGTGGCTGCAATCGACCATCATGCGGGCCGGGATGGCGGACTTCTCAAGCCCTGCACGAGCCTTGGCGACGTTGGCGCGGTCGTAGTTGGGACCGCTGTGGCCGCCGCGCAACACCAGATGGGTGTCGGGATTGCCACGGGTCTCGACGATTGCCGGGTGGCCCTGGCTGTCGATGCCGAAGTGACGATGACTGTGGGCGGCGGAACGCATGGCGTCGCAGGCAATGGCCACGCCGCCGTCGGTGCCGTTCTTGAAGCCCACCGGCAAATCAAGCCCGCTGGCCATTTCGCGGTGGATTTGCGATTCCGTGGTGCGGGCGCCAATAGCTACCCAGCCCAGCAAGTCGTCGAAGTAGCCGGCGGCGATGGGTTGCAATAGCTCGGTGGCGACCGGCAGGCCCATGCGCAGCATCTCCAGCATCAATTCGCGCGAAAGGGTCAGGCCGTGGGCCATGTCATCGCTGCCGTCCAGGTGCGGGTCGTAGGCCAGGCCTTTCCAGCCCACGGTGGTGCGCGGTTTTTCAATGTAAGCACGCATTACCAGCAGCATGTCGTCGCGCACATCATGGGCGAGGGCAGCCAGGTTGCTGGCGTATTCCAGGGCGGCGACGGGATCGTGGATGGAGCAGGGGCCGACCACCACCAGTAAACGGGAGTCTTCACCGTCAAGGATGGCGCGAATGGCCTGGCGCTGGCTGCTGATCTGGACGCGCAGGGCATCGCTGAGGGGCAGTTGCTGTTTGAGTTGTGCTGCCGTGGGCAGGCGACGGGTCGTCACGGGGGCAGATACAGCGTGTACGGTTGGCAGGGCGGATACGGATGCGTTCATGGTTCGGGCTTCCTGGGCAGGCGGCGGGTTGTCCCGCGCGCTCAGCCCTAGTGGGGTGTTCGACAATTGGCCAGACTGGCTGTAAGTACGTGCGTGCCACCAATGTGGGTCCGTTCGGAGGCGGCAGGCTGTCCCGAACGGCGGCTGATAAATCGCCATGCAGTGCAAAGGTCGAAACGGTAATAAGTGGCGTAGTTCATGGGGTAAATCCTCAATTCAAGAAAATGTCAGGGGCCAAAAAAACAAAACCCCCGGTCGGGAAGCCGACCGGGGGTGAGAATTCTCTGTCAGGCGACCCCTAAGTAGTGGGCGCCGTGTGGGTATCAGGCGCGCCAGTGGCTAAACCAATACCCAAAATAAAATCGTGCTGTGGAGTGCATGTTGTTCGCGCACACAGCAGCAGCCAGACGCGATTGGCGTATGGTCATACAGATGGCGGTGGTGGCGTGATGCAACATGGGTGGTCTCCGATTGATGGTTTGCAGCTTACGCGAGGCGAACGGGCAGATTCAATAAGAAAATACTATCTGGAACTCCCACGATCACTATTGGCCTGCACGTGTGCAATGCCGGGGCAGGGCGCAGAGCCCTGTAATCGGGCCTCTGAGCCAGTATAAACACTAAATCGGGCCTGCCGCCCGATTAGGCGCATACTCAAGCTAACTCATCATCCTTAGCTTCTGTCAGATGCGTGCCCTGGGACGGAATGATCCCGTCCTTCATGCCCAGAAGAACCGCCACCTTGTGGGCTTCACCACGTTTCCCCTTTTTGCGCCCGGCGAGCACTTGATAAGTGGTAGCCGGGTCTATGCCATGTTCCCGAGCGAACTCTTGAACGGACTTTCCCTGGTGTTCCAGCCATGCCTTGGCTTGTGCAGCGGTACGAATTCCGGTCATAGTTCAAAACCGTTCAAAGTTGTTTAATATTTATCGATTATACCATCCTTGTGGGTGTTTAAAATGGGATCCTACATCCAAATGAGTGGAATTGGTTTGCGCTTGCGGCAGGAGCGAGAGCGGCTAGGTTTGTCGCAAAAAACTTTTGGCGAAATCGGTGGTGTCGAGGCTAATGCCCAGGGCAAATATGAAAATGGTGACCGCGCACCCAAGGCAGATTACTTGTCGCGCGTTGCTGCCCGGGGTGTTGACGTGCTTTACGTGTTGACCGGCAGTCCAACCCCGACCCTGCTCGATAATTTGAGTCATCTTGAAGAGAAGGTGCTGATCAGTTACAGGGTGCTGCACAAGGAGGATCAGGACGCCATTCGCCGCCTCACCACTACCCTGGCAGAGTTATCGGCACCTCAAGCGGCAAAGGAACGCCGTGATCCTAAGGAGGTAGATCCCGTCAAGGAATGAATGTTTAAAAGGATTTAATGCTTTGGCAGGGATAGTTGACGCAAGTCGATAGGTTGGTGCTTTAGTTTTTGCTAAGGTGTCGGCAATCAACCAAGACCAATTTGCGAGGTGTCGACTTGATTCGGGTTCTAGTGGTCGATGACCACGATCTTGTGCGTACAGGGATCACACGAATGCTGGCCGATATCGAAGGTCTGCAGGTGGTCGGTCAGGCCGAGTCCGGCGAAGAGTCGTTGCTCAAGGCTCGTGAATTGAAGCCGGATGTGGTTCTGATGGATGTCAAAATGCCTGGCATTGGTGGTCTTGAGGCTACTCGCAAGATGATGCGCAGCCACCCGGATATCAAGGTTGTCGCTGTGACCGTGTGTGAAGAAGACCCTTTTCCTACGCGCTTGCTGCAAGCAGGCGCGGCGGGTTACATGACCAAAGGTGCCGGTCTGGCTGAAATGGTTCAGGCAATTCGCCAGGTGTTCGCAGGCCAGCGCTATATCAGTCCGCAAGTGGCACAACAGCTGGCGCTCAAATCTTTTCAGCCTGCCAGCGACTCTCCCTTCGATGCCTTGTCCGAGCGCGAAATCCAGATCACCCTGATGATTGTTGGCTGTCAGAAGGTTCAGGTTATTTCTGACAAGCTTTGTTTGTCGCCCAAGACGGTAAACACATATCGCTACCGTATTTACGAGAAGCTCTCGGTCAAGAGCGATGTTGAGCTGGCCTTGCTGGCCGTTCGTCACGGCATGGTTGATGCTGGTTAGAGATGACAGACGTGTTTGATGCAAGTGCATTTCTTTCGACCTGTAGTGGTCGACCCGGCGTGTATCGCATGTTCGACAGTGATGCGCGGCTTCTCTATGTGGGCAAGGCCAAGCACCTGAAAAAACGCCTGGCCAGCTATTTTCGCAAAACCGGCCTGGCGCCCAAGACGGCTGCACTGGTTGCGCGTATCGCGCAAATTGAAACCACTATCACCGCCAACGAAACCGAAGCGCTGTTGCTTGAGCAGACGCTTATCAAAGAGTGGCGTCCGCCGTACAACATCCTGTTGCGCGACGACAAGTCCTACCCCTATGTGTTTTTGTCGGATGGTCAATACCCGCGGCTGAGTATTCACCGCGGTGCCAAAAAACTGAAAGGCAAGTATTTCGGGCCTTACCCCAGCGCCGGCGCCATCCGTGAAAGTCTGAGTATCCTGCAGAAGACTTTTCTGGTGCGTCAGTGCGACGACAGCTACTTCAAAAACAGAACGCGACCTTGCTTGCAGTACCAGATCAAGCGTTGCAAGGCGCCTTGCGTCGGCCTTGTTGACCCGCAGGAATATGCCGAGGACGTACGCCATTCGATCATGTTCCTTGAAGGGCGTAGCAGTGCCCTGACCGATGAGTTGAACGCAGCCATGGAACAGGCTGCCAGCACGCTGGACTTCGAGCGTGCCGCTGAGGTGCGTGACCAGATTTCCTTGCTGCGCCGGGTTCAGGACCAGCAAAGCATGGAGGGCGGTAACGGCGACGTGGACGTGATTGCCGCTTTCGTCAACCCGGGCGGCGCCTGTGTGCACCTGATCAACGTGCGCGGCGGGCGTGTGCTGGGCAGCAAGAATTTTTTCCCTCAGGTAGGTATTGAGGAAGATGTCGCCGAAGTCATGGCGGCCTTTCTTGGCCAGTACTACATCAGCAGTCCCGAGCGCGACCTGCCCAGCGAGTTGATCGTCAACGTGGAGCATGAGAGCTTCGGCGCGATTATCGATGCAATCGCCGAGCTGCGTGGCCGAGAGCTGGCGATCAGCTATCGTGTGCGCGGCACCCGGGCGCGCTGGCAGCAGTTGGCGGTCACCAATGCCGAGCAAGCGCTGATGGCCCGCCTGACCAATCGCCTGCATGTGGCGGCGCGTTTTGAAGCCTTGGCCCAGGTATTGAAACTCGACGAGATTCCGCAGCGCCTGGAGTGCTATGACATCAGCCACTCCAGCGGCGAGGCCACTGTGGCGTCCTGCGTGGTGTTTGGCCCCGAGGGGCCGATCAAGTCCGACTACCGGCGCTTTAACATTGAAGGTGTCACGCCAGGCGACGACTATGCCGCCATGCACCAGGCACTGATGCGGCGCTTCAGTCGACTCAAGGAGGGAGAGGGCAAACTGCCGGATATTCTTCTGGTCGACGGTGGCAAGGGGCAGATGTCGATGGCCCGTGATGTGCTGAATGAGTTGGCAGTACCCGACCTGATTTTGCTTGGCGTGGCCAAAGGTACGACGCGCAAGGCCGGTTTTGAAACGCTTTACCTGAATGATGCGGCCCATGAATTCACCCTCAAGGGTGACTCGCCGGCCTTGCATCTGATCCAGCAAATCCGTGACGAGGCCCACCGCTTTGCAATTACCGGGCACCGGGCGCGACGCGGAAAAACCCGTCGAACCTCAACGCTGGAAGGCATTGCAGGGGTAGGGCCGACCCGCCGCCGAGATTTATTGAAACATTTTGGTGGCTTACAGGAGCTATCTCGTGCAAGCATCGAGGAGATCGCCAAAGCACCCGGGATCAGTAAAAAGCTCGCTGAGTTGATTTATGCAAACCTGCACAGCGAGTAGAATGCCACCTCACCTCGTAGCCAGTTGTGCCGATGAATATCCCTAATTTGATCACCGTACTACGCGTTCTACTTATTCCTTTCTTCATTTTGTTGTTTTACCTGCCTTACAGCTGGAGTTATGCAGCCGCCAGCTCAGTCTTCGCCTTTGCGGCGGCGACCGACTGGCTTGACGGCTACCTGGCCCGCCGGCTGGAGCAGAGCACGCCTTTTGGTGCCTTTCTGGATCCGGTGGCCGACAAGTTGATGGTGGCTGTGGCTTTGGTGTTGCTGGTGCAAGAGCATCACAACGTGTGGCTGACCTTGCCGGCGGCGGTGATTATTGGCCGTGAGATCGTCATCTCCGCGTTGCGCGAGTGGATGGCGGAGCTGGGGGCACGGGCCCAGGTTGCGGTCTCGAACATGGGCAAATGGAAAACCGCAGCACAAATGCTCGCTCTGGTCATACTGCTGGCCAATCCGTCGGACTTCAGCTTCTGGGTATTGGTAGGGTACGGGTTGCTGTTGGTAGCTGCCGGCTTGACCCTGTGGTCGATGCTCCAGTATTTGCGGGCTGCCTGGCCGCATCTGAAGACCACCTCGGTAAAATAAATAAAACTTTTTAAAACAAAGGCTTGACGCGTTATTAGATTTCTATAGAATGCGTATCACCAAGCGGGAATAGCTCAGTTGGTAGAGCACGACCTTGCCAAGGTCGGGGTCGCGAGTTCGAGTCTCGTTTCCCGCTCCAAACATGGCCCAGTGAATTCAATCGGATTCGCAAGGGCAGAACAAAGGACCTTCGGGTCCTTTTTTCGTTTCTGGCGTTTTATTCGGGGATGCTGAATCGCTCTTCTGAAGCCGCGGGCTGAAAATGATGTGCGCCCGACACAGCGTATTGATCTATTAAATGCCCAACCGTTTGCTATTCCCTGGCCTGTTTGATTGAGACGTTGAATATGGGTTTATTTAAAGTTCGCAGCTCTTTCAAGAAAAGCGCACTTGCCCCGCCAGCGATCCACTTCACTCAAGTCCGGCGCCATCAGCTCCCGGACAGCAGATTGCGATTTCATGTTTAGTGCATCATGTTTAATGATCTTTAGCGCTTTAATATGTTAGCGAAATCAATCAGTTGATCAGCTCTGCCCATCAGCGGGTATTCGCCCGCTGAATAACGGCGCGCTCTTGTTGTATTGTCCTACAAGGCAATTGATTTCTATATAACAGGCTCTGGCAACGGATCAGGAATATTGGTAGTTTGCGCCCCGTTGATCACTGGACCTCTAATAATGAAAAAACTATTCTTCAAGACCACCCTCGGTCTTGCCGTTGCACTTGCGTCGTCTCAGCTACTTGCCAGCGGTCTTGCAATCAATGAACAAAGTATCAGCGGTATGGGCACCGGTTTCGCCGGTCGATCGTCCTCCGCGGATGATGCCAGTACCGTTTACGGCAACCCTGCCGGCATGGCGCGCCTGAAACAGGAGCAGGTGAGTGCAGGTGCTGCCTTGCTCGTGGCGAAAACCGATATCAGCCATACCCGCAGTACCTTTGGCGGCAAGGAAGACGGCGATATGGTGCCGTTGACTGCGGTGCCAATGGGTTATTACGTCAAGCCGATTGATGAACACTGGGCTTTCGGTGTCGGTTTCTATGTGCCGTTTGGTTTGATTACGGACTATGGCAGTGGTTTCGCCGGCCGCCACTTCGCCAATAAAAGCAAGATTCAAGTCATGACGTTCCAGCCTACGGTCAGCTATGCCTTCAATGACAAGGTGTCGATCGGGTTTGGTCCGACCATCAACCGCATTGACGGTGAACTGACTTCACAAGTGCCAAATGCCCTTACCCCGGGCAGTAACGACGGCAAGGTGAAGATCAGCGGCGATGACACGGCCATCGGTTTCAACGCCGGTATCCTGGTACAGGCCACTGACAGCACCCGTGTGGGCCTGACGTATCACTCCAAGGTCAGTTACAACCTCAAGGGCACTACCAAGGTCACTGGCGGTACCTTCAGCCTGCTGGGCCTCAGCGGCCAGAGCTACGATGCCAAGCTGGACCTGGACACGCCGGAGTCCGTGGACTTCTCGGTCACTCACCAGCTCAATGATGACTGGACTCTGTATGCGGGGAGCACCTGGACCCGCTGGAGCCGCCTCAAGGACATTACCGCTCAGAACAGTGATGTCAGCCCGCGTCTTGGCGGCTCGTTGAGCACCATTACCGAGGAGCAGAACTGGCACGACACCTGGGCCCACGCCATTGGCGTCGCGTATCAGTTGAATCCGCAATGGGTGTTGCGCACGGGCTTGTCAGTCGATGAGTCGCCGACCAACAACAGCAACCGTTCGCCGCGTATCCCCACCGGTGACCGTACCGCCATCAGCTTCGGCGCTGGCTGGACGCCGGTGAGTAACATGACGATCGACCTGGCGTACTCCTACCTGTGGGAAGACAGTACCAAGGTCAACGACAGTTCGGCTTCCAAGGGCGCGTACAGCTCTACCTACAAAAACAGCGCGAGCGGTTTTGGTACTTCGATCACCTATCGTTTCTGATCTGCGGGTTTACGCAATATCACTGCAGTGATCTGAAGCAGAGTAGGGCCAGATATGTTTCGCATTTATTGCGGCGCATATCTGGCTCAAACCCTAGGGCGTGCTACGACAGATCAAATTTATGGCAGTGACAGTCAGCTGCTCTGAAGAGACGTTTCGCTATTGATATCGGAAGCGTCCTAACTCTTTTCATTCAAACATATCCAATACTTACCCTACCCGGAGACGCGCCAAGGCTTTTGCCTGCGAATTGTCTCGTTGAAAAGACTTTGCCTCACTCATCAAGTTTGGCGAATCACGGATGGAGTGAGCATGTTTGGATGTTATCTCGGGATGAGGTCATTATTTCCGGTTGTACCGGGCAGCCTGGCCAAGCTGGGTTTGTTATCCCCAGAAACCGACAGGGATGATCGGCATTCAGCCTTCTTGGCCCGCCAGTCTTCAGCAGCACTGCATGCCCGGGAATCTTTCCTGGGCATGCCTAAACGTGGCCTGGCCTTTATTTTGGCCAATGCGCTGTTCTGGCAACCACTGCTGGTGCAGGCCGAAGGCATCGTTGTCAGCGGGCCAGGCACCAGCCTGGGAGCGGCGGGTAATGGCGTTCCGATCGTCAATATTGCTGCACCCAATGGCAGCGGTCTGTCGCATAACCAGTTCAATGACTACAACGTCGGTGCCAATGGCCTGATCCTCAACAACGGCATTGACCGTACCCAGTCGACCCAACTGGGCGGCATCATCCTAGGCAACCCGAACCTGCAGGGCAACGCCGCCCATATCATCCTCAACGAAGTCAACGGCGGCAGTCCCAGCCAGTTGCGCGGTTATACCGAAGTGGCGGGGCAGTCGGCCAAGGTGATCGTGGCCAACCCCTACGGTATTACCTGTAATGGCTGCGGTTTTATCAATACTCCCAGTGTCACGCTTAGCACGGGCAAACCCCTGTTTGATAATGGTCGTCTGGATCGTTATCAGGTTGATGGCGGTACGGTGACCATTGACGGTCAGGGTTTGAACGCCAGTAATATCGATCGCTTCGACATCATCACCCGCTCGGCGAAGATCAACGCCCAGATCAATGCGCGTCACTTGACGGTGATTGCCGGTCGCAACGACGTCAATGCCCGGACCCTGCACGCCACTGCGCGCGCGGATGACGGCAGCGCCAAGCCGCAGTTGGCAATTGACTCCAGCGCCTTGGGCGGAATGTATGCGGGCGCCATCAGGCTGGTGGGTACCGAGGCCGGTGTCGGGGTCAAGCTGGACGGCACGCTGGCGGCCAGTGGCGGGGATATACAGCTCGATGCCAATGGGCATTTGCGTATGGCTCAAGTCACGGCCAGCAGTGCGATCACAGGCAAGGCTGGAAGTCTCGATGCCCAAGAGGCGATCTATGCTGGCAGCACACTGGATATGCAGGCTCAAGGCGACCTGAGCAGCCGTAAAAACCTTATCGCACGTGACAGCATCAAGCTCTCCAGCGGCGCGCAGTTGACCAATCGCGGCATTATCGAGGCCGGGGTCAATGCCGACCATTCCCGCAACAGTCATGGCGATGTGTACATCGACGCAAAAACGCTTGCGAACACAAACGCCAGCATCATTGCCAGTCGTCACCTGACAGCTAGCGCCCAAATCCTGAGCAATCAGGGTGGCACGCTGAGCGCCAAACAGGCCGCCAGCATCCGTGCAGACACTCTGGATAACCAGAACAAAGGGCGGATTCTGAGTAGCACCAGTCTCGACCTCAAAACTGATCGGTTACTTAACAGCCAAGGTCTGGTTTCAGCCAGCAGCATCGACGCCCGGATCGGCAGCCTGGACAACCGCACTGGCATGCTCAGCAGTCAGGGTGAGATGCGCCTGGCCGTTGATGGCACATTGCATAACTACAGTGGCGTAGTGATAGCCGACGGCAACGCAAGCGTAACTGCAACCCGCCTCGATAACAGCAGCGGCCAGATTTCCGGCAAGCAGAACCTCAAGGTTCAAGTGCAGGATCTAAACAACCAGCAAGGTCAACTGATCGGCCAAGGTGCCGTCCAACTGAGCAGTAATATCCTGGACAACCGTCATAAAGGCCTGGTCGGCGGCGCTCAAGGGCTGACGCTTGATGTGGCCGATATCGATAACCGTGAAGGCGAAGTGTCGAGCCAGGCTGGTTTGTCGTTGACGGGTTTTCGCCTGGACAACACGGGCGGTAGGCTTACCAGCGAAAAACACAGCCGTCTTGAGCTTAGTGCCGGCGTGGCAAACACCTTGGGCCTGATCAGCAGTGAAGGCGGGTTAAGCCTCTCTGCGACTGAGTTGTCCAACCACCTGGGCAGCATTTCCAGCGCAGGCCAACTTGCTATCAGCAGTGGTGGGTTGAACAACGAAAAGGGTTCGCTGCAGGGCAAGGCCATCACGCTCGACTTGGGTACTGCCACAGGCGATCTCAACAATATGGGCGGCCTGATCACCACAGCAGGCCCTTTGACCCTCAAGCACCTGCGTGACCTGAACAACCGTGGCGGCGAGATTTCCACTACGCAAACCCTTAGCCTGAGTGTCCGCAACCTTGATAATACGGGCGGCAAGCTGATCAGCAACAACCTGTTGGTCATCAATGGTGACAACCTGCTCAATCAGGGCGGGCTGATCTCCGGCTGGCAGGGCTTGAATGCCACCGGTACAACGCTCGACAATCGCAACAGCGGCAAACTGTCCAGTCTTTACGGCAACCTTGATGCCCATCTCAGCTCCAGCCTTCTCAATAGCGGTACAGGTATTCTGGTCAGCCAAAAAAACCTGACCGTCACAGCGGCCAACCTGGACAACAGCGGTCAGGGCAATATAACCAGTGCTGGCGCCCAAACCCTTGATATCAGTGGTTGGCTGAACAACGCCGAGGGCGGGGTGATTGACAGTGGTGCGGCTCTGTATCTGAGTGCACGTGATCTCGACAACAGTGCTGGCAGTATCAAAGGTGCCGCCGCCACAACCCTCGACCTGCCTGGCACCTTGACCAACACCCGCGGCAAGCTGTCCAGCGGTGGCCCGCTATTGATCCAGCGGGCGGCGCAGATCGACAACCAGGGCGGTGAGCTGGTCAGCAGAAGCGTGCTGAGCCTGATGACCGCTGGCCTGGACAACCGCAATCGCGGCACAGTCGCGGCAGATGGCAAGTTGGACATTAGCGTCAGTGGCCTGGTGCAAAACAGCAATGACGGCCTGATCTACAGCCAGGACGGCGAGCTCAAACTTACCGCTAGCCGCCTGGACAACGCCAAGGGCAAGGTGCAAGGCAAGACCGGCTTAGAACTGGACATTACTGAAAATATCGACAATCAGGGTGGCAAACTGATTGCCCAAAACGGTGATTTGGCGATCAAGGCCGCCAACCTGGATAACCGTGGTGGTGAGCTTGGCAGCCTCAAGCAAGCCCTCAATGCTCGCGTAGTCGGTGTACTGCGCAACGGTGTGGCAGGGATCATCCAGGGCCAGCGTCTGAATCTGATCGCGGGCAGTATCGATAACGTCGGCGGGAAAATCTCAGCGCAAGTGGACGATGCCCTCGTGACCACCGACGCTTTTGACAATCGCGGCGGCAATCTCTACGTCAAGCGTCTGCTGACAATAACCGGCAACGCCTTCGACAACAGCGGCGAAACAGGTGGGAGGGGCAACGGGCAGTACGGCTGTGGGTGTTGTTGCGAACGTATCATCCAGTGAGATTTTTAAAAAAATCGGTGATTTCGCTACCGCGCAAAGAGATAAATCTACGGACAGTGCAGTAAAGGCAGCCTGGGATGAAGGCGGTGCAGCTCGTGTCTTGCTGCATGCGTTGGCGGGTGCGGCAATAGGTTTGTCCAGCGGCAATGCGCAGGCGGGTGCTCTGGGAGCTGGAGCCTCTGCGGCGTTGATGCCATCGGTGGGTCAGGCGCTGAAAGACAGTGGGCTGTCTCGTCAGGAACAAGATGCTATAGCTGCATTGATTGCGACAGGCGTTGGAGCCTCTGCGGGGGCTGGAAGTGGGCCCGGCGAGGCTGTGGTGGCAGGTGGGGCAGGGTTTGGTGTGGAAGCCTTCAATAGGCAGCTGCATAAGCAACAAGAAATTCCGGTTCTGGAGAAAAAGGCCGAAGAGCTTTACAAAACCCTGGGAGCGCCAAGATCCAGTGCCCTTTGGCTGGATTTGTTGATGATTGCTGCGGGTGGCGCCCTGGATGCTGCTGATGAAGCCCGTTTGAGCGGTTTGGTTGCGCAGTCCACAGGCAATGATCCGCAGTCCCGAAATTTTATCGATGACCTGAATATTGCCAAAGGGATTATTGGGCAACTGGCGGCACAGAAAATCCCTCTGAAGTGGGGCGATGGAAGCCAAATTGTTGCCAATGGCGAGAAAGCCTTCGCGTTCAGAGCAACCGAAAAACAGTTCAATGACTCAACGCTGTTCAATGCGTCAGTCTTGCATGGTCAAGGCGTGGTGTATGAGCAATGGCGGCAATACGGCCAGGAGCAAACCAGCGCGCATTCGAAAGAAATGGGTGCGTTGTCCAGTACTGAGTCAGGTATAAAATCGGCTACCCAGCGTTTGTCAGATTTGGCAGGCAAAGGGATTACAACCATAGCGCCCGAGCTTGATGCTGCTATGCTGTTGATGCCGGCAGGTAAGGGCGCCAAGGTTGTTGTTGAGGCGGTTCTTGCCAAATTGGCGGCTGGTAAGGCTGCTGCGGGTGTTGGTGCAAAAGCAAATGTGGGGTCAATTAGTCATATCTCTGGAGTGAATCTTCCTAAAAGTCAGTCTAAGATGATTGCTAATTTTGAAACAGCAGGGTACCCAACAAAACAAGTAGTTTCTCCGACCAGCGGAAATGTGGTCGGAACTCAATACATCTTGCCTGATGGTTCGCGAGTTCGGGTGATGCAGGCGGATGGTCGGAGTCCTCGGCGCGCGTCATTCGAGAACGCTAATGGCGGACCTGTTGACCCTACTACTGGAAATCCGCCGCAGCCCCCGCAAGGTTTATCGAAGGCTGAGCGGAAGCAGTGGATTAGAAAGCGTACGCATATTGAGCAAGTGGACTAAAAGATGAGTGAATTGTTGCAAGCCGTGGCTCTTTTGTTGCCTATTAAAATTGAAAGAGTATTTTGGGATGGCGATACTTTGATGCTTTTTTCGGCGGACTGGAGCTTTCGGACTGAGAGTGCGTGGCGCGTTTCTAAGGGGCGGGAACTGCTTTTCGGTTGTTGGGATGACGACGCCCTTGACCATGTTTCTGATCTTTTAGGTTTGTCTATTATTGAGGTGGGTTGGCTTATTGATTCTCAGCCAATCGATCCATTTTTCAAATTGTCTGATGGCCGCATCTTGAATGCATTTTGTTCGTTATCAACTGAGCCTTGGCTGATGGAGTTCTCGGACGGGGCCGTTTATTTAGGTAATACTTAATGCTATAAGATTTTTTTGGTGCAAAAGGATCGGCAATTGCTCTCCAGAATTTCGGTGGACGCACTAGTAACGTACTGATCGCTACGACGGGTGAACCTATCAACAAAGAAGGCTTGACTAAAGCTGCTAGAGCGCTAACAAAGCATGCTTGGTGTGGAGGGCATAAAGACGGTGCTGATCAATGAGGTGTTGCACGATGTCAGAGTCCGCTCATTTTTTATGGTTGGTGATCTGTTTTGTGAGTTCTTGATATTTTTTAAGTTGTGTGATTCAGGCTGGGTCTCATTAACAGTTAGCGAGGGAGTGTCAAAGTTTTTTAAAGCTGGATTCAGATCTGGAATTGCTGAAGCTGTCTGAGATAAATGATGAGTTTGCGTATCCAATCAAGTCACTAAGTGGGGTTGATAAATACCCGGGGTTGAAATTATTGCCGGTATATGAGTATAGGATAAGTGATGTAGGCGAAGTCCGTGTTGGCGTTTATTTGGGTTTCGGAGGCTGCGGTCTTAGCGTGACTGAGTCTGATGAGTGTCTGTCAGTTACAAAAGGTGTGGTTAAATTTTCAGATAGTAAAATTTCACTGCATAAACTAATAGTTTAGTTGGTGCAAAACCCGGTAAGCACGTTGAGGATTTTGGCGGCAACGCGGCTAGCCCAAGAGATCGTAAAATGGTACTCGATAAAATTTATGACGTTGGAGGTAATCCTGAAAAGGTAATCCCCGGGACTTTTGCTGGGCAAGGTGTAAATGGCGCACGAGGTGATGTGTTTTTCAGAGTTAAGGGTAATGATGTGGTTGTTACCAAGCCTGATGGAACGTTCGTTACTATACTGAAGGATGGGGTAGCTCTGAATCCATCTGTACAGAGTGCATTGAAGGAGGGCATCAGGTAATGAACTCTCCTGAGCTTATGATTACCTGGATGTTAACAGTGCTCGGGAAGAAATTACTGTCAGTAAATGCTCTATTCCATGTTTTCTGTTTCGAGAGGGATTCTGCCCCTCAAGAGGTTGGCCTTCTATTCGAACAGTCTGAGTTTGGGAGGCTCTATGGAGGGCCTGATGGTGCGTCTCTCTGTTTTTCTTTGAGTCCGATTTCAAACTGCGATTTAGGTGAATACGGTAGGCAAGATATTTTTTGTATCTCTGGTGAGCTTTATTTCTCCGATGTTGTAGGACGGAGGTTGGTGTCAGCATTACTTGTGCAGTCCTTAGCAGAAGACATAGTGGTGGGCGTTGCTCTTTCGTTTGATAACGGTTTTTGCCTATCCATTTTAAACTTAGGAGATGAGCTTTTTATCTATGATGAGATCCCAGAGGAAATAGTGATCAGTGAGGGGCTGAGCCTTATCTCTGTGAGTTGATGGGGGCAAAGAGGCATGTATCCTTGCTAGCGTCAAAGGCAGTCCTTCCGAAATCAATGCTCAAGGTCAAAAAATAGCTGATGATATTCTGAGTAATCCCGCGTCGACCGTAACCTACAAAGACTCCGGGAGGTTTGGGAAAGCTATAGATGTAGTTGCTCCCGACGGAAGGGGGCTTCGCTACGATGCGAGTGGGGGATTTATTGGTCTGCTGGAACCACCGAAGCCATGACACATCTATCCTCTTTGATGAGCAGCCCTCCAGATCGAGAAAATTTAGTATTCGAAATCTGGATGGACGCTGATCAACTAGCTGAAGTATCCCACGAGCCTGGAAGATCAGTTGAGATAGAAATATAACCGTCTGCTAAAGACGGGACTTGGAGTTTTGAGCTTGAAGAATTTATGTTTCTGTTGAATCAGGCAGTTGAAAAAATTAAAATAGTTATAGTTAAGAGGGTGCAAAAGGAATATCTATAGCAATCGAGTCAAAAAATTGCCGGTCAAATGGGTAAACGAGGATGGACGGAAAATGCTATCCAGTCTGTAATTGAAATCCAGCAAAAACTATTGTGACGACAGATCTTCGTTTTGATTGCATTTCAGGCAGCTGCTTGAATGATTCCGCCACAGCGTATATTACTCTGCGGGCTGAAAATCCGCGTCAGTAGCAGCATTGCAACAACCGCCACAACCAGAACCCACCAGACAGTAACAAAACTCCCCGTGAGTTCGCGAAGCCAACCCGTCAGCCATGGCGATACCGCATTGACAAGAAATCCCGCGCCTTGCACGAACCCTGCAAGCTGAGCGGCTTCGCTGGGTTTGCGGCAATGGTCCAGGGTCAGGATCAGGCTCAGGGCGAAACAGGCACCCAGGCCAAAACCAATCAAGGCCACCCACACATACGGCGATTCCAGCGGCCACATGACCAGTCCGCTATAGCCCAGTGCCTGCGCTCCCAGGCTGACCGCCAAGAGCGGGCGCCTGTCCGTGCTGCGGTGGGCCAGCGCAGGCATCACCAGCGCAGCCAGTACCTGAAAAATGGTCATGAACGCCAGAAGCGAGCCGCTTTGTGCTGCACTCCAGCCCATCTGCAAATAGTAGGCGGGCAACCACGCCACCATGCTCATATAGCCACAGTTGACGAGGCCGAAGTACAGCGCCAGTAACCATGCGCGCCGGTTGCGCCACGGGCGCATGGCTGGCTCGCCCGCCGTTCGGGCACCGCTGGCAAAGGGCAATAAGCCCCACAGCACCAGTGCGACCAGAGCAGGCGCAAGCCAAATCCCCAGACCGGCCTGCCAATGGCCAAAATGGCCGGCCACCAGCGGGCTGACGAGTGCAGCCAGGCCGCCGCCGGCCATAAGGGAGGCGGAGTACACCCCTAAAGCCAGCGCAACCCGCTGCGCAAACTGGCGCTTGATCAGCGCCGGAACCAGCACCTGGATCAGCGCAACCCCGGCACCGCCCAACAAGGCCGTGGCCATCAGGGTTTCTGCCTGATCGGCAGACAAGCGCCACAGGCAGGCGCCCAGGATCATCGACAAGCCCAGGGCCACGCCACGGCGCTCACCCAGGCCTGCCTGCAGGCGTACGCCGAGCAAGGCCACCAGACCCATGCAGATCACTGGCAGGCTGGTCAGCCAGGCACTGCTCTGGAAACTCATGCCCGTGTCATGACGGATCTCAAGCAACAGCGGGCTGATGGAGCTGAGCAGCGGACGCAGGTTAAGCCCCAGCACCACCAGCAATGCCCAATTGGCGAACACCCGCGCAGGGTGTTTATCCAGGCTCATGGCAGGCTTTCCAGTCACTATAGATCTCGACCATGGCCGGTTGGGGTATGTGTTGTATCGCCAGTGTCTGTTCGCTCAACGGCAGCGCCAGTTGCTGATAAATCGCTGCCGTAGACAACCCGAAGGGTTCCCCCTGCGGGTTGCTGGCGGCATACACCACTCGGGTTACGCCACACAGGTGCATGGCACTCAGGCACATGGGGCAAGGCTGGCCACTGGCATAGATCACGCAACCCTCCAGGCGCGGGCCCAGTTGCTGGCTGGCAGCCCGTATGGCCAAGAGTTCTGCGTGTGCAGTCGGATCCTGGCTGATATGGAGGGTGTTGACGGCCTCAACGATCACCTGGTCGTCTTTGACCAGTAGCGCAGCAAAAGGCCGGCCACCGCCGGCAACGTTGTTGGCGGCCAGGGCCACGGCGCGTTGCAGGTAAAACTCATCGCTATGCATAACAACTCCAGGGTGTGATTCAGTGCGCGCCGGCATCACGCAGCAATTGTGCGGTCACGCCCTGGCCGCGCTGCTGCGCTTGTTGCAGGGGGGTGTGGCCGTCGCTGTCCGGCAGGTTCAGGTCGGCACCGGCATTGATCAGCTGGGTGATGATCTGCTGATGCGCCGGGCCGCCGTCGGAGAGCACGATGGCTTCCATCAGGCAGGTCCAGCCCAGGCGATTGACATGGTTCAGATCAACCCCTGCTGCGATCAGCAGGCGTACCGTTTCAACATGTCCGCGCTCGCATGCCGGGATCAGGGCGGTGCCGCCATAGCGGTTGGTACTCTGCAGATCGGCACCGTGAGCCAGGGTCATTTGCAGGATTTCGTTACGCCCACTGGCGCCTGCCAACAGATAGGGGCTGTCACGCATCAGGTTCTTCTGGTTGACGTCGGCCCCGGCCTGGATCAAGGCCCGGGCGATTTCGATCTGGTTCGATCGGGTTGCCAGCAGCAGCGCGCTGCTGCCATCCAGCGCCTGTACGTTGAGGTCCGTGCCTTCACTGATCAGTTGCTGGACCCTGTCCAGTTCGCCGTCGCTGACGGCATTGAGGAGTGTCTTGTCGCTTGCCATCACCGCTCCCATTATCAACAGCGCGACCGTCAGCAGGCCGCATTTGCGTGTCAGGCTGCCCATGGTTGAGCCCTCTTTTACATCCCGTGAAAAGCCAGTATGGTCAGCGCAGCAGGTATTCTGAAATTAAATATAGCCATGCCTTAAAGTGGCAATGTGAATGGTGAGGCGGATGCTTGATCCCATACTGTTACGCAGTTTTGTCGCGGTGGTGGACTGCGCCAATTTCACCCGGGCGGCGCAGCGTCTGCATCTCACCCAGTCGACGGTCAGCCAGCAGATCCGCCGTCTGGAGGACAGCCTTGGCTGCAAGCTGCTCGACCGCGAACAGCGCCGGGTGATTGCCACCCCTGAAGGTGAGCGCCTGCTGGCCTATGCGCGGCGCATTCTGGCGCTTGATCAGGAAGCCCGCGATGTGCTGTTCAACCAGGCCAGTGAGGGGGTGTTGCGCCTCGGCGTGCCTGAAGACTTTGCTGCCGAGCGCTTGATGCCGATCCTTTCGCGGTTCGGCCTGGAGCACCCGGGAGTGCGCCTGGAAGTCACCAGCGGCTTGGGCCCTGAACTGATGCGGCTTTATCGCCAGGATGAATTCGACCTGTTATTGGTCAAGCAGATGGGGCAGGGCGATGATTGCCTGGCTTGCTGGCCCGAACCCATGTGTTGGGTGGACAGCCGTTCAGCGCCCGCACTGGGGCGCGAGCCCTTGCCGCTGGTGGCGTTTCCGGTGGGCGGTTTGTACCGCAATGAAATGCTCCATCACCTTGAAGTGGGGGGATGGCGCTGGCGCATCAACTACTCCAGCGCAAGTCTGGCCAGTGTCTGCGCCGCCGTGGCGGCGGGCCTGGGTATCAGCTTGTTGCCGTTGCGGGTGATCAGTCCGGAACACAGGGTAATTGATGCCGGCAGCGGCCTGCCGGATATCCAGGGGGTATTTCTGGCGTTGTATGGGCAAAACGGTCTGAGCCATGCGGGCAAATTGCTGCAATGCCAGCTGCTGGATCTGTGCCAGACGCTTGCTAACGATGAGCAGGCTGGTGAACGAGCCCTTCAAAACGCGGCCAGTTGAGTGAGAGTGAAACAATTTGATCCTGTGATTCCAGAATGTTTGGAATTTATGGGTGATTATCTTGTGCTGGAACATGACTAAAGTAGAGGTTTTACAGGTCAGGAGCTGATTGTCCTGAGCAGGCCAGCGCCTTCACAGGCAAGCCAGTCACTACAGAGGTCACAGGTTATGGATACCAAACTCAAAGCGTTGCTTGATCGCGAAGAGATTCGCAATCTCAGAACCCTCTATGCACATCATCTGGACAGCAACACTATCGACGCCCTTGACGAAGTGTTCTCGGCAGATGCGGTGGTGGAGGTTACGGTCGGCAAAATGACGGGTATAGATGCCATCCGCAGTGGCCTTAATGATGCCTTCAAACTCTTCGATCGCGACCACCAGGGCAGTTATCCGTTTTTGCATGCGATCGCCAACCACTGGATCAAGTTGACCGGGCCCGATACCGCGCAAGGGCGTTGCTACCTGATTGATTTCGAGACCGCATCCAAGCCCGATCCGAACCCGCTGCTGTTGCTCGGGCTGTACGCCGACACGTACCGGCGTATCGATGGCGAGTGGCGTATCACCCATACCCGCCTTGAAGTGGTCTGGCCTGAGCGTGCAGCCTGATCCAGGGCCAGCTCCGAGGATTGAGCATGAACGATGCGCCTTTATCCAGGGCGCATTTTTGTTTGCGCAGAAGGTAAGCCCCGGGGTTTTACCCCTCTATTACTGCATGGCTTTGCTATTGTTCAGCTGCAGATCCTTAAACTTTAGCCTTGGACGCCATAATGACGGGCAACCCATTTGACGGTATTCGTGAGTTTGTGTCTGCGGCCCAGTCACTGAGCTTTACAGCGGCAGCCCTGGAGCTTGGCGTGACCAGTTCCGCCGTTGGCAAGAGCGTGACTCGCCTGGAGGCGCGCCTTGGCGTCAAGCTTTTGCATCGCACCACCCGGCGCCTGAACCTCACCAGCGAGGGTGAGGCCTATCTGGCCAGTTGCCTGCGGGTAATGGATGAACTGGCCGAGACCCAGGGCTTTTTGACCACCGGCCAACAGGAGCCTGTCGGTCGGTTGCGGATCGATCTGCCGGCGGCCTTTGGTCGCCGACATATTTTGCCGACCTTGATCGATATGGCGGTGCGATACCAGCAGCTCGATCTCTCCATCAGCTTCAGTGAGCGGCTGGTGGATATCGTCAATGAGGGTATCGATCTTGTGGTCCGAATCGGTTCATTAAAGGATGACGCTGAAATAGTGGCCCGCAAGCTGGGCAGCCAGAGCCTGTTGATTTGCGCAACCCGCGAATACCTGCACAGGCATGGCACGCCCCAGGCACCGGCTGATCTCCTGCGGCATGACTGCATTGTCGGCTGGCGCAACGGCACTCGCAAAAGCTGGATGCTGGTGGATGAAAAGGGGCAGACCAACGAGCACGACGTGCGGGTCAAGCATGAGATGGGAGACGGTGAAATGTTGCTGGACATGACACTGGCCGGGGGCGGCCTGGCCCAACTGCCCACCTGGCTGGTGCAGGCGCATATCCAGCAGGGGTTGCTGGTGCCCGTACTTGAGCAATATGCCGGTGCCGAGATGCCTATTCACGTGATCTGGCCACGCACGCGCTACATACAGCCCAAGATCAGAATGGTCGTCGATGAACTGCTGGCACTGGCCCGACGCGATGCCGGGCTTTTTCGCCCGGATCAGGGCCCGCCCAACCCCCAGGGTTCATGAATGCAGCGCCTCAAGCTCCATGACGTGAAGCGCTGCAGCTGAATACCGTTACAGGTTCGGCGAGTGGAAGGGGTAATCGACATAGCCTTTTTCGCCGCTGTTGCCGTAGAACGTGGCGCGGTCCGGGGTTGCAATCGGCCAGTCATTTTTCATCCGCTCCACCAGATCCGGGTTGGCAATAAAAGGCCGCCCAAACGCGACCAGGTCCAGGGCGCCTGATTCCAGTGCGGCTTGCGCCGACTCGCGATCAAAGCCGCCAGCGGCAATCAGTGTGCCTTGATACGACTCGCGAAAAGTCTGCGCAAAGCCTTCGGGCATGCGCTCGGCGCCAATGGTTAATTGATCGCTCAAGTGCACGTAGGCAATGTCGCGTTGATGAATGGCGTGAGCCACCGCGACCCAGGTCTGGGCTTCGTCATCAAACGGCGCCATGTCGAACAGGCGGCCAAACGGCGAGATACGCACGCCAACCTTGCCACGCCCAATGGCGTCGGCAACCGCATCAATGGTTTCCAGCAGCAGGCGAATGCGGTTTTCGATTGAGCCGCCATAACGGTCGGTACGATCGTTTACACACGGATTGATAAACTGCTCGAACAGGTAGCCGTTGGCGCCATGAATTTCGACCCCGTCAAACCCCGCCTCGATAGCCCGGCGGGCAGCCTGAACAAAGTCATTTTTGATCGCTCCGACTTCTTCGGTCGACAGCGCGCGCGGCTGGCTGGCCTGGATCGGGCCCGGTTGACCGTGCTCGTCATAGGCATAGGTCATGGAGTTGGCCGCCAACTTGTTGCTGGATGACACCGGCGCACCGCCGTCCGGTTGCAGCGTGGTGTGGGATACCCGGCCGACATGCCAGAGCTGGGCGAAGATCTTGCCGCCGTCCTCATGCACGGCCCGGGTGACGTGCTTCCAGCCTTCCACTTGTTCCTGATTATAAAGGCCGGGGTTGAACAGATAGCCGCGGCCCTGGATGGAAACCGGCACACCTTCGCTGATGATCAGGCCGGCGCTTGCACGCTGGCGGTAGTACAGCACCGTCAAAGCGTCAGGAATATCGTTCAAGGCGCGGGCACGGGTCATGGGCGCCATCACGACACGATTGTTCAGTTCCATTCCCGACAAGATGTATGGAGAAAACAGAATACTCATAGGGCAGGGACCTCCGGTGTGGGGCGCTGCGTGGCGCCAGTCCGGGTCAATATACGGTGATATTGATCCCGGATAATCGGCCCTGGATTCCAAACATTGCGGAGTTGAATTCCATAATTTGCGGGGTTAATTACTCCAGAACAGTCGGATCGCGGCGGATTTCTTCCCGTGCCATGGCTTCCCACAGAAACGGGAAACCGTTGGCATCGGTGCGCTCTCCAGTGGCGAGGGCGACATGGGCAGGGAGCGGCGCGCCGCCACCGAGTGCCTCGACATGCCAGGCCAGGCGGCTGCGCCACTCCAGTGTGATCGCGCGCAAATGGGCCTGGCGAATGCCATTGGCGACCACTAGCACACCGTGGTTGGCGAGCATGGCCCATTTCTGGGCTCCCAGTGCCGTCACTACGGCGCGGCCGAGGACGGTGTCTTCGACTGTGCCGCGATACTCGTCATAGAGCACCGGGTCACTATCGACCAGGGCGGAGGTCTGGTCGTAAACCGGCGGGATGCGCCCCGCGGCTGACCAGACGCCTGCCCAGCGCGGGTGGTTATGGATGACCACCTCAACATCATGGCGCGCGGCATGTAAATCCATATGCAGGTTGATCGCCGGGGTGATGTTCCATTCGCCTTCGATGACCTTGCCGGTCTGGTCGAGGCGCAGGATGTCCGAGGCGGTTACTTCGCCCCAGGTGAGCTCCCAGGGGTTGGCCAAATAGGTGCCATCGTCCTGCTTGACGGTGACATGACCGGCAATATGGTCGTTATAACCCTCTCGATACAGCACCCGGCACAGCAGCGCCACGCGTTGGTGCGCAGTCAGTTCGGGCAACAGTGCATACCGGCCTGGCCTGGGAATGTAGCGGGCCAGGAGGTCGTGATTAAGTTCATCGTTCTTCATTCTGGTGTGCTCCTCTGCAGCGGTTGTGATCCGTGAATGTTCCTTCAGAACTCACGCCTGCAAGGGTTCGCGGGCGAATACCGAGGTGCGCTGCATGCGCCGTTGATGGGGTTGGTAGTCCAGAATGGCGTTGTGCAACACGCTTCGGTTGTCCCAGAGCACCATGTCACCGACACGCCAGCGATGGCGAAACCCGAATTGCACGTGCTGGCAGTGCGCGTGGAGATAGTCCAGGATCGCGTCGCTTTCAGAGGGGGCCAAGCCGTCGATATGGGTGGTGTAGGTCGGGCTCAGATACAGGGCTTTGCGACCGGACACCGGGTGCTGGATCACCAGCGGGTGCAGGTGGCGGCGGTTCATCTGCACGACCTCGGCATAGCGCTCATGGCTGACGACGCTCTGGCGCAGCGCTGCCGTCATGGGCCCGTTCATGTCGTGCCAGGCGCTGAGCCCGTCGAGGTAGTGCTGCATACGCCCGGACAGGCTGTCATAGGCCGTGGTCATGCTGATCCAGCATGTATCGCCGCCACAGGGGGGAAGGATCTGGGCGTGGGTCATGGTGACAATCGGCGGGTCGGGCAGGAAGCTCTCGTCGTGGTGCCACATATCCGCCCGGTCACCCAGCCTGGAGTCGATCACGGTGATCTGTTCAAAGCCTGCGCCCAGGTTGGGATAGAACGTGTGAACTTCGGGCTCGCCGAAATATCGTGCAATGGCCAGGTGTTGTTCTGGCTGTAGCCATGGGGCGTGCAGTACCAGGGCTTCATGTTTGACCAGCGCAGCTTCCAGTGCCGCCAGGGTTTGCGGCTGAAAAACAGTGGCAGGATCCAGGTCAAGCACTTCGGCGCCCAGGTGTGGGCCAAGGGGCTGGAGGGTGAGTGGTGAAGGCATGGGCAATCTCCCGGCAGGCTGAAATATCCGATCTTATAGAGGGCGTATCACTACACGTTTGGACGATGTCCGAGCGTCTCCAAAGATAATACTGACGTCATCAGGGTTGAGATATTCGCATTCTGCGGGCATCTGATTGCGTATTTAACCTAATGATAAAAAAGGAAAATATCTGAAATTAAGAACAGCAAAAAATACTCCGCTCGGGTTCCCATGAGCAAGCCAGCCGATGACAATACAAAGGGTCTGATGCCTGCGCTGCGCAAGCGGCCGGTGCAATCCCGCTCACGGGCACTGGTCGATGCTGTTGAGCAAGCCTGCCTGCAGATTCTGGATGAAGCAGGAGAGGCGGCGCTGACGGTCGCCCGCATCGCCGAGGTATCTGGTGTCGCGGTCGGCTCGATCTACCAGTATTTTCCCAGCAAGGACGCCATCGTGGCTTTGCTGTACGAGCGTGTGCTCGACGAAGAGTCCGAGCAGCTGCTGAAGGTGCGGGAAAAGTTGATTGGCGTGCCCCTGAAGTCGGCGCTGGAACAAATTCTGGCCAACATCATTCGCGTCGAAACACGCTTGTTCAGGCTGAACAAGGTGTTTCATTTGCGCTATCACTCGGCCTTGCACCTGGGCATGTGGCGCGGGCCATATACCACCACCGGGGAATTTATCGAAGCGACCTGGTTGCCGCTGCTGCAGTTGTATGAGGATGAAATATCCACGCAACACCCGGCCATGGCCGCTTACCTGCTCGGGCAGGGGCTGCGCAGTGTTATCCGCTCGGTACTGGAAGACATGCCGGACCAGCTTGAATCCAGGGCGCTGCTCGATAGCCTGGTGGCCATGGCCATGGGGTGCCTGCGGCCTTGCACGCGGGAGTGATCTGGCGGTCGGCCCGCTGTGCGGCTTCGCACGCCGAGCAGTTGCGGGCGCTACACGGATCATCAGTCAGCTTGAAACAGCCAGTTGCACCTTGACCTTCTTTATCCTGCAACTAAGGTCGTGGTAGTGCACCCACCGCGCAGCGTCTGTTCTTGAGCGTGATCCGAAGGCAGGGATATGCAAATTAATCACCCATGTTCAGCACTACGCCCGTTTCTCCGGTACGCAGCCGTCAGCTTGCTGACCCTGGCAATGGCAGCGCAAGCCCATGCCGAAGACACCTGCAGCGCCTTGGCCGCCAGGGCCTTGCCCGATGCGACCATCACCGTGGCCGAGGCCATTGCCCCCGGGCAGTACCCAATGCCGGAAAACCCGCTGATCCGGCTGGCGGGTTTCTCCGGCATGAACCCGGCAGGGCGCCCCGCAGTCGGGCCAAACCCGGCCTTTTGCAGGGTTGCTGCCACACTCAGGCCCAGCAGCGATTCAGATATCAAGATCGAAGTCTGGTTGCCGCTCAATGGCTGGAACGGCAAGTTACTGGGTGTCGGCAGTTTTGGCTGGGGCGGAGCGATGATGTACCCGGCCATGCTCGCCGGGCTTGAGCAGGGCTACGCCACGGCAGCGACCGATACCGGACACGACAGCAGTACTGAAGAAGGCAAGGGCGGGCAGTTCGCCCTGGGCCACCCGGAAAAACTGATCGATTATGCCTGGCGCGCCGACCACCTGATGACGGTACATGCCAAGGAACTGATCAAGGCCTACTACGGAAAACCCGCCAGCCGGGCGTACTGGATAGGCTGTTCGCTGGGCGGCCTTGAAGGTCTGATCGAAGCCAGGCGCTTTCCCGATGACTACGATGGTATCGTCGCCGGTGCGCCGCCCAACCCGCTGGTCAAGTTCAATGCCGCCCAGCTCTGGCCCGGCTGGTTGCTCGGTCGCCACCGCGATGTGAACATGACCAAGGCCAAGCTCGAGATGGTCAGCAAGGCGGCGCTCAAGGCCTGCGCCACGCCCATTGGCCTCAAGCAGGGGTTTATCGACGACCCGCAGCATTGCGATTTTGAGCCTGAACAATTGCAGTGCAAAGGCACCGAGACAGCCGACTGCCTGACGGCGGGGCAGGTAGAGCTGATGCAGCAGCTCTATCGAGGGCCGATCAACCCGCGTACCGGGGAAGTGATCTTTCCTGGCGTGGCCAAGGGCAATGAAAACCTGCTCGGTGATTTTGTCGATGGCCAAGCGTTCCCGGTGGCCCTGGACCTGTTCAAGTACGCGGCTTTCCAGGATCCGGACTGGGACTGGACGACCATGGACTGGGACAAGACCGTGAATGAGGCTGTGAACAGGCTCGGGCCCTTGTTGCACGTTGACTCCAACCTCACGGCATTTTTCGACCGGGGGGCAAAGCTACTGCTTTATGTGGGCTGGAACGATTTTCATAACGGCCAGGAGCTGATCGACTACTACCAGTCACTGCTGCGCGATTCGGGCAGGGCGGCCCGGGCTTCGGCCCGGCTGTTTCTGATCCCGGGCATGGGCCATTGTTACGGCGGTGCGGGCTGCGACACCTTTGACAAGTTGGCTATTATCGACAATTGGGTGGAGCACGGCGTAGCACCGCAGCGCATCGTCGCTTCGAAAATTGAAGACGGCAAGGTTGTGCGCACCCGCCCGCTATGTGCCTGGCCGCAGGTCGCCCGTTACGCGGGCAAGGGCGATATCGACAATGCGGACAGTTATGCCTGTGTCGAAGTAACGCAATAGTGGTGCAAAAAAACAAAGGCCTGCATGAGAAGTCTCATGCAGGCCTTTGTGTACCTTGCGCCGGCGCTATTGCGCTGGTTTCAGCGGCCTACCAGCAGTTCTGCGGCCTGATCCAGTAATGCCAACGGGTCCTTGGCCTTATGGATATCCACCGACAGCAGTTGACGAAAGCGCCTGGCGCCAGGGAACCCCTGGCCCAGCCCCAAAATATGACGCGTGATATGGTGCATTGAACCACCAGCGACTATATGCGCTGCGATATAAGGCCGCAACAGCGTGAGCGCCTCTACCCGCGAAATGACAGGGGCAGAACTGCCAAACAGACGTTGATCGACCTCGGCCAGAATATACGGGTTGTGATAGGCCTCGCGACCGAGCATCACACCATCAAACACCTGTAAATGTTCCTGGCATTGCTCGAGGGTCTTGATCCCGCCGTTGAGAATGATCTCCAGTTCAGGGAAATCGGTTTTCAACTGCGCGGCAACGTCATAGCGCAGAGGCGGGATATCGCGGTTTTCTTTAGGCGACAGCCCTTCGAGAATGGCAATACGCGCATGCACGGTGAAACTGGTGCAGCCGGCATCACGAACCGTACCGACGAAATCGCACAGTTGTGCATAGCTATCGCGGCCGTTGATGCCGATACGATGCTTGACCGTGACAGGGATAGCGACCGCATCGCGCATGGCCTTGACACAATCGGCCACCAGGGCCGGGTGCGCCATCAGGCAGGCACCGATCATATTGTTCTGCACCCGATCGCTGGGGCAGCCGACATTCAGGTTCACCTCGTCATACCCTGCATCCTGAGCCATGCGTGCGCAAACGGCCAAGTCAGCCGGAACACTCCCTCCCAGTTGCAAGGCCAGCGGATGCTCAGACGCGTCATGACGCAAGAAGCGCTCGGCATCACCATTGATCAGCGCACCCGTAGTGACCATTTCGGTGTACAGCAAGGCGTTTTTGGATAGCAGACGCAGAAAAAACCGACAGTGGCGATCTGTCCAGTCCATCATGGGTGCAACAGAAAACCGCCGAGACAGCGCAGCCCCTGTGTTTACTGGCTTTGAAGCAATATTCTGTACCATTGTGCTCTACGTTTTTGCAGCGTTTTTAGGGGGTAAAAGGGCGTATTTTGAAGTCGCCTGGTACAATTTACCAATCAAAACAACAATTGTACCAGGCGATCATGGCCACTATCCGAGCACGCAAGCGTACTGACGGCAGCATCAGTTACACGGCACAAGTACGCCTGTTTTGCGATGGGTTGCAAGTCTACCAAGAGAGCCAGATCTTCGCCCGATAACAGACGGCCTGGCAGCTTTGGGTCGATTGCGGGACTTTGCAACAGGCAGCAATCGGACAGATGCAGCCACTCGAACAACATAACCTGAGCGCTGTTTTGCAGCGCCAAACGGTCACTTATGTTCCGCTGCCAACATTGATCTGAACTGGGAAATACTCTCTGAAGATAGCCCGGCACCTTCGAATACTGCGCAGGTGAAGCTAACGGGGGCAGGGCCTGGAGCGGTTATGATGCGGTCTGCAATCACCGCTATCGGACTGTTTCGATAAAACCCGTGACCTTCATAACCTGCAGCATTCTCTTGTAAGAAATTAGCACTGTTTGAGGTATGTGGAGTCTTGTCGAGGAGCCCGGCTCTCGCAAGTGCCAGAGTTCCCCCACAGATACCTGCAATCGTCGCTCCACTTGAACGACTGGCATGAAGAAAGTCTCGAATATCCGGTGCTTCTGCACGTTCCCAGACCATTCCCCCGATAACGACCACAACATCCGGTTTCCAGTCCAGGCATTGTTGCAAGTTACTATCGATCGTTACAGGCAGCCCGCCCTGCGAGTGGATCTGTCCCGGAGCAAAAGCGAAAAACCTGACGTCGATCCCGTAAAATGGGGACGCAGTTCCAGCTATAAAAGCATATTCCCAGTCAGCAAAACCGGGGCTCAGTATTAAACCTATGCGTGCCATCAGTCAGAATCCTCCATGAATGCCAACACCCTATGGCGACAATAAATGGATATCAAGGGCTGCTTTGGGTCGGATAGCAGTCGCTCGCAAAAATCTGCTCCTTACCTATATATGCCAGGACTCAGCCTCGACGTAGCGGGCCAACGCACGTTTGAGGTGGTACTGACGGTCGCGGTCGGTGGCTTGGGACAACTGGTCGAGCTGCTCCACGAGCGCCTCTTCAACACAGAATGACAACACGGGCGGTGCCATGATGGAATCCTCACTCTTGAGTGTATACAGCGTATACGGGTTCTAAAGCTGCACACCCAAGTGGCTGATGAGAACAGAGGTTTCTTGTAGCTTCAGACAAACGCACCGGTGTCTCTGCAAACTACCTGCGATAGCTTATTTTCGTCCTTGGGTGCCATTAAAGCGAAAAAAGGCCAGCCACATCATGGCCAGCCTTTTTGCTTGCTTGAACCACCACCTGAAAATCAGGCTGCCTTGTTACTGATGCGAACTTCGAGTTCCAGATCTGCACTGGCCAACATATTCACCAAAGCATCCAGAGAAAATTTTTCAATTTTCCCCTTGAGCAAATCATTCAGCCTTGGCTGAGTGATATGCAGCCGCTGGGCCGCTTCTTTTTGCGATACATCCCAGGTTTTCACTACCCGCCTGATGGCTCGCATCAACTGAGAACGGACACGCAGGTTCTCGGCTTCTTCTGGCGTATCAACCAACGCATCCCAGACACTGGTAGGGCGTTCGTTTGACATACACTTTTCCTCTGATCAATCACTTGCTTACTAATTTTTGGACAACTGTTTTGCTACAAGTTCTTTTAAAAAAGTGACAGGTGTACATTTTTTGAGTCGGGTCATAGCTAGGGCTTTACCCCTTCACCGTTGGTAAAGGGGATCGCCACGCCACCCTACGCTCAACCCAGCGATTTGTATCGGGCTCTACCCAGATCCAAATCACGCTTTTCCGTCTTTTGAGTTGTCTTGCGGAAGGCATGCAACACATAGATTGCTTCCGGCCGATTGACCACATAAAACACGCGAAAAGCCCCATCATCACATGCAATCCGGATTTCCTGAACACCCTTGCCAACGGATTTCATTGGCTTGAAGTCGTCAGGCTCTTCCCCTTCCTGCAGTAGTTCTAGCTGAAAACCTGCTCGCTTCCTAGGCACTTCAGGGAAGTCCCGCAGGTCTTGCAAGCTACTTCCAACCCACATGATTTCCTTCATTTCTCGGTTGGGCATCGCTGCACCTCCGTCTTATCAAACATTTTATGCATCTGAAAGTAGTCATCGGTCGCTTCCTCTCTGGTCAAAAATCGAACAGGCATGTTGCTCGTCTCACCTACGGATTCGCGTGTGCGAATCCACGCCTGCGAGATAAACATTATATCTGTTTTGATATAAATACAAGGTCATCTCTCATCACTGTTTTGCAGACATCAAGAGGTGGGGCCATCATGCATGCGAAATGCTCCCAGTGAGGCTACGAGTCCTTGTGCGGCTCATTTCCACGTTGGGATGCGGTCAGCCGCTTCCTGACGGTGCTGGTGAATCTGTGTAGGGATTTATTCAGATGTTGGCGAATGCCAGTTTGTCGAGTGGGCTTCATTCCTGGACATTCATCCTTTGTAGGGCCGTTGAACATTGGAGGTGAGCTTACCGAGAGATATTCAGGAGTTTCGTACGACGTTTCGCTTTCCATCTCGCGAATCATCCGAGAGAATCCCGTTCGCTTGCGCCTGCTCAAATCGGGGAATAGTCTCGGCCCATCGCTGCAAAATCAGCGGTCGGGTTTAGTAGCCCGGTGTTACCAGGCGCAATGCGCCACCTTAGCGAGGCGCTTTTTTTGGCCTTCGTTTTATGGTGGCCGTGCGCAGGGCGCCCTTGTGGCGCGCCGGTTTCCTGGTACACCGGTCTACTAACCTGCGTACGGCTGCCACCCAGTCGTTTAGTAGCGATAGGTGACAGCTCCTTTTTATGTACCAGGAGTCATCACAATGAAAAAAGTTGTCCCCGATCCCCCCTCATTGACCCTGCAAGATGCTGAACAGTGCGATTCACAGTCGCTGGACCGTGCGGCCGTCAGGCGTGCGCTCGATTATTACCTGCACGATCATAAGCCTGCTCGCCCCATAAGCACGGCTATATTTGCCATCCCGGACAGTGTCAATTCAGAAGCGGCTTTGGCCCAAGCGTCAGACTTGTTGCGCTGTGCGGTTGCTTCGGCGAGTGAGGCGGGGGATGGTTTGTGCGGGCTCGCGCGCGACCGGGTGTTGTCGGTCATGCATCTGGTGGAGCTGGCCAGGGCGTATGTCGATAAATCGCTGGACGGTGTGGCGATGCACTGATGCAGCACGCGCCTGGTTGGCGGCAGGCGCGTTATTGATCTCTGGGTATATTGGGTACTTTTCTAAAATCGCGGCAAGTTGATCGGAGCCTCCCTAGGTAGCTGACAAGCTGCCCAACAATACAAGGAAGTCAATGCTGAGTTCACTGGTATCAAATGGTCAGCAACCAACGTCGGATCAATCAGAACTGGTGGTGCCTTGGTGGAGCTTTACGAAGACCATCCTGGCTGTAACCGCCCTGTCATTAGTACGTGATGGGCGGATCGGACTGGACACCCCGATACCTGATCAGCCATTCACGTTGCGCCAACTGCTTAGGCATGAGGCAGGGCTCGCCGATTATGGTGAACTTGCAGATTATCACGCCGCCGTTGCCAACCATGAGGCTGCATGGTCAGCAGACGAAATGATGCAGCGCCTTGATGGCGCTCGGCTTCGATATACCCCCGGAACTGGATGGCGCTATTCCAATGTGGGTTACCTTCTCATAGGCAAGCTAATTGAACAGCTGACTGACTTGTCGCTTGAAGAGGCAGTGGGTCGATACGCACTGACGCCTTTGGGGCTCTCGAGGGTTCGCTTCGCTAAAACGCCAGCAGACTTACAAGATACCCACCTTGGAAATACATCAAATTATGACCCCGGCTGGGTGTATCACGGCTTGTTAATCGGCCCCATTTCGCAAGCCGCACTCTTCCTCGACCGACTTTTCGCAGGGCATCTGCTCCCCACAGGCTTGCTCCAGGACATGCAGATAGCAAAGGCATTGGGTGGTTCGATTCCAGGACGCCCATGGATTACACCGGGATACGGCCTGGGTTTAATGCGGGGTTCGATCGACGGTGGTTTTACCCTTTGCGGACACACAGGGTGCGGGCCTGGCAGCGTCATTGCCGTTTACCGTATCTGCGACGGCGACACATCGGCCTGTTGCGCTGTTTTCGGCGCAGGCACCCGTGAAGGCACCGTCGAAACCCTCGCCGCCGAGCAACTGATACAAGTTTTGCGGTCGGGGGGTAAAGTCGTCTGAGTCCTTCGATGTATTGGCCGGCGATCCGCTACTTATCGTGGCGCAGCTCGCGGCTCAAGGTCTGAAGCATCTATATATTGACGGAGGTCAGACCATCCAGGCTTTCCTCGCTGCGGGATTGATCAACGAGATCACTATTACGCGCATTCCAGTGTTGTTGGGCAAAGGAATTCCTTTGCTCAGCCAGTTGGGTGGCGAGCTAAATTTAAGTCTGATTGACTCCTCAGCGTCTGATAACGGATTTGTACAGAGTCGTTATCAAGTGCTCGCCCAGGCTTGCTCAGTTGACAAAACAGGATCTGATTGCAGTGCTTCTAGAGATTTGATGACTGCCCGCACGTCATTTGGTGCATAGCGACGTTCAAAGTCAGGTCGTAGCTAACCGACCCACATTTGCAGGCGCTGGCCACCACTGGCTCGATGTCTCGAGGACGTTCTTGCTCGGCTGCCACATCAGTGGGGCACTGTTAAGTTATCGGAGATGGCAAAGTTTTAGAGTGGCTGAAACGAAATGACAAAAGAGACGGCACGTTACATCTTGATCACAGGCGCGGCAGGTACCGGCACCACGACTTTGGCGGATGCTTTAGCTAAGGAACTGAGCGCAACTCACCTGGAAGCAGATGATTTTTTGTGGCTGCCCAGTAACCCGCCCTATCTGCATCTGGCTGACAAAACGCAACGAGGAGAGCGCTTGCTACATGAAATGCGCTCTCATGACCGTGCAGTGGTTGCCGGATCAGTAATGGGCTGGGGTCAACCGCTTGAGAGCGAATTTGATCTTGTGGTGTTCCTTTATCTTCCGGTTGAACTCAGATTGGAGAGGCTAGAACGTCGAGAGGTAAAACGCTTCGGTCAAGCAAAGCCGGAGTTTCTGGCTTGGGCAGCTCAGTACGATGAGGGGGGCGTCCCTGGACGTAGCCTGGCCAGGCACCAGGAATGGCTGTCTGCGCTTACCTGTACGGTCTTAAAGCTTGAAGGGGACATGTCTGTTACAGATCGGGTGCGGCAAATACGGGATGCAGTCGACGGACTGAAGCACGCACCGTCAGTCATGTGAACGTGTGTTGGCTGTAGGCTTACGTCCAGCTTGCCAAGCGAGTGGAAGAGATGGGCCAGTCATTCAGCGGCACATTAAGGCAGTCAAAAAGCTCGAGGCAGTTATCCTGGATCGGCACGTTCGCAATCAAAGCATGATGATTGCCGTGCTCTCGAGCAAGACGGGCCGCACCAGAATTTTGTAGCAGTCGGCATCGAATGCCTGCCCTGTCAGTCTGGGGGCCAGTCTGGCTTCAGACTCGCAGGTATAGGTGCCGATATAGCGCCAGCTGTCCACGACGTGGTACTCCTCGATCTCGCCATGCTGCTCGTGCAATGCGATTGCGCCTGGATAGGGCCAGTGATGCACGGCCCAGCGTTCCAAGGCACTCAACAAGCGTTGGGTATGCGCCTTATGGCTTTCTGCCCCTTTGCAGGCACCGGCGCACTTGCCTATCTGAGCCCGAAAGCAGCCCCGTCCCGTTGATTTATCCAGGCCCAGCAGGGTGTGGCAGAGCCGGTGCTCGTCCGCAATCTGCATCAGGGCTTCGGTGGCCATCCGCCGGTTACGGAAAAGCCCGTACAACTGTGGCCCGTCGCAGATGGTGGTGGTGTCGATGATTTCCAGTACCCCGTCGACAATCCGCAATGAGCACAGACGCTGTTGACGACGAAGTCGCTTGTTCTTCAAGGGTTGCAGTTCTTTGATCAGGCGGGACTCCAACAGCAGGGCGCCGATTTCTCCTGCGGTTTGCTGGTATTCGATCCGTTGTGTCTGGCGCAGCATTCGGGCTTCTTCCGGTGCGCGCAGGTGGGAAAGCAGTCGGCTGCGTATATCGATGCTTTTACCGATATAGAGCGGCATGGACTCGCCAGCAGCGTAAAAGAAATACACCCCGGGTGCTCGCGGGGCGGCCTCGACCTGAGCGCGCAGGTGGATCGGGTATGTATAAACAAGGTCGGGGCGAGCAGTAGGGGCGGGCATGGGGTGCACCTTCAAGGTGGATCAGTAGGCCTATGTACCAAGCATGGCCAATTTCAGTTCGGGGCAATGCAATTGAACACCTCGCCTCGTGGCTTTTACCAATAGTCCAGGCGTGATGTGCCAGAAGCTCGCTCAATGCCTGACGCGTCAGGGTATTCAATGTCACGTATTACTGCTGTTTGTACCACGGGAGTGCTACAAAACACATCGCAAGAACGCCTTGCTCTACGAGGATTGATCAACGGGAACAGTTATTGCTTGAAGGGCTGAGGGCGGAGGGAAATGCAGACCGCGCAGATTTGTGTGCGCTGTAAGGGTGCGTAAGTTAATCAGGAATTGCGTGTTTTCGAGCGCAAGCAGTTGACCTACTCAGAACAGTTTATAGGGAGCTATCGCTTGGAAAACCTGGTCATTCGTCATGCGCAACTAACGGATGCGACGCAGCTCTGCAATGCCGAGCGTGAAACGGCCAAAACCCCCGGTTTGCTTGTCTCGCGGCCAGGTGAGTTTAACACTGCAGCCTTTGAGCGAAAAATTCTTGCCCTGAAGGATGATGGCCTTTACCTGGTGGTTGAATGGAATGACCAGATTGTCGGGCATGCTTTGCTTGAGCCAATGGGGCTTGAGGCCTTTAAGCACGTTATGAGCCTGACTATCGTTGTGCATCCCGACTATGTGGGGCAGGGTATCGGCCATGTGTTGATGACGCGCTTGTTGCAGTGGGCCGGGGATCGCCCGGGGCTGGTGAAAGTCGAACTGCGGGTGCGTGAGGTCAATCGCGTGCGAGGCACCTTTATCTGAAGTTCGGCTTTGTGGAACAAGGTCGTCTTGAAAAGCGTATACGCCTACCCGATGGCAGTCTGATCGCGGATATCACCATGGCCTGGTTCGCACCTGAGCAGAGCTGAAGCAGCACTGGGTGGCAGCTTGATGCCCTGACGAACTTAAGCTGTCGTCTATAGTCAGAGGACCACCCTTATTCTGAGTCCTCGACCATGTTAACGCCTCGTTCACTGATTACAGCCATTACGTGTGTTGCGCTTGTTTGTGGCCCGGTCACTGCCTCGGCCGATCCAGGTAACGGTAACGGTAACGGGAACGGTAAAGGCAATGACAAAGGCGGTCAGCACTATGACCAGGATCATGGCAAGCAAGGTGGCCAGGGCAATAAAGGTAAAAAGTCAGGCGCTGACGACAGGGCGCATGGCCCGAGTATCAATCGTGCAGCCACGCTTGAAATCATTCACGGGCATAGAGATTACTGGAGCCGAAGCCAGGCGCTGCCGCCCGGCATCCAGAAGAATCTGGCGCGGGGCAAGCCGCTGCCGCCGGGTATTGCCAAAAGCTGGATGGCCGACTGGCCAGCAGGCTGCCTCATTACGAGGGGTACGAATGGCAGCAGGTGGGCACGGAGTTGATTCTGGTCTCCATTGCCACCGGGTTGGTTTATGAGATTCTCAATGGTGCCTTTGATTGATGTGACGCCGTTGTGTCGATCAGTGCCTGAAACTCCGGGCTTATCCCTCGACTAGACCCGGGAAAAGCCCGGCCAGCCGGGGCAATGTGCCAGTGTTTCTCACTAAGTGGCTGTTTTTGAATAAATTTATTTAAAAAGTGCTTCCCATATCCTCAGAGTGCGGGTATATTTGCGCTCGTTCTCACAGCGAACCCTTACAGGTTCACGGCGATTGGCAACATTCGCAAGCTGCAAGGACGTTAAATGAATGCCAGGCATTCATCGCAACAACTACAGGGGCGTCGCCAAGCGGTAAGGCAGCAGGTTTTGATCCTGCCATGCGTTGGTTCAAATCCAGCCGCCCCTGCCATTTTTCAGATCTTGTCCAGCATCGGGCAAGAGTCTCCAAGCACAGCGTCAACGCCGTTCGGCCTGACGCAACCTCGCTAGTCACCCATCCCATACCAATTAATACCACTGTCTTTTTCTTGCCCATCCGGTTTGTGGCGGATCAGTCCTGCGCGTTTCTGCAGCTCAACCCATTGCCTGTGAAAGCAGTGCGTACTGATGAACACCTTCAGTGGATTGCGGGGGTGTGCCGAGGGCCATTTGGCTCACCCGGTCTACTGGGCCCAGGCCGGCCCGCGTCAGCCATTCACACAGACCGCTGTTATGTGGCACATCGATACGCACAAACTGGCCAGGGATCCGTGAGAGCAGGGTGGCGATCAGGTGCCTGGCCTGCCGGGGATTTTGGGCAATCACCGGGCCAATGCAATGGCCCTTTCCGGCGCGGCGCAACAGGGCAAACGCCTGTAACTGGCCACCGCACTCGATACCGGCCGTGTGTTCGATAGTGTCGTGCAGATGGGCGAAAATGGCACGGCGATCCAGCCCGCTGCCAGCGTTGGCCAGTGCCAGTTGCCGTGCCTGATCCTCTGCGTTGAGGCTGCGGCAGTGTTCGTCTGCGGCCAGCGGTTCAAGGGCCATACATTGTGCCGGGCCCTGGCGCTGCTCGAGGGTGCCGAACTCGATAAAGCCCTGGCTCAGATACAGCGGTGCGCCTGCTGCCGAGGCATTGAGGATCGCCGTGGCCGGCTTGCAGGCCTCGAGCGCCAGCTCCATCAATCGGCGGCCAACACCCTGGCCCTGATAATCGGGGCTGACCACCACCAGGCCAATGGTTGCAAACGCACCTTGTGGGCAGGCGAACGCCGTGCCGATCAAGCGCTCACCTTCGCAGGCCGCAAAGCCTTTGCACAACCGGTGCAACAACGCCCAGTCTTCCAGGCGATGGGGCCAGTTCAGTTGCGCGGACAACCTGTGGGCGGCGGGCAAGTCGGCCCGGATCATGGCGCGGTAAGTGAAGGCAGCCTGTTGCGGCGCGGGCATGATGAAACTCCTGGAACATGTGCGCACTATCTACAGGTATTGCCGCCGCGCTTTCAACCCCCGTGTGCGACCTCATGCCTGGCCGACATGATGCTCGCCACCTGACGTGGCTGGCAGTTGAGGTAGGCCGAGGATTGCAGCCATTGCTGGTCGGGGTACCAGGCAAACATGAACTGGCCATTTTTGAGTTTATCTACGACCTGACGCGCCACTTGCGGGCGGACCGCCGGGCAGCCGAGGCTGCGGCCGATGCGGCCCTGGGTTTTGCTCCACAGCGGGTTCACGTAATTGGCGGGGTGGATCACGATCGCCCGTTCACGGGCCTGATCATTGATGCCGGGCTCAAGGCCGTCCATGCGCAATGAGTAACCATGGCTGCCCACATAGCTTTCCTGGGTGCTGAACAGGCCGAGACTGGACTGGTTGCTGCCTTCGGTATTGGAGAAGCTGGTGGCGAAGTTCTCGCCGGATTGTTTTCCGTGGGCCACCAGATCACGCAGAACCAATGTCTTGCGGGTCAGGTCAAAGATCCAGAGACGGCGAGCGGTTGAAGGTTGCGAGAAGTCGATTACCGCCAGATGCCGAGCCTGTTTGGCTCCGTTATTGACCGCACACTGCATGGCGCTGAGGGCGCTTTTCAGGGCCTGGGGGTTGAGTTCCGGGGCGGCATGGCTGAGCTTGTTGAGCAAGAGCGGATTAGCAGCGTAGGCAGTAGTGCAGGTTGCGCTTAAGGCGATGACTGCAAAGCAAAAACGGCGTAAAAAGTTGAGCATGATTTGCGTATTCTCGATGGAGTCAGACCAGTAATGCTGCGCCGATAACTTGGCGCTTGGGTTTTAACTGCTAGCCTGTGGGTTTGCCGTGACCGCTGATTGAGCTGAAGTTAAAGATGACGGCCCATAATTGGAGTAAAGCAGTTGTTCAAAAAACGCGCATTTTACTTGAGCATTGCCTTGCTGACTGTGCCACTGGTCGCTGTAGCCGATCCCCTACAGGCAGACACCACAAGCCCGGTACAACAAGCGCTCAGCCAACTGCCGCAAGCCTGTCCGGTCCTGGCGCCACGGGTCAATGCACCGATGCTGCGAATGCTGCAGGGGTTTTATCAGGGGCAGAATGACCAACCGGTATGGTCGGTCAATGGCCGTTTGAGCGCCCTGCAAGGGGAGCTTGCGCAGTTGGCGGATGACGGTCTGGACCCCGACACCTACAAACTGCCTGTCGCTGGTGATCTGTGTGCCGATATCGGGATCAGCCAGCAGTATCTGCAAGCCTTGCAGGACCTGCACTATGGTCGCCTGCAGCAGTCGCGGTTCGAGCCGGTATGGCATGCCAGTGAGGTTGCACAAGACCGCCAGGCCCGCATCCTGGCCTTTGCCGGCCCGGGCCTGGCGGACTTGCCCCGGGCTTTTGAACAGGCGCGCCCGCAAAACGAGCTGTATCAAAACCTGCGTCGGGTCTATGCCCGCCAGCGTCAGCAACCCTTGCCACAATGGCAACCACTGGCCAGCGGGCCGTTGCTGCGTCCGGGGGCTGAGGATGCGCGGGTGCCCGAGCTGGCCCGGCGACTGGTCAGTGAAGGCTACCTCAGCCACCTGCCGGCGACTGTCGATCACCATTACAGCAATGAACTGGTGGCGGCGGTGAAGAGCTTCCAGCTCGACCATTCGTTGCAGGCCGACGGTGTAATCGGCGCGGGCACCCTTAAAGAACTCAACATCAGCCCCCAGGCGCGGCGTGAGCAGCTGCGCATCAATCTGGAGCGCTTTCGCTGGATAGCCCAGGATCTGGAGCCCGATATCCTGCTGGTCAATGTGCCCGCAGCGCAACTGACCGTGTACCGCAACGGTGTGCCGCTGTGGCAGACACGCACCCAGGTCGGCCGTGCCGAGCGCCAGACCCCGCTGCTCAAGTCCCGGGTCAATCGCCTTACGCTCAACCCGACCTGGACCATTCCGCCGACCATCTTTCGTGAAGACAAACTGCCGCAGATCCGTCGCGACCCGTCTTTCCTCAGCCGTCAGGACCTGCAGATTGTGGACAGCAACGGCCAGCCGCTGGCGGCTCAGGATATCGACTGGGATCGACCGGGCAACATCCTGCTGCGCCAGGGCGCGGGGCCGAGGAACCCGTTGGGCCGTATTGCCATCCGCTTCCCCAATCCGTTCTCGGTGTACCTCCACGACACCCCTAGCCAGGCCTTGTTCAGCAAGGGGCCACGGGCTTTCAGTTCGGGTTGCGTGCGGGTTGAAGCGGTGTTCCAGCTGCGTGACTTGCTGGTGACACCTGCCGAAAAAGTCCGTAGCGAGGAGCTGTTGGGTACCGGGCTGACCCATGAGTTCAGGCTGTCGAACCCGACACCGATCCTGATGACCTACTGGACCGCCCAGGCAAACAAGGACGGCAAGGTGACCTACGCACCGGATATCTACAATCATGACCCGGCATTGATTGCGGCTCTGGCCAGCAAAAAATAATTCGGTCATTGCGGACTTTCGTAGCAGCTGACGAACGCAGCCTCGCTCCGCTCGTCAGCTGCTACATAGTCTTGGGCAACTTGCCTCATCTGCAGGCGAGCCACTAGTATCCAGCTCCCGATTGTCGACCCTGAGAGCCCCCATGAGCTGCTGGCCCGATTCGCGTTTCACCGATCTGCTGGGTATCGCCCACCCCCTGATTCAGGCACCGATGCTGGGCGCTGGCGCCGATATCATGATCGGCGTGGCACAGGCCGGGGGGCTGGCCTCACTGGCCTGCGCCACGTTGAGCCTGGAGGCCATCCGCAGCGAGGTGGCAACCTTTCGGGCTGCCTGCGACCAGCCGCTCAACCTGAACTTTTTCTGCCATCAGCCTCCGGAGTACGACGAGGCTGCCATCGAGCAGTGGAAGTCGCTGTTCAAGGCCTATTACAGCGAGCTCGGCGCCGATTATGACGCGCCCACTCCGATATCCAGCCGCGCGCCTTTCGATGAAGCCACCTGCGCCCTGGTTGAGGAATTGCGCCCCGAAGTGGTGAGTTTTCACTTCGCCCTGCCGGCACCGGAGTTTGTGGCCAGGGTCAAGGCCTGTGGGGCCAGGGTGCTCAGTTCGGCCACGACGGTTGACGAGGCGCAATGGCTGGAACACCACGGCTGTGACGCAATTATCGCCATGGGCTATGAAGCGGGCGGTCATCGGGCGATGTTCCTGCATCGTGAGCTGACCACGCAAATCGGCACCTTCGCTCTGGTGCCGCAAATCGTCGATGCCGTGTCGGTGCCGGTGATTGCTGCAGGCGGCATCGCCGATGCGCGAGGGATCGCGGCGGCGTTTGCACTTGGCGCCAGTGCCGTGCAAATCGGCACTGCTTACCTGTTTTGCCCTGAAGCAAAGCTGGCCAGGGCTCATCACCGCGCGTTGCGCGAGGCTCAGGCCAGTGATACCGCGCTGACCAATCTGTTTACCGGGCGGCCAGCACGGGGCATCGTCAATCGGGTCATGCGCGAACTGGGCCCGCTCAATCCCCAGGCCCCGGCTTTTCCGTTGGCCGGTGGTGTGCTGCTGCCGCTCAAGGCCAAATCCGGGGCTGACAGCGGCGACTTTATCAACCTGTGGGCGGGCCAGGCTTTCCCCCTGAGCCCCGGGCGCATGGCCGAGCTGACGTCGTATGAGCTGACACGCAAATTTATCGACGATTATGCCGCCCGCTCTACATGCCTATAGCAATTTTGCCCGGCATGGCTGGCGGTGCGAATCAGCAACATGATTGCACCTGCCACCGGCAGGCTTACCAGCAGTAATGCATAGCGCAGCGATTCAATACCGAAAGCCGGCTGCAGGGCATCGCTGAGCAAACCGGCCAGCAACGGCCCCAGGCCAATCCCCAGCAGGGTCGAAATAATGGTCTGCAAGGCCATCGCCGTACCCCGGCGGTTGGCCGGGACCAGTTGGGTGATCAGATTGAACGACGGCGCCACCCACCACACCGAAAAAAAGCTGTAGAGCGCGCACAGCAGCATCGCACTGGGCACCGGTACGCTGCCCACCTGCAGCCACACTGTGTTTGGCCACAGCAGGTAGGCGAACAGCGCACTGAGCGCTGTCACATGCCCTATGACCGGAATGCCCACTTGCCAGTGCGGGTTGCGCCGGGTCAGGTGGTCACTCAGCCAGCCGCTGAACAAGGCGCCGATGCCGGCAAAGCCGCCACAGATAAAACCCGCCAGCAACCCGGCATGTTGCAGTGACAAACCGTGGGAGCGCACCAGAAAGCTGGTGTTCCACATGCCGATTGCATAAGAGCCCAGGGTGGTCAAACCCCCCGCCATCACCAGGCAACGGTAAGCGGGCAGGGCCCAGAGTTTGCGTGCCTCGCTGCCCATGCTCTGCAGGGGGTGGGCCGCGTGGGCGCTGGCCAGGTCCCAGCGGCCACGCGGCGGGTCCTTCACCACAAAGGCCAGCAGCGTGGAGAACATCAGCGCCGGAATGCCGATCACGATAAACGCGGTGCGCCAGCCATAGTGCTCAACCACCCAGGCGCCAAGGCTGAGGCCGATCACTGCGGAGAAGGTCGGTGCCGCCGTGAAGCAGCTGATGGCAAACGATCGGCGATGGGGCGGGTAGAGGTCGGCAATGATCGACATCGATGTCGAGGTGGTCGGCGACTCGCTCACCGCCACAGCCATGCGTGCCAGGGCGAGCATCCAGAAGCTCACTGCCAGCCCGCACAACATGGTTGCCACGGCCCACAGCAAACAGGCGATGGCCAATAAGCGGGTGCGTACCATACGGTCGGCCAGGCGACCGGCAGGCAGGGCAAGCAGGGCGAACACCGCGGCAAAGGCCAGGCCGGAAATCAGCCCCATCGCTGTGTCACTGACGCCGAACTCGGCTTTGATCGGCTCAATCATCACTGCCAGAATCTGGCGCCCGACAAAGTTGTCGGCAAACACCGCTGCCAGCAATAACAGCAAAGCATGGCTGCGCCAGCCGACATGAGTGTTGGACATGGTGGGTTTCCTGTGAGGTAAAAACGCCGAAGGCGCTGACCCGGTCAGCGCCTCCGTCAAGGTGCGACGCCTCAGGCCCGCTGGCGCGCCAGGGTCATGGCGGTGTCTTCGATCATGTCTTCCTGGCCGCCAACCATGCCGCGACGACCCATCTCCACCAGAATCTCCCGTGCCGGCACGCCGTACTTTTTCTCGGCGCGCTTGGCAAACAGCAGGAACGAGCCATACACCCCGGCGTAGCCCATGGTCAGGGCATCGCGGTCGCTGCGGATCGGGAAGTCCATGATCGGCACCACCAGATCCTCGGCCACGTCCTGAATGCCAAACACACTGACCCCGGTTTCTATGCCCATGCGATCGCAGACGGCCACCAGGATTTCCATCGGCGTATTCCCCGCGCCCGCGCCGAGCCCGGCCGCTGCAGCGTCGATGCGGGTAGCTCCGGCCTCGATGGCCGCGATGGAGTTGGACACGCCCATCGACAGGTTGTGATGGCCGTGAAAGCCGATCTCGGTGTCCGGGTGCAGGGCCTCACGCAGGGCTGCAACCCGCGCCTTGATATCGTGTGGCAGCATGTAGCCGGCCGAATCGGTGAGGTACACGCAGTTGGCGCCGAAGCTCTCCATCAACTTGCCCTGTTTGACCAGCCCCTCGGGACTGTTCATATGGGCCATCATCAAGAAGCCCACGGTGTCCATGCCCAGCTTGCGGGCATAGGAGATGTGTTGCTCGGACACGTCCGCCTCGGTGCAGTGGGTCGCCACACGGATGGTATTGACCCCCAGTTCATGGGCCATTTGCAGATGGTCCACGGTGCCGATACCCGGCAGCAGCAGGGCTGACACCCTGGCCTTTTTCATCATCGGGATCACGGCCGACAGGTACTGCTCATCGGTGTGCGCCGGGAAGCCGTAGTTCACCGAGCTGCCACCCAGGCCGTCGCCATGGGTGACCTCAATCAGCGGCACGCCGGCTGCGTCCAGGCCGCAGGCGATGTCTTTCATCTGCTGCAGGCTGATCTGGTGACGCTTGGGGTGCATGCCGTCGCGCAGGCACATGTCATGCACGGTAATTTTTTTGCCGCGAAGATCCATGATCGGCTCCTTAAGCGAGGGCAGGTTGGGGGGCTGATGCCTTGAGTTGCAGCTCGCCCTTGAGGATTTCCTCGGCGAACATCTCGGCGGTGCGGGCGGCGGCGGCGGTCATGATGTCCAGGTTGCCGGCGTACTTGGGCAAGTAGTCGCCCAGGCCTTCGACCTCCATGAAAATCGAGACCCGGTTGCCGTCAAACACCGGGCCGTTGACCAGCTTGTAGCCGGGCACATACTGCTGCACCTGCTCGATCATGCTGGCGATGGCCAGGCTGATAGCGGCTTGATCCGGTTCGGTTTCAGTCAGGCAATGCACGGTATCGCGCATGATCAGCGGCGGCTCGGCGGGGTTGACGATAATGATCGCCTTGCCCTTTTTCGCCCCGCCCACCTGCTCGATGGCACTGGCCGTGGTGCGGGTGAATTCGTCGATATTCTTGCGCGTGCCCGGGCCCACCGATTTGGACGCGGCAGTGGCGACGATTTCGGCGTAAGCCACCGGCTGGACGCTGGACACGGCCGCCACCAGCGGAATGGTCGCCTGGCCGCCGCAGGTGACCATATTGACGTTCATGGCGCCGCGCTTGAGGTTGGCCTTGAGGTTGACCGGCGGCACGCAATACGGGCCAATGGCAGCCGGTGTCAGGTCGATCATCAGCACGCCCAGCTCGTTGAGCTTGCGGCTGTTTTCAGCATGGACATAAGCCGAGGTGGCATCGAAGGCGATCTGGATATTGTCTGCCAGCACGTGCGGCAACAGACCGTCGACCCCGTCACTGGTGGTCTTCAGGCCCATCTCGCGGGCGCGGCTCAGGCCTTCGGAGGTGGCATCGATGCCCACCATCCACACGGGCTCCAGCACTTCGCTGCGCAGCAGCTTGTAAAGCAGATCGGTGCCGATATTGCCCGGCCCGATCAGGGCACATTTGATCTTTTTGCTCATGGCTAAGGTCTCGAAGGGGGGTTAGGGCACAAAGCGCAGGTTGGCAGAGCCCAGGCCGCTGAGAGTCAGGCTGACCTCATCGCCGGGTTGTACCGGAACCAGCGGCGCCAGTGCGCCGGAAAGGATGATTTCGCCCTTGCGAAACGGGATGTCGAACTTGCCCAGGGTATTGGCCAGCCAGGCCACGGCCTCGCAGGGGTGGCCCTGTACCGCCGAGCCAAAACCATGACCGGCGGGCTGGCCGTTTTTCAGCAAGTGCAACTCGACCTTGGCCAGATCCAGCTCGCGCGGGTTGATGCGCTGTTCGCCCAGGGCGAACACACCGCAGGAAGCGTTGTCGGCCACGGTGTCCTGAATGCGGATTTTCCAGTCGGCAATGCGCGAGTCGACAATTTCGAAACACGGCACCACCCATTGGCTGGCTGCCATTACGTCTTCGGCGGTGATGCCGGGGCCGTGCAGGTCTTCGCCGAGGATAAAGGCGATTTCGCCTTCAGCCCGTGGCTGCACCAGGTGGTGGGCGGCAAAGCTCACATCGCTGTTGTCGGCGACTTGCATGCGGTCGGTCAAGAAGCCGAAATCGGGCTGGTGCACATCAAGCATGTCCTGCACGGCACGGCTGGTAACGCCAATTTTTTTGCCGACCACCTGCTCGCCCAGCGCCTGGCGGCGTTGCAAGAAACGCAGGGAAATGCGGTAGGCCGTGTCCAGGGTCAAATCCGGGTAACGGGCGGTCAATGGCTCAAGGCTGCGCCGCTCCAGCAGGGCGTGAAACAACTCGTCGCCCAGGGCTTCAATCAACAGTGTGTCCATAAATACGCTCTCTAAAACGCCAGAAAACTCCTAGTGGGAGCGGGCTTGCCCGCGATTCAGGCGCTGCAATGTTTCAGGCAGACCGCGTTGATTCCATCGCGAGCAAGCCCGCTCCCACAGTTTTTGTGTCAGGTGGCTCAACCCGGCCAGACGCTCGATTCGGCGCCGCCGTCTACTTCCAGGATCTTGCCGGTGACCCAGCGTGAAGCCGGGCTGGCCAGGTACAGCGCTGCAGCCGCGATATCTTCAACTTCGCCCAGGCTTTGCAGCGGCGTGGCCTTGATCATGCCGTCGCGCATGGCCACCGGCAGCACGCCATTGAGGGCGGCAGTCAGTACCGGGCCGGGAGCAATGCCGTTGACCCGTACCTGCGGCGCAAAGTCCTGGGCCAGCAGGCGGGTCATATGGCTCAGCGCGGCCTTGGCGGTGCCGTAGGCGCTGAATTGGGTTTGCGCATAACGCGCCGCGCCCGAGGTGATATTGATGATGTTGCCGCTGCCGGCTTCGCGCATATGCGGCACGCACAGCTGGCTAAGGTGATAGGCCGAAGACACGTTGAAGCGCATGATTTCTTCAAAACGCTCCACGCTCAGGGTCAACGGGTCGTTGGGCCCGGCGCCGCCAGCATTGTTTACCAGGTGGGTGATGCGGCCCATCTGCTCGCGGGCCTGGGTGACCAGAGCGCTGCGCTGTTCGCTGTCATTGACGTCGCAGCTCAGGGCCAGGGCCCGACGGCCGAGGCTGCGTACTTCTTCGGCTACGGCTTCAACGTCGGCCAGGGTGCGGGCAGCCAGAACCACGTCGGCGCCTGCTTCAGCATAGGCCAGGGCGATACCGCGCCCGATGCCGCGGCCGCCGCCGGTGATCACCGCCACGCTGCCGGTCAGGTTGAAGCGCTGAATAATATTCATAAAAAGTCCTTTTCCTTTTTAGGTAGAAAGCTAGCGGGGCGCCCACAGGTCGGGCAAGCCGGGATCACTGGCGGCAATCAGGCGCTTGAGCAGCACCTTGAGCGCCTGGGCATCACCGGGAGCGAGACGGGCCGACACGTTCTCTTCCACCGCCTTGGCCAGCGCCACCTGTTGCAGCGAGGCCTCGCGGCCGGTGGCGGTCAGCACATAGCGTGGCGCCTGCTGGCTGCCTTCGAGGGCGACCAGGTTCTGCTTTTCAAGAAAGCGCATGCTTGCCACGCTTACCACATGCCCGGTATAGCTGACGAAGTGATTGATTTCATCCAGGGTCAGGTTGTCGCGAATACACAGCACTGACAGGATAAAAAAGGCATGTTCGTCCAGCTGCTGGTTGCTCAGCAGGCGATGCAGGGCGTCGAGCAGCTGATAATGGGCGCGGCCCAGCAAGTAACCGAGCAGGTCTTCGGTGTAACTGCATTCCGGCGGTGGCGGGGTGGTTGCCAGGCGCAGCTCGCTGCGCGGCTTGCGGGTTGCCAGGGCATATTGGCCACTTTGAAAGGCCAGCGGTGCACGGTCACTGTGATCGAAGGCGAGTACTTCCCCGACGAATATCACATGGTCGCCGCCTTCATACTGAAAAGCCGTGCGGCACTGAAACCTCGCGGTGCAGTCCTGCAACAGCGGCGCGGGGCTGATGCCGTTATCGAGTTCGATTTCGGCAAACTTGTTCTCGCCCTGCATGGCAAGGCGTCCGGACAGCGGCTCCTGCTCTGTCGACAGCACATGCACGTTCCAGTGCGAACCGGCACTGAATACCGGCAGGCTGCGGGCGGACTTGGCCAGACTCCACAGCACCAGCGGCGGGTTGAGCGATACCGAATTGAAACTGTTGGCCGTAATGCCAATGGGCGAGCCATCTTCGGCCTGGGTGGTGATGATCGTCACCCCAGTGGTGAAGGTGCCCAGCGCGGTACGGAATGCCTGCGGGTCAAAACTGCTTTGCACTGCCATGACGAACCTCATGGATTGAATTTTCGTGCTGGCAGTATTCCCCTGGCTTGCGGGGGCTACATCGTCTTAATGGACTAACGGATATGGCCGATTATCGTCCGATCGGACGAGGCATTGCGGGGCGCAGTTCGCTAGCGTCGGTTGATCGAACCGGTGTATCAGAGGACTTATCCATGACGTTGAGCAGCACTGCTCCAGAACAGCTGACCAGCCTGTTGGCGGCGCAGAAAAAAGCCTTTGTCGGCGCAGGCCACGTCAGTGCCGAGCTGCGTCGGGAGCGCATCCAGCGGGTGATCGAGTTGCTGGTGCGCTTCCAGCAGCCGCTGGTCGAGGCCATGGATGCCGACTTTGGCGGCAGGCCCCAGGGCTTTTCGTTGATGAATGACGTGCTGGGTTCCCTGGCCTCGCTCAAATACGCCCGCGACCATCTCGAGCACTGGGTTGCAGACGAGCCGCGCCAGGTGTTTGCGCCCTATGACCAGTTGGGCGCCAAGGCCTGGGTGATGCACCAGCCCAAGGGCAGTATCGGCATTCTCGGCACCTGGAATGCGCCGCTGTTCACCTTGCTCAGCCCCTTGGCCTGCGTGCTGGCGGCGGGTAACCGGGCGATTCTCAAGCCCTCTGAAGTGGTGCCGCGTACCGCCGATGTGCTTGCCGGGGCTTTTGCCGAGCTGTTCGATCCGCTGGAAATCGCCGTGGTCACCGGCGACGCCGAACTGGCGCAAGTGTTTACTGCGCAAGCCTTCGACCATCTGGTGTTTACCGGCAGCACTGCGGTGGCGCGCTCGGTGATGCGCAATGCGGCGCAACACCTGGTGCCGTTGACCCTGGAGCTGGGCGGCAAGTCGCCAGTGATTATTTCCCGCAGCGCCGATCTGGCCAAGGCGGCCTTCAGCATTGCCGTGGCCAAGGCCAATAACGGCGGGCAAATCTGCATCAACCCGGACGTGGTGTATGTGCCCCGCGAACAGATGGAAGATTTCCTTGGCCTGCTGGGCGCGGCCTACAGTGAGCTGCTGCCCGCCACCGACGCCAATCCTGACGTGGTTGCGGTGGTCAACGACCGGCATCTGCAGCGTATCGAAGGCTATGTGCAGGACGCCCTCCAGCGTGGCGCGCGTGTCGAGCGCTTCCCTCGGGCTCTTGAGGTTGACGCGCTCACACGCAGGCGCCCGTTGCAGGTGGTGATCAATCCGCCCCGCGACAGCCTGATCCTGCAAGAAGAAATTTTCGGTCCGGCACTGGTGCTGTTGCCCTATGAGCAGCTTGACCGTGCGCTGGCCGATATCCATTCACGCGAGCGCCCGCTGGCGCTGTACTACTTCGGGCAAAGTGAAGAAGAGCAGCGTCATGTGCTGCAAAACACGATTTCCGGTGGGGTAAGCATCAACGACGTGATGATGCATGCGGCTTTGCACGATTCGCCTTTTGGCGGTATTGGCGCCTCGGGCATGGGCCATTACCACGGCCGCGAAGGCTTCCTGGAGTTCAGCCATATGCGCACCGTGTACAAGGCTGCGGCTTACGACCCGCGCCGCGAGTGGGGCCTATTGCCGCCTTATGGCGAGCACTTTTTACCCGCCATGCAGGCGATGGTCACCGCCGACTGAAACCCGAAATGCCCTTGTGGGAGCGAGCAGGCTCGCTCCCACAAGGGGCGTTGCTCTTTAAATAAAAACAAGATTTGCTCTGGAGATAGACCTTGCAAAACCCTGCCGAAACACCTGAACAATCCACTGGCTGGCCCCGTCGCCACGTCCTCAAAGCGGGCGCCCTGGCCGTGGGTGCCGGGCTGCTGGGGCGTTTTGCCAATGCCGCTGAAGGCACCGCCATTTCGCCCGCCGAGTACCTGGCAATGGATGCCACCGACATGGCCCGCGCCGTACAAAAGGGCGAACTCAGCCCGCACGCTCTGCTGGCAGCGGCCATGGCCCGCTGTGATGCCGTCAACCCCAAGGTCAATGCCGTCAATATGCGCCATGACGACTACGCCCAGGCACTGCTCAAGGCCCGCAGTGCCAGCGGGACTGCGAATGCCGGCGCACTGGCCGGGGTGCCGATCCTGATCAAGGACCTCAACACCTACCTGCAAGGTACCCGCACCACCAATGGCAGCAGGTTGTACAAGGACGCGCCACCAGCGCCCCACACCAGTACCCTGATTGACCGCTATCAGGCAGCCGGGGCCGTGCCGTTTGGCAAGACCACCTGCCCGGAATTCGGCCTGACCACCACCACCGAATCCCTGCTGTGGGGCCAGACCCGCAACCCCTGGAACCTGGCCAAAAGCGCCGGCGGCTCGTCCGGCGGAGCTGCTTCGGCGGTTGCCGCAGGTATTGTGCCGGTGGCCCATGCCACCGACGGCGGCGGCTCGATCCGCATTCCGGCGTCTTATTGCGGGCTGGTCGGGCTCAAGCCGACGCGTTACCGCACACCAAGCGGCCCGGGCAAGTACGAGGGTTGGTTCGGTGCCAGCGTGGGCAACGTGGTGTCGCGCAATATGCGCGATATGGCGCTGTTTATGGACGTGGGGCAGGGACATGAGGCGGGCAGCCCGTATTGGGCAAAACCGCTGGTACGTCCTTACGTTGAAGAGCTGCGCACTGCACCGGGCCGTCTGCGTATCGGTGTGGTGCGTGACTCGTTGACCGGCTCGCCGCTGGACCCGGCGGTGGTCAGGGTGCTGGACGACACTGCCAAACGCCTGGCCGCCCAGGGCCATGAAGTTGAAGAATTGCGCCTGAGCATCGACCCACGGCAGTTGTTCGGAGCCCACGGCTCGGTGGTTGGCGATGCCTTGCTGACCATGGTGCACGATCGCGAGCAAGTGCTGGGGCGTAGCGCCACGGCCGATGACTATGAACGCATCACCCAGGTGGTACTGGGCAATGCCCAAAAAGTCACTGGAGAGGGTCTGTACCGGGCGCGGCAGTCGTTCGAAAGTATTGGCGGTTATATGGAAGAGCAGTTCCAGAAGTACGACGTGATCCTGTCGCCGGTAACGGCCAACATTACCCCGGACCTGGGCCTGCTGAGCCTCAACCAGCCGTGGGACAGCTATGCCCACAACGCCATGGGCAGCGCGGCCTTTACCGTGCTGGCCAACGTCAGCGGGCAGCCGGCGCTGTCGTTGCCGGTGGGCATGAGCGACAACGGCCTGCCCATCGGCATGATGTTCACCGCGCCATTGGGCGGTGAAGACGTGTTGCTGCGTTTGGGCGCGCAGATCGAGCAGGATCGGCCTTTTGCGAAGTTGCCGGTGGTTTAAAAAGCGCCCTGACCCTCTCCCTCAGGTAGAGGGGATTGATTGGCGTTTACCTTGCGGCTAGCTCCCTCTGCCCTTGGCAGAGGGTTGGGGTGAGGGCCAGCCTTCACCCGATATCCCGATATCCCGATATCCCGACTAGTCCGCTTTGACGATGATCCACAACCCCGCTGGCGGGATTATTCGTCACACACCGCCCGCGCATTCGCGCAGCGAGAGACTGACGGAGAACACACGGATGGATCAGATACGAGAGAAAAGTCCGATTGAGCTTGAGCTGCTGCAACGCGCGCGCAATTTGATACCTGCGCTTAAAAGCCGCTCAGCCCAGGCGGACAAGGACTGCAAGCTACCTGACGAAACCGTTCGCGAAATGCAGGAAGCCGGGCTGTTTCGTGCCCTGCAACCGAAAAAGTGGGGCGGCCATGAAATCGACTTGCGCACCTTTTTTGAAATCCAGATGACCCTGGCGGAAGGCTGCATGTCCACCGCCTGGGTTTATGGCGTAGTGGGTGTGCATCCGTGGCAACTGGCGCGTTACCCGGTAGAGGCGCAGCGTGATGTGTGGGGCGAGGACAGCTCGATGCTGGTGGCCTCGACCTATATGCCCGTGGCCAAGGTCACGCCGGTCAAGGGCGGCTATCAGGTCAGCGGGCGCTGGGGCTTCTCCAGTGGCAGCCAGCATGCGCAGTGGTGTCTGCTTGGCGGTATCGTGCCGCAAGATGAAACCGGCCCTACCGAACACGGCACCTTCCTGATCCCGGCCAGCGACTACCGTATCGAGCAGAACTGGGACGTGCTGGGCCTGCGCGGCAGCGGCAGCCACGATATCGTCGTTGAAGACGCTTTTGTGCCGGCCCATCGAGTACAGCGCACCAACAATTACGGCATCGAAGCCACACCGGGGCGGCTGGTCAACACCAACCCGATGTACGCCATCCCGTTTGCCCAGGTGTTTGCCCGTGCCGTCTCTACCTCGGCCCTCGGCGCCCTGCAAGGCGCGATCAACGAGTTCCGGGACAACGCGGCCAAGCACATCGGCAAGCATGGCGCCAAAACCGCCGAAGACCCGGCCGCCCAGGCTGCCGTGGCCGAAGCCATCATCACCGTCGACTCGCTCAAACTGGTGCTGATGCGCAACTACGCCAACCTGATGGCGCTGGCCGCCGCCGGGGAATACCCGGATGTGGAAACCCGCCTGCTGTATCGCTACCAGTCCTCCCATGTAACCAATGTGTGCGCCGACCGGGTCAGTGACCTGCTGCGCTGCATGGCCGCATCGGGCTTGTACAACACCAACCCGGTGGCGCGCTTATTCCGTGACCTGCATCAGGCTCGCGGGCATATCGCCAATAACGAGGCGGCTTACCGGCGCAGTTACGGCCTGGTGCAATTGGGCCTGCCCAACGCGGATCCGTTTGTGTGATCGGCTGATCTACATCCGGCAAAACACCTCTGACCTCAGCGCAAGGCATAACAATAATGACGGCTCACGATCAGTCTCAGTCCAGCTATGACGTAATTGTTGTCGGCTCCGGCGCCGGCGCCATGACCTCAGCCCTGTTTGCGGCTGATCAGGGCCTGTCGGTCCTGATTGTCGAAAAAAGCGATAAATACGGTGGCACTTCGGCGATTTCCGGTGGCGGTATCTGGATCCCCAACAACCACTACTTTGCCGCGCTCGGCGGGCAGGACAGCCCCGAGCTGTCGATGCAGTACCTCAAGGCGGCCACCGGCGAGCATGGCGACCCGGTGCGCCTGAAGGCGTATCTGGATCACGCCGCGCCGATGATCAAAAAGCTCACTGCCAACAGCCACGTGCGTTATGCGGTGGCCGACAAATACCCCGATTACTACCCGCAACTGCCCGGCGCCTTGCCGGGTGGTCGCACCCTGGACCCGGAGCTGTTCGACACCAGCCTGCTGGCCGAAGAACTGCCCAACCTGCGCAAGCCTTCACCCTCCACCCTGTTGATGGGGCGCATTGCCTGGACGGCCCGCGACGCGCACAAGGCCATGGCGCGCAGCTTTGGCTGGCAATGGCTGATCTTCAAGTTGATGGCGCGCTACAAGCTCGACTTCAAATGGCGGCGCAAAAGCAAGTACGACCGCCGCGCTGCGTTGGGCAGTTCGCTGGTGGCGTCGTTGCGTCGTTCGCTGATGGACCGCAACGTGCCGCTGTGGCTCAACACCGACTTTCAGGATGTGGTGCTCGACGGTGACCGGGTGTGCGGCATCAAGGTCGCCACCGGCGGCAAGGTGCTTGAACTCAAGGCCCGTCGCGCCGTGATTTTCGGCTCCGGCGGTTTCGAACAGAACCAGGCCCTGCGTGAGAAGTTCCTGCCGCAGCCGACCCGTGCCAGCTGGAGCGCCACGCCACCGGGCAACAATACCGGGGCAGCGCTTGAGGCCGGCATGCACATTGGCGCGGCCACTGCGCTGATGGACTGGGCCTGGTGGGCACCGACCATTGCCGTACCCGGCGAAGAAAAACCCCGCGGGGTGTTTGCCGAACGGGCGTTCCCGGGGGCTATTGTGGTCAACAGCCTGGGTCAGCGCTTCGTCAATGAAGCGGCGCCGTACCTGGAATTCGTCGACGCCATGTACCAGGACAATCGCAAGACTGATGGCCGATCAGTGCCTTCGTGGGTGATCTTCGACGGGCACTTTCGCTTCCACTACGCCATGGGCCCGTTGATGCCGGCCCAGGTGATGCCCGACAGCCGGCTGCGCAAGGAATGGCTCAACACCGTGTACTGGAAGGCCGACAGCCTTGAAGCCCTGGCCATGCAGATCGGCGTGGATGCGCAGGGGCTGGACAGCACCGTGCAGAAGGTCAACGGCTACGCCCAAACGGGTGTCGACCTGGACTTCGATCGCGGCGGCAACGTCTTCGACCGCTACTACGGCGACAGTAATATCAAACCCAACCCGTGCCTGGCGCCGTTGCGCAAGGGGCCGTACTACGCCATGCGCCTGGATGCCGGTGATATCGGTACCAAGGGCGGGTTACTGACCAACCAGCATGCCCAGGTGGTGCGTGAGGACGGCCAGCCGATCCCTGGCCTGTATGCGATCGGCAACTGCTCGGCATCGGTGATGGGCACCAGCTACCCGGGCGCCGGTGGCACCCTGGGCCCGGCCATGACCTTTGGTTATATCGCCGCCAATCATATCGCCAGCAGCGTGCCGGCTACGGCCAGCAGCAAGGTGCGGGCACTGTCATGAGCCGAGCACAGCATACGTCCAGCAACAGCAAAATTCTCGCGCCCTTGCAGGCCGAGCGCCTGAGTGCAGGGGACTGGCATGATACCTGTGACGTGCTGGTCATCGGTTGGGGGGCGGCGGGTGCCTGCGCCGCACTGGAGGCCAGCAGCAATGGCGCCAGGGTGATTGTGGCGGACCGCTTTACCGGCGGTGGCGCCAGTGCCAAAAGCGGTGGTGTGGTTTACGCCGGTGGCGGCACCCGGCATCAACAGGCCGCAGGTTTCACCGACAGCACCCAAGCGATGTTTGACTACCTCAAGCACGAAACCCAGGGCGTGGTCAGCGACGCAACCCTGCAAAAATTCTGCGATGACAGTGTCAGCAATCTTGACTGGCTTGAAAGCCACGGCGCGCGTTATGCCCATAGCGTGCCGCCGGGAGGGAAGACCTCATACCCGTCCGATGGCCATTTTTTGTATTACTCGGGCAATGAGCTGGTGCCTTCCCATGCCGGCACCCGGCCACCGGCCCCCCGCGGTCATCGTACGGTGGGCAAGGGCCAGTGTGGCGCGGTGCTGTATGGACATCTCAAAGCCGCGTGTCTGCGGGCCGGGGTGCAGCCGTTGTTGCAATCGGCGGCACGTCGGCTGGTGGTGGATGCCAGCGGGCGGGTAGTGGGTGCCGAGTTCTGCTGCCTGCCCGAGGGCAGCCGCGAAGCGCGCTTGCATGCACGCCTGGCGGCACGGGCCGAGCGCCTGCAAAACTTCGCCCCCGGTTACTGCGACCGCCTGCGCCTCAAAGTCAGCCAGTTGGAGCGTGACCATGGCCAGCCGTTGCTGATCCGGGCGCGCCGTGCGGTTATCCTCAGCACCGGGGGCTTTATCTTCAACCGCGGGCTGATTCGCGATCATGCGCCCAACTTCAGGCGCAATTTCAAGGTGGGCGCTACCGGTTGCGATGGCAGCGGTCTGCTGCTGGGGCAGTCGGTGGGGGCCCGAAGCGAGCGGTTGAGCCGGGTGTCGGCCTGGCGCTTTATCAACCCGCCGCACTGCTGGCCCAAGGGCATTGTGGTCAACAGCAATGGCCAGCGTTTTTGCAACGAAGAGGTCTACGGCGCCACCCTTGGCCAGCCGCTGTGCGATGAGCAGGGCGGGCAGGCGTGGCTGGTGCTGGATGCGCGTTTGCGCAAACAGGCAATCCGTCAGGCGCTGTTCGGTGGCTATTGGTGGTTCCAGAGCCTGCCGGCACTGGCCTTGATGCTGCTCAAGGTGCGCAAGGGTGACAACCCGGACCGGTTGGCCAGCGTTTGCGGCATGCAGGCGGGGGAGCTGAGTGGTGCCCTGCGCGCTTACAACGCCGGTGCCCGGGGCGATGGGCCGGATGCTTTCGGCAAGTCTGAAGGCAGCCGCCAGGTGTTGGATAAGGGGCCGTTTTACGCTTGCGATATCAGCGTCGGTAACCCGATCTTTCCGCTGGGGGCGCTGACCCTGGGCGGGCTTAAAGTTGATGAAAGCAACGGCGCTGTACTCGATACCGATGGCCAGCCGATTGCCGGCCTGTTCAGCGCCGGGCGCACCGCTATTGGCGTGGCGTCGCACCTGTATATCAGTGGCTTGTCCCTGGCCGACTGCGTGTTTTCGGGGCGGCGTGCCGGCCTTGCCGCCTCAGGCAGGAACGAGCCTGGCACAACAATCGCGAGCAGGCTCGCTCCCACAGACAGTGCAAGGGTGACCTTATGAGCGCACGTGTTGCAGGCAAGGTGGCGTTGATTACCGGTGGGGCCAGTGGCGTGGGCAGGGCAACGTCGCTGCTGCTCGCCCGTGAAGGTGCCCGTGTGGTGATCAGCGATATCGATGTGGCGGGTGGCCTGGCCCTGGCTGAAGAGATCGGTGCGCAAGCATTGTTTATTGAGCATGACGCGGGCAGCGAAGCAGATTGGACGCGGGTGATCGACACCATTCGCGAGCACCACGGGCGGCTGGATATCCTGTTCAACAACGCCGGGATCCTGCTCAAGGGCGATATTGAAAATACCGCCTATAGTGATTGGCAACGGGTGCAGCGCATCAACTCCGACAGTGTCTTCCTGGGTTGTCGCGCCGCCATAAGCCTGATGAAAGAAAGCGAGGGCGGCTCCATTATCAACATGTCTTCGATTGCGGCGGTGGCCGGACGCGATGATTACGTTGCCTACAGCGCCTCCAAAGGCGCCGTCGCTGCCCTGTCGCGTACCGTGGCGGTGTTGTGCCGCCGGCGCAAATACCGCATTCGCTGCAATTCCCTGCACCCTGACGGCATCCTCACACCGATGACCACCGCGGGCCTGCCCGACGGGCTCGACCCGTGGAGCCTGACCATCGATGCCGACCCCATGGGACGCATGTGCCTGCCCGAAGATGTCGCCACCAGCGTGCTGTTTTTGGCCAGTGACGAGTCCCGCGCCATCAGTGGTATCGAGCTGCGGATCGACAGCGGCCAGTTTGTGATGAGTATCTGATATGAGCCAACCGGCGTATTTCTCCCTGCGCGTAGCGCAAATTGTGACTGAAACCGCGGACTCCCGTTCCCTGGTGTTCGATGTCCCTGCGGCCTTGCGTGAGCAGTTCACCTATAAGTCAGGGCAGTTTCTGACCCTGCGCGTGCCCTTTGAAGGCGGCTGGTTGCCGCGCTGTTATTCGCTCTCCAGCACCCCGCTGGAGGACGAGCCCCTGCGCGTCACCATCAAGCAAGTACGTGACGGTCGTGCCTCCAACTGGCTGTGTGAGCAGTTGCGTGAGGGCGACCAGCTGGAAGTGCTGGCGCCGGCCGGGGTATTTGTACCGCGGCATTTTGACAATGACTTTGTGCTGTTTGGCGGTGGTAGCGGGGTCACACCGGTGCTGTCGATCCTGCGATCGGCGCTGATTGCCGGCACGGGCCGGATCCTGCTGATTTACGCCAATCGCGATGAAGCGTCGGTGATCTTTGCCGCCGAGCTTAAAGCCCTGGCCAGCGCCCACCCGCAACGATTGCAAGTGATCCACTGGCTGGACTCGGTCCAGGGCATACCGGCGGTGGCACAACTGGCGCAGATGGCACAGCCTTTTGTGCATGCCCAGGCTTATATCTGTGGCCCCGGCCCGTTTATGGATGCGGCCGTCAGCGCCTTGCACGACATCGGCATGGAGCACGGGCACATCCACGTCGAGCGTTTTGTCTCGCTGCCGGAAGAGGGCAGTGTGGCCGCTCCGGCACCGGTCAACACCGATGTGATCGGCAGCCAGCTGTCGGTGCGCCTGGACGGGGAGGAGTACGAAGTGCCCTGTGCAGAAGGCGAAACCCTGCTCAATGCCATGCATCGCGCCGGCCTGAAACCGCCCAGCTCCTGCCTGGTGGGTTCCTGCGCAACCTGCATGTGTACGGTTGAGCGCGGCAGTGTCGAAATGCTGCGCAATGATGCCCTGGACCCACAAGAACTCAATGACGGCTGGGTGCTGGCGTGCCAATCGGTGCCCAGCAGCGAACAGCTGCGCGTGTGCTTTCCCGAATAACCTGCCAGACGAGTGACCGATGACTTCCAGCCTGCAACAGAGCCTGCCGCGCTCGATCCCGCAACTGCTGTTCAACGCCTCGGTGCAGCATGCCGGGCGCACGGCCATTGAAGAACATGGCCAATGCATCGACTACAGCGAACTGCCGCGCCTGGCCCTGGGCGTCACCCGCAGTCTGATGGCTCAGGGCATTGGCAAGGGCGACCGGGTAGCGATCTGGGCACCCAACGGCCGGGACTGGATCATTGCCGCGCTGGGCATTCATTGCGCGGGGGCGGTCATGGTGCCGATCAACACCCGGATGAAAGGCCCTGAAGCGGCCGATATCTTGCTGCGCAGCGGCAGCCGTCTGCTGTTTGTGCAGCCGAGTTTTCTGGGCACCGATTACCTGGCTTTGCTCGCGCCCTATCGACCGGCCAGCCTCAAGTGCCTGGTGTTGCTGGGCGAAACCACGGCGGCCAGTTCCGCCGGCCTGGACTGGGACGGTTTTGTGGCCATTGGCGCGGCCACCAGCGAGTCTGCCGCGCTGTTGCGTGCAGCCAGCGTGAATAGCGATGACCTCAGCGACCTGCTGTTTACCTCCGGTACCACCGGCAAGCCCAAGGGCGTGATGAGCGCCCATGGTCAAACGATTCGGGCCTTTAGCGAATACGTGTCGGTGATCGGTTTACAGGCCGGTGACCGTTATCTGGTGATCAACCCGTTTTTTCATGCCTTTGGCTACAAGGCGGGGTGGCTGACCTGCCTGCTGGCGGGGGCGACCATCCTGCCGCACCCGGTGTTCGACGCCGAAGCGGTGTTCCAGCGCATTGCCGCAGAGCGCATCACCGTGTTGCCGGGGCCGCCGACCCTGTACCTGTCGATGCTGGCCCATCCCAAGCTGGCGGAAACCGACCTGTCGAGCCTGCGCATTGCCGTGACCGGCGCGGCGACGGTGCCGCCGATCCTGATCGAGCGCATGCGCAGCGAACTGGGGTTTGCGGTGGTGACCACGGCCTATGGCCTGACCGAATGCGGCGGCTTGGCCACTATTTGCGACCCTGCTGACTCGGCGACGATCATCGCCAGCACCAGTGGCCGGGCGATTCCGGGCACCGAGGTGAGCATCCGTGACCCGCAAAACCGGGCTTTACCGGCGGGCAGCACGGGGGAGATCTGCCTGCGCGGTTTTCATGTGATGCAGGGCTACTTTGAAGACCCGCAGGCCACCGCTGAAACCATCGACAGTGAAGGCTGGTTGCACACCGGGGATATAGGCCAGCAGGATGCCGCGGGCAATCTGCGCATCACCGACCGGCTTAAAGACATGTTTATCGTCGGTGGTTTCAACTGTTACCCGGCTGAGATAGAAGCCGGTCTGATGGAGCATCCGGGCATTGCCCAGGTGGCGGTAATCGGTATACCCGACGCGCGTATGGGCGAGGTAGGGTGTGCGTGCGTGGTGTTGCGTCATGGTGTGCAACTGGATGAGGCAGGATTGATCCAGTGGGCGCGTGAACATATGGCCAATTACAAGGTACCGCGTGTGGTGCGCTTCCATGACGCGCTGCCGGTGAATGCGTCGAACAAGGTGGCGAAGAATGAGTTGCGGGCGGGATTCATGTAACGGGCCACCTGTGCGCTCGCCCTCACTCTGGCCTCCAGGGCCGGGGTGAGGGGGGCTTTTCCGGACATAGAACCGGACATCGACAATGGCCATAACTGTCCCCTTTTGGCCTGCCTCCCTCTGTGATCGCGCCGGGCTCTCGGCAAGAATCAACCCCGTCACTCAATAACAACAAACCACTTCGTCCTTGCCCTTGGCCTTTTGCAGGCCGCTGCCGTGTACAGAACATAACAACGATCGATCTCACGCCGAATCCGGGGAACTGAGCCATGGACACTCTGAAACGCTTGATGAGCGCCACTGTTTGTGGGCTGACGCTGCTGGCCAGTGCCGTACAGGCCGAACAGCGCGAGCTGCGGGTGTATAACTGGGCGGACTATATCCTGCCGTCCGTGCCCAAGGACTTCGCCAGACAGACCGGCATCAAGGTCACCTGGGACTCCTTCGACACCAACGAAGCCCTGGAAGCCAAACTCCTCACCGGCAACTCGGGCTATGACCTGGTGGTGCCGTCCAACCAGTTCCTCGATACCCAGATCAAGGCCGGGGTGTTCCAGAAACTGGACAAGAGCAAGCTGCCCAACTGGCAGCACCAGGATCCGGCGCTGCTCAAACTGCTGGACACCAATGACCCTGGCAATCAGTACGCCGTGCCCTACATGTACGGCACGGTGCTGATCGGTTTCAACCCGGCCAAGGTCAAGGCCGCGCTGGGTGAGGATGCGCCGGTGGACAGCTGGGACCTGGTGTTCAAACCCGAAAACATGGCCAAACTCAAATCCTGCGGCGTGGCGATGCTCGATTCACCTTCGGAAATCCTGCCCTTGGCCCTGCACTATCTAGGGCTGGACCCCAACAGCCAGAACCCCGCCGACTATGAAAAAGCCAAGGCGCTGATGCTCAAGGTCCGCCCCTATGTGACCTACTTCAACTCGGCCAAGTACATGACGGATATCGCCAATGGTGACATCTGCGTGGCCATTGGTTATTCCGGCAGCTTCTACCAGTTTGGCAACCGCGCCAAAGAGTCGGGCAACGGCGTGGTGGTGGACTGGCGCTTGCCCAAGGAGGGCGCGCCGATCTGGTTTGACACCTTCGCCATCCCTAAAAGTGCAAAAAATGTCGAAGAGGCCCACGAATTTCTCAACCACCTGCTGGAGCCCAAGGTCATTGCCGGGATCAGTGATTTTCTGGGTTACCCCAATGCCAACAAGGACTCGCTGGCACTGATCAACAAGGACATCACCGGTAACCCCAACCTGACCCCGACCAGCGAGGCGCTCAAGTCGCTGTATGTGGTGCAACCGTTGCCGCAAAAAATGGAGCGCGTGCGCACCCGGGTGTGGACCAGCATCAAGTCGGACAAGTAACCCCTCGGAGGTAGTGCATGGGGGTTATCGTCAAGTGCCGGCCAGGTTCTTACACTGGCTGCACTTAATCGAACGACGAGAAAGCACCATGCGTATCCGTGAGCTTGGCATCACCATCGGTTCGGGCACCCCGGGGGCGTACAACGCCATCACCGACGTACCGGGTGTGCGAGTGGGTCATCACACCCTCAACGTTGAAAACGGCGATGTTTCCATCCATTCCGGTGTCACCGTGATTGAGCCGCGTGCGGGAGCCACCCACCTGCAACCCTGCTTCGCCGGCGTGCATGTGCTCAATGGCAACGGCGACGCCACGGGGCTGGAGTGGATTCGCGAAGCCGGTTTGCTGACTTCGCCGATTGCCTATACCAATACCCACAGTGTTGGCGTGGTGCGCGATGCGCTGGTGGCAGCCGAGCGTGAGCTGGGCAAGCAGCACACCTACTGGTGCATGCCGGTGGTGCTGGAAACCTACGACGGCACGCTGAACGATATCTGGGGCCAGCATGTCACGGCCGAGCATGTGCAACTTGCCCTGCAGGATGCCAGGACAGGCCCTGTGCAGGAGGGCAATGTGGGCGGTGGCACAGGGATGATCTGTCACGAGTTCAAGGGTGGCATTGGCACTTCCTCGCGAGTATTGAGCCCGGAGCAGGGGGGCTGGACCGTCGGTGCGCTGGTGCAAGCCAACTATGGTGTGCGCGAAGCCTTGCGGGTGGGGGGTTACCCGGTGGGTACCGTGCTGGATGACGTACCGTCCCCGTTTAAGAGCGAGAAAAATGTGGGCGTGCCGGGCATGGGTTCGATCGTGATAACCATCGCTACCGATGCGCCGCTGTTGCCACACCAGTGTACCCGTCTGGCGCAGCGTGCCAGTGTCGGGCTGGCGCGAGTGGGCGGCGGCACTGAAGACTCCAGCGGCGATATTTTTATTGCCTTTGCGGTGGGCAACAGCAATTTGCCGGCGGCCAACTTCGGCCATCCGGGGGAGCCGACCACGGCATTGCAGATGGTCAACAACGATTACATCTCGGCGCTGTTTGTGGCGGCTGCGGATGCGGTAGAGGAGGCGATACTCAATGCCATGCTCGGTGCGGATGACCTGAGCGGATGTGGCAATACCGTTCTGGCGCTCAAGCCCGAACGGTTGCTGGCAGCGTTGCAGCAGGTGGGCTGGAAAGCCTCCTGAGGGCTGCCTCAACCTTGCGTAGCAGCTGCCGTAGGAACGAGGCTGCGTTCCTCGGCAGCTGCTACGGGGATTTGCCCTTACAGTTTCGGCAACTGCCCCACCCGGGCCATCATCTCGGTGACGATCTGCAGGTCCAGCATGAACTGCTCCACGGTCTTGAATTCGTTATCGGTATGCCCGGTGTATTTCACATCCGGCATGGCCAAGCCGAATTGCACGCCATTAGGCAGTTCATGCACCGAGGTTGCACCCGCCGAAGTACCGTACGTGTGCTCCATGCCCAGGTTTTCGCTGGCTACCGCCAACAGCGCCTTGACCCACTCACCCTCGGGGTTACGGTACATCGGCTCGGCAATCGAGTACTCGAAACTCACCGGTACCTGCTGACTCTTGCTCCAGACTGTCAGCTTCTCGGCAATCTGCGCTTTCAGCGCCTCCGGCGACTTGCCCTTGGGCACGCGCAGGTTGACCGCCAGCTTGAGCGCTTTGTCGTCCAGCCCCACAAAGGTCAGTGAGGTGGTCAGCGGCCCCATAAAGTCATCGGCAAAACCGACCCCCAGCTTGCCGCCCTTGTAGTCCAGGCCCCAGTTGTCGGCAGCATAGTGCGCTGCGTCGGTAATATGGTTGTGCTTGAGGGCGATAGGGCCGTCGACGCTACTGATAAAGTCGAGCATCCGTGCCACCGGGTTGACCCCCGACTCGGGCTCTGAGGAGTGGGCAGAAACCCCGGTTACGGTCAGCACGACATCCTTGCCAACCACCTTGGCATTGACCTCGAAATCACCGCCATTGCGTTTGGCATATTCTGCACCGGCCTTGTTCAGGCTGGCCGCCAGCTCGGCGGGTTTGTCGGTCACCAGGGTTGCTACCGACGTCGACGGGATCTGGTTGGTCGCCATGCCGCCGGTCAGCGAGACGATTTCGGCGCCCTGGCCTTCGCCCTTGCGCCGGGCAAAGGTGGCCATAACGGTGCCGTAGCCTTTTTCGGCAATCACCACCGGGTAGCCGCCATCCAGCGCCAGGTTGTAGTTGGGCACCGGGTTGTGTTCGAAGTAATAAGGAATGGCATCACCGCTGGTTTCTTCGGTGGTGTCGATCAGCAACTTGAAGTTCCTGGCCAGTGGCAGTTGTTCTTCCTTGATGACTTTCATGGCGTACATCGCCACCACGATGCCGTTTTTGTCATCCTCCGTACCGCGCCCGTACATACGGTCACCGATCAGTGTGACCTTGAACGGGTCGAGTTGGGTGCCGTCCTTGAGTACCCAGTTTTCCGGGGTTACCGGCACTACGTCGGCGTGGGCATGAATACCGACCACTTCATCGCCACTGCCTTCGAGGGAGACTTCATAGACACGGTTGTCGATATTGCGAAAGTTCAGGTTAAAGGCCTTGGCCAGATCCTTGATCTTGTCGGCGATCTTGAGAAATTGCGGGTTCTCGTACTGGGGCACGTCGTCCAGGTTGACGGTGGGGATGGCCACCAGTTCACGCAGGGTGTCGGTAGCCGCCTTGCCGTATTTGAGCCGGGTATACAGGCCCAGCAGGCGATAGATCTCGTTCTGTTGCTCGGGGGCCAGTGCCTTGTTGTCGAGAAAGGCGCTGATGGTCGGGCCGAGATTATCTTTTTGCGCCAGCTCACTCTTGGCCAACGCCCCCAGAAACTGACGGAAGTCAGTGACATGGGTGTCGCTGAACGTCTTGAGGATGACAGCACTCTGTTGCGGGGTGATGGTGGCGTGGGCTGCAGTGCTGAACGCAGCGAGGCTGGCCATCATCAGGGTTGCAGCGGCCAGTTGTTTAAGTGAAAAGTCCATTTTGCAGGGCGTTCCTGTACAGGTCGTTGGATGAAAACATGAAGTAAGTGAAACAAAACATTTCCAAACTTACACTGCGAGGCGCTGCCACGTTAAGCGCTTTTTATTCTTGCGCCTGCAAAAACAGCGAGAACAGTTCGGACTGTGACTTGATTCCCAACTTGCCGTACATGTGCTTGCGATGGACCTTGACGGTCTCCGCAGAAATTGCCAGTTTTCGGGCGATTTCCTTGTTCGAACAACCACTTAGCAGCAACAGGGCGACTTCCATTTCGCGTGCGGTCAACGGCGAGGTCAACTGCTCGGCAGCCGCTTCAAGGCGGCTTTGCCAGTTGGGCGTGAGCTCCGGTGCCTCCTTGGGGTCGCGCTCAAAAACCAGGCGCTGGCGCATCAAGGCGGCCACCCACGGCTGCACCAACCCCAGCAATGCACTCTGTTCCAGGCTGAAACGGCACTGGCTGCCCAGTGACAGGCTCAGGGTGCGTTGATTGTCGAGTTGCACATTGATATGCACCTCGTCGGTAACGATATTCAGGCGGAAATAACGCTGGTAGTAGTCGGTCTGTTCAAAGCATTCGGGGGCCACGTCCTGCAGGCGGAACAAGCCGCTTTGCGGTGCTTCACGGTTGGCGATATAAAACGGGTCCAGCAGGTAAAGCCCCTTGAGGTAGTCCTGGAACAGCGAATCCATGCCACCGTCTGCACCGGGGGACTCGGCCAGAACCTGTGGCTTGCCGGCGCTGTAGATCAGCACCACCCAGTTGTCCACGGGTACATAGCGGCCCAGCAAACGTACCAGCGCAGTCCAGAAATTGGGCCGGTCCAGGGTTTCGATCACGCGGCCCATCGCGTCATGCCAGGCCACATCCTGCAAGGTCAGATTCATCTCACTACCCACCGGGTGTTACCCCATCGAAGTCATTTATTGGCGCGGTGCTGCGCACCATACTCGGCTCATCCCACCCTGCAAGGATCCGAGATGAACATTGAACTGGTGCAACTGGCAGGCCGTGACGGCGACACCGCTTATAACCTGTCGCGTACATTGAGCGCCATCGCCAGCTGCGCTGACGATACTGCGCTGCTGGTATTCCCGGAGACCCACCTGACCGGCTTTGTCGGCGGCCAGCAACTGGCGCAGGTGGCGGAGCCATTGACCGGCCCGACCCTGGGTGCGGTATTGCAGGCCGTACGTGAACGTGGAGTCAGTGTGGTGGTGGGGCTGGCGGAAAATCATCACGGCACCTTCTATAACACCTCGGTACTGGTCACGCCCGAGGGGATCGCCTTGCAGTACCGCAAGACCCATTTGTGGCCAAGTGAACGCGGCGACTTTACCCCCGGCGACCGTTTTACCACCGTGCTCTGGCAGGGCGTGCGGGTTGGCCTGCTGATCTGTTATGACATTGAACTGCCGGAAACCGGCCGAGCACTGGCGCAACTGGGGGCTGAACTGATCATTGTCACCAACGGCAATATGGACCCCTACGGCCCGGTGCATCGTACCTCGATCATGGCCCGTGCCCAGGAGAACCAGGCGTTTGCGGTGATGGTCAATCGCGTCGGTAGCGGGGATGACGGGCTGGTGTTCGCGGGTGGCAGCATGGCGGTCGATCCGTTCGGGCGGGTGTTGCTCGAGGCCGGGCGCGATGAGATTCGCCATGTTGTAGCGCTGGATCTGGATCAGCCCAAGGCTGCCCGGCGAGACTACGACTACCTCAAGGATCGTCGCTTGCTGCTGTCGGGTGAACAGATTGAGCACTCGGACGGGCGTCGCGAACTGTTGATCGGAGCCAGCCAATGAAGACTAAAAACACGACGGGACTTGCCCTGGCTGCGCTATTGGGTTGCAGCCTGGTTCACGCCGCCGAACCTCAGGTGAATATCTACAACTGGTACGACTTTATCGCTCCGGACACGATGAAAAACTTCCAGGCCGAAACCGGCACAGCCTCGATGTACGACGTGTTCGACAACAGCGATGTGATGCAAAGCAAGCTGATGGCCGGTCGCAGCGGGTATGACGTGGTTGTGGCCACCGGTGACCTGCTACCCAACCTGATCAAGGCCGGGGTGCTCAAGGAACTCGATCGGGGGCAGTTGCCCAACCTCGCACACCTGGACCCGGCCATCCTTGCCAAGATGCAGAGCAATGACCCCGGCAATCGTTATGCCGTGCCGTATTTGTGGGGCACTACCGGGGTGGGTTATGACGTCGACAAGGTCAGGGCGATACTTGGGCCGGATGCGCCGGTGGATTCCTGGGACCTGATCTTCAAGCCCGAGAACCTGAGCAAATTGAGCCAGTGCGGTGTAGCCATGCTCGATGCCCCCGGTGAAATCATTCCAATTGCGTTGCACTACCTCGGCTTGCCATACAACAGCAGCGACCCCCGGGACTATGCCAAGGCCGAAGCGTTGCTGCTGACGTTACGTCCTTATATCCGCTATTTTGACTCGTCGAAATTCATTACCGACCTGGCCAATGGCAACGTCTGCGTGGTGCTGGGTTGGGCAGGCGGGGTGCAAGACGCCAAAACCGCCTCGCAGGTGGCCGGCAATGGGCGCAACATCCGCTACAGCATCCCCCGTGAAGGGGCGCCGATCTGGGTTGAGAGCATGGTGTTGCTCAACGACGCGCCCAACCCGCAGCAGGGGCTGGCCTTTATCGACTACATGCTGCGCCCGCAGGTGATAGCCCGGACTTCGGCCTACCTCAAATATCCCAATGCGAACCAGGACGCCAGGCCACTGATGGACCCGTCGTTGCGCGATAACCCGGATATCTACCCTGACGAGAAAGTCATGGCCACTTTGTTCCCGCTGGAGCCGTTGCCGCTCAAGCTTGAACGGGTGCGCACGCGGGTGTGGAGCAAGGTTAAAAGCGGAACGTGAAGCCAACCTTTGTCGATACTCTGTTACAGGTCAAGCCCTATTGTGGGAGCGAGCCTGCTCGCTCCCACAGTTGCAGTTTCCTGTAGCCGCTGTCGAAGGAACGAGGCAACTGCTACGGTTTGTGGGTGTTAGCCGTTTCAGGCCTGCAACTGCGGCTCACGAACGCTTCTGGCCCTGGGCATCGCCGGCAACACCGCCTCCTGCAAGGTTCGCGCAGCCGGGTGAGTAAAGCGCATCTGCGCCGTGACCGGCAGGTCTTCCACCAGCTTGCCGTCTGCCAGTACTACCACCCGTTGGCAAAAACGCTGCACCAGGCTCAGGTCATGGGTGATCAGCAAAAAACCGGTGCCCGACTCGCGCCGTACCTGTGCGAGCAAATCCAGAATCTGCACTTGCAGCACCCGGTCAAGGTTGGACAGGGCTTCGTCGAGGATAATCAGCTGCGGGCCGATCGCCATGGCCCGGGCAATACCGGCGCGCTGCAGTTGCCCGCCGCTCAGTTGTGCCGGGAGCTTGTCGATGTCACGGGCCTCAAGCTGGACTTGCTGGAGCAATTGCTCAACCCGGGCCCTGCACGCCGAGGCGTCCATGTCTGAAAGATGGCGCAAAGGCTCGGCAATGCTCCAGCCAATGCTGCGCTGGGGGTTGAAAGCGCTGAGGGCATCCTGAAAGACCATCTGCACACGCTGTAAAAACGGAGGCTGACCCTTGAACACAATGCTGCCCTGGTCGGCGCTTTCCAGCCCCATCAGCAGGCGCGCCAGGGTGCTTTTACCGCTGCCGCTACCTCCCAGCAGGCCAAGGCTTTGACCTTCGTGCAGGTCCAGATTCAAGCCGCTCAGCACCTGTACCCGATGCCGTTTGCTGAACAGCCCGCCAGCGCTGTAACCGTGCTCAAGGTCGCGTACCTGAATAAAACTCATGGCGCGCAGCTCTCCATTGTCAATGAGTGGTGTGCTGCCAGCAGCGTGCGTGCTTCCTGGCTTTGCGGTGAATTGAACAGCCGGTGAACATCGGCCTGTTCGACAATACGGCCGTGGGCCATGACGCTGACCTGATCGGCGCAGCGCGCCACCACGCCCATGTCATGGGTGATCAGCAGCACGCCAAGGTTGCGCTGCGCTACCAGCCGTTCCAGCAGGTCGAGAAAACGTGCCTGCGCCACAACATCCAGATCGCTGGTAGGTTCGTCAGCCAGCAAAAAACGGCTGTCGGCGAGCAGGGCCAGGGCGATCATCATCCGTTGCAGCATGCCGCCGCTCAGTTGAAAGGCAAATGAATCGAGCACCCGTTGAGCATCGTGCAGGCCCACTTCCTGCAAGGTGCTCTGAATCAGCTGCTCGGCCTCGGCACCGTGCAGGTCGCGGGTCTGGAGGGTTTCAAGGGCATGCTGGCGCAGTGAGCGTACCGGGTTGAAGGCGCTGCGCGGGTTCTGCAGCACCAATGCCACTTCGCGCCCACGTAATTGCGCAGCATCCACCACCTGGCCATCCAGCAACAGGGTGGCGCCGCTGCTGTGTACGCCAGGAGGCAACAAGTCGAGGATGCCCAGGCTGGTTAGCGATTTTCCTGAACCGCTGGCACCGACCAGCGCATGCACCTGGCCGGCCCTGAGGGTCAGTTCGGCCCGGTCGACCAGGGTGCGTTGCCGGTGTTTGAGGGTCAGGTCGCGAATCACCAATGTGTGTTTCATTCCTTGATCTCCGCCAGTACGCTGGGGTCAAGGCGGTCGCGCAAGGCGTCGCCCAGCAGGTTGAAGGCCATCACCGAGATAAAGATCATCAGGCCCGGCCACAGCAGCAACTGCGGCTGGGTCCAGATAAACTCCTTGGCATCGTTGATCATCACGCCCCACTCGGGGGTTGGCGGGCTGACGCCCAGACCCAGAAAGGACAAGCCCGAGACGTGCAGCATCATGTGGCCAATGTCCATCGACGCCAGCACCAGCAGTTGCCCCACGACGTTGGGCATTACATGCTGGCGCAGCCTGGTCAGGCGCGAGGCACCGGCCAGTCGTGAAGCCAGCACATAATCCCGGTTACGCTGGGCCAGCACCATGCCGCGAACCATCCGCGCATACCAGGCCCAGTGGGACAGCGCGATGGCGATGATCACGTTGGTCAGGCCGGTACCCAGCAAGGCGATCAGGAAAAACGCCAGCACCAGGGTCGGGAAGGTCAGGAACATGTCGCACAGGCGCATCAGGAACATGTCGAGCTTGCCGCCGACTATCCCGGCGATACCGCCAATCACCACGCCCAGCACCAGTACCAGACCCAGCACCAGCACCACGCTGCCCAGGGACAGTTGCGTACCGACGATCAGGCGCGAGAGCACGTCGCGCCCCAGGTGGTCGGTGCCCAGCCAATGGCTGGTACTGGCGGGCAGCAAGCGCTCGTCCAGATTCACCAGGGTGGCGTCGTAGGGTGCCAGCCAGGGGCCGAACAGCGCCATCAGCAACAGCAGGGCAACCAGCCCGTAGCCGATGCGCGCGGCGTATTTTTTGCCGGTATAGACCGCCGCTATTGCGCTCATGCCATCACCCCCGAGAAACGTGTGCGCGGGTCTAGCCAGGCGTAGCAGATGTCCACCACCAGATTGCACAGCACCAGCAGTGTGGTCAGCAGCAGGGTGAAGCATTGCATCACCGGGAAGTCACGGTTGAGCACGGCGCTGACCGCGAAGCGGCCAACGCCGGGCCAGGCGAAGATGGTTTCGATCACCAGGGCACCTCCGAGCAACTCGCCAATGTGCATGCCGGTGGCGGTCACCAGCGGCATCCAGGCATTGCGCAGGATATGGTCGCGCCATACACGCTTTTCGTTCAGGCCACGGGCCCGGGCATAAAACACGTGTCGATGCTCACGCACATCCAGCAGGCTGGCGCGCAGCAGGCGGGCGTTGATCGACATCGACATCAGGGCAATCGCCAGCACCGGCATCAGCAGATGCTGCGGACCACCACGGCCCATCGGCGGCAGCCAGCCCAGCCACAGCGAGAACAATGCAATCAGCAAAAAAGCCAACCAGAAATTGGGCATGGAAACACCGATAAAGGTGATGAAACGCACCACCTGGTCGGGCCAGCGACCTTTCCAGCGGGCCGCCGCCAGACCCAGCGGAATGCTCATTACCAGCGTGGCAAGCAGCGCCAGACCACCCAGCTGAAGGGTGGCGGGCAGGTAATAGAGGATGTCATCGAGCACCGGGCGCCCGGTGATATAGGAGGTGCCGAAGTCCAGGTGCACGGCGTTCCACAGCCAGGTGAGGTACTGTTCGGGCAGTGGCCGGTCCAGGCCCAGTGCGTGGCGTGCCTCGGCCAGCGCAGCGTCGGTTGGAGGGATCTGCGACAGGCGCAGGTAGTCCAGGGCCGGGTCGCCATTGCCCAGGTGCAGTAAAACAAAGACGATCAGTGACACCCCCAGCAGCACCGGGATCAGCAGCACAAGCCGCAGGATAATATAGCGCAGCATGGTTTATGGCTTCCCTGTGGTGGGGTGCATCACTTCGAACGGCACATCAAACAGCGTGCTGCCGAATTGAACATTGTCGACGTTTTTTCCGCTGACACTGATGGCCGTCAGGTGTGAGATCGGCAGGTACACGGCCTGATCGTGCAGGGTGGTGAGGATCTCGCGGTAATCGTCAGCGCGCTTGCCCTCGTCGGTTTTGCCCAGTACTTCGGCGATTTTCCGGTCGATGGCCGCCTTCATCGGCAGGCCGAGCTGGGCCATGTAGTCGGCGTGTCCGGCGTAGCGCATGGAGCTGACAAACGAGTGCGGGTCATAGGGAGCGCCCCAGGTATCGGCGAAGATCATGCCGAACTTGCCCTCGCGCTGGCGCTGCACCAGGGCACCGTCTTCTTCGGCGCGCAACTTGACGTCGATGCCGACCTTGGCCAGTTCGCCCTGAATGATTTCGGCGAGGTTTTTTTGCAGGGCACTGGGGCCCAGAAACACCAGTTCGATACTTAGCGGCTGGCCGTTTTTTTCACGAATGCGTTTGCCTTCAGGGACTTTCCAGCCTGCCGCTTCCAGGTTTTTTTTGGCCTGCTCGGGGTCGTAGGGCAGTGCCTTGAGGCCCAGGTCGGCATACGGCATGTTGCTGGCGAACAGCGCATCGGCCCGCGGCTCCTGGCCATGCAGCACCTTGGCAATGATAGTGTCCTTGTCCACGGCCTGATTGATCGCCTGGCGCACGGCCAGTTCATTGGTCGGAGCCAGGCCGGTATTCATTGCCACGGTACGGGTGGCCAGCGGTGCGGAAATGGCCGTCTTGAAGCCCGAATCGCGCAGGCGCACAAAGGTACCGGGGGAGATTTCGCCGTCGGCACCCTGAATCAGGTCGATTTCACCGGTTTGCAGGGCAATGGCGCGGCTGTCCGGGTCGGAGATGACTTTCACCAGTACCGAACCATAGCCCGGTTTGGGCCCCCAGTAGTGCGGGTTGCGCTCGAAGCGGTCGAACTCGCCACGGCGGGTTTGCGTCAGTACCCAGGGCCCGGTGCCCACCGGCACGCCGGGCTTTGCCTCGGGGGCGGCAAAGCGCAACGGGCGAACCTGCGCCAGTTCCATCAGGGTCGGGTAGTAGGGGTGTTTAAGCACCAGCACCAGGGTGTGCTCGTCCGGTGCTTCGACACGCTCCAGGGTGGAGACCAGCTCCATCCACTGATGACGCTTGCTGTTGGCGAGCACCGCGTCGAGGTTGGCCTTGGCTGCGGCTGCGTTGAACGAACTGCCGTCACTGAAGGTCACACCGTCGCGCAGGGTGAAGGTGTAGGTCTTGCCATCTGCTGACACTGTCCATGACGTGGCCAGCCAGGGTTCCAGAGTGCCTTGGGCGGTGTAGCGCACCAGCGGTTCATAGACCATGGCCTGGGCATACATCTGGTTCGGCGAATAGCCGCGAGGGTCCAGCGGCCCGGCATTGGTTGGCCACGAGTAGGTCAGTGTGGGGGCCGCATCGCCCGCCCATGCAGTCGGCAAGCCTGCGCTCAGGCAGGCTCCAATCATCCATAAGGTCAGCTGTTTTTTAGTCCATGACTGCTTCACACTGCGTCTCCCTCAGTTGATGGCCAGTGGCCTGATCAGATGCTGGGTATGAAGTCTATGTCAAAAGTTCATAACTGCGAGGCCGATTAGATGCAGAGGGTCACTATTTCGCTGGACGATGCTTTATTGGCCGAAATTGATGAGCGCGTTGGCACCCACGGCTACCAGGGGCGCTCCGAGGCCATCCGCGATCTGTTGCGCGCCGGCCTGCTGGAACCGGAGCAGGGCGACCCGCAAAGTGCCTGCGTGGCAACCTTGAGTTACGTCTATGACCACGCCACCCGGGAGCTGTCCAAGCGTCTGAACACGGCCTTTCACGAGCACCATGACCTGACCCTGTCGACGCTGCATGTGCATCTGGACCAGGGCAAGTGCATGGAAGTCTCGGTGCTCAAGGGCACGGTCGGCGAGGTGGCGCAACTGACGCGCCAGGTGATGGCCGAGCGCGGAGTGCGCCATGGCAGCGCGCAGATTATTCCATTGGGAGATCTCGAGTAGCGCTGGGTCAGTGCTTGAGTGTCCAGCGGGCGCAAAGAGTGCGCCTTAGAAATCCCAGCGGGTATTGACCATTACATTGCGCGGGTCACCGTAATACGCCGTGTTGTAGAAGCCGATATTGGTGTAGTACTGCTTGTCGAACAGGTTGTTGACGTTGAGTGTGGTGGACAGGTGCTCGCTGACCTGGTACTTGGCCATTGCATCGACCAGCCAGTAAGCGTCCTGGCTGAAGTCCTGGTACTGGTCCTTGGCGCGGTTGTAGATGTTCTGCCAGCTGCGGTTCTGCCAGCGCGCGCCGCCACCGATGGTCAAGCGGTCCAGCGGCCCCTTGAATTTATAGGTGGTGTAGAGGCTCAACTGGTCCTCGGGCTCCCAGGTCGAGATTTTTTCGTCGTCGCTGCCGCGAATGACCTTGTGAGTAAAACCGGCCTGGGCCTGCCAGCCCGGTGCCAGTTCGCCGGACATCTCGGCTTCGAAGCCCTTGGCCTTGGCCTTGGTGCCGACTGATGCATAGAGGATCGACGGGTTGGTCGGATCGGCGTTGTACTCGGCGTCCGGTTCGGCGCGGTTGCTTTCATGTACCTCGAAATAGGCCAGGCTGGTGTTCAACCTGCCGCCATAAAACTCGCCCTTGATTCCCACTTCGTAGTTTTTGCCTTCATCGGGCTCAAGCACTTTGTTGTTGCGATCGCGGTTGTAGGTTTGCGGCATGAAAATGTCGGTATAGCTGGCATACGCGGTGAAGTTGTCGTTCAGGTCGTAGGTAACACCCACGTAAGGCACGAGGCGGCCGGTCTCGGTGGTGTGGTAATCCCCGGTCAGCCAGTAGTTGGCCAGCCGTGTGCCCAACAGCAGGTTAAGGTCGTCGGTCAGGTTGAAGCGTGCGCTGATGTAGCCTGCGGTCTGGCGTGTGGTGGTGTCGTTGTATTGGGTCGGTGCGCCCCAGTCCGGCTCGGTGGTCTTGCCGTCGAAGTTCCAGAAATCAATGACGTTGGCGCTGAGGAAGGTCGGGTTGCCGTAGTCCTTGCCTTGCCAGTGGGCGCTGGAGGCCGATGCGCCGATCACCAGTTCATGCTCGCGGCCAGCCAGGCTGAAGGGGCCGCTGAAGTAGGCATCGGCGGCGTCGGTGCGGGTGTTCCCGGTGAATTTGTTGGCATAGATCGACGACAGGCCGGTGGCCGGGAAGGGGCCGCTCATGACCGAACCCAGCGGCGCATCGTAGCTGTTGACCTGATGGGTCAACTGGCCCTTGCCGACCCAGCCGTTGGCGAAGCTGTGCTCCAGGGTCGCGAACACGCTCTGGGTGGTCTGCTCCCAACGGCTCCAGTTGGCGCCGTTGTTGTACGAGCGCTTGACGTCGATACGCTCGCCGTTGCGGTCGAACAGCGGGCGGCTGCCCGACCAGCCCGAGGCGTGGGGGTCGTTGTTCTGGTAATCAAAGCCCAGGGTCAGGAGGGTGTCATCGCTGAGGTCGGCTTCGAGGGTGCCGAAATAGACCCCGGTCTTGCGCTCATAGCGGTCCATGAACGAGTGCTTGTCCTGGTAGGCCGCCACGGCACGGCCGCGAATGTTGCCGCTGTCGGTCAGCGGGCCGCTGACGTCAACCTGGGTGCGGTAGTTATCCCAACTGCCGGCACCGACATCGATGCTGGCCTTGAATTCGCGGGTCGGTTTTTTGCGGATCAGGTTGATCGTCGCCCCCGGGGCTCCGGCACCGGTCAAGAGGCCCGTGGCGCCCTTGAGGATTTCCACGCGGTCGTAGATGGCCATGTCACTCAGGGTCTGGCCCGAGGAGTACGCCGAGTTGCGCAGGGTGGGAATGCCGTCGTACTGGAAGTTCTCCACCGAGAAACCGCGGGCATAGTAGTTGGTGCGCTCGCTGTCGAAGGTCGAGACGGTGATGCCAGGGGTATGGCGCATCACCTCGTCGATGGAGTTGAGGCCGAAATCATCCATATGCTGGCGGGTAATCACGGTGATCGACTGCGGCGTTTGCCGTGGCGTCAGTACCATGCGTGTGGCCGTGGCGATGGTGCCGGGGGTATACGAGCCGCTGCCTTCGGTGATGGTCCCAAGCTGGTTGGAGGTGACCTGGGTGGCCTGCAATTGCAGTTCACCGTTGCCTTGCGCTGGTCTGGCAACAACCCGGTAACCGTCGCCGTCAGTGACCGCCTGCAGGCCCAGCGGGGCGAGCAGCCGTTGCAGGCCTTCGTCGACGGCAAAGTTGCCGCTCAAGCCACTGCTGCGCATACCGGTTGTCAGGCTCGAATCCACCGCGATCATCACCCCGGACTGTTGGCCAAAACTGCCCAGCACCGCGTCCAGGCTGCCCGGCGCAATGCTGTAGGCATGCTGGCTGCCTGAGGCTGCGAATGCGCCTTGGCTGGCCGTGGCAATGGATAAACCGAATACAAAGGTGCGCAAGGCACCGGCGAGGGGGGTAAGTCGGCTGTGCATAAAGACTGTCCATGTGTGAAAAGGGTCGGCGTTGCGCTGTTAATCAGCGTCTTCCCTGAACTTGATGCACCAGATAAGAAAAACTGCCGGCGGTATTGAAAATAATTATTTTCAGGCCGCGACCACGTTGGCCCAGTAGCCAAACACTCGCTGCACGCGGATTGGCAGCACCCGCGTGAGCAGGTCGAGGCTGGCATCGGGGCGGTCGATGGAGAACGATCCCGACACCCGCAATGCCGCGACTTGCGGGTCGCAGCGCACCACGCCACGGAGGTAGAGGTTGAGCTGGGCAATCACCTGGCCCAGTGGCATGCGTTCGGCGATCAGCAGGCCGTTGACCCAGGCATCGGCACCGACCGTGACCGGGCGCGGTGTGCTGTCTGTCTGGCTGTCGAACGTTACCTGCTGGCCGGCATCCAGACTCAAGCTGTCGCCCCGTGCCAGCTTGATCGATGCACTGCCGCTCAGCACCTGGACCTGGGTGCCTGCCTGCCACGGCAGGTTGTGGCTGATCACCAGGCGTGAGCGGGGCGCGGGCAGCACCTGGCCATTGGCGGTGCTGAGCCTGATATCGCCAGCGCTGACCAGCACGCGGCCCAGGCTCAGGAACAGTTCCGTGCCAGCGGCGGTGGTGCGGGTATCGAGGGCGGTGTGGGTGTCGAGGGTCAGGTCGACACCCTCTGCCAGAGTTAACTGGCGCCGCTCGCCGGTGGCGGTGCGATAGTCACTGAACAGCTCTGGCAGCAGCACCCGTTCCCGCACCCCATAGCCGGTGGCCAGCATCACGCCCAGGCCGGCAAAGCCCTTGAGCAGCGTGCGTCTGCCCGGGGCATTGCGCGAGCGCAGCAACGTCCGGGCACCGGCGGCAGGCAGCATGCGGGTGCTGTCGCGAATGTCGGTATTAAGCCCGGTGAGGCGCTGCCAGGCCAGTTCATGTTGCGCGGATTGCGCGCGCCAATGCTGGCAGGCCAGAAGCTCGGCCTCGGTGCTGACGCCCGATTGCACGGTGACCATCCACTGCAAGGCTTGCTCGACCACATCCTGGTCGAGGCGCTGGGTGTTGGTGGGCTCGAACAGACTCACCCGGTGTAGACCGCGCTGTAGCAGTGTCGGTAAGCCTTGAGCATGGCTTTTTGCACCACGTTGACGGTCAGGCCCATGCGTTCGGCGATCTGCGGGTAGGTCAGGCCGTCCAGTTGCGACAGTAAAAAAATCTCCCGCACTTTTGCGCCCAGGCCATCGAGCACCTGGCCGACGGCGTCCAGTGCCTCCAACACCAGCAGGCGAGATTCCGGGGAGGGCACAAGCTGCGGCTCCAGGAGCGCCAGGGACTCCATATAGGCCCGCTCCAGCGCCTGACGACGGAAGTATTGGCCGCACAGGCGGCTGGCAATGGTGGTGAGATAGGCCCGGGGTTCGCGCAGCGGCGCGGGTGTGTCGGTACGCAGCATGCGCACAAACGTGTCCTGGGCCAGATCCAGAGCCTGCTCCTGATTGCCCAGCTTGCGGCGCAGCAACTGCACCACCCAGCCGTGATGCTGAACATAGAGTTCACCCACGGCACGGCGTGAGGAAGGGGAGGACGTGAGCATCGATTGCAATCCCGGAGCAGACACTGACAAGGATCGCAATGATAGCGCTTCTCATTAACGTATGCTCGGGAATGTTTCGCGCTGTGTCAGATGTGGGAGCGAGCCTGCTCGCGAAGTCGTTCGCGAGCAGGCTCGCTCCCACACTAGGGCTTGACCTGCAACAGAGTCTCTACAAGCTCTATGCAGGCCCTACTTCTCGACCAGGATCTTCGGGTTGGAGTTGCCCCACACCGTATACAGGTCGGCCAGCAATGCACCGTTGATGTCTTCAACTTCCGCCTGGCTGATTTCGGCCTTGCCCTGTTGCCCGAACAACACCACTTCGTCGCCGCTTTTGACATCCGGCGCGTCTGTAACGTCGACCATGAGGGTATTCATCGAGACCTTGCCCACCACCGGCACGCGATGGCCGTTGATCAGCACGATACCCTTGTTGGTAAAGGCACGGCGGTAACCGTCGGAGTAACCCACGGTGACATTGGCCAGTTTCGAGTCGCGCCCCAGCGTCCAGGTGCGGTCATAGCCCACGGTGTTGCCCTTGGGGTAGCTGTTGACCGAAGCGACATGGGACTTGAATTGCATCACGCGCTTGTAGTCGGTGTGCGACGGCACCGTGTCGCCGAACAACGCACCGCCCGGGCGAACCATGTCCAGATGCGATTCCGGCACTTCCAGGGTGGCGAACGAGTTGGCCGCATGCAGGGTGATTTTGCTGCGATCGAGTTCTGCAACATTGATCAGCCATTGTGCCTGCTCGTTGAACGCCTTGAGCCCTGCACGCACGTCGTCGGCGTCTTCTACCGCGAAGTGGGTCATGATCGCGCGCACTTCCAGGTTCGGCACCTTGGTGATGGCGACCGCGTCGCGGCGGCCCTCGGCGGTGGTCATTTCCACGCCGTTGCGGCTCATGCCGCTGGAGTTCAGGCCCAGGTGCACCACCAGCGGACGGCCGTGTTTTTCGGCAATCAGGCTGGCCTTGACGGCGAAATCAAGGTTGCCCACCAACTCTTCCATATTGTACGGCAGCGCCGCTTCCAGCTCGCTGAGGGCTGCCGTACGCACACGGATCAGTTGGCCCTTGAAGCCGCTTTCACGTACCACGCGAGCCTCTTCATTGCTCGCCACGCCAACGCAAGGCACACCGGTAGCGATGATTGAAGGCATCAGCAGGCCGATGCCGTGACCGTAGGCATCGGCCTTGAGCACGGCGCAGATTTTCGATTTGTCGCCCACAGTCGCTTGCAACACGCCAATGTTGTGGACGAACGCGGCTCTGTTGATCTCGACCCAGGCATTGCTGTCCTGTGTATTGACCTGGGCAACGCCATCGACCATCGACAGCGGCGGGGCGGCGAAGGCCGGGTTGTGCATTAAAGCCATGCCCAAAGACAGGGCAAGAAGGGTACGGGTGAAGGGCATTTGCTGAGTTTCCATACGTTATTTTTTTGCGGCAGGGTGACGCGCGGCAATACTAGGATTGGCTTGCAGGAAAAGTCACTCCCCGGGCCGCGTATCTGTCTGAAAGTGTCGTGGTGCCAAAGGGCACCTATCGCCGCCACGCCAGCAACACCACACCCACGGTAATCAGGCTGATCCCCGCCCATTGGCGAATATCGAGCTTTTCACCCAGCAGCGTCACGCCCAGCACGGCCACGATCACCACGCTGAGTTTGTCCACCGGCGCCACCAGTGACGCCTGGCCCAGTTGCAGGGCTCGGTAATAGCAGATCCACGAGGCCCCGGTGGCCAGCCCCGAGAGCACCAGAAACACATAGCTGCGCGCCGAAATCGAGCCCAGCGACTGATACTGGCCGGTTGCGTAGAGGATCAGTGCCAGGCTCACCAGCACGACGACGGTACGCAGTAAGGTGGCGAAATCGGAGTTGATGCCGGTAATGCCAATTTTGCCGAAAATCGCCGTAATGGCAGCGAACACCGCCGAAAGTAATGCCCAGAATGTCCAGCTTGAATAGAAAGTCGAGCCCATGGGTTTGCCTGAGTGATCGCTGAAGGTGCTTTCAAGCATATGTCATGCAGGGGCGTTGAGGCTGTAACCCGGTGCAGGGCTTGTGTACTATCGGCACTGGCCGATGCTGCCCGCCGCTCGCTCCCCATGGGAAGGTGAAAGCATGATTATCTGCCTTTTCCCCTCTCTCTTGACGGTCGAGGTTTGGCAACGCGAGCACCAAAAGCCTTCGCCCCCGGGAGCACTGATGCTGTCAATCGAGCAAGCCAAACAGATGGCCAAGAGCCTGCGAACCTCGCTGCAGGCGCGCAATCTGGAAGTCACCCATGCCATCGCCCTTGAACTGGTTGCCAGGCAACTGGGTTACAAGGACTGGAATACGGCCAGTGCACGGCTGCCTGTGCAGAGTGCTGCGCCGGCAATTAGCTTCGACAGGCCGATTCCGATATTGCGGATGTTTGATGAGGCCAAGGCCCGAGAGTTCTATCTGGATTTCCTGGGTTTCAGCGTTGAGTTCGAGCACCGCTTCGAAGCAGGTTTGCCGCTCTATCTGGGCATCAGCCGCAGCGGCTTGCAACTGCATCTTTCCGAGCATCATGGCGATGCCAGCCCCGGCTCCACGGTATTCGTACCCATGGACAATATCGAGTTGCTGCACGACGAGCTAATGGCCAAGCGCTACGGTTATGGCCGCCCGCAGATTGTCCAGCAGGGCTGGGGACGGGTGCTGGAGGTTCATGACCCGTTTGGCAACCGCATCCGTTTTTGCCAGGACTGACGGATCTTCAGCCCCGTGAGCGCTCATAAGCCGCTGTCATGATCTGCCAGGTTTGTGCATCCGCCGGGATCAGATGCTCGATACGCATTGAGGTTACGGTGATATCGAGCGGCATGCCGAATGTGGTGAAGGTGGACATGAAGTTCAGCTCGCCATGGACGCAGGCAATGCGGGTCAAGACCAGTGGCGGCAGTTCCCGGGGCAGGGCCGCGAGGGTGTCCGGGGCGCTGAGGGTTTGCATAAGACTGGCCAGTACGGGGTTGGACAGGGCCTCGCGTGTCGCCCGTTGCCAGGCCAGGGTTCTTATTTCTTCGGGGTTGATCAGGTAATCACCCAGGCCGCCGGGTTGCAGCAGTGTGGTCAGCAGGTTCAAGTCCCGGGCCGCGTCTGCGGGTAGCCCGACCAGGCTGAACAGGGCTGCGGTGCTGGCGTTGGCATCCAGCACCTGCCAGTGGCTGCCCAACACAATCGCCGGGGCGGGGTTGTTGGCGTGCAACACATGGCTGATGGCCTCACGTACGGCCTCCATGGCCGGCGAAGAGAGCGGCGTTGTCTCGTAGCGCGGCGCATAACCCGAGGCCAGAAACAGGCTGTTGCACTGCTCCAGCGGTACCTCGAGGGCCATCAGCAGGTTATGCAAGGTGCCGGGGCCGGGTTTGGCGCGCCCGGTTTCGATGCAGCTCAAATGGCGTTGGGAAATACCCGTGATCAAGGCCAGCTCCAGCTGGCTCATACCGGCCTGACGGCGCAGCAGACGCAGCTGCGGGCCAGCGGTTGTCGGGGTGTTGATGCGGGGAAAGGTCAGGTTGTTCATCCATAAACTCTGGCAGGGGCAAAAGGCTGAGTCCATGACCTGTGAGGTCATTGCCGGTGGGGGAAAAGTATCACTAACTGGAGCCTTGTCCACTTCGTCGATTAGGTAACGCTAATGAAAAAATCCTGTCTCGCCCTTGCCGCGTTGCTCGGGTTCTCTGCTTACACAATCTTCACGATGTTGACCGCCCACCAGTCCCTTGCAGCTTTCGGACTGGAACTGATGGCCAGCCCGGACACGGCTCAAGTGGTGATCGACCTGTACCTGATGGCGGCGCTGGCTTGCGTGTGGATGTACCGCGATGCACGCGGTAAAGGCCGCTCGCTGGCCAGTGTGCTGCCGTACCTGCTGCTGACCGCGGTTTTCGTCGCCATCGGCCCGCTGCTGTATATCGTGGTCGAGGGGTTCGTACGCAACCCGGGCACAAACAGCCGGGCCTGTCTGAAAACGCCGCGCCAACCCTGACATTGCGACACCTTTCACACCTGCGCACTGTTGTGCATTAGATTCAGCCCCGCATAATGCGGGCATAAAAACAGTGTGGCGTAGCGCAGAAGGGGTGGTGTGTTGTCGAGCAGTGATAAAAGCGTGGTCGAGCTGAACTGGGCCGAGGTAGGGGATGGTTTCAAGCAGCTGTTGCCCATTTCCATGTTTGTGGTGGTGTTCGGTGTGGCCTTCGGTCTGGCTGCCGCGCAGACCGGTCTGGACAACAGCGCCAGTTTGTTGATGAGCGCTTTGGTATTTGCCGGGGCCTCGCAGTTTGGTGCCCTTGATCTCTGGGGGGCGCAGGTCCCGGTAGTGCCCCTGATCGTCACGGTGTTTGCCATCAATGCCCGCCATCTGCTGATGGGTGCGACCTTGTATCCCTGGCTGCGCGAGCTGCCTGCGGCCAAGCGCTACGGGGTGATGATGGTGATCTCGGATGCCAACTGGGCAATGTCGATGCAGGCATTCAACAGCGGCAAATCGGGCATCGGCCTGATCCTGGGCGGTGGCATAGCCCTGTGGGCGGCCTGGGTGCTGGGCAGTTGGCTGGGCGTGTACTTCGGCAGCGCAATTGAGGACCCGGTCAGCCTGGGCCTGGACATGGTGATGGGCTGTTTTCTGCTGGCGATGGTAATCGGCGGGCAAAAAAACCTGCGCATGCTGATTATCTGGTGCGTGGCGGGCGCCTCGTCGCTGTTGGCGTACCGCTATTTGCCTGAAAACAGCCATGTGGTGGTCGGCGCATTGGCGGGCGGGGTGTTGGGTGCGGTGTGGATGGAGAAGAAAAAATGAGCATCGATATCGCCGGTTACGGCACCTTCATCATTGTTCTGATTATGGCTGTGGTCACGTTGATTACGCGTTTGGGGGGCGTTTTCGTGATGTCCTTCGTGCCCATCAACTACCGGGTGCAGCAATTTATCAGCGCCATGTCGGGCTCGGTGCTGGTCGCCTTGCTCGCGCCCCTGGCCCTCAACGGCGATAACGGCGCACGGCTGGCCTTGCTGACCACCGCAGCAGTGATGCTGCTGCTCAAGAAGCCGCTGCCGGCAATTGCCGCAGGGGTGATCGCGGCTGCGGTGTTCAGGCATCTGTAAATGACCAGGTTGAAGAAGTCGAGGCGCGCGTCGACTTCTTCAACAACAGCCACTGTTCAAATTGAGCGCTGATTGACCCGCTGGCTCAGTTCTTGCGCCGACTCCTTGCGTTCGGAATACCGGTCAACCAGGTCCGGGCGATCGCGCAGCAATACGGTGAACTTCACCAGTTCCTCCATGACATCGACCACGCGGTCATACAGCGCAGACGGTTTCATGCGGTTGTGCTGGTCAAACTCCAGATAGGCCTTGGGCACCGAAGATTGGTTGGGGATGGTGAACATGCGCATCCAGCGACCCAGCACGCGTAACTGGTTGACCACATTGAATGACTGGGAGCCGCCGCACACCTGCATCACCGCGAGGGTTTTGCCCTGAGTCGGGCGTACCGCGCCCAATGCCAGAGGCACCCAGTCGATTTGCGCCTTGAACACAGCTGACATCGCGCCATGCCGTTCCGGCGAGCACCACACTTGCCCTTCAGACCACTGCATCAGTTCCAGCAGTTCCTGGACTTTGGGGTGATCATTCGGGGCGTCATCGGGCAGCGGCAGGCCCGAGGGGTTGAAGATCCGAGTCTGGGCGCCAAAGTGTTCGAGCAATCTGGCCGCTTCCTCTACCAGCAGGCGGCTGAACGAGCGTTCCCGCGTCGAACCGTATAACAACAGGATGCGTGGTTTGTGCGGGCTAGCGGGTTGCACGGTTTTGGCAGAAATCAATGTGGTGTCGAGATTGGGCAGTGTGTCGCTCATGGTGGCTCCGGTTACAGGGTGCTGATACGGTCGAGTTCGCGTTTAAGTGCCGCGGGCTCAAGCCGGGTAAAGGGCAGGGCGAAAAAGGCCCGGCAGCGCGTTTCGATATGCGCCAGGGTGGCGTGGAACGCGGCGGTTACGGTCGCCTCGTCACCCTTGACCTCTGAAGGGTCTGCCAACCCCCAGTGGGCTTTGATGGCCGGGCCGAAATACACCGGGCACGCCTCAGCGGCGGCCTTGTCGCAGACGGTGATGACAATATCCGGCGGGTTGTCTTCGTAGGCGTCATTGCCCTTGCTGCTCAGGCCGTCTATGCCGATACCGGCTTCTTGCAGGGTGAGCAGGCTGCGGGGCAACACCTGCCCCCGGGGAAAACTGCCCGCACTGATGGCCTGGAACCCTGGCGGCGCCAGATGGTTGAACATGGCTTCGGACAGAATGCTGCGACAGCTATTGGCGGTACACATAAACAGAACACGCATGGTAGTTGCTCTTTGCGGTGGTATTAAAGGCTCAGGCGCAAAGCCAGGGCAGACAGGGTGACAAGCAGAATCGGCAGGGTCAGGATCAGCCCCACCTTGAAGTAGTAACCCCAGGTGATGCGAATGCCCTTGCGTGCCAGCACATGCAACCACAGAAGGGTGGCCAGACTGCCGATGGGGGTGATTTTCGGGCCCAGGTCGGAGCCGATGACATTGGCGTAGATCATCGCTTCGCGGATCACCCCGCTGGCATCACTGGCCTGGATTGACAGCGCGCCGAGCAAGACCCCGGGCATATTGTTCATCACCGAAGACAGCAGTGCGGCGAGCACGCCGGTGCCCAGGGTGGCGGCCCAAAGGCCGGACTCGGCCAACTGATTGAGAACCAGCGTCAGGTGGTGGGTCAGCCCGGCATTTTTCAGCCCGTACACCACCAGGTACATGCCCAGTGAGAACGTCACCACCTGCCAGGGAGCTTCGCGCAACACCCGTCGCGTTGAAATGACGTGGCTGCGCGCAGCCACAGCGAATAGCAGGGCGGCGCACACTGCAGCAATCGCGCTGACTGGAATGCCCAGTGGTTCCAGTGCAAACAGGCCTGTGAGCAGCAAGACCAGAACCCCCCAGCCGACAGCAAACGTCAACGGGTCGCGTATGGCCTTTCGTGGTTCGGGCAGCTCATCAAGACAATAGTGGCGTGGAATATCGCGGCGGAAAAACCCGTACAACACCAGCAGCGTGGCGGCGACTGCAACGCAGTTGACCGGTACCATGACCGCGGCATAGGCGCTGAAACCCAGGCCGAAGTAGTCGGCCGAGACAATATTGACCAGGTTCGACACCACCAGCGGCAGGCTGGCAGTATCGGCAATAAAGCCTGCGGCCATGACAAACGCCAGGGTTGAGGCGGCAGAAAAGCGCAAGGCGAGCAGTATCGAGATCACGATGGGGGTCAGGATCAGTGCCGCGCCGTCATTGGCAAACAGTGCCGATACACCGGCCCCCAGCAGCACGGTAAACACAAACAGGCGGCGGCCATCACCCTTGGCCCAGCGGGCCACATGCAGGGCTGCCCACTGAAAGAAACCTGCTTCGTCGAGCAACAGGCTGATGATGATCACGGCGATAAAAGTGGCCGTGGCATTCCATACAATGGCCCACACTTGGGCAATATCGTGCAGTGACACCGCCCCCGCAAGCAGTGCCACAACCGCACCCAGTGAGGCACTCCAGCCCACCCCCAGGCCCTTGGGCTGCCAGATGACCAGAACCAGAGTGACCAAAAAAATTGCGAAGGCGATAAGCATCGGACGTCTCAGCAGCAGGCAATGGTGTTGAGCGGGCGCTCGCCCATGGCAGAGAGCCGGGCACTGTCGTGCGCAAGCCACTCGGTGTTGGCCAGCAGGGTGGTTTCAAGAACGCTGCGCACCCAGTCCGGCAGTTGCGGGTTGAGACGGTAATACACCCACTGCCCCTGGCGGCGGTCGAGCAGCAACCCGCAGCCTCGAAGCTGGGCCAGATGGCGGGAAACTTTCGGTTGGCTTTCATCCAGGGCACAGACCAGTTCGCATACACAGAGCTCGCCCTCACGGGCGATCAGCAAGGTGGCCCTGGCGCGGGTTTCATCGGACAGGCATTTGAACAGTGCGGCGGGACTGAGCATGGTGACTCTCTGTCTATACATATGGAAATTCGAATATACGGATATCCATATGTAATATCAACCTTGATCCCCCGCAAGACGTGCTCGGTAAAGGTGGGAGCCGGGCTTGCCGGCGGTATCGCGAGCAAGCCCGCTCCCTCAGGGGCGGCGTGTGCCGGTGCTTTACCCGGGCCTGCTCACCGCGCATCATGTGCCGCCCCCCACACTGGCGGGCATCCGTGGTGAAAAGGAACAGCAGTTGAACGAACACACATTGTCCATGCGTCTGGAGCGCGTGGCAGCCCATATGCCGGCCGGTGCGCGGCTGGCCGATATCGGCTCGGACCACGGCTACCTGCCGGTGGCGTTGCTGCGTCGGGGGGCCATTGCCGCCGCCGTGGCGGGCGAGGTGGCCCTGACGCCCTTTCAGGCGGCCCGGCGTACCGTGCGCGAAAACGGCTTCGAGCAACGCATTAGCGTGCGCCATGCCAGTGGCCTGGCAGCGATCAGGCCGCAGGACGAGATTACGGCGATCAGCATCTGCGGCATGGGCGGCGAGACCATCCGCGATATTCTTGCAAGTGGCAAGGCACACCTGAGCGGACGGGAGCGCCTGATCCTGCAACCCAACGGCGGCGAGCAGCCTTTACGGCAATGGCTGATGGAAAACCACTACCACATCCTTTGCGAAGAACTGCTGCGGGAAAACCGTTTCTACTACGAAATCATCGTCGCCGAACGCATCGGGCCGGTGAGCTATACCGCCGAGCAATTGTACTTTGGCCCCTTCCAGATGCAGGCGCGCAGCCCGCTGTTTCTGGGTAAATGGCAACGTATGCTGGGTGAAAAACGCAAGGTTCTGAGCAATCTTGCCCTGGCGCGCCAGGCCGTGCCCGAAGCCCGGGTGGAGGAAATTGCCCGACAGGTCAGATGGATCAGCGAACTGCTGGCTTGAGTCTCGACTCATGCGGCGCAGCCATGCCAGCAAGTGTACTTGAAGGGGTTCGCTGAGCCTGTTCAGGGTTGAGTGTTGCCATCGAGCATGGCAATAAAGTGCTGTATCAGCGGTGACGGGTTATGGGCATGCCAGTTCATGTACAGGCCGATGGTCGGGTTGGCAGCGCCTGTCAGCGGCCGGATCGGACGGAACGCTACCTTGTCGCGCAGCGTCGAGCCGGCGAGGGATTGCGGCACCAGGGCCACGCCAAAACCGCAACTTACCAGGCCGATCAGGGTATGCAGCTGTGCGGCCTCCTGTACCACCCTGGGGTAGAACCCGGCGTTTTCGCACAGGCCGATCAACTGGCCGTGATAGCCGCTGCCCAGGGCTTGTGGAGTAAAGACAAAGTCTTCGTAAGCAAAATCGCGCAGCTCGATGGGCCCTGACTGCGCCTTGGGATGATCCAGGGGCAGGGCCATGACTATGGCCTCGTCGAGCAACAGGCGCGATTCGATGTCGGCTGCGATGAAGGGCAGTTTGCGCATAAAGGCGATATCGGTCTCGGCAGCCAGCAGCGCCTCGGCCTGGCTGGAGGAAGGCATTTCCTTGATCACCAGCTGGACCTGGGGAAAGGTTTGGCGAAACTGCCTGAGGCTGTTGAGCAACGGCTCGTAGTACGCGATAGATACCGCGCTGACAGTGAGCACACCGGCTACCCCTTGCGCCACCTGGCGGGCGTACTCCACCCCCTGTTCCAGTTCCTTGAGTGTGCGACAGGCCGCCTGCAAAAAGGCCTGGCCTGCGGGCGTCAGCTTGACCTCGCGCCTGCTGCGGGTGAACAGGGCTAACCCCAGCTTGTCTTCCAGTCGGCTGATCGCCTGGCTCAGGGGTGGCTGGGCCATGTGCAGGCGCACGGCGGCCTTGTGGAAATGCAGTTCCTCAGCCACCGCGATGAACTGACGGAGCAGTCGGGTTTCGATCATGTGCAGTGTTCCTTCCTTTGAACGGGGTTATCTGCGAACACCGCCGCTCTCACAGAGGGGCTGATAGGCAGCGGGTATCAACGGGCCTGTTGAACGGTATTAAACAACGCGCCTTTTGATTGTTACGGTGAAGTATCAATCAAGAGGGCATCCTTATGGACTTTAACGGCAAAACCGCAATTGTAACGGGTGCTGGCCGGGGCCTGGGCTTGAGTTATGCCAGGGAGCTGGCACGGCTGGGCGCCCATGTGCTGATCAGTGATATTGGCGCAGACAGGCAAGGCGCAGCAGCAGATGCATCCGTTGCCCATGACGCCGCGCAAGCGCTGGCAGCCCAGGGCTACAGCGTGATCGGTCATCACGGTGATTTGGTCAGCGAGACGGGTTGCCGGCAGTTGGTCGAAACGGCCGTCGAAGCGTTCGGGCGGCTGGATATTGTGATCCACAACGCGGGCTGGGTCGGTTACCAGGCTATTGAAGAAGCGCAGCCTGAGTTTGTCGAGCGCGCGCTGGGGATCAATGTGTATAGCCCGATCTGGCTGTGCAAACATGCCTGGCCGTACCTGCGCCAATCATCGGCGGCGCGGGTGGTGCTGACCTCTTCGGACCGGGCCATGTACCAGCCCTATGCCCAGCCGGGCCTGACCGCCTACGCCGCCGGCAAGATGGCACAATTGGGCATCATGAATGCCCTGAGCAGGGAGGGTGCCGCCGATGGCATCCTGGTAAACGCAGTAGCGCCGGTGGCCAAGACCCGGATGTGGGGCGTTAACGGCGAACCGGACAACCTCAAGCCCCAGTGGGTGACCCCCGGTGTGATCTTTCTGGCCTCGGCTCAGTGCCAGGACAGCGGCTATATTCTGCGGGCCAGCAATGGTCAGTTCACGGCAACGCGGTTTGTCGAGAATCCCGGGGTGGACTACCCCCTGGATCTGGCCCGAATCAGGGCCGACAGCGCCGAGCAGGTCGCCCGCTTGTGGGAGCAGATCAAGGAATGCTGATGCTGGGGTCGGTCTTGTTAATTGTGCTTACCACTTAAGTAGGGGGCGCTGCGGCCATTGCGTGAAAAAGCCCTGTGCAAGTTGATATGCAGCGCTTTTTATAACCTGAGCATTAGTCCTTAAGTCGAGTCGCGGCAGCCTTATAGAGAGTATTAATACCAAGGAGTGAGTTGTGGGTTCGAGCCCGTGGCGTTGTCATGTTCCCCAGGATGGAAACTCCCTCTGATGCGAGTGCTGGGAGCTTTCGAACTCAGGCATGACAGATTCAAGGGAGCTGATTATGAACACCCAACTCTGGTTGAAAACAAGCACGGCCCTGTTGTTGGTCATGAGCGCCAGCCTGGCGGGCTGCCACAGTGGTGGTGGCGGGCATCACAGCAGTGACAGCGCAAGCACGCCGACGCCGCCGACCAATCCGACCACGCCAACTGATCCCACTACACCGACAGATCCAACTGATCCGACTGATCCAACCAATCCAACCAATCCGCCTAACCCGGCAGTTACCCCGCCTCTGGTCACGGGGCAGGTCGCCGGTGAAGTCGGCACCGGACTGGGCGGTGTCGGCACCCTGGTCAGCGGCGTGGGCACTACCCTGACCACCGTTCCTGTGGTCGGCGCAGCAGGCGGGTTGGTGGTCAATACCGGTAATGCCGTGACTTCCATTACCGATGGCGTGACCAATGGCCTGGGCTCGCTGGGCACTGACAAAAACTCGCTGGGCATTACCGTGGCAGGTGTTACCAATGGCGTCAGCGATGTGGGTAAAGGCGTTTCGTCTCTCGGCACAGGTGTCAGCGCTCTGGTCGACAACACACCGATCAGTCAGGTCCCGCTGGTAGGCGGCGTAGTGGGCAAGGTCACCGGCACCGCGGGCGGGCTGGTGGACAAGGTCGGCACCACCGTCACCATGCTTGGCAACACACTGACCACCAATGTGACCAGCGGCCAATTGGGCAAGGCTACCGGTGGTTTGAATGACAAGGTCGTGGTCCCCGTGATCTCAATGGTGGAAAACGTCACAGGCAAGGTAGGCACCACCACCGGGTTGGGGCAGCCGGTGGACGGGTTGTTGACGAAGGTTGGCGGCGTGGTCGGCGGGCTGGGTGACAAGGTAGTCGATACCGGCAAGAACCCGCTCACCAATGTGGTGGGCGGTGTGCTAGGCGGTGTGGGTGGGGCACTGGATAAATCCGGCGGTTACCTGAACCCGACGACAACCACCGGCACCGGCACAAGCACAACTACCGGCGGGCTGGGCGGTTTGCTGGGCGGGCTGGGCACGGCCACAGGTTCAACCGGTACTCAGACAAACACCGGCACCTCGGGTGGCGCAAGTGCTTCCGGCGGGCTGGGTGGTCTGCTTGGCGGCCTGCTAAACAAAAACTGACTGGCCGCGCGCGGACGCTGTTGTACGGTTCGGTCTGTACCCCTGAAGTTCAGGTGCAGACCGGGCTGTTTTTCGTTCACCCTTGGCTGGTTTTATTGGCAATTGCGTTCTCTGCCAGCGCTGGGCATCATCCAATGTCCGCACTCAAGGAAGCGTCCCATGGTCACTGCGACACTGCATCTGATGTGCGGCAAGATCGCATCAGGCAAATCAACCCTGGCCAGAACGCTTGCGGTGGAGCACAGCGCGATATTGCTGAGCGAAGATAAATGGCTCTCATCGCTTTATCCCGGTGCGATCAATTCGGTAACCGATTACGCAGCCTACAGCCTGAGGATTCGCGGTGTGCTGGGGCCTCTGGTGATCGACCTGCTGGAGTCCGGTGTGGATGTGGTGCTGGATTTTCCTGCCAATACCATTGCCGGCCGTGAATGGTTGCTCGGCCTGGCAGAGACCGCGCGTGTGCCGCACTGCCTGCATTATCTCGCTGTGGACGACGACACCTGCCGTGCGCGCCTGCATGTACGCAACCAGCTTGCCGAGCATGACTTTGCCGCATCGGATGCCGAGTTTGATCTGATCACCACCTACTTTCGTTCCCCGGATGCAGACGAGGGGCTGGTGATTGTTACTTACCCCCGGCCTCTTGCATGATCCAGTGCATAAATGCCCTGACCTCATCCCGTTGCATTGCCTCCACCCGCGTTACGGCGTAGTAGGCAAAGCGCGCCGGCCAGGGCTTGTCCATGACTTGTACCAGGCGGCCTGCAGCGATTTCTTCGGTTGCGTACTCCTGGGGCACCAAGGCCAGCCCCTGGCCTGCTTCGGCTGCGCGGATCAATAAAAAATCGTCCTCAAAAGCAGTCCCGCGTTCGGCGCGCGGGTCTTTGCCCACGCCATGGGCGCTGAGCCACAACAGCCAGTCGGCACGGTCAGCGTCATGCAGCAGGGGGAAGTCGAGGCAGTCCTGCGGCTGTGCCGGCCCCGGGTTGCCAGCCAGCAGGGCGGGGCTGGCGACGGGGATCAGCACAGGCGCCATCAAACGGGTCACGTGCAGGCCGGGATAGACCCCAAGCCCATGGCGCAAGGCAATATCGACACGCCCACGGTGCATGTCCACCAGCGCGGAAGTGGCCTCGACACGCACCTCGATATCCGGATGCAGGCGGTTGAATCGTCCCAGGCGCGGCACCAGCCATGAGGCGGCAAAGGTTGCCACCGTACTGATCGTCAGGGTCTGGCGAGTCGTACTTTCGTGCAGTGACTGCATGGCTTTTTCGATTGCCCCGAAGGCTTGCTGCAGGGTGGGGTGCACAGCTGCGCCAGCCTCTGTAAGCCGCAAGCCGCTGCGTTCGCGGGTAAACAGCGGCATGCCGACCCGGTCTTCCAGCAGACGGATCTGCTGGCTGACGGCACCTGAGGTGACATTCAGCGTTTGCGCGGCCGCCTTGATGCTGCCTTGCTGGCCAACTTCGACGAAAGCACGCAAGGCGAGAAGGGGCAGTGAAGCTGCCATAGGCTTTAGTTTTCCTGAATCTGGTGTGCAGAAATGATCGTTTCCGCTGACACACAGCGAAAGCGATGATGTTCCGAGTTTAGAGATGCTGTGCAAGTTTAGTAAAACTATATCTAACCGGACGCCCTGCATGAACCCCATGATCACGTTGTATACCGACAGCTCGCCCAATGGTTTCAAGATCACCATTGCCCTGGAGGAACTCGGTTTAACCTACCACCTGCGGCACGTAAACATTGACCAGGGCGAGAACCGCAGCCCGGCGTTTTTGCGCCTCAACCCGCACGGGCGTATCCCGGTGCTGGTCGACGAAAGCAGTGGCATCACATTGTTTGAATCGGCAGCCATCCTCCTGTATCTGGCTGATATCAGTGGTCAGCTCTTGCCCGTCGAACCCGCCAAACGCTGGGAAGCCATCCAGTGGCTGATGTTTCATGCTGCCAGCGTGGGGCCTGTGATGGGCCAGCGCGTTCACTTCGAGCTGTTTGCCGCAGACAAAATTCCCCAGGCCATTTCGCGCTATCGGCGCTTGATGGATGAAGCCTTTACCACCCTGGACAGTCGTCTTAGTGAGTTTCCCTATCTGGCCGGTGACGAGTACTCGATTGCCGATATTGCCCAGTTTGGCTGGACCCATATCGCGCAGGTCATCGACTTCGATTTCAGCGCCTATAAGCACCTGAGCGCCTGGTACCAGCGCATTGGCACCAGACCCGCCGTGCAGCGCGGTATCGCTCTGCCTACTCGCGCCACCGGCGCTTGAACCAGGGGATCAATATGAACACTACAGATCAGGTCACAGGCCAGTCGTCGCCCGCATTTGCCAGCCACCGCGGTTATCGGCGCATGTTCGCGGCCAATCAGCTGACCCTCGGGATTTTTCTGCCATTGCGCTTTTACAAGGGCGACATGGCGGTACTGGCCGGGCAGGCCGAGCGGGTTCGCGACATCGACCGATATGGTTTTGCCGCAGTCTGGGTGCGCGACGTACCGCTGTTCGATCCTGCCTTCGGTGATGCGGGGCAAGTATTCGATCCCTTTACCTACCTGGCGTTTCTGGCGGCTCACACCCGCTCAATTGCGCTGGCAACCGGCAGTGCAATCTTTTCGTTGCGCCATCCCATTGATCTGGCCAAGGCCAGCGCCACCATCGATCAGTTGTCGAACGGGCGCCTGGTCATGGGGATCGCCTCGGGAGACCGGGCCATTGAGTTTCCCGCCTATGGTCTGGAGCACGCCCGGCGGGGTGAGCGGTTTGCCCAGAGCGTGACGTATTTCCGCCAACTGATGCAGGCGCGTGCGCCGGTTATTGATTCGGCACTGGGGCACATGGCCGGAGCCGAATTTCTGCCCCGGCCCGTGGCGGGAGCCATCCCCCTGATGGTCACCGGTTCATCCCGTCAGTCATTGGCCTGGATTGGCGAGCATGCCGATGGCTGGCTGACCTTTCCCGAATCGACCCACGACCGCGCAGGGCCGCAACGCCTGGGCGAAAAGATCCGGGCCTGGCGCCAGTTGATCCCGGACGGCGGGTTCAGGCCGCACATGACCAATGAATGGCTCGACCTGGTTGATGACCCCGATTATCCCCGCACCTCTTTACAGGGCGGTTATGTGTTGCGCACCGGGCGCAATGGCCTGATTGACCTGCTGGGTGAATGGCAAGCAGCAGGGGTCAACCATGCGGCCCTGGGTATCCAGTTTTCGGCGCGGCCTGCGGCAGAGGTCATACAGGAGCTGGCAGAGGACGTGTTGCCGCATTTTCCTTCCCATCAGGGGCCGGGGCGTGTCGGGCCAGCATGGTGAAGGCACCTGTCAGGCCACTGCCTTGATCTCAATAATCGGGTCACTGCGCGTGCGTGACACACTCAGGCCCAGCAGCCCGCCGAGCACCAGCGCGCCGGCCATAAAGTACATTGCCGCCTGGGTGTTGCCGGTCAACTGCGTCAACCAGCCGACCACAATGGTGCTGAAAAATCCGGCGACATTGCCCAGGGAGTTGATCAGCGCGATCCCCGCAGCGGCGGCTGCACCGCCCACCACCGCGGTAGGCATGCCCCAGAACACCGGCAAGCTGCTGATCATAGCTGCTGTGCCGACGGTCAGGCCGATCATTGACAGCCACAGGCTGGCGCCGAACAGGGTGCCAAATACCACCCCGCCAGCGCCGATAAAGGCGCAGATTGCCAGGTGCCAGCGATACTCGCGAACACGGTCGCTGCTGCGTCCCACCAGCACCATGCTCACCGCGGCCACGGAATAGGGAATAGCACTCAACACGCCAATGGCCCAGGGTTCGGCGACACCGCTGTTGCGGATAATGGTCGGCATCCAGAAACTGATCACGTACTGGCCCAGCACCAGGCAAAAGTACACCGCCCCCAGCAGCCAGATTTTCGGGTTGAGCAGACCATCGCGTACGGAGTGGTGGGATTTGGCACGGGTTTCGCGATCCAGCGCCGCCTGCATGCCGCGTTTTTCTTCGGCGCTGAGCCAGCGGGCGTCGGCAATCCGGTCGCGCAGCAGAAAGAACACGGCGGCGCCCAGGGCCACCGCCGGCAAGCCTTCGATCACGAACAGCCATTGCCAGCCGGCGTACCCTGCCACGCCATCGAGGGTTTGCATGATCAAGCCGGAAATCAGCGAGCCCAGCATGCTGGAGATCGGCAGGGCGGCGATAAACAGTGAAATCATCACGCCCCGGCGATGGCTCGGAAACCAGGTGGTGAGATAGAAAATAATCCCCGGGAAAAAGCCTGCTTCGGCAATGCCGATCAAAAAGCGCAGCAGGTAGAAGCTCATGGGGGTTTCGACAAACATCATGGCCGCTGACAACAGGCCCCAGGTCATCATGATCCGCGCGATCCAGCGCCGGGCGCCAAACCTGTGCAGGGCGATATTGCTGGGGATTTCGAACATCAGGTAGCCGACAAAAAACACCCCGGCACCGAGCCCGTACACCGCCTCGCTGAACTTGAGGTCATCAAGCATCTGCAGTTTGGCAAAGCCCACATTGACCCGGTCCAGGTAGGCGACCAGATAACAGACCATCAGCAACGGAATGACTCGCCAGGCGGTTTTGCGGTAGGCCGAATGCAGTGCATGGTCCGGCATGTCAGCAGGGGGTGGCGGTAGGGTGTTCATCTGGAGCCTCTTTTTTGTTGTTGTAGGGGCAGGTATGCAATCACCGATCAGCGCGCACGGCCTCCCGGCCATTCGCCGCACGCGCACATGGCGTGCACGACTTCGCGGATCAACTCACTGATCAGGGTTTTAAGATGGCTGGCGGGCATCGAAGCGCAACTGCAGATACCCAGGGTTCGGGTCAAGCCGTCAGCGGCAATGCGGTGGGCCACCAGCCGACCGTCATCGATTTCACGCACGGCCAGGTTCAACGGCATGATGGTGTGACCGATACCGGCCTCGACCGCGCTTTTGAGGATATGCACGGAGTTGACCTCCATGACGATTTCGCCCACGGCCAGCCCGTGCTGTTTTACCGCGTGCTCGACCAGCGTGCGGGTGCAGTGACCGTGGGCCTGACTGGGAAATACCAGCGGCCGGGCCAGCGCCTGCGCCAGGCAAACTTCACCGGCAGCGGGGGCGTCGGCGGCATCGGCACGGTGTATCAGGTAAAAATCTTCTTCGATCAATGCGCTGAACAACACTTGCGGGGGCAGGTCGATGGCGCTGAACAGGGCCAGGTCAATGCGCCCGTGCAGCAACTGGTCCATGACGTTGCCGGTCAGCTCTTCGTTGAGATGGAATGCCACCTGCGGGTAACGGGCGGCCACGGCGCGCATCAGCGGCATGGCAAGGAGGGTGGCGACGCTTTGCGGCAGCGCCACGATAATCGAGCCACTGACCGAGTCGGGGCTGCTGCTGACGGCAGCCCGGGCATCGCTCAGATGCTTGAGCATGCCCTGGGCGTATTCGTAGAAGACCTTGCCGGCCTCGCTGGCGACTACGCCGTTGTGGCTGCGATGGAACAGCTGAACCCCCAGATCCTCCTCCAGCGCCGACATTTGCTTGCTCAAGGCCGATTGCGCCACATGCACCTGGCGGGCGGCTTTGGACAGGCTGCCGCAATCGATCACGGCGACAAAGTATTTGATCTGGCGGATTTCCATTGCGGTGCTTCCTGCAGGACTCGGATATGCGGGCCGGTGATGGTACCGCGGGTCAGCCTGCAGAGCGCCCTCGAGGGAATATCTTGCCGGGGTTCATCAGCTGTTTCGGGTCGAGCGCCGCCTTGATCGACTGCATGACGTCCACGGCGTTTTGCCCGTGTTCAACGGCCATGAAGTGCTGTTTGGTCAAGCCGATGCCGTGCTCGCCGGTGCAACTGCCCTGCAGGGCAATGGCCCGCTCGGCCAGGCGATGGGCCACGCCTTCGGCGCGTTCGATTTCGTCGGGGTTGTGCGGGTCGACCAGGATCACGGCATGGAAGTTACCATCGCCCACATGACCGAAAATCGGTGCGAGAAAGCCGTTTTGCGCAAGGTCCGCTGCCGTCGCTTCAATGCACTCGGCCAGTCGTGAAATCGGTACCACGGCATCGGTGGTCAGGGCGCGGCAACCGGGGCGCAGGGCGAGGGCGGCGAAGTAGCCGTCATGCCGGGCCTGCCACAGACGGCTGCGATCCTCCGGATGCACGGCCCACTCGAAGTCCATGCCCTGATGTTCATCGGCAACCATGCGCACGGTCTCGATCTGTTCTTTCACGCCGGCTTCAGAGCCATGCAGTTCAAAGAGCAGCGACGGCGCCTCGCGCAACTGCGTGCTGCTGTAGGCGTTGAGGGCGCGCATGGTCAAGGCATCGAGCAGTTCAATGCGGGCGACCGGCACACCGAGCTGGATGATCTGGATCACGGCGCGTACGGCCAGATCCACGCTGGGAAAGCGGCACACGGCAGCTGAAATGGCTTCAGGAATCGGGTGCAACTTGACGGTCAGTTCGGCGATGGTCGCCAGCGTCCCGCCCGAGCCGACCAGTAAATGGGTCAAGTCATAGCCGGCGGAAGACTTGCGCGCCCGCCCGCCGGTGTTGATCACCCGGCCGTCGGCCAACACTGCCGTCATGGCCAGCACGTTTTCGCGCATGGTGCCGTAGCGCACGGCGTTGGTCCCGGAAGCACGGGTCGCCGCCATGCCGCCCAGTGACGCATCGGCCCCGGGGTCGATAGGGAAAAACAGCCCGGTGCCGTGCAACGCTGCATTCAACTGTTTGCGGGTCACCCCCGGTTGTACAGTGGCGTCCATATCGTCAACGCGAATGGCAAGCACCTGGTTCATGCCCGAGACATCAATGCTGACGCCACCGTGGGAGGCTTGCAGCCAGCCTTCCAGCGAGGTGCCGCTGCCATAGGCGATCATCGGCGTATCGTGGCGATAACAGGCGCTGCTGATACTGACGATATCCTCAAGGCTGTTGGCATAGGCCACGGCATCCGGCGGCATGGGGTCTAGTGCGGAAATATCGCTGCCGTGGTGCTCGCGCACGCTGGCCGAGGTGGAGAAGCGGGTGCCGAGCAATTGGCCCAGCTCCTCGCGCAAGGATTCGGCCAGGGGCGGGTGTTCGCAGGCAGCAGGATGGGTCATCAGACAATCTCCGGTTGTTGTGCACCGCGTAAAACGGGCGGCATTATCAGGGAGTTATGACTTATCTTAGGCAGCCTTGGGTACACACTCGTAGTGCTGAATTTAGATGGATCCATCTGTTTTTGAGATGGCCTGTGACAGACGTAATGATCAAGAAGGAACTTGAGTTGAGTGACTGGGAAGCCTATTACCAGGCAAGTGAACAGCGCGGGCAATCGCCCTTGCTGAGTAGGGCCTTGAACCTGATCAGCGCGAATGAGGGTTCACGTCAGGCCGTGGACCTGGGTTGTGGGGCCGGAATGGAAACCCGGCAATTGCTGGCCGCAGGCTGGGACGTACTGGCCATTGACCGCGAAGCCGGCGCCATTGCGCGAACATCTGCATTGTCACAAGGTGTCAGCGGTGGGCGGCTGGCGACCCTGGCCTGCGATTTTGAACAGCTGACGCAGTTACCTGCATCCAGATTGATCCATGCCGGTCTCGCCTTGCCGTTCTGTCGGCCAGAATATTTTGAGACCCTTTGGCGGCTTGTTACTGCGGCGCTTGAACCGGGTGGTGTATTTGTCGGCCATCTGTTTGGCGAACGGCACGGCTGGGCGGCACTTGCCCATATGACCTTTCAGACCGAAGCGCAGGCGCGCTTGCTGTGCGGTAATCTTGAGCTGCATCTGTTGCGCGAATTCGAGCAACCGGGTGCCAGTTTGCAGGGGGACATCGCCTGGCACCGCTTCGATATCATTGCCAGCAAGCCGCAAGGCGACGATAAATACCGTACTGAACAAAGGAGCCTGTGATGAAGGGAAGTTGCGCCTGCGGTGCCGTTGGCTATGAAATTGATCGTATCGACCTGCCTGTAAGCCATTGTCATTGCCAGTCGTGCCGCAAAACCCATGCTGCTGCGTTTGTCACCACGGCCGGTGTTTTGCGTGAGCACTTCCATTGGACGAGGGGGCAGGAAAAGCTCAGCAACTACGAGTCTTCCCCCGGCAAGCTGCGGCGCTTTTGCTCGCTGTGCGGTTGTCACCTTGTGGCTGAACGTGACACAGCCGCGGCTGTGATTGTTCGTGTTGCGACCCTGGAAGAGGACCCGGGCGATCGCCCGCAATACCATATCTGGGCTGAGCATGATGTCCCATGGCTTGAACATGAAGACCTTGCGGTCTACCCGCAATGGCAGCCGGGGCGCTAGGGCTTCAGTGGCATTATTTAACTTTTATCAGGGAGATAACCGTTAGTGACCCGTGCATCTGTGCATACCCTGCGTCCGCTGCCCGAGCTTGATTACCATGACAGCAGATCGGTGCTGCTGCCTGTGCAGATCACGGCGCTGCAAGCCTGGAACCTGATGACAGCCGGGCAGGGGCCGCTGATGCGCCTGGCGTTTCGAACCCGAGACGGGATTTCTTCGTTATTTGGCGTAAAGCGCATTGGCGGTTTCTCCGGTACCCGGCGCGAGGCCGTGCAGGCAGGTGACTATCTGGATTTCTTTCTGGTAGAGCACAGCGCCCCCGAGGTATTGGTGCTGACCGAGCGTGACCGGCATCTGGATGTGATGACCTGTGTGTCGATGGCTGATCGGGTACTGACAATCACCTCCTCTGTGGTCACCCATAACACCTTTGGCCGTCTGTATATGCTGCCGGTGGGGCCGGCGCACAAACTTATTGTCAACAGCTACCTCAAGCGCCTGAAGCGCAAGCTGCAAGGGATGGAGCCCTGAATTTATGAACATAGCCATAAGACTTGCCAATCAGGCAGATATCCCGACAATTTTTGTCATCCGTACCCGCGTCAGGGAGAACCCTCTTTCTCACCAACAGTTAACTGAAATGGGCATTACCCCCGACGCCATAGGTCAGGCGATGGAAGCCGCTCCCTGTATCTGGGTGGCCGAGGTCGAGGGTGTTACGGTGGGGTTTGCCATGGCCGATGCCGAGGATGGCTGTGTCTTTGCCGCATTTGTCCTGGCCGAATTCGAGGGGCTCGGGCTGGGTCGCAGACTGATGGCGAAGGCCGAGGCGTTTCTGTTTCAGCATCACCCCACGATTTGGCTGGAGACCGCTGAAAACAGCCGTGCCAGCGGTTTTTATCGGCACCTTGGCTGGCAGGCGGTGGCGAATTTGCCTGAAGGTGATGTTCGTTTTGAAAAATCACGGACGTAGCAGGGAAGGGTATGCACATTCGATTGACGCAAGCCAGTGACTGGATGCTGTTGAAGCAGGTTCGCCTGGCAGCGCTTCTGGAGGCCCCGACGGCATTTGGCGTGAGCTATCAAACGGCGGCCAGTTACACCGACGAGCAGTGGCAAGAGCGCGCTGATTCAGGGGCGGGGACGCAATTCTGGCTGGCCATCGAGGACAGCAAGGCGGTGGGCATGATCGGTGCCGGGGTGAGCGAAAACCGGCGCTATAACTTGATCGGCATGTGGATCGAGCCCGGCGTGCGCGGCGCCGATGTGGCCGCCCGGCTGGTTGGCGCAGTCAAGGCCCGGGCGCTGCAGGGCGGGCATGAGTACGTTTATCTCGAGGTAGCCCCGGACAACGCAAGAGCTGCCAGCTTCTACCTGAAGCAAGGGTTCAGGTTCAGGGATGAATGGGAACCCTTGGCAAGTCATCCCTCTATCAGGTTGCAGACGATGTGCTGGGTTGTGACTCCAGACAGCCCCTGAAATCGGCTACACACTCCTCTCGTCGAAATATCTGTCAGAAAAATTGACCAGAATGATCCTACGCAGTTTACTGTATGTTCATACAGTTATCGTAAGGCGTGCGTCATGAGCTTCACTTCCCTGGGTCCCATTGCTGAAGATGGCGTTCGCCTGCCACTTTGCTCCTTCAAAGTCCCCGCCGGGTTTCCGTCACCGGCGGCGGATCATATCGAGAAGGAAATTTCCCTCGATGAACTGCTCGGTATCCGTGCGCCCCATGTGTATCTGGTGCGCATCGACGGCGACAGCATGCAGGGTGTGGGGATTTTTTCAGGGGATCTGGCGGTGGTGGACCGTGCTATCGAGCCCGGGCATGGCCATGTGGTGGTGGCGCTGCTCAATAACGAGCCGATATGCAAACGCCTGTGCCTGCGTGGCAAGAGCATTGTGCTGCAATCCGAAAACCCGAAGTATCCGGACCGGTATGTACTCGAAGGTGATGAACTGACAGTCTGGGGCGTGATTACCTATACCGTGCGCAGCCATGGCCACTAAGCCTGCGCCGGTTTTTGCCCTGATCGATTGCAACAGTTTTTACGCCAGCTGTGAGCGTGTGTTCAGGCCCGACCTGGCCAAGGTGCCCATTGTGGTGCTGAGCAACAACGACGGCTGCGTGATCGCCCGCAGTTATGACGCCAAGCCTCACGTGAAAATGGGCGAGCCGTATTTCCAGATCAAGGATCGGCTCGAGCAACTGGGGATTGTGGCGTTCTCGTCCAACTATGCGTTGTATGGCGACATGAGCGAGCGTGTCATGAGCCTGATCGAGGCGATGTTACCGGCTGTCGAGGTCTACAGCATCGACGAGTCCTTTGCCGACCTGAGCGGTATCGTTGACGCCACCGCCATGGGCCGTCAGTTGCGCAGTCGCATCCTGCAATGCACGGGCATTCCGGTGGGGGTCGGTATCGCGCATACCAAGACCCTGGCCAAGCTGGCGAATCACACCGCCAAGCGCTTGCAGGCCCACACGGGGGGCGTGGTGAACCTGTGTGGCGACCATGAACGTGACTGGGTACTGCGCAATACCGCGGTGTCGGAGGTCTGGGGCGTTGGCCGACGCATGACCGCGCATCTTGAAGGTATGGGGATTCGCACAGCGATGGACCTGGCCAAAGCGGACCCGTGGTCGCTGCGCAAAAAATTCAGCGTGGTGATCGAAAAAACGGCCCGTGAATTGAACGGTACATCCTGCCTGGCCCTGGACGAGCCCGATCCGCCCAAGCAGGAGATCTGCTGCAGCCGCATGTTTGGCAAGCGCCTGACCGAGCTAGCACCGATCAAGGAGGCCGTAGCCACCTATATGATGCGTGCCTCGGAAAAACTCAGGGCACAAAAGTCATACTGCCAAAAAGTCCGGGTCAGCATTCGTACCGGCATGTTCAACCCGGACGAGGCGAAGTACGCCAAGGGCGTGGTGGTGACCTTGCCCTATCCTACCGATGATGTGCGGTTACTCACCAGAGCAGCGGTGGATGCTCTGGAGCATGTGTTTCAGCCCGGCTTCAGATACAGCAAGGCCGAAGTGTTGTTGCTCGACCTGCGCCAGCCGGGGGAGTTTTCCGACGATCTGTTTGCCGTCAATCAACCGGCAGAAGCTTCACGGGTGATGGCGGTACTGGATGCCATCAATGGCCGCTGGGGCAGGGGCACGTTACGGGCCGCCAGCGTGCCGGGCAAACCCGACTGGGGGATGCGCCGGGAGATGATGAGCCAGAGTTATACGACGCGGGTGGATCAGCTTTGGCAGGTTTCGTGCCGATAAATACGGCCGTTGATTGTGCAGAACTGTGGGCAATGAACTGTACGCGCAAAGTGGAGATCCGGTGTGTGAAGTTCAAACATATGGCCTGCTCAGAACACTGGGCTGTCGTGTGCTGCTGGTTTGCTTGTTGAAGACTCAAGAAAAATCAAGGTAGGAAAACCCTGAATTAATAGTGGGGTTATTCTTGCGCTTGCTCCTGGCAGTTGAATGTTAGTACTGATGCTGTACTAATGGTGTTGCCCTGTTATATCAATTGCCGAACAGGCACTGGTTTTAATTGCAAGAGTGGCGGGCTATCAAGACTATCAAGAAAAGTCAAAAAAGCAGGTGCAGGTACGTGCCTGCTATCAGGCAAGGTCAGGATTAAAGATGATAAACACAGTTGCATTGTATTGGTTGCTCACTTATGCGATTTAAATGGATTGTTTTTGTTGTCGGGCTGGTCGCATTATCTTCTTTTGCATTTTATGGGTTGTTTGATCGGTCTGATGAAGTGAGCCATATCGTTGCGCCAGTAACGAAAGTCGACATGGAAAGTCTGGTTTTGGCAACAGGCCCGATAGTCGCAACGGGCTTGGTCGATGTCGGAGCACAGGTTAATGGTCAAGTTAAAACAATCCATGTGCGACTGGGTGACAAGGTCAAAAAAGGCCAGGTATTAGTGGAGATTGATCCGGAGCTTCAGGAAAATGCCTTGAGCAAGGCGAAAGCCAGCCGCGATCTTGTACTGGCACAGCAAAAGGCCAGGGAAAAAGCGCGCCAGCGCGCAGAGAGGGTATTTACCCGCCAGCAAGCGCTGTACCAGGCAGATGCCAGCGCAAAAAGAGACCTTGAGCAAGCCGAGGTGGAGCTGGAAAATGCCCGGGCTGAAGTCTTCGTTCTAAAAAGCCAGATTCATTTGGCTCAAATCGAGATGGATAGCGCAGTGGCTAATCTCGGGTATACGAAAATCAAGGCGCCTGCCGATGGCGAAATCATCGCTATTGTGACTAAGGAGGGCCAGACAATTGTGTCCGCCCAGACATCACCGACCATTCTGATTATGGGCAATATGGACAGGATGACAGTCAAGGCCAGAATATCCGAGTCGGATATTGTACGAGTGCAGGAGGGGCAAAAGGTTGTTTTTACCGTGACCGGTGCACCGGAGCTGTCTTTCGAATCGAACATTCTTGCCGTTGAACTTCTGCCGGAGTCCGTCGTTACTGACAGCAAAGAACTCTCAAAGCCCAATGCAACGTCCAATGTTCCTGTTTACTACAATGCTACGTTTGAAGTTGATAACCCTGATCGTCTGCTCAAGCCTTTGATGACAGCCAACGTTAAAATCACTCAGGAAAGCGTTGGCCAGGTGATGGCAATTCCTTTAGCCGCTCTCGGAAAAAAGCAGTCTGCGGGCAATCTTTATGAAGTGCGTATATTGACGGAGCAGAAAGAAGTGGTTGCAAGATCCATTGCGATCGGTCTGCGAAACAATACGCATGTGCAGGTTAAGTCGGGGCTTGAGCTAGGCGACAATGTCATTATCGAATAGGCGTTGATTGATGTTGTGCTGTGGGAGTCATTGTTAATATTTATTTGTCGGGTAGTGTATGGAATGTCTCAGGAAAATAAAGTTTCGAACTCGGCCCACGAAGGATGCCGTAAAGCCTGGCAACCTGCCAGAGGAAAACCTGTGCTTATCCGCGCCATTAATCCAATTGATAAATGTCAGCAGGAGCTATTTCAATGGTCATTCATCTACAGAGGCTTTACGAGACGTCAACCTGAATATCCGTGCAGGTGAGATGGTTGCAATTGTCGGGACATCGGGCTCGGGAAAGTCGACCCTTCTCAATATTCTGGGGTGCCTTGTCCCGCCTTCGCAAGGGCAATACATCCTGCACGGGCGGAGTGTGACCCGTCTGACGAATAATGAGTTGGCAGATTTGCGCAGAGGCACTTTCGGATTCGTATTCCAGCGCTACCATTTGCTGGGCCACCTGAATGCTGAAGAAAACGTTTTGTCTCCAGGCCTTTATGTCGAAGGGGAGAAGAAAACACTGCGTGCACGCGCGCAAATGCTGTTGAGCAGTCTTGGGTTGAGTGACCGCTTGCACTTCTTTCCGGGACAGTTGTCAGGTGGGCAGCAACAGCGTGTCAGCATTGCGCGTGCACTGATGAATGGCGGCGACATCATATTGGCCGATGAGCCGACCGGTGCGCTGGATACCAAGAGCGGTGAGGAGGTGATGGCCGCCTTATGTGAACTGAATGCAAAAGGGCATACCGTCATTATTGTTACGCACAATAATGACATCGCTTCATATGCGCAGCGGCTGATTCATATTCAGGATGGATGCATCTCTTCGGATACAGGCAATCACCCTGCCTCGTCAACGGCAGGGCCGCGAGGGGGGGCCGGGTTGAAACCTGCACAGGGCTCCTCGATAAACATGCTGTCAGGCTGGGTGGAGGCAATTAAAATTGCTTTTTCGTGGCTGGTCAGAAAGCCCTTGCATGCGGGATTGACGGTACTGGGAATCGTCATCGGCATTGCTGCGGTTTCATCGGTTATTGCCCTGGGTGAGGGGGCGCGCGACCGTATAGTTCAAGAGATCAGCGCCCTGGGTGCTGACACCATCGATATTTACTCCGGAAAGGACTGGGGTGATATCTACAAGGGTTCAAACAAAGCGCTGAGTGAATCTGATGTGGACTATCTGCGATCACTTCCCTACGTTGACAGCATCTCCCCGGTCACCTCTGCGACAGCCACCATTACATCAAAAAACGCCAACCTTTCAGCTCAGGTATTGGGTGTCGGTGAAGCGTTTGCCAGGGTGAGAGGCGAGGTATTTGCGCAAGGTACTTTTTTTTCCAGTGATGATGTTAAACGGCAGGCGCAAGTTGCAGTCATTGATGAAAATATGCGCAAAAGACTTTTCCCGAGCTGGGAGGACCCGATTGGAAAAGTCATATTGGTAGGCCCGATGCCGGCAATCGTCATAGCGGTTATCAAGAATACACCGTCTTCATTTGGTGAGGCGCCTGTTCTGCAGATGTATATGCCTTATACCACGTTGATGTCACGTATTTCGGGCCAGTCATTTCTTGAGAGCATTGTAGTGCGCGTGGCTGACGGGATTTCAAACGAACTGGCCGAAAGTAATATCAATCGTCTTTTGGAACTCAAACGCGGCAGCAAAGACTTTTTCACAAGTTCTGCAGACTCAATACTCCGGTCGGTGACCAGTGCTACCAGAGTCTTGAACGTGCTGAGCATATCGGTCGCATCGATTTCTCTCCTGGTTGGAGGAATTGGCTTGATGAATATGATGCTTTACTCAGTAGCAGAGCGAACCTATGAAGTAGGCGTTCGTATGGCGTTCGGTGCCCGTCGACGAGATATCATGCAGCAGTTTCTCAGCGAATCCTGTTTGCTGTGCATATTTGGCGGTGGTTTTGGGTTTTTGCTGGCCCTGCTTGCCGGGGAAATTTTAGGCGGATTACAAACTGATTTTCCGCTTAAATTTTCTTATTGGTCGTTCATGGTAGCGTTTGCAAGTTCTACCGTTATTGGTCTTGTATTTGGTTATATACCTGCTCGAAATGCCGCCAGGCTGGATCCTGTCGAGGCTTTGTCCCGGGCGTAAGTCAATGGGTTTGCCATCGTAATCATTCAACATGAAGTCGATGCCTTGCTGGACGCAGTCAACACTGCGCTCCAATGTTCTTGAGAATATCATTGTGATTACTAGATATTACCCTGCTCTGTTTTGTAGCGTGATGCTGTTGGCAGGTTGTAGCACTCATCTGCCCGATGTGAACGCTGTCAAATCACAACTGGCGCTGCCTGCAAAATGGCGTAATGCATTACCTGAGGGTAAAGATATAAAGCAGACACAGCATTGGTGGCGCTCATTTCAGGACCCTGACCTGGACGCTCTGGTGGAACGTGTACTGCGCAATAATAATAACCTGGCAGCGGCTGCATACAGGGTCAAAAAGGCAGAGGCACAAGCGGGTATTGTCAGGACGAATTTAACACCAGGTGTATCAAGTGGATTCAAACTGAGCAGTAGCAAGGAACTGAACAGAGGAAGTTCGGAACAAAAGGCTTTTACCAGCACATTCTCCTTGAGCTACGAGCTGGATTTATGGGGGCGTCTTGCAAAGGCTCGCGATATCTCGGCCTGGGAAGCCATGGCGACCCGGGAGGATCGTGAGCACATCGCGATGCAACTGATCGGTACAACAATGGAGCTGTACTGGCGATTAGCGTTTTTGAATGAAAGCATTGAAATTAACGACACCAGCATTGCCAGCGCCCGTTCAATCCTTGAGCTGGCACGCCTGGGTGAAGCCGTTGGGCAGGAGGGGCGTCTTCAGTCGATTCAGGCAGAGCAACAGTTAAGTGTACTGCTGGCCGATAAAACAGGGCGGCTTCAACAGCGTGAAGAAAGCCGCAATGCCTTGTTGGTTTTATTGGCGTCGCCTATGGGATGGGATGACACGATCAAGATTCGTCCAGTTCCGACTCAACCGTCTACAGCGCTACGGTCGGAGATACCTGCCCACATTCTGAGCCAGCGACCCGACATGAGGGCTGCTGAACTCAGGTTGCGCGCTCATTTCAGCAATATTGAGATCCAGCAAAGAAACCTCTATCCGGCAGTGAATCTTACGGCAGGTATCACTGGAGGAGGGACACGCGAACTGTCAAATATTCTGCGAAATCCGGTGGGTTTTTTTACGGCAGATTTACTGCTTCCGTTTTTTGAGTTCAATAAAGGCAAGTTGCAAGTTGAAATCGCCGAAGCAACGTACCAGGAGAGTATCGAGTTATACAAAAAGCAGTTGCTTGATGCACTGCAGGATGTTGAGAACGCACTGTCGGCCTATAAACAGCTCACCGATGAGGGGCTCTACCTGGCCCGTGCCCATGAATCTTCATCCCGGGCAGAGCGCATTGCTGAAATACGCTATCGCCTTGGGCAGTCGAATATAAAAGAATGGCTGGATCAACAGGATGCGAAGCGCAGTATCGAACTGCGACTGGGTAAGAGTCGCACTGATCGGTTGATTGCCATGGTCAAGTTTCATCAGTCTATCGGTGGCGGCTGCGGTGATGGATGCGCTGATGCCTTGCGATGAAAGGTACCTGGTCAGGTGCTTCAGGTTTATTTGCCGGCTGTGTGCGTTAAGTGCTCGCAGGCCTGGTTGATGTGTGAGTTTCAACTCAAGCCATGCGTTTAATTGAATTTAATGTTTTCCGGGGCCGGCCAATCCTGCTGCACGTCAACGCACAGCCATGCAAAACCTCCTGATCGCCTCGCAGGCCCGACGCAACACGGCGTCATCCAGGGCATAGGCAATTCGGATATAGGGCCCCAGGCCAAAGGCGCTGCCATGCACCACGGCTACACCGGCTTCGTCGAGCAGGGCCAGGGCCACGTCTTCATCGGTGGACAGCACCCTGCCTGCGGGCGAGGTGCGGCCGATCAGTCCGGCGCAGCAGGCGAACGCGTAGAAGGCGCCTGCCGGGCTGGTGCATTCAAGGCCCGGTATGCTGTTGAGCTGGTCGACCATCAGATCGCGGCGCTTCTGGAACGCGGTACGGCTGCTGTGGATAAAGTCCTTGGGGCCTTCCAGAGCGGCGAGAGCGGCCTGCTGCGAGATTGAGCCGGCTCCCGAAGTCTGCTGGCCTTGCAATGTTTCCATGGCTTGCAACAGCCAGCGCGGGCCTGTGGCAAAACCGATACGCCAGCCGGTCATGGCGTAGGCCTTGGACACGCCGTTCATGGTCAGGGTGCGCGCTGCCAGGCGTGGTTCAACCTGGGCCAGGGTATGGAACAGCTGATCATCGAAGATCAGGTGTTCGTAGATATCATCCGCCAGGATCAATACATGAGGATGGGCCAGCAGCACATCGGCCAGTGCCGCCAGCTCGTCGCGGCTGTACACCGCCCCCGTCGGGTTGGAGGGCGAGTTGAGGATCAGCCAGCGCGTTTGCGGGGTGATTGCCGCTGCCAGTGCCGCTGCGGTCAGCTTGAAACCGGACGCTGCGTGGCAGGTCACGAAGCAGCTTTGTGCGCCGCATAACTGAACCATCTCGGGATAACTGACCCAGTAAGGCGCCGGGATGATGACCTGATCTCCCTCATTGAGGGTCGCGGCCAGGGCATTGTAGATCACCTGTTTGCCACCGTTGCAGACCAGGGTGTCCTGCCAGCCGACATCCAGGCCGTTTTCACCACGGAATTTGGCCGCTACCGCTTCTCGCAGTGAACGTGCGCCAGCGACCTGGGTGTAGCGGGTGTGGCCCTGGCCTATGGCGCGGATTGCAGCGTCGCGCACAGGCTCGGGCGTATCGAAGTCCGGTTCGCCAGCGCACAGTGAAATGATCGTGGCGCCTTGGGCGCGGCGCTCTGCAACACGGTCGATGATCCGATAGGTGGCCGAGGGCAGGGCGCTTGCCAGGTGCCGGTTGAGCCGCTGGATATCGCTGCTCATGGGCGGTGTCTCCAGTGAGTCAGGTTCATCAGTTCGAGCGTGGAGCGGCCTTCAGTCAGTGCCTGCATCATATGGGCTTCCTTGTCGGCACGGGATTCGCCTTCGGCGAAGGTACGTGCGGCGTGTGCCTTGGGAATGATGATCACACCATCGTCGTCAGCCACCAGCAGATCCCCCGGCGCCACCTCTGCGCCGTTGAAATTGAAAGCCTGGCCTACCGAGGTGGCGCTTGCCTTGACGGTGCCTCTGACCGAGATGCCGCGGGCAAATACCGGAAACCGGCGCGCCTTCAAGGCCGCGATATCACGTACCCCGCCGTCGATGACCAGGCCGGCCACACCGGCTGCCTGTGCCGCTACGGTAAGGACTTCGCCCCAGTAACCGGCAATAAAATTACCGGTACCCACTACCAGCACACTGCCGCGGGGCACTTGTTCCAGTGCCAGGTGCAGGGCCAGGTTATCGCCAGGAGCGCATTGCAGCGGGTACGCCGGCGCGGCGATAAAGGCGCCATCCCAGATCGGGCGGATGCCGCTGTCCACGGCACAGGCCAGGTGTGATGCCTCATACAGGGTCGAACTGCCGAGGATTCTGGCCCGTTCGTGGTAGTTCAGGGGCAGGGCGAGTGTGCTCATCAGGCTTTCCTCTGCAGGCTGTGGTAGCCCAGTGCAGCGCGGGCGCTTGCAAGGGTCTGGCCTTGACTGATCAAGGTACGGATTTGCGCTTCGACGGTTTCAATCTGCCGCGCACAGGCGGCCACTTGTGCGGCATGGGCGCGGGGTACGATCACTACGCCATTGGCGTCGGCCACCACGATGTCACGGGCACAGACGCGGGCGGTGCCAATGGAAACGGGCTGGTTGATCGACTGCACCTGGACACGGTCCTTGCCGGTGCGCATAAAGCGGCCCTTGCTGAAGATCGGATAACCGTCTCCCAGCGCCTTGTTCACGTCACGGCAAACACCGTCGATAACCGTGGCAGCGATGTTTCGGCTGCCGGCGTACTGGGTCATGATGTCGCCCCATACGGTGCAGTCGGTGCGCCCGGCATTGTCGATCACCACTACGTCACCGGGCAGAACTTGCTCGATAAAGTCGCCCACGGTCCCGGCAGGCACGCTGGCCGGGACGTACTGCACCGTGAATGCCGGCCCGACAATAACCGTGCTGTAGTTGCCCAGCGGCATCACGCCCAGGCATTGACCGGGCAGGCCGAGCTTGTCCAGGGCATCGGAAACCCCCGGGGTGTCCAGGCCCTCAAACAGGGCGACCAGTGCTTGATCTTCAGGGTTCATCAGGCGTGCTCCGTGCGGATGGCTTCAAACTGGCTGTCATGCATGACTTCGGCTACGGAGCGACCGCTACGCACTGCGTCGAGCATGACTTGCTGACGCCGGGCGATGCGTTCGCCAAGATCGACGACCTGAGCGATATGGGCCTGGGGCACAAACACCGTGCCGCAGTTGTCGGCGATCACATAGTCGTCTTCGCTGACATTGACCCCGGCGACTTCGATGGTCACGGCGGCCGCTATCTGCATCACGCGATTGCGCGCACTGATCATGGTGACGCCACGGCCGTAAACCGGATAACCGATTGCCGCACTGCCATCAATATCGCGGCTGCAACCGTCAATGATGGTGCCTCGCACCTGTTTGGCGAGCGCCGCATTGGCAAGGATATCGCCCCAGCAAGAGATGCCCTCGATACCGCCGGCGATCACCAGCACCCGATCATCCGTGTTGATGTGTTCGACCACCGGGGTGATCAGGTGGGCGCTGGGCACCGTGTCGGTCTTTGCGGCCAACAGTACGGTACTGGCACGGCCAACGATCGGCGGGCAGTTCCACAGCGGCCGCAGCCCCACAGTGGCCCCTGCCAGACCAAGAAAATCCAGCGCATCGGACACGGTATTACTGTCCAGTGCCGCCAGACGCTGGAGTACAGTCCTGTCGGTCGTGCTTTTGAGCGTCATCGCGCAGCCTCAGTGGTGGTGTAGGTGCTCAGTGTCGGCGAGGCTGTTTGATAGGTATATTCCTGTTCACGTAAGCTTTGGATACGTTAAACCTATGGAAAAACCATGATCAATTTCCGTCTGATCCGTCACCTCTGGCTCTTTCTGGCCGTCGCCGAAGAGCAGAACTTCGGCCGCGCCGCCAAGCGCCTAGGCATGTCCCAGCCGCCGCTGAGCGAGCAGATCCAGGTGCTGGAGCAAGCGCTCAAGGTCAAACTGTTCGAGCGCTCGCGGCGCGGTGCCAAGCTGACGCCGGTGGGGGCGGCAATTCTGCCGGCCGTACGCAAGTTCGCCGAGCAGTTGGAGCGTCTGGAGCTGGCTGTGGATGAAGCGCTGGCGGGGCAGTCGGGGATGCTGACCATTGGCGCAATTTCCACGGCCATGTTTGATGTACTGCCGGGCCTGATCGAGCGGTTGAAGGAGGATTACCCGCACTTGACCGTCTCGGTGCGGGAAATTGACAGCGTCGAAGCGGTGCCGGCGCTGGAGGCGGGGGATATTGATCTGGCGTTTGCCCGTCTGGACGGTGATCTGGGGGACTCAATCCAGTCACTGCCGCTGCTGGAGGACCGCCTGATGCTGGCCCTGCCCAGTGATCACCCGCTGGCAGCGCGCACGCGCATCAGCCTGGCCAGCCTGTCCAATGAGCCTCTGGTGATGTTTTCGCGCAAGGTCAGCCCGGTGTATTTCGACAATCTGATTGCCACCTGCCGGGCAAGCGGTTTTTCCCCGCGGGTGTTGCACGAAGTGCGTTCCGTGGCCTCACAAATCGCCTTTGTCAGCTATGGCCAGGGCATTGCGCTGGTGCCTGCGTCCTTGAAAAAGCTGGCTCCCGCCAATGTGGTATTCCGTGCACTGAGCGAAAAGCTCAACGTGGTGACCACTGCCGTGGCATGGAATGCCAATCGGTCGAACCCGCTGATAGGGCGATCATTGCTCGTTTAAGCGCCAAGGCATGATGTTTTTGATAGGTTTGGCCTATGTAAACCTTCTGGTCTTAGGCATTTACACCAGGGCCGATGTGCCTGACATTGGTCCGCCGCCTTAACGCTTCAGGAGTCATGCCCGTGCCCGTACCCGCAACCTTTGCCCATACCCAAGTGCCGCTGGAGGTAGAGGGTGTGCACTTGACTATTGCCGCTCTTCACCGAGAAGGGGAACTGGCACCGATTGTCTTTCTGCATGGCTTCGGTTCGAGCAAGGAAGACTATGCCGATATCGCGCTGCGTGCGGAGTTCGCCGGGCATGCCTTTCTGGCCTACGATGCGCCGGGGTGTGGTGACAGCGGGTGCAGTGATCTTGCCCGGGTTTCCATCCCTTTTTTGCAGCAAACGGCGCTGCAAGTGCTCGAGCATTTCGGCATCGAACGCTTCCATCTGGTGGGCCATTCCATGGGCGGGTTGACCGCCCTGATGCTGGCCCATCAGTTCCCGCAGCGGGTACTCAGTTTTGTCGATATCGAAGGCAATATTGCCCCCGAGGACTGCTTTCTCAGCCGTCAGATCATCGACTGCCCGAGTGATGATCCTGAGCTGTTTTTTACGGCCTTTATCGAGCGTGCCCGCCATGCCCCGGCCTATGCCAGTGCCCTGTATGCCGCGAACCTGAGGCACAAGGTGCGTGTGCAAGCGGTGCGGGGGATTTTCGAATCGATGGTCGAGCTGTCCGATAACGCCAACCTGATGGGCAAGTTTCTCGGCTTGCCGTGCCCGAAGATGTTTATGTTTGGCGACCAGAACGCGTCACTGTCCTACCTGCCGCATATCGCGGCTCACGGCGTACGCCTGGGGCAGATCCCGGCTTGCGGCCACTTCCCGATGTATTCCAACCCGATTGCGATGTGGCAGCACATGGCGGATTTTTATGGGGCAATTTCAGGCTAGGGCAACGCCGCCTCCACCAGCTCGATCCAGTGCCGCACCGGGGTTCTGCCTGCACTGTCGAGGTGTGCCTGGCAGCCGATATTGGCCGTGACAATAACCTCGGGGTGCGCGCTTTCCAGTGCGTTGAGTTTGTTGTCGCGCAGTTGCCGGGACAGTTCGGGCTGGGTCAGCGAATAAGTGCCTGCCGAGCCGCAGCACAAGTGGCTGTCGGGCACCGCGGTCAGGTTGAACCCCAACCGGGTGAGAATGCCTTCAACCGCGCCGCCGAGTTTTTGCCCGTGCTGCAAGGTGCAGGGGCAGTGGAACGCCAGCCGTTGATTGCTGTGCACACCGAGGGTGTGCAGTGGCTCGTCGCGCAGCACTTCAACCAGATCCCTGGCCAGCGCACTGACCTTGGCAGCTTTTTCGGCATAGGCCGGGTCGTTGCCGAGCAGGTGGCCGTACTCCTTGATAAAGGCACCGCAGCCGCTGGCGGTTTGCACGATTGCTTCGGCCCCTCGTTCAATCCCCGGCCACCAGGCATCGATATTGCGCCGGGCGCGATCAAGTCCTGCGGCCTGGGCGTCCAGGTGGTAGTCCACTGCACCGCAGCAAGCGGCTTCTCGGGCAGGAATCACGCTGATGCCCAATCGGTCCAGCACTCGGGTCGCTGCTGCGTTGGTGTTGGGTGACAAGCTCGGTTGCACGCAGCCTTCGAGCAGCAGGACTTGCCGGACATGGCGGGTGGTAGGTCGCAGCCCGGGCGCAGGGACTTGGCCTGGCAGTTTGTCTTGCAGGCGTGCGGGCAGCCAGGGGCGCAAGATCTGACCACTGCGCAGTAGCCACCTGAACCGGCCCGCATTGGGTATGACGCTGCGCAGCCCTTGACGCAGCAAGCGTTGCCCGAGCGATCTGGGTACCTGGGCCTCAACCATTGCCCGGCCAATGTCCAGCAGGTTGTGGTAGTCGACGCCCGAGGGGCAGGTGGTTTCGCAATTGCGGCAAGACAGGCAACGGTCCAGATGCTGTCGGGTTTTCTGCGTCACCTGATTGCCTTCCAGTACCTGTTTGATCAGGTAAATACGCCCCCTCGGGCCGTCCAGTTCATCTCCGAGCAACTGATAGGTCGGACAGGTGGCGTTACAGAAACCACAGTGCACGCAACTGCGCAGGATGCGTTCAGCTTCCCCGGCGCGGGACAATTGGCGGGCCTGTTCGCTCAACGTGGTCTGCATGGTTCAAAGCTCCGCGTACAGGCGCCCGGGGTTGAAAATACCCCGCGGGTCGAGTTGTTGTTTGAGGCTACGCTGGTAGCGCATCAGAGCCTCCGGTAACGGCTGGAACGGGCTGTCGACAAGACCGTGGCTGTAGCAGGTGGCATGGCCGCCGACCTCGGTTACAACCGTGCGGATAAAGCTCGCCTCAGCATCCGACTTGAGCCAGCGCTGGGCACCGCCCCAATCGATCAACTGCTCACCGGGCAGCTCAAGTTCCGGGGTGTTGTTGGGCAAGGACAGGCGCCAGAGGGGCTGGCCCTCATCGAAGAAGCTCAATTGGTGTTCGTTGAGCCGTGTCCAGAACGAAGCGTCCAGGCGCTCGCCGCCCAGGCGTTCGTGAGCCGCCATCACCGAGCCTTCGCCACCCTCCAGGCGCAGGTGCAGGCGCTGGCCATCGTGGCAGGCAGCGCTGATCGGCAGCGGTTGCCGGCCCCATTCGGCGAGGCGCAGCAGGGCTCGCGCCGTGTCCAGTTCCAGGCTGATACTCAGGGATTGCCGCGGCTTGGGCAGCACCTTGAGTGACACTTCGGTGATGACTCCCAGTGCGCCGTAGCTGCCGGCCATCAATCGGGACAGGTCATAGCCAGCGACGTTTTTCATGACTTCGCCGCCAAAACGCAAATGCTTGCCGTGCCCGGTGATCACCCGGGTGCCGAGGACAAAGTCCCTGAGCGAACCTGACCAGGGCCGGCGCGGCCCCGACAGGCCGCTGGCAACCATGCCACCGACCGTGGCGGCACCGAAAGAGGGCGGTTCGCAGGCCAGCATTTGCCCGGCTTTATCCAGCACCTGCGCCAGCTCCATCAGAGGCGTACCGCAGCGTGCGGTGATCACCAGCTCGGTGGGGTCATAGCTGACAATGCCCCGATGGCCGCGGGTGTCGAGCACTTCACCGGGCACACTGCGGCCAAGGAAGGCTTTGCTGTTGGCGCCCTGGATACGTAGCGGGGTGGCGTATTGCAGCGCCTGATTGACCTGCTCCAGCAACAGGGCGCTGGTATCGACATTGTCTGCACTGCGCATCAGAACCGCTCCAGTTCGGGGAAGGGCAGTTGCCCCATATGCACGTGCATGGCGCCCAACTCGGCGCAGCGATGCAGGGTGGGGATGTTCTTGCCGGGGTTGAGCAAGCCGCCGGGGTCGAAGGCGGCCTTGACGGCATGAAACAGGGTCAGTTCATCGCTGTTGAACTGCGCGCACATCTGATTGATCTTCTCGCGGCCTACGCCGTGTTCGCCGGTAATGCTGCCACCGACCTTGACGCAGAGCTCAAGGATCTGGCCGCCCAGGGCTTTGGCGCGCTCGAGTTCCCCGGGCTGGTTGGCATCGAACAGAATAAGCGGGTGCATATTGCCGTCACCGGCATGAAACACATTGGCCACTCTCAGGTTGTAGTGGGTCGATAATCCGGCAATGGCCTGCAGTACACCGGGCAACTCACGGCGCGGAATGGTGCCGTCCATGCAGTAGTAATCCGGCGCAAGGCGACCTACAGCGGGAAAGGCGTTCTTGCGCCCGGCCCAGAAGCGCACCCGCTCAGCTTCGTCCCTGGCCTGGCGCACGGAGCTGGCGCCAGCCCGTTCAAGCACCTGGCGCACGCGCGCGCAATCGTCATGTACATCGGCTTCGACGCCGTCGAGTTCGCACAACAAGATGGCGTGGGCCTCGACCGGGTAACCGGCATGAATAAAATCTTCGGCGGCGCGGATGGCCAGATTGTCCATCATCTCCAGCCCTGCGGGTATGATGCCGGCGGCGATGATGTTAGCCACGGCGCGACCGGCTTTTTCAACCGAGTCGAAGGCTGCCAGCAACACTTTGGCGGTTTGCGGTTTGGGCAACAGTTTGACCGTGACCTCGGTAATGACCCCGAGCATGCCTTCGGAACCGGTAAACAGTGCCAACAGATCGAAACCGGGTGAGTCGAGGGCATCCGCCCCCAGGGTCAGGTGCTCGCCGTCAACGGTCAGTATTTCGATCTTTAGCAGGTTGTGCACGGTCAAACCGTACTTGAGGCAATGCACGCCACCGGCGTTTTCAGCGACGTTGCCACCGATCGAGCAGGCAATCTGCGAGGACGGATCCGGCGCGTAGTACAGGTCATACGGCGCCGCTGCCTGGGAAATGGCCAGGTTGCGCACACCGGGCTGAACCCGTGCAGTGCGGGCGTTGGGGTCGATATGAAGGATAGCGTTGAAGCGCGCCATTACCAGCAGCACGCCTTTTTCCAGGGGCAATGCCCCTGCGGACAAGCCGGTACCGGCCCCGCGTGCGACCACCGGCACGCGCAACTCATGGCAGATGCGCAACACGCCCTGTACCTCGTCCAGTTGGCGTGGCAGCACTACCAGCAGGGGCGTGGTGCGATAGGCGCTAAGCCCGTCGCATTCGTAGGGCTTGAGTTCTTCACGCTGATGCAGGACTTCAAGGTTTGGCAAGCGTGTGCGCAGGGTGCGCAGTAATACGGCTTTATCGACGTCCGGCAGGACGCCGTCGACGCGTTCATCGTAGAGAATGTTCATGGCGGCTCACGACACTCGATTGTTCTTATTGGAGGTCTGTTCCGTATGCAGCCTAGTCGCAAAGTGCGCCCTGTATCACTTGCAGGGTGATATCGGTGGCGCCGGTGTTGAAACCGGGGGTGATAAAAAGCGCTGTGCTACTGGCCCTTGAGGTACAAGGGCCCGCTTGCGGGGCAAAAGGTCAATAGGCCTTGGCGCTTTTGATATCGGCAATGATTTGCCGGGCGATGGCTTCGACCTGCTCCTGGGTCATGGCCGACATGACGCCTTCCCAGGCCGATGATGACGTATCGTAGGTCCGGGTCCCCAGCAACTGGCCGGTCTTCAGGTCGGTGAAGTCTGCACTTGAGTTGACCCAGGCATTCCCCACCATGATGCCTGCGCCATACCGTGCACCCGGCGTGATGTAGCGGAAGTTGCTTACTTTGATCTTGATGCCCACACCGTCTTTTCCATCAAGGCTGAGCAGTTGGGACTCAGCAAGGCGGTAGCCCTCTGCAGAGGCTTCGGCATGCAAGGCCTCCTTCCATTCTTGCTTCAGCAGGGGCCAGTCCTCGTTCTGTTGAACCTTGCTGTTGCCTTCAAAGTTGACGCGCAGGTTTTGCTTGGCCGTTGCCTGGATCGGCAGCATGGGGCTGCCACCGCTTTTAACCGAGGCCGCGCAGCCGCTCAACAGTGAAATGGCCACGGCACAGTACAGCGCAGACGAGAGTTTGGAAGCGTTCATTGAATGTCCATATTCTGGGGATGAACGCTATCTATACCGCAACGCCTCAGATTTTTCACCGGCTTTAATGGCTCTTAGCCAGTATCGGCATCAGTGAAGCGTCGCCGCCCGGCCGATTTCGCCAATCCGGATCCGGTCCAGCGCCCGATTTAGAGCATCAAGCGCGTCGATCAGGGCCTTGGCCTCGGCTTCGCGGCCATCACCCCACAGGCGTTCGGCCATTTTGTTGAGGGCCTGGATCGATTGTTCTATGCCAGCTGCCGTAACTGCCGGGTTTTCTGCGGTTTGCTTCTTGGACATGTCAAAAATTGCGCCATAAGTAATGGCTGCATACTAGCGCCGGATGCGGTTTTTTTGCCAACTGGCATCGCTGTGGAAGGTGCCTGTATCGCCACGCAGCACATAAAGGGTGGCCCTGTAGGCCGATGTCACCCGTGTGCATTGCAGGCCGCGAATCTTGTGGTACGCCCAGGCCCAGCCGTGGTTGGTTTTACTGCTCATCGGTGTGCCTGCGTTTTCATCATCTAGATCCTGAACGACATGAACCTGATTGGACTCGATTTCGCTCAGTAGTTCCCTGGCAATGACGGCGCAAACAAAATGATTTACATGAACAGTCATATGCAAGTTATTGATTTACATGATGTCAAACCTATGGCTTTGCCTGGAATTCCTCTTCATCCATGAGCACCAGTGCGCCAACGATCAGTGCACGCATGCCGCGGTCCAGCTCGGCCTCCATCTCGATTTCTTCGGCCAGGCGCTGGGCTTCTTCAACGGGCTGGCCGGTGACTGAATACACCGTGTCGGCTACGGCAATTCCGTGGAAGGCCACGGTTGCCAGCAGCCAGCGGGCCTGCGCCTTTGTAATGCCGTAGACCTGGGCGATATGGCTCTGATGCTCGTCGATCTTGGCGAGCATCGGTTGGGTCGCCGCCAACCGGCGAATCACGTAGGGCGTCAGGCCGGGGTGGGCCTTTACAAACAGGCGCACCGAGGTGGCAAACACCGTCAGGTAGTCCTTGAGTTCACCACGCTGATCGGTGTCGACCCGCGGTATCTGCCAGCGGGTGAAGATCTCTTCGGCGATCAGATTCTTCAGCGCCTCCAGATTGGCAACATGCTTGTACAGCGCCATATGACTGACCCCCAAAGCGGCAGCAACGCCGACAAAAGTGATACCCGGCAGGCCGATCTCGATGCCTGCTTCGACGATGCGCTCGCGGGTGATGGTGCGAGGACGCCCGCGGGTCGCGGGTGGTTGTGAGGCGTTCATGGCCGTTCCTTGATCGGTGAGGAGTGTCTTGTAGCTGTCTTGTCAGCATTTCGCAAATTAGTTTATAGTCATGCAACTAATTAAGGTTCTCATTTGCGAGCCACTATCAGTTGCGCACACACCCCCCTTGTTTGCGCTTAACCGGAATGCCAGTGGCCTTCCATTCTTATGACATTGCGGATGTTTGACTGGCATGGAAACTCCTCACACGGCTGCGGCCACACCCAAGATGCGTGGCCCTGTCAGCCAGGTGCTTCACCCGATTCGTGGGCGGCTGCTGATTGCCGCCCTGCTTGCGGGCGTTGGCGCCATGCTGACGCTGGTACCGCTGGCAGGTATTGCGCATGTCGCCGGGCTGGTTCTGGGTGACAACGCAATCACTGCTCATGAGGTGTGGCGGGCAGTAGGTATCGGCGTGGCGAGTCTGTGCGCGGGCATGTTGTTGATATCCACCGGGGAGCTGCTGGCCCATCTGGCGGATAACCGTATTACCCACCACCTGCGCCTGGCCATTGTGCAGCGCCTGAGCCGCGTGCCCTTGGGCTGGTTCACCAGCCGGGGCTCGGGTGAGGTCAAGCAGGCGATGCAGGATGACATCAATACCCTGCACAGCCTGACGGCGCATTTCTACACCACCGTGGGGCGAGCGGTCGGCGCCATTGTGTTCTCGCTGGTCTACCTGTTTGTAATGGACTGGCGCATGGCAATTGTCTCGATCCTGCCGTTCCCGGGGTTCTTCCTGTTTTTTACCCGCGCCATGAAAGCCAGCGAGAGCAACATGCAGGCGTTTGTCGAGGGCATGGGGCGTATCGACAATGCCGTGGTCGAGTTCGTCAATGGCATCCCGGTAGTGAAGTCGTTCGGGGCTGTCGGCAAGGCACACGGCAGTTACCGTGAGGCCGTCGATGCCTTCGCCCGGGCTTTTGTCGGTTTCACTCGCCCGCTGGTGGGTTCGATGGCCAATGCCAACGCAATGATCGCGCCGGTCGCGGTGCTGGGCGGCGTGCTGGCGTTCGGCACCCTGTTCGTGGCACTGGGCTGGATCGCTGCGCTGGATGTGCTGCCGTTCGCCCTGGTGACTCCGGGCCTGTGTGGCCCCTTGCTGTTGCTGCACTACATCACCCATGACCTCAACAATGCAGTGGGTGCGGCCCGGCGTGTGCAGGCCCTGCTCGATACACCGGTGCTGGAGCAACCGGCACCGGGCATGCAGCAGATGCCCCGGGGCAGCGAAATTGGTTTTGAGCACGTTGGCTACTGCTATGAAAGCGCGGGCCGGGGGCTGGCGGACATCAACCTGGTTCTCAAACCCGGCACGACCACCGCTGTGGTGGGGTGCTCCGGCGCCGGCAAGTCAACCCTGGCGCGCCTGCTGCTGCGTTTTTTTGACCCGACGCAAGGGCGTATCACCCTGGGGGGTGTGGATCTGCGTCAGATTGAGACGGCAACCCTGTACCGGCATATCGGTTTTGTATTGCAGGAGGTACGGCTGATCCACGCCAGTGTGCACGACAACATTGCCCTGGGCAGACCAACGGCCACCCGCCAGCAGATTGAGGATGCTGCGCGCACGGCCAATATCCATGCGCGCATTGTTGCCCTGCCGCGTGGCTATGACTCGGTGGTGGGTGAGGATGCGCAGTTTTCCGGCGGTGAGTTGCAGCGGGTGAGCATCGCCCGTGCCGTGTTGCTCGATCCGCCCGTGCTGGTGCTCGACGAGGCCACGGCGGCGGCGGATGCCGAAAGTGAAGTGGCCATCCAGGATGCACTCTCGCGTTTTGCCGGCGGCCGCACCTTGCTGGTCATCGCGCACCGGCTCGACACCGTGATGCACGCAGACCAGATCATCGTGCTCGACAACGGCACGATTCACGAGCAGGGCACCCACGGCGAACTGCTTGCCCGCAAGGGCCTTTATGCCCGCCTGTGGGCGCAGGGCGACTACTCATTCTCTGCAGAACTGGCGGTGCCGTCATGCTGAAACCCTTGTTAGAACTGTTGGGCGACGACGCGCCCGTGCTGCATCGTTATGTCTGGATGGCAGTGTTTTATGGTTTGCTCAGCGGGCTGACACTCACCACCCTGGTACCGGTGCTGGGGCATTTGCTCGCTAACGATCTACGAGGTGCAGCATTGTGGCTGCTGTTGACGCTTGCCGGCATGGCTGTGTGCTGGGCCTGCCGGCGCCGGGTGGAGCGCGCCGGTGTCGCGGTGGGCGTGGCCCTTTTGCAGGGGGCGCGCCAGCGCATCGGCGACCATGTGGCGCGATTGCCCCTGGGCTGGTTTACGACGCAGAACACCGGCCATCTGGGGCATGTAATTACCCAGGGCATGATGGCGGTGGCGCAGTTGCCGGCGCACGTTTTCACCCCTGTGATCAGTGGCGCGGTGACGCCTTTGGTGATCGTCGCCGCACTGTTTGCCGTGCATTGGCCACTGGGGCTGATTGCGCTGCTGGGGCTTGCGGTACTGGCAGGGGCGCTGCTGTTGAGCGCGCGCCTGGGGCAGCGTACTGACCGGGCTTTCCAGCGGCACTTCGCGGATGCCAGCCAGCGCATGGTCGAGTTTGCCCAGGCGCAATCGGTACTGCGCGCGTTCAATGGCGAAGGGGGCGGGACGCAGTTGCTGGAACAGGCGCTCGAGCGCCAGCGCCAGTCCGGGCTGCGCCTGATCTATCAGTCATCGCTTTCGGTGGTACTCAATACCTGGGTCGTGCAGGTGATCTTTGCGGCCCTGTTGATCGCAGCCGCCTTGTGGCTTAACGGGCTGATGGGCGACACGCGGGATAACGCTTCGGTGATTGCGGTAGTCGTTGCGCTGTTGTTGAGCAGCCGCTATATCGAGCCGTTGCTGGACGTGGCCGGTTATGCCGAGATCCTGCGCAGTGCCAGCGGTCAACTTGACGCGGTGCAGGCCATCTTTGCCGCCCGGCCCTTGCCGGAGCCGGATCAGCCACAACCGCCACGGGATGGCTCTATAGAGTTGCGCGCAGTGAGCATGGCTTACGCGCCCGATCAACCCGATGTGCTGCATGATGTCAGCCTGCGTATTGAGCCGGGCAGCATGACAGCGTTGATCGGTGCTTCGGGCTCGGGCAAGACCACGCTGGTACGGCTGATCGCACGGTTTTTCGATGCGCGCGAAGGGTGCGTGCTCGTGGGTGGTGTGGATGTGCGGCACATGTCCGACAGCCAGTTGGCGGGTCAGATCAGTCAGATATTCCAGGACTGTTACCTGTTTCAGGGCAGCATTGCCGACAACATCCGCATCGGCAAACCCACCGCCAATGCTGACGAAATCCTCGAGGCGGCGCAGCAGGCCGGGCTTGGCGAACTTGTCGGGCGCTTGCCGCAAGGCCTCGACACACCGGTGGGCGAGGGTGGTGCACGGCTGTCGGGCGGTGAGCGCCAGCGTATTGCAATTGCACGCGCACTGATCAAGGAGGCGGCCATCTTGCTGGTGGATGAAGCCACTGCGGCGCTGGATGCCGAGAATCAGCACGTGATCGCCCGGACACTGGCCAGGTTGCGCGGGCAGCGCACGCTGGTGGTCATTGCGCATCAACTGGCTACGGTGTCGATGGCCGACCGGATCGTGGTACTGGATCACGGCCGGGTGGCCGAGCAGGGCACGCCCGCGGCATTGCTTGCCGCCAAGGGGCGTTACGCGAAGTTTCTTGAACAGCGTCGGGCTGCCAAGGGTTGGCGGGTGGCAAGCGGCAGTGAGCTGCAATGATGCGGGCACGATGGCTAGGGGTATTTGCCATGCTCTGCGTCACATCACTGCTGGTGGGGGCCCGGCAACTGGAGTGGTCGCAGCTGTGGTCCTTGTCGGGCGATGCCTGGCTGACGCTCACGGCCAGCCGCTTGCCGCGCCTGGCGGCGCTGGTGCTGACCGGGGCTGGCCTGGCAGTGTGCGGGGTGATCCTGCAACACATCGTGCACAACAAGTTCGTCGAGCCAGGCACTTCGGGCGGGCTGGATGCGGCCAGGCTCGGCATCCTGGTATCGCTGGCTGCGGTGCCCGGCGCCGGCATGACAGGGCGCATGCTGTTTGCGCTGGTGTTTTGTTTCGCCTCGGGGCTGATATTTGTCGTGATCATCCGCCGGATCCGATTCAAAAACACGGTGCTGGTGCCGGTCATCGGCCTGATGTATGGCGGCGTGCTGAGCGCCATTGCCGAGTTCTACGCCTACCACCACAACATCATGCAAAGCATGCAGGGCTGGCTGCTGGGCGACTTTTCCAGGGTGGTGCAGGGCAGCTACGAGATCATCTACCTGATCTTGCCGATTGTTGCCCTGGCCTATCTGTATGCCCACCGTTTCACCGTGCTGGGCATGGGTGAGGGCATGGCTACAAGCCTGGGCCTGAACTACTCGGCAAACGTTGCCCTGGGCTTGCTGCTGGTGGCGGTCACAGTATCAGCCACGGTCATCACGGTAGGGGCGATTCCTTTTGTCGGACTGGTCATTCCCAACCTGGTGGCGCTGCGTTATGGCGACCACCTGGGCCGTACGCTGCCCATCGTTGCCCTGGGCGGCGCGTCAATGCTGCTGGTGTGCGACATCCTCGGACGGCTGCTGATTTACCCGTTTGAAGTGCCCATCGGCTTGATGGCAGGCAGCGTGGGCGGTGTGCTGTTCCTGGCACTGATCATCTGGAGGCACCGATGAGGCGTCTGCAACCCCGGCATGGGGTATGGGTTCTGGTGGCGGCCCTGGCGCTGACCTTCGTGTTGTTGGGGTCGGGCATGGATTTTGATTATGTAATCCCCAAGCGGATCGCCCGGCTTATGGCCATGGTGATTGGCGGTGTGTGCATCGCCTGGTCGTCGATCACGTTCCAGACCCTCACCGGCAACCGGATACTGACCCCGGCAATCATGGGCTACGAGGCCATTTACCTGCTGTTGCAAGCCTTGCTGGTGTTGTTGCTGGGCACCGGCAGTGCGGTGTTACTGGGCAGTAACGGCAACTTTCTGGTGTCTGTGCTGCTGTTGCTTGGCTACTCGTGGCTTATCCATCGTTACCTGCTGCGCAACGGCAAGAGCAACGTGTATTTCCTGCTGTTGGTCGGGCTGGTGCTGACGATGGTGATAGGCACGTTCACCCAGTTTGTCCAGCTCAAGGTCAGCCCCGGCGAGTTTTCGGTTTTGCAGGGTTTCAGCCTGGCTTCGTTCAACCGCGTCCAGCCGCAGCAGTTGCTGATTGCGGGGCTGCTGGTGGGCGCCGTGTGCCTGGTGGGCAGCAGAACCTTGGCAACCCTCGATGTGCTGGCGCTGGGGCGCGACCAGGCCATGTCCCTGGGGGTCGATTACCGGCGCAGCGTGCGCCTGCACCTGGCGCTGATTGCGGCACTGGTGGCGGTCTCAACCAGCCTGCTGGGGCCCACGGCATTTATGGGCATCTTCGTGGCGAACATCACCTATGCGCTGGCCCGCACCTTCAGGCACCGGGTCACGCTGGCGCTGGGCAGCGTGATTGCCATCGGCATTTTCATCGTTGCGCAACTGCTGGTCGAGCATGTCTTCAACTACAAAACCACCGTCGGCATTCTCGTCAACCTGGTCTGCGGCGGGTATTTCCTGGTGTTGATGGTGCGTACCCGAGGAGCTCCATGATCACTGTTCACGGCATCCATAAAACCTATGGCAGCAAGACCGTACTACGCGGTGTCGACGCGAGTTTCCCGCCCCGGCAACTGACGGCGCTGATCGGCCCCAACGGCGCGGGCAAAACCACGCTGTTGATGATGATAGCGCGGCTGATGGAGCCCACGGCCGGTGAAGTACGCATCGAGGGGCGTGGGGTCGCGGGTATCGCGATTGGCGATTACGCCAGGCGCGTGGCCACTTTGCGCCAGTCACCGGACTTCAACCTGCGCCTTCGGGTGGAGGAACTGGTTGCCTTCGGGCGCTTCCCATACAGCCGCGGTGTGTTGACCGGCGAAGATCAACGGATCATCGACGAGGCCATCGCCTTTCTGTCGCTGCAAGCGCTGCGCCATGCCTACCTCGACGAACTCAGCGGCGGGCAGCGGCAGATGGCCTTTCTGGCCATGACCATCGCCCAGCAAACCGATTGCCTGCTGCTCGATGAGCCGCTGAACAACCTCGATATCAAGCACGCCGTACAGATTATGCGGGCGCTGCGCCGCTTGTGCGACGAACAGGGGCGCACGGTGATTCTGGTGGTGCATGACATCAACTTTGCCGCCAGCTACTGCGATCACTTCGTTGCGATGAAGGCGGGCGCGGTGCATTGCGCCGGCAGCGTTGACGAGGTGATCACTGAAGCGCGGCTGGGCGAACTCTACGGGCTGGACTTCGAGATCACCCACAGCCCGCGCGGTCGCCTGTGCAACTACTTCAACCCCCTGGAAAGAGACGCGAAATGATGATCCACAACAAAGATCGGTTATGGCCGTTGGCCCTGCTGCTCGGCGCGGCCGTGGCAGTGCAGGGCTGCAATGACAAACCGGCAGAGCCCCCACGGGCCGCCACCGCTGTGCAAGCCGTGCAGACGCCTTTTGCGCCGCTTACGGTGCAACACCAGTTGGGCACCACGGTCATTGAACGTGTACCGCAGCGGGTGGTTGCACTGGACATGAATGAAGTCGACTTCCTCGATCAACTGGGTGTCCCCGTGGCGGGCATGCCCAAGGATTTCATCCCGCACTTTCTCGCCCGCTATCGGGATGCACCGGGTGTCGAGGATCTGGGGTCGATTGTGCAGCCCAACCTGGAACGGGTACATGCCGCCAGGCCGGACCTGATCCTGATCACCTCACTGCAGGCCAACCACTATCAAGCCTTGAGCGAGATGGCCGCGACCGTTCATTTCGATGTCGATTATCGTGACAGCGAGACCCGCCATATCGAGGTTATCAGGCAGCACCTGCTGACCCTGGGGCAGATGTTCGCCAAACAGGGGCTCGCGCAGGAAAAAGCCCGGGCACTGGACGCGAAAGTCGAGGAGGCGAGAGGCATCACCCGCGGGCGCCCTGAAAAAGCGCTGGTGGTGCTGCATAACAACGGCGCGTTCAGCTCCTTCGGCGTGCAGTCGCGCTACGGCTTTATTTTCACCGGCCTGGGCGTCAAACCCGCCAGCCCTACGGCAGAGGCGGGGCTGCATGGGCAACCGGTATCCAGCGAATTTATCCAGCAGGCCAACCCCGACATCATCTACATCGTGGACCGTACGGCGGTAATGGAACACCGCCCGGCAATGGCTATCGAGAGCCTGGGCAACCCGTTGCTGCGCCAGACCAACGCCTGGAAAAACGGCCGGGTGATCGTTGTCGATCCCCAGGCCTGGTACGTCACAGGTGCCAGTCCGACCGCCCTGAAACTGGTAATCGACGATGTCATCAAGGGCTATCAGGGCTAACGCCTGAAGGCGGCTGCCAGGCATTTTTCTGGCCATATAACGATTCTCATTAGAACCATTCCTTAGATTCAGATTAACAAAAACCATTCCCTGCCAGTCCAACGGAGTCTTCACGTGAGTCACTGTCATTTTCCTACCCGCATTGCGCCCCCGCGCGCAGTTTTTGCCCTGAACCGTACCGCCACGGCGGTACATGCCATGTTGCTGACGCTGGCCATGACAAGCCTGGCAGCCGATGCCGAGACCATCCCCGACGAGAAAGAACCCGGCGCATCAACGCTGCCTGCCACGATGGTTGAGGGCCATATGGCCACCCCGGCCGACTTGCCGCCCGGTTACGCAGGCGGGCAGGTGGCCTATGGCAGCCGGGTTGGGCTGCTGGGCAACAAGGACTTTATGGAAACCCCGTTCAGTACCATCAGCTATACGGAGCAGTACATTGCCGACCGTCAGGCGCAGAACATCACCCAGGTGATTGCCGCGACCGATCCCTCGGTGTTCAGCAACGGCCTGACCGGGACCTTCAGTGAGAACTACTCTATCCGTGGCTTCGCCAGCAATATCAGCGACGTGATGATGGGCGGGCTGTTTGGGGTGGCCCCGTATTACCGGATTTCACCGGAAATGTATGAGCGTATCGAAGTGCTCAAGGGCCCGTCGGCCTTGCTCAATGGCATGCCGCCGGGAGGCTCGGTCGGAGGGGCGGTCAACCTGGTACCCAAACGGGCCGGCGACGAACCGCTGACACGGCTGACGGGCACCTATATGTCCGATGCGCAGTTCGGTGGCCATCTCGATGTGGGCCGGCGCTTCGGTGAAGACCAGCAATTCGGCGTACGCTTCAACGGTGTGTACCGTGACGGTGACGGCGCAATCAACCACCAGCGGCAGAAAGCCGAGCTCACGTCCCTGGGCCTGGACTGGCGCGGTGAACGCGTGCGGCTGTCTGCCGACCTGTATCAAAGTGAAGACCGTGTGCGCGGGCAGAACCGCGGTATCAACCTGGCTTCCGGCGTGGCCGTGCCCAAACCGCCCAAGGCCGACACCCTGCTCAACCCTGACTGGGCCTATGTGCAAACCACGGACCGGGGGGCCATCGTGCGCGGTGAGTTCGACCTGAGCGACAACCTGATGGCTTATGCGGCGTATGGCATGAGCACAACCCATTACGAGTACAGCGGCACCATGATGGCGACGGTGTTCAACGACGCGGGTGACTTCAAGACCTCCATGGGCCAGCTGAAAATGGACCTGGAGAAAACCTCCGGCGAGGTCGGCCTCAAGGGCAACCTGCAGACTGGCGCGATCAAGCATCAATGGACCCTCAATGCCACACACTACGGCGACACTCAAAAGGACTACGGGCGCCGCTCGGTGCCGGGCGCGGACTGGGTCACCAACATCTACCACCCACAGTGGGGGCCAGCTGCGGCCAAGAGCTTCCCGTACATTGCCCATACCAAGAGCCGCCTGACCAGCTATGGCCTGGCCGATACACTGTCGGTTCTCGAAGACCGGGTGCAACTGACCCTGGGTGTACGTCGCCAGCAAGTGCTGACCGACAGCTTCAGCACATCCACCGGCGCACGCACCAACCGCTATGACGAAGGCGCCACCACCCCGGCAGCGGCACTGCTGGTCAAGATCACCGACCAGGTGTCGGTGTATGCCAACTACATCGAAGGCCTGAGCGAGGGCGCGGCGGCACCGATGACGGCGAAAAACTTCGGTGACGTGTTCGCCCCCTACAAGTCCAAGCAGAAGGAAGTAGGCCTCAAGGTAGACCTCGGTGACTTCACCCACACTCTGAGCCTGTATGAAATTACCCGCCCCAGCAGCTACCTGGACCCGGATACCAATATCTTTTCCTTTGGTGGCGAGCAGCGTAACCGAGGGGTCGAGTGGGGCTTTTTCGGCTCGCCGCTGCACGACGTACGCCTGATGGGCGGTGTGGCCCATGTCGACCCGAAAATCACCAAGGCCCAGGGCGGCACCAACGAGGGCAAGACCGCCATTGGCCAGCCCCGGCTGCAGGGCAAGCTGGGTGTGGAATGGGACACCCCGGTCATCGAAGGCCTGACACTGACGGCCAACGCCACCTCGGTGTCCAAGCAATACATCAGCGCCGATAATACCCAGTCGATACCGGGCTACACGGTCTACGACCTGGGCACACGCTACAGCACCCGGGTGGCCAGCCAACCGGTGACGTTGCGTGGGAGTGTGAACAACGTGACCAACAAGGCCTATTGGGGGACGCCGCTGTTGTCCAGCCTGGGCCTGGGTGCGCCGCGTACCTTTGAGTTGTCCGCGACCATTGACTTCTAAAGGCGGGCCGCCAGATATCGAATAAAAAAGCCCGACACGAAGTCGGGCTCTTGGCCATTGGACACTGGAAAGTCAACGGTGCTTATGTTTGTGCTTGTGCTTACCCTTGCCGCCGGAGCTGTGTCTGTCGCCGTCGTCGCCAAGGTTATTGCCCACTGCACCACCTACTGCGCCACCCAGCCCGGCACCAATGGTAGAGCCGGTGGAACCGCCCAGTTGACCGCCGATAAGCGAGCCGCCAGCGCCACCGACGCCGCCACCGATGGCGGCTTCGGTTTTACTGCCTCTGGGTGCACCCACTGCACTACCGGCAGCGGCGCCCACACCTGCACCGATCGCCGCTCCTGAAGAGCCGCCCAGCTGTTGACCGACAATATTGCCCAGTGCGCCGCCAACACCGCCTCCGACCGCGGCAGATCCATCCCCGGCAGCCATTGCTCCCTGCGAAATCACGATGCCCAGCACCAGGGCGGGTAATGTAATACGCATGTCATTCACCTGAATCGAAAGTGATCAAGAGATGTATGCAGGAGAGTAAGAATCCTGCCTGTACAGAATTTGACGGCTTACCTGGCATAAAGTTCGATAACGGCATAGCGTCCCCTATTTGCAGGAAGCAAATAGATTTTCCGCAGCAAAAGGCTCATTGAGTGATGCCTGAATCAGGCAGGGGCAGCCGCGGCGATGCGGCCGATGCAGGCCCCGACAGCTGAAGGGGCCTGCCAGAAGCGTTAGAATGCCAGGCCGACCTTCACGCCGAACTCGTCACGCTTGAGTTTGGTGTTGTCGGCAATCGGCGAATCTTCGTCGATTTTGTACTCCGTACGGGTGTAGTACACGCCTGCATTGATCGGCATATCACCGTTCTGGTTCATCAGCAGCGAAACTTCAGCGTAGGGGTTGGTGCGGTCTTTCATGTCGACGTTGCCGCTGCCGAAGCCGTCGACTTTCAGCCGTGCGCGACCATCCATAGCGTGACGGGCGCCTACTTCTACACGCAGGGTCGAGGTGTCGAACTGGTGGTTGTAACCCAGTGCGGCCTTGGCAAACGGCGATTTGAAGGTCAACGTTGTGTCCAGGTCGTTGATTTCAGGTTCGAAACGGGTCCAGCTGTAACCGCCACCGACGATAACGTCGACGAAGTTGCGGGCATCCAGCGCTGCGCGCCAGCCAAGGTCGAGGTCGGCCTGGGCTTCCTTGAGCTTGTTGTCGTTTTTCTTGCTGTATTTGGCTTCACCACCGATCTGGTAGATGAAACCGGATTCGGCGGTCATCTTGTTGCCAAAGTTGGCGAACACACCGGCCTGGCCCATATCCTCCTTGTCGGATTTGCTACCACCTTCGAATTTGAACTTGGTGTAGGAGCCCAGTAAACCGACGGTGAAGAGCGGGTCAGTACTTGGGGCTGCCATCACTGCCAATGGTGCGCCGAACAGCGCCAGGGCACAGGTGTGACGCAGCAGTTTTGCGGTAAGCATTCGTGAATGTCTCCATGACGTAGATAAAAATGTTTACGGCTATTTAGATATAACGACTCTGATAAGTTCAGAGCGAATCGATAAGAAGCTAAAACCCGCTCCCAATCAAGTTTTGCTGCCCCATACCCACCGGGGTCTTTTTTGACCTTGAGCCGTTGTGGCTGCTCACCGCTATTGCAGGTTTGAGGGCTGCAAACCCGTGGCCATAGATCCCGGAGGAGCAAACACACTGAAAGAAATAACGCGCCTGTCGCCAATCAGGCGCGTGCTGCTTTAGTGCGTTACCAGCGTGTCCAGCGACTTGTCGACATACCCCTTGGCCAGCTCCACCAGGTGCAGGGTCGACAACACCAGGTCGCGCGCAGGGCCGCTCAGACCATTCCCCGCCTCAAGGGAGCTGCCACTTTTCGCGACTAAACGAATGTGGTGGCAGCCGTGCACAGGTTAGTAGACCGGCGTGTTTGGGAACCGGTGTGCCCGAGGGCACCCTGCGCACGGCCACCATAAAACGCAGGCCGTAAAAAAGCGCCTCACGGAGGTGGCGCCTTGCGCCAAACACAAAGACCGGGCGACAGGAGATTACACAGCGTACGTCGACCGCCGCAACAGGCGAATCAGGCCACATCCACCAGCACAATCTCGCTGTCTTCAATCGCGGTGACCCGTAGCACGGTCTCATCGACAATGGCCACACCGTCCCGTGCGCTGGCCTGCAGGCCATTGACTTCAATCACCCCGGTGGCAGGCACCAGGTAGGCTCGCCGGCCGCTGTCCAGACGGTACTCGGCGGTTTCCCCGGCCTTCAGGTTCGCCGCTACCAGTCGCGCATCGGCACGAATGCGCAGGCTTTCAGGGTCACCCTCCTTGCCGCTGGCCAGGGTCACAAAACCCTCACGGCCGCCCTTGGGAAAAGGCTTGGCGCCCCACGCCGGAGCATCACCCTGCTGGTTGGGTACGATCCAGATCTGGAAGATCCGGGTCGGTGTGGACTCCAGGTTGTATTCGCTATGCGCAATCCCGGTACCGGCGCTCATCACCTGTACATCACCGGCTTCGGTACGACCCTTGTTGCCCAGATTGTCTTCGTGGCTGATAGCACCTTCGCGGACATAAGTGATGATTTCCATGTCGCGGTGCGGGTGTTTCGGGAAGCCGGTGCCGGGGGCGATCACGTCGTCATTCCAGACCCGCAGGTTGCCCCAGTTCATCCGCTGCGGGTCGTAGTATTCGGCAAACGAAAAGTGATGATGGGCGTCCAGCCAGCCGTGGTTTGCTCCGCCCAGCGTATTGAAAGGTCTGAGTTCAAGCATGATGCTTCTCCTGAGAAGGGTGCCAAGGGTTGACCGGTTGGCGATGAGGTGATTCTCCATCAGCAACATATCGATAAAAAGCTGAAAAAATGCGTTAAACCAATCGGTTTAATAGATGCATTAGCAAGCCAGTCAATCGCTATTTACCTTTAATACAGGCTCTAAACGGCTGATGCCCAAGCAATTAGCTAGAAATCGGCGCGCAATGGGGTGACCATAGCCCCTCCACCCGGACAGCCTCACACCCTGGAGTCAGCGTGCCGCAACACAATCCCGAACTGCCTGAAGACCTTGCCCCCATTACCCAATTGCCCTTGCTCAAGCGCCTTGCCGCGCGTGTGTTTGGCAGTGGCTTGAGCCGTTTGCGCGCGCAACATGCGCCGTCCTGGCTGCAGGGCCAGGCAGACGGGTTCCGCAGCGGGCACAGTGCCGGGGTGGATTACGGTTTCAAGGAGGGGCATGCGGAAGGGCTCGAAGAGGGTCGCCAGGTGCTGTTTATCAGCGATATGCGCCCGCAGGAGCTGCGTGCTCCCGGGATCGACGAGAACCTGTTCGATGACTGGCGCCTGCCGCTGGGCCCGGAACTGAAAAAGCTGATCAAGGCCGACGTGGCTGCCAACCTGCCCGAGCATGCCCAGCCCAGTGCCGCACAGTGGAAGATGATTTTCAGTGATACCCCGTCGACCTCGGTGGTTGCAGGCGCCGGAGCCGGCAAGTCGACCTCGCTGGTGTTGCGCATTCTGCTACTGACCCATTACCTGGGCTTTGAACTCGATTCGATGACCGTGGTGACCTTTACCCGGGAGTCGCGCAAGGACTTTATCAAGAAGCTGCAGGAAATCTTCGCCTTGTGGGGGCGCAATCTGTCGCTCAAGGAAGCCCGGGATGTGGTGCGTACCTTTCACTCGCGGATTTTGCCCATGGTGCGCAGCTTGCCCGGCTATAGCCAGTTACAGGCCTTCGAGACCCTGAATAGCCGCAGCCTGCTCAACGACGACGAGACCGACAGCAACCCGTTTGACCTGCGGATCAACGATGCCCAGCGTCAGCAACTGAATGCCTGTTATCACGGGCTATATAACCGCGATGAGCGCTTCCGTCAGACCCTGGCACCACTGCGACTGCATGCCTTGCAGCTCAAGGAGCTGGAGCGCGACCATCCTGATGTGCAAAAACGCATGGCGGTGACCGAACTGGCCGCCAGGCGCGACGAAGAACTCTGCGACACCCTGGAAGACCTCTGGTTTGCCGCCGGCGCCTGGCCGATCAAAGGCATTGAGCCCAACCGCGAAACCATCGAGATCAATGGCGCGCAGTTCCATTGCCACGGCTATATTGCCGAGCTGGATGCCTGGGTGGTACTGGGCTTCGATCCCCGTGAAAACCCGCAGATCTGCCGCCCCGGGGCCAAGCTCAGCGTGCGCGCCGAGTGGGCAGTCAAGCGCACCCTGTTTCAAGCTTTTTGCAGCAAGCCATTGATATGGCTGGAAAACTACGAATCTGCGAAGCGTGTAGTCAGTGCCCTCGCTGGGGATGCCAGCGCAGGCCCCGGCTTTGATTACAAGCTCAAAGGTGAGTTGGGCTCGGCGCCTTTGCTCGACAGTTTTGTCGCCGCCGCCAGTTTTATTGAAAACCTGGGGCTGGACGTGTCCGCCGCAGTGGGCGATATGCGCTTTGCCAAGGATGATCCGGACCGTTTCTTTTTTGAGGCCTTGAGCCTGTTCTGGCGGGCGCTGGAAGACCACCTGCTGGCACAGACCCCGCCGGTGATGACCTATAACCGCATGTTCTCCCTGTTTGGCGAGAACACCCCGCAGAACTTCAAGCTGCTCAGCCATGAGCAACTGCGGCCGTTGTCGCACTTGATGATTGATGAGTTTCAGGATGTCTCACCACAGATCGTGTCCTGGCTACGCGCCAGCTTGCGCGAGATCCGCAGCCGTGGCCCGGCCATGCATGTAGGCCGTGGAGCCCAGCGTTCATCGTTGTTGTGTGTGGGCGATGACTGGCAATCGATCTACGGCTGGCGGGGCAGTTCGCCCAAATACTTCATGGAGTTCAACAAGGAATTTCCGTCACCTGCCACCACCCGGGTGATGCTCAGTGACAACTTTCGCAGCCATCAACACATCATCGATGCCGCCGAACATATCGTGCGTGCCGCGCCGTCCATTGCCGGCAAGCGGGCCAAGGCCAGCGGTGAGCCCAAGGTGGCAGTCCCGGTCAATGTGCTGCATCGCGATGACCAGGGGTTGGCCGCGCAGTTGATCGAGCATTACAACGCCGGGGACAGTATCTTGATGTTGTTTCGAAAAAGCAGCGATAAGTTACTGATAGAAAAGGATATTCAATCAGTAGTTAATGTTGATTCGAGGTTGGCGCCGGAAGATCGCAGGCTCAAGCAGCTGACCTATCACAGCTCCAAGGGCTTGCAGGCGGATGCTGTTTTCCTGCTGGGGGATTGTCAGCATCTGACAACCTCACCTTATAAGAACCAGGTTTACCGCATGGCCGGTCTGGGTAAGGAGGGTGACCCCGAGCCGTATGACAATGCCCAGAAAGATGAAATCCTGCGTCTGGCCTACGTCGGTATTACCCGGGCAGTGAAGCATTGTTACTGGTATGTGGAAAACCAGGATGCCCAGGGTCCGAATATCCCCAGGGCCTCGGACCGTGTGCCCCAGGGCAAGGCGTTCTTTCAGGACTTGCGACTCACTGACAATAATTGAAGGAATACCTTTTGATTGATCTTCTGCTTGCCAAAAACAACAGTCTGCGCGTATTCGCCTTGTCAGCCCTGGCCCTGTGGACGGCCGGATGCAGTACCGGGGAGCCCGAGCTGCACAAGCCCTCCGAGTTGCCGCCTGCGCCCGAAATAGCCTCGGGTTTGCGTACCGATATGGCCCCGGTACACGCCACCCGGCATATGGCTGCTGCAGCCAACCCGCTGGCCACTGAGGCGGGGCAGCAAATACTGCGCAAGGGCGGCTCGGCAATCGATGCAGCAATCGCCATGCAAGCCGTACTTGCACTGGTTGAACCCCAGTCCAGTGGCCTCGGCGGCGGTGCGTTTATTCTGTACTGGGACGGCAAGCGGGTGCAGGCCTATGATGGCCGCGAAACTGCTCCGGCAGGTGCCACCCCGGGGATGTTCATGGGGGCAGAAGGTCAACCGATGCCTTTCTCCGAGGCCCAGATAGGCGGACGTTCAGTCGGCGTGCCCGGGGTGCTCAGGGCGCTGGAAATGGCCCATCAGCAGCATGGCAAACTGCCCTGGAGTGATCTGTTCCTACCGGCAATCAAACTGGCCAGCGAAGGTTTTCCTGTTTCCCAGCGCTTGCATACGCAAATCGCCGCCGACAGGTTTATCGCCGGCTCGGCGGAAATGGCCCGGTATTTCCTTACACCTCAAGGGCAAGCGTTGCCGGTTGGCACCTTGCTGAAAAACCCGGAACTTGCACGCACCTTGCAAACAATTGCCAGCCGTGGCGCCGATGGGTTTTACCAGGGGGCCGTCGCGCAGGCGATGGTCGACAACGTTCGATCCCACCCTCGTGCCGGGACCCTGTCCCTGGCGGATATCAGTGGTTACCAGGCCAGGGAGCGCACACCGGTGTGTGCGGATTACAAGCAGTGGCAAGTCTGCGGTATGCCACCACCGTCTTCGGGCGGTGTCGCCGTGTTGCAGACCCTGGGGATTCTTGAGGCCCTGCAAGATAAATCCCCGGCCCTCGATCTCGCCAGCATGCCCCCCGTACCGAGCAGCTCCGGTGCAGGTCTTGAGCCTTCGCCTTCAGCGGTACACCTGATCGCAGAAGCCGAGCGCCTGGCTTACGCTGACAGGGCACAGTACCTGGCGGACAGCGACTTCGTACCAGTCAATGTGAAAGGGCTGACGGATAAAGCCTATTTCAGGACGCGGGCCGCTCTGATCGGTGACAAGAGCATGGGCCGTGCCGAGGCCGGTGTTCCGGCAGGCATTAACCTTGCCCTGGCCCCTGATCGCTCGCCACTGCGTATTTCGACCTCCCACATATCCGCTGTCGATGACCAGGGCGGGGCGATCGCCATGACCACTTCGGTTGAGGCTGCGTTTGGTTCGCACGTAATGACCCAGGGTTTTATCCTGAACAATCAGCTCACCGACTTCTCGTTTATTCCCGAAGAAAACGGCAAGCCGGTGGCCAACCGCATCGAGCCGGGCAAGCGCCCGCGCTCTTCAATGGCCCCGACCCTGGTGTTCGAACGCAAAAGTGGCGAATTGGTCGCAACTATTGGTTCACCGGGTGGCTCGCAAATCATCGAGTACGTCAACAAGTCGGTAGTTGGCCTGCTGGACTGGAAGCTGAACCCCCAGGACGCAATCAGCCTGCCCAACTTTGGCAGCCGCAATGTGGACACTGAGCTTGAGGCTGGCCGGTTCAGCCCGGCGCTGGTGCAACAGTTGCAAGACCGCGGGCACAAGGTGGCGCTGATCGAAATGACCAGTGGCACGCAGATTATTGTGCGTGACAACAACGGCTGGGTGGGTGGTGCCGATCCGCGACGTGAAGGTACAGCTTCAGGGGATTGATACGCAGTCAAAAGCCCCTTAGCCCAACCCTCTCCCGCACGGAGAGGGTACTGATCTGCCACAGAGCATCTACAGGCGCTGCAAAATCAGGCCTGTGCCTGCCATGCCAGCGGCGGCACAAAACTCTCGAGTTCGTCTTCTACGCATTGAATGAGGCGCCCCACTTGACCGGGGGTCATCACCGCCGAGCAGGGGATACCGGCGACGGTAATCACGGTTTCACCACTGGCACGGTCAAACAAACGGGCGACCATGCTGCCTGGTGCGTCCATGGTTGCCTCGAAGCCCATCGGGTGGAAGTGCCAGCGCATCAGTTGGCAGGCATTGGGGAAGGTGACTTTGTTGATGTTGTCCATGGGGTACATAGAGCAATTCCTTTAGCTCAAGATAAGGGGCGGTTGTTTCTGACCGCATAGGTTTTCAAGTATTTCGTGATCAAACCTAACACTCGGGAGAGTTGCTGCTAAGCCTTATTTTTCCCGCAACCCGGTTGTTTGCCCGTACTTTGATGTGAATCATGCACTTAGGTTATTTATCCGCAGCCAGTACCCATTGAAGCCCATGGGCAAACTCGGCACTCTGTGTTTTTTTACCTTCGAGCCCCCCATGCCAGCTCCAGACGACGGTCCCGAAAATACCCGCGCCACCGGCGAAACCGTGCTGCGTTACCACCTGTGCTGGAAGCATCGGGATCTGGACGGGGTAATGGCGTTGTATCACCCCGATGTGACCTACAACGACTTCTTCCAGAATCGGGTCATGGTGTTCAATGAACTGCGCGAGTATGTGCAGTCGTCCATGCCCAGAGAACCGGATGAAGCCCTTGAGCACAGTGATCGCATCCGTCTGGATGGCAATACCGCCTTTATTCAATACCGCATGACCTTGCGCGGCAGCCAGGGGTTGGTGTCATTTCGTGCCAGTGAAGCCATTACCGTGCGCGATGGTTTGATCTGGCGCGTCAACGAGTACGCCTCGCTGGTTCATGAGTCAGCCGTCAATCCGGCACGGCAGGGCTCAACACGCCCCGCGGTCAGCCGCCTGGGGCTTTCGGCGCGGCAGCTGGGCTTTATGGCCCGTGACCTGCAAACCTACTTCGAACGACAGCAACCCTGGCTCGACCCCGAGCTGGACTTGCAACAAGTGGCCAAAGCCTGTGGCTATACACGCAATCAGCTGTCGTATCTGTTCAATCAGGTGCTGGGGCAAAGCTTTTACCGCTATCTCAATCACGCACGATTACGCCATGTACTGGCTGCGATGGATGCCGCCGAGACGTCGGTCAAGGTTGATGAGTTGGCCTTTTCGGCAGGCTTCAACTCGATTTCGGCGTTTTACAGCTGTTTTCGCCAGCACACCGGGCAATCGCCCAAGGCTTATGCCAAACAAATTTCTTTGCGGGCACGCACGCAAGACGCGCCCTGATGCCTGCGACTAGGATCGAGCCATTCCTGGATCGGTGTGGAGTCGGTAATGCCAGCATGGTGCTCAATCAGTTTATGGATGGACCAGCTTGGGGAGGAACTCGCACCCCGACCGTCCCTTGAGCACGATCTGGATGTCGATGTGGCTATCATCGGCGCCGGATATACCGGGCTGTGGACCGCGTACTACCTCAAGCGCCATGCGCCTGAACTGAGCATTGCCATCGTCGAGGCACAAACAGCGGGCTTTGGTGCCTCCGGACGCAACGGCGGCTGGCTGATGGGCAACTTGCTGGGCGAAGACCGCTTGCTCGCAGGGTTGCCTGGGGAGCAGCGCCGGGAATCCTTCGACTTGTTGCACGGTATTCCTGATGAAGTGAAGAATGTTATCGATCGTGAGGGTATCGATTGCGATTACCGTAAAGGGGGCGCCTTGTATTGCGCGGCGCGCTACCCGGAGCAGGAGGCCAGCTTGCGCAGTTATCTGGCCAGCCTGTATGCCGAAGGCCTGAACGAAGCCGACTACCGCTGGCTCACCCCGGCCGAACTGGCGCAACAGATCCGTATCAACCGGCCATATGGCGGGATTTTCACACCGCACATCGCCACCCTTCACCCGGCCAAACTGGTGCGTGGTTTGGCCCGCGCCGTTGAGCGCATGGGTGTACAGATCTACGAACAAAGCCCGGTATCCGAGTGGCAGGCAGGGTTCCTGCGCACGGCCAGGGCGCAGGTGCGCAGCCGCTGGGTGGTGCCTGCCGTGGAAGGTTATGCCAACACCCTGGCGCCTTTGGGCCGCTATCAACTGCCGGTACAGAGTCTGATCGTGGCAACAGAGCCATTGCCTCAAGCCACGTGGGACGAGATTGGCCTGTGCAAGGGCCAGGCCTTCAGTGAGAGCAGCCGTCAGGTCACTTACGGCCAGCGCACGGCCGACAACCGCCTGGTATTTGGTGCCCGGGGCGGATATCAGTTTGGCGGGCGCCTGCGTGAGAACTTTGACCTCAGCAGCGATGAAATCGAACTGCGTCGCTATTTGTTCAGCGAACTGTTCCCGCAACTGAAAAACGTCGAAATCAGCCATGCATGGGGTGGCAACCTGGGGATGTCGCGACGTTTTCAGCCGCACATGCTGTGTGATCGACAGCAGGGCATTGCCCTGGCCGGCGGCTACGGTGGCGAGGGCGTGGGGGCCAGCCATCTGGGCGGGCGCACCCTGGCCGACCTGATCCTGCAGCGCGACACCCTCGAAGTCCGCCAGCCCTGGGTCTTGACCGAAGGCGGGTTGGGTGCGCTGAAGAGCTGGGAGCCAGAGCCGTGCCGCTGGCTGGGCTACAACGCAATCATTCGCAGCTTTGTGTACGAAGACAAAACCCTGGCCAACCCCAACAGCCCGCCTTGGCGTCGGCAATTTGCCCGCCGCCTGGCCGGGGTGATGGAAGGCTTTATGAAGTAATCCGACATTTGCGTTCAACAGGAAGCACGCCATGAGCATTACCCAGTTCAAAAACACCGCCCAGGTGACGTTGCAGGAGTCTTTCCCCGTGGCCGCGCCCCTCGGTACACCGGTGGCGGTGACCTCGGTGACCTGCGTGGAGCGTAACGACGGCGTCGAAACCGGTATCTGGGAATGCACCCCGGGCCGATGGCGCCGGCAGATCATGGAGCAGGAGTTCTGCCACTTCATTCAAGGCCGCTGCACCTTTACTCCGGACAACGGTGAAACCCTGACCATAGAAGCGGGCGATGCACTGATGTTGCCTGCCAACAGCACCGGTATCTGGGATATCCAGGAAACCGTGCGCAAGACCTATGTATTGATCCTTTGATCGCCGAAACCTGCCTATAAAAACAGCTGCCTAAAACATGCAAGGAATCGAATCATGATCCGTATAAGCCTGTTGCCCCTGATGCTGGCCACTACCTTGTGTCAGGCCGGTGAAACCGTAAAAGTCTATAACTGGTCGGATTACATTGCCCCCGACACGATGAAGAACTTTCAGCGCGATACCGGCATTGCTTTCAGCTATGACCTGTTTGACAGCAACGAAACGCTGGACGGCAAGTTGATGACGGGCTCATCCGGTTATGACGTGGTGTTTCCGTCCAACCACTTTATGGCGCGGCAGATCCAGGGCAAGGCGCTGAAGAAGCTCGACAAGAGCCAGTTGCCAAACTGGAAGAATCTCAACCCGGTGCTGCTCAAGGCACTGCAGGTCAATGATCCGGGCAACGAACATGGTTTTCCTTACCTGTGGGGCAGCACCGGCATTGGCTATAACATCGCCAAAGTAAAAGCCGTGCTGGGGGATGACGCGCCGGTGGATTCCTGGGATCTGATCTTCAAGCCCGAGAATATGGAGAAACTCAAATCCTGCGGCGTGGCGATTCTGGATAATGGCCCGGAGATCTTGCCAGCGGCACTCAACTACCTGGGGTTGCCTCATCACAGCAAAAACCCGGCTGACTACAAGAAAGCTGAAGAGATGCTGCTCAAGGTCCGACCTTATATCAGCTACTTTCACTCATCGAAGTACACCAGCGACCTGGCCAACGGCAATATTTGCGTGGCCGTAGGCTTCTCTGGCGATATCTTGCAGGCCGAAACCCGCGCTAAAGAGGCCGGAAATGGCGTCGAAATCGGTTATTCGATTCCCAGGGAAGGTGCCGCCATCTGGTTTGACATGGTTGCCATGCCCGCCGATGCACCTGACGAAAAAGCTGCTTACAGCTTTATGAACTACCTGCTGCGCCCGGATGTAATGGCCGGGATCACCAACTACGTGCACTACGCCAATGGCAACGAGCAGGCCGATGCCTTGGTCAGCCCTGAAATCAAGGCTGACACCAAGGTCTATCCAACCCCCGTCATGATGGACAAGCTGTTTGCCCTGGAGGCCATGCCGCTGAATATTGACCGGGTACGCACGCGTGTCTGGACCAATATCAAAAGCGGCAAGTAACTAGCGCAATGCTTGCGGGTTGACCAGATTGGCCGGGCGTTCACCGGCCAATGCCGCCAGCAGGTTTTCGACCGCGCAACGGGCCATGGCCTCGCGGGTTTCGAAGGTGGCCGAACCGATATGTGGCGTGGCCACCACGTTATCCAGCTTCAGCAAGGGCGAGGTCAGTTCCAGCGGTTCGCGCTCGAACACATCCAGCCCGGCAGCGCGGATCTGACCTTGTTGCAGGGCGTTGATCAGCGCCGCTTCGTCCACCACTTTGCCTCGGGAGATATTGATAAAAATGCTCTCGCGGCGCATCAGGGCAAATTGCTCGGCGCCGATCAAACCCTCGGTTTGTGCGGTCAGGGGCAAGGTCAGGCAGATAAAGTCGGCTTCTTGCAGCAGCTCGTCGAGGCTGCGGTACTGCGCATTGAAACGCGCCTCTACTGCGGGTTTGGGCGAGTTGCTGTGGTAAATCACCGGCATGCCGAAACCAAAATGGCCGCGCTGGGCCAGGGCTTCGCCGATACGGCCCATGCCGATAATACCCAGGGTCTTGCCGTGAACGTCGGTGCCGAAATGCTCGGGGCCGACGTTTTTCTGCCATTCGCCGTTGCGCACCATGTTGGCCAGTTCAACCACCCGCCGGGCGCTGGCCAGGACCAGGGCAAAGCCGGTGTCTGCAGTGGTTTCGGTGAGCACGTCAGGGGTGTTGGTGAGCTGGATCTTGCGCTCGGTCATGTAGTCGATGTCGTAGTTGTCGACACCCACCGACACACTGGCGACTGCTTCAAGGTTCGGTGCCAGGTCCAGCAGTTGCGCATCCAGCTTCAGGCTTGCGCCCAGAATGCCTTGCGCCCGGGGCAGGGCGGCACGCAGTTGGTCCATGCCTGCGGCGTCAAGCTTCTTGATCAGCGTGACATCGGCCTGGGCTTGCAGGCGCTGCATCAGTTCCGGGGACAGTTCTTTGTAGAGCACTACATTCTTTTTCAAGGGATTCACCGACATTGAATTCAAGAGTGGGCCAGACGTTGCGAGGTGCTGTGTTGCGGCGCAGCAGGGTCTTTGGCAGCGGGTTTGAGCATGAGGGTCAGCAGTACCGAAATCATCAGCGCGCCACTCATCAACAGAAACGATGCGCCCGTCGAGCCGGTGGAGCTGTTCAGGTAACCCACCAGGTACGAACCGGCAAACGAACCCAGTGCGCCCATGCTGTTGATCAGCGCCATGGCACCACCGGCCACGTTGGAGGGCAGGATTTCCGGAATGATGGCGAAAAACGGACCATAAGGGGCGTACATGCAGCCCCCGGCAATGACCAGGAGCGCGTAGGACCACCAAAAGTGTTCAGCGCCCAGCATGTAGGAAGCGTAGAACGCCACAGACGCGATCAGCAGCGGTGGCCAGACGAAGCGTTTGCGCTTTTGCATTTTGTCCGAGCCCCAGGACACCACCAGCATCGCAATCACGGCTGCCAAATAGGGCAGGGCCGAGAGCCAGCCGGCTTCGATCATGTCCATCTGCGCGCCTTGCTTGAGAATCGACGGCAGCCACAGGACAAAGCCGTACACGCCGATGCTCCAGCAGAAAAACTGCAAGGCCAGCAGGATAACGGCGGGCGTACGGAACGCTGCAGCGTAGTTTTTCACCGGCTTGAGGCCCACTTGCTCGGCATCCAGTGCGCTTTGCAGGTCTTGTTTCTCCTGATTGCTCAGCCATTTGGCTTCGCTTGGACGGTCATCGGCCAGGCGCCACCAGATAAAGGCCCAAAGCACTGCAGGCAGACCTTCGACGATAAACATCCAGCGCCAGCTGTAATGCTGCACCAGATAACCCGATACCACTGACATCCACAACATGGTCACCGGGTTGCCCAGGATCAGGAAGGTGTTGGCCCGCGAGCGTTCGGCACGGGTGAACCAGTGGCACAGGTACACCAGCATGGCCGGCATTACGGCGGCTTCAACCACTCCGAGGGTAAAACGGATAACAATCAGCCAGTAGGCGTTGGACACCACGCCGGTCAATGTGGCCAGGCTGCCCCAGAGGATCAGGCTGACAAAAATCAGCTTTTTCACACTGTTTCTCTGGGCGTAGATCGCCCCGGGTACCTGGAAGAAGAAATAGCCAAGAAAGAACAGCGCGCCCAGCAACGACGACAGCCCGGGAGTGATGTTCAGGTCTTCGGCCATTCCTGAGGCAGCTGCGAAACCGTAGTTGGCACGGTCAAGGTACGCCAGGCTGTAGGTGATAAACACGATCGGCATGATGTACCACCAACGACGGGCGGCGAGTTTTAGGGATTGCATAGAGGGTGCTCCTGAGCTTGTTTTTGTTTTTTCGCAGCAGGTGACAGGTCAAGCAGATAGCGGTGTTTCAAGAGGCGCGTGCAGCGCGTTGTAGTGGTTCAATTCGTCGCGGGTGGGCAGGCCTTCCATATCGCCGCGGCTCTGTACGGCGCGACTGCCAATCCAGTTGCCGCGCTGTACGGCCTCGGCAAAACCGAGATTTTCCAGCAAGGCACTGACTACCCCGACGGCAAAGCCATCACCGGCACCCACGGTGTCGATAACGTTGGCCACCGGCACAGCCGGGACAAACTGCTCAACCTGGGCGGTGCGATAAAACGCGCCTTTGGCCCCCAGTTTGATAATCACGGCTTCAGCACCCTGATCGAGATAGAAGGCGGCGATATCGGACGGGTCTTCAAAACCTGTCAGTAGCCGGCCCTCACTCAAGCCCGGCAGTACCCAGTCGGCGTGGGCAGCAAGCGCATTGATGTCGCGAATCATCTGTTGTTCGCTGGCCCACAACGATGGGCGCAGATTCGGATCGAACGACACGCTGTTACCTGCTGCGCGCATCGACTGCATCAGCTCAAAGGACAGTTCATTGCAGCTGGCCGACAGCGCAGGCGGTATGCCGGTGGCGTGCAGGTGGCGGGCGCCGAGCAACTGCGGGTTGAGCACGGAGCGGTCCATATGGCTGGCGGCCGAGCCCCGGCGGAAGTACTCCACCTGTGGGTCGCTGCCGTCGTCAACGCGGGATTTGAACTGAAAGCCCGTGGGATGTTGCGTATCAGTGGTCACGTACTGGCAGTTCAGCCCTTCGGCTTGCAGTGCATGGCGTACAAAGCGCCCTAGGGAGTCCGCGCCCACTCGGCTCAACCAGGCGACATTGAAGCCCAGTCGCGCAAGGCCAATGGCCACGTTGCTGTCCGCCCCGGCGATGCGTTTGTGGAACCGTTCGACCAGGGCCAGATCGCCAGTTTCTTCAGCCACCAGCATGGCCATGGTTTCGCCAAACGACAGCACATCGACCTTAGACATGGCTCAACTCCTGTTGTTTTTGGCTCAAGCGCGCCAGTACGGCGACGTGTTCCTGGGTCAAGCCGTCCAGATCCGAGCCCTGCAGCGGATATTCGATGGCCCGGGTCAGACCGTGGGGCATATGGGTCATCAGGTGCTGCCAGTGCTGCAGGTCGGTGTCGGTTGGCGGTGTGGCGACCAGTTTGCCGTCCGGGCGACGGCTCACGCCTTTGCAGTGCAGATAGGTGACGTAGCGGCCCAGCAGGCGGGCTGCGGTACTGGCTGACTGATCCTGCCAGTGCCAGTTGCCGATATCGAAGGTCATGCTGATTGGCGCTTGCTGTTGTTCAACCTGATCGAAAAAACGCTGCATGGGCTCAATGCGCCCACCGTAGGAGGTCTGGTCGTTTTCTACCAGCAGGCGTACAGGTTGCTGGTTGAGCAGGGCAGCGAGGTTTTGCAGGTCACAGTGTTCGGTGAAATAGCCCAGTGACACTTTCAGCCATTGGGCGCCGAAAGCGTGGGCGCGCTGCAAGGTGGCCAGCAGTTGGGTATTGGGCCGCGATTGCCCGGCTTCCCACAGTTCCAGTGGCGATGAGAACACGCATTCAAGCCCGTTATCCTGCACGGCCTGGCTGAATGTGGTCGGATCTTCTGTGGTCAGCAGTTCTTCGCGCAGTTCGATGCGTGACACACCGGCGTTGGCCAACACTTCAATAAAGCTGGCCTGGCCGCGCTGGCGAACCAGATCGGCACCGTAGCTCGACAAACTGATGGAAACGGGAAATGTAGTCATTGTCATTATTCTCTGAAACCGGTTTCATTTTGTTGTGCATCAAACGGCCGGTAACCGGGTCAAGGTTGTCAGCCGGTAAAGTGTCAGGCAGTCATGGCTGATCGGGTTGAGCCGCGAACAATCAATTGAGGGGCAAAATCCAGTGCCAGGGGTGCAGATTTGTCACCGCCCAGGCGTTTAAGCAGGCAGTCAAAAGCGCTGGCACCGATCTGTTGCGTAGGCTGGGCCAGGGCAGTGATGCCGTTACCCACCAGCGGGAACCATTCCAGGTCATCCAGGGCAATCAGGCCCACGTCTTCAAACAAGCGGCAATTCAAGTCGCGCAGCACCTGGGTACAAGCCAGCGCAGCCAGGCCGTTGGCACAAAATATGGCCTTGGGGCCGTGGCCGGGTGCTTGCATGAAGGACTGGATGGCAGCGCGAAGGCCTGTACCGGTTTTTACTACGGCGCCGTGCAGGGCAGGGCGCGCGGCCAACTGGCGGGTAAAACTGTCGATGCGCTCGATTCGCGAACTGGTGCCATCGACCGGCTCACTGACCATCAGCACATCGCGATAGCCCTGCTGCTCAAGATGCTCCACAGCCATGCGCACCGCGTCAGCGTTATCGAGGCCGACCAGATCGGTATGCAGTTGCTCGACTTTGCGGTCGATCAGCACGATGGGCATTTCCTGATGCAGTTCTTGCAGTGCGTCAGGGTCATGGCCAAGGGTGTTAAGGATCAATCCTTCGATATTGTAGGAGCGTAGCGCTGCCAGATGCTGACGCTCTTGCTCGTCATTACGGTCGGTATTGCACACCACCAGGTTGTAGCCGTGCAGGCGGCAGGCGGTTTCGACGCCGTGCATGACGGCAATGGAGTAGGGGTTGCGGATATCGGCCACCAGCATGCCGATCAGCCGTGTGCGTCCGCGTTTCAGGCCACGGGCCATTTGATTTGGGCGATAGCCCAGGTCATTGATGGCGCGCTCGATCCGTTCGGCGATGGCTACGGAGAGCAAGGCGCGGTCTTCGCCGATAAAGCGTGACACGCTGGCCTTGGAGACGCCGGCGCGCTGGGCAACATCGAGCATGGTTACGCGGGAGCGTTGAGCTGCGGAAAAACTGTTCACGGCCTGAAACCTTTTATTGGTGTTATCGCAGGCGATTTCGCGGGTGGGCGCTGAAACCGGTTTCATGGAAACCCAAATACCCTGATGACGTCAAGTGACAATGGTTTTAAGGGATACCCGGACCTGTAGCCGCTGAGGAGCGAAGCGAGGCTGCGATCGGCTGCGCAGCAGTCGTAGAACCAGGCCGCTCGACCTCTCAGACATACCGAAATTGCCGGTTTTACGAGCGCTTCGCGCCTCAGCGGCTACAACGATCAGGCAACTTGCTAGTTGCGACGCAAACTTGTCAGTTAGCGACGTTGCACATATAAAAATCGAGAAGTTGCCGTGGTGAGAAAGTTATATGACGAGTGTTATATCAATCTGCTTTCGGCCCAGGTTAGAGACGAACGGGAAGCCGTTTAATTTAACTTTTTATAATTAGACCATGCAGTCAGTTAGTGGCCGATAACGGATAAAAAAATACTGCCGGTCAAGTATTCAATGTTTCCGGGAACTTGCGCCGTTTGCGCAAATAAGCCGTAAAAAAGTACTGGACTAAATATTTCAGGTTGTGTCAGTTTTGCTCCGCCATAAACGGCGAGTGATAGGACGATCTCGCCAAGGGGTCGTCGTGGTCTGTCAATAAACTTTCTACTGCTAAACAAGGAAATGTTTACATGTCGAAACTTAAAGAGAAAGCGGCACTGTCCGTTGGCCAGGTACAAGCGGCAAGCGCCAGCAGTTCTGCCTTCACTCAGATTGATAACTTTAGCCATTTCTATGATCGTGGTGATCATCTGGTCAATGGCAAACCTTCGCTCACTACCGACCAGGCCGCCGATCAGCTCACGCGCTCCGGCGCCAGTTGGCACGACCTCAACGGCGACGGTGTGATCAACCTTACCTACACGTTCCTCACGGCACCGCCGGTGGGTTACGCGACCCGTGGCCTGGGCACTTTCAGCCAGTTCTCCTCGCTGCAGAAAGAGCAGGCCAAGCTGTCGCTGGAATCCTGGGCCGATGTGGCCAAGGTGACCTTCACTGAAGGCGCTGCAGTCCGTGGCGGTGATGGCCACATGACCTTTGCCAATTTCAGTGCAAGTAACGGCGGTGCGGCGTTTGCCTATCTACCCAGCAGTTCGCGCAAGGGTGAGTCGTGGTACTTGATCAACAAGGATTATGAGGTCAACAAGACCCCGGGTGAAGGCAATTATGGTCGCCAGACCCTGACCCATGAAATCGGCCATACACTGGGCCTGTCGCACCCGGGTGACTATAACGCCGGCAATGGCAACCCGACCTACCGGGATGCGGTGTATGGCGAAGACACCCGTGCCTACAGTGTTATGAGCTACTGGAGTGAAAGCAACACCGGCCAGCATTTCACCAATAGTGGCGAAGGTGCTTACGCCTCTGCGCCATTGCTGGATGATATTGCGGCGGTGCAGAAACTCTATGGCGCCAACCTCGAAACCCGCGCTGGCGATACGGTCTATGGCTTCAACTCCACCGCCGATCGCGATTTCTACAGCGCGACGTCTGCCAGTTCCAAGCTGATTTTCTCGGTGTGGGACGGTGGCGGCAACGACACCCTGGACTTCTCCGGCTTTAGCCAGAACCAGAAGATCAACCTCACCGCCGGTTCGTTCTCCGATGTTGGCGGCATGACCGGCAACGTGTCGATTGCCCAGGGCGTCACCGTGGAAAACGCCATTGGCGGTTCGGGCAACGATCTGCTGATCGGCAACAGCGCTGACAATGTGCTCAAGGGCGGCGCCGGCAACGACATTATCTATGGCGGCGGCGGTGCTGATACCTTGTGGGGCGGTACGGGTTCAGATGTGTTTGTGTTTGGCGCGGTGTCTGACTCTGCGCCGGGTGCAGCCGATATCATCATGGACTTCCAGTCCGGTATCGACAAAATTGATGTGTCGGCCATCACCAAGCTGGCCGGGCTTAACTTTGTCGAGGCCTTTACCGGCCGTGCCGGTGAAGCGATTGTCAGCTATGACACGGCCAGCAACCTGGGCCACTTTGCGGTCGATTTCAGCGGTCATGCCGTTGCCGACTTCCTGGTGAACACTGTTGGCCAAGTGGCAACTTACGACATCGTTGTCTAAGCCTGCCGGTACACGGGCAGCGCGCAAGCGCTGCCCTCTGCCAGGAAGCCTGAAATCATGAGTCATTTGGCATACCGTTTATTCAGGGCAGTGGGGTGTATCGCCGCACTGCTGACTTTTACCACAGAGAGCGCCATGGCCAATTCCTTGCTGTTGATGAGCCCCGCACAACTGGCGGGCAGTTGGACGTTTTACCTGCAGGGCGATGCAAAAGAGGCCTGCAAGGTGCAGTTGATTGCCGAACATAAAACCTTCAGTGCGCAAGTGAAGTGTTTGAAAACATGGTTGGGCGAAGTGCCAAAAAGTTGGTCGCCAACACCGGACGGTCTGTTTCTGATGGGCGAGGATGGAACAGCTCTGGTGCATATGAACCGGATTGAGCCCGGTCACTATGAAGCGAAGATCAAACCCGAAACAGTGTTGGTGATGGTGCGTGGCAATCATTAAGTTGTACTGAAATTGTAACTTCAATCGCGCGAGGCTGGGCGCCCCCTGTTAGGAGCGGCGCAAGTGCGCCTGTCAGTTTTATTTATGTGCGAAAGCCGTACTTATCGATCAAGGACGATTCATGAGGCGATTGAAAAACAGCACCGTTGCGCCGTTGATACATGCACTGGCTGACTATAAGAGCATTCTGGTCAGCGTGGGCTGCTTTACTGCCCTGATCAATATATTGATGCTGGTGCCATCGATTTATATGCTCCAGGTGTATGACCGGGTACTGTCGTCACAGAACACAACAACGCTGGCCATGCTGTCATTCATGGTGGTGGGTTTTTTCATCTTTATCGGGATGCTTGAAACGGTCCGCAGTTTTATTGTGATCCGCATCGGCAGCCAGCTGGAGCGCAGGTTCAACCAACAGGTATACCGCGCCGCGTTCGAGCGCAACCTGTTCAGCGGCCAGGCCCACGCCGGGCAGGCATTGGGGGATTTGACCCTGATCCGCCAGTTTGTCACCGGTCCGGCGCTGTTCGCCTTCTTTGATGCTCCGTGGTTTCCCGTCTATTTGTGCGTGATCTTTCTGTTCAGTCCCTGGCTCGGTCTTATGGCGACGGCTGGGGCACTGCTGCTCATAGCCCTGGCGTGCATCAATGAGGTGATGACGCGCAAGCCCCTGAGCCAGGCCAGCCTGTACTCCCAACAATCCAGCCAATTGGCTACCAGCCACCTGCACAATGCCGAGACCATTCAGGCCATGGGCATGCTGGGTGTGTTGCGCCAACGCTGGTTTAACCTGCATTCGCGATTTTTGGCCGAGCAAAACAAGGCCAGTGACACCGGCGCAGTGATTGGTTCGGTGAGCAAAACCTTGCGCTTGTGCCTGCAGTCACTGGTGCTCGGCCTGGGTGCCTTGCTGGTGATCAACGGTGATATGAGCGCGGGCATGATGATTGCCGGTTCGATTTTGATGGGCCGTGTGCTGAGCCCCATCGATCAGTTGATCGCTGTCTGGAAGCAATGGAGCTCGGCAAAGTTGGCCTATCAACGCCTGGACAGTCTGTTGCGCGAGCATCCGCCCAGTGAAGACAACATGCAGCTGCCAGCCCCCATGGGTCAGGTGAGCTTTGAACAGGTCAGTGCGGCACCGCCGGGACAGCGCCTGCCCACCTTGCATCAGGTCAGCTTTAGCCTCAATGCAGGCGAGGTGCTCGGTGTGCTGGGTGCGTCGGGTTCGGGCAAGTCGACCCTGGCGCGGGTACTGGTAGGCGTCTGGCCGACGCTGGCGGGCACGGTGCGCTTGGATGGCGCGGACATTCACCAGTGGAACCGCGATCAATTGGGCCCACATATCGGCTACCTGCCCCAGGACATCGAGCTGTTCAGCGGCAGCATTGCCGAGAATATCGCCCGCTTTCGTGAGGCAGATCCCCGGCAGGTGGTCGCTGCGGCGCAGCAGGCCGGGGTTCACGAGATGATTTTGCGTTTGGCGCAAGGTTACGACACGGTTCTGGGTGACGAGGGCAGCGGCCTGTCGGGCGGGCAAAAGCAGCGGGTCGCTCTGGCGCGTGCCTTGTATGGCAATCCGCGGCTGGTGGTGCTGGATGAACCCAACTCCAACCTCGATGCCGTCGGTGACGCAGCCCTGACCCGGGCCATTGCTCACCTCAAGGCGCAGGGCTGCACCGTGGTGCTGGTGACGCACCGTTCGGCGTCGCTGGCCCAGGCCGACAAACTGCTGGTACTCAATGAAGGTCGTTGCCAGGTGTTCGGGCCAAGTGCCGAGGTGCTCAAAGCCTTGTCCGGGGCCCAGCAGCAACACGCCGCGCCGCAGGCGGCCAGTATCAACCGTCAGAGTGCTGAAGCATGAGCAAGGACGCTGGATTGATGAATGACCACAATCAACCACCCGTGCGCGAGCGCGGGGCGGGATTTTACGTGCGGGCAGGCTGGGTGCTGACCCTGGTCGGGGCGGGCAGCTTTTTTCTCTGGGCCAGCCTTGCACCGCTGGACGAAGGCATACCGGTACAGGGTACGGTGGTGGTCTCGGGCAAGCGCAAGGCAGTGCAGTCGTTGGGGGCCGGGGTGATGAGCCAGATTCTGGTGCGCGAGGGCCAGACAGTACTTCAGGGCGAGGTATTGTTTCGGCTGGACCAGACCCAGGTTGAAGCTGACGTGCAATCCTTGCGCGCGCAGTACCGCATGGCCTGGGCCAGCCAGGCGCGCTGGCAAAGCGAGCGTGACAACCTGGCACGGGTGAGTTTTCCGCCGGAATTGAGTCTGGACCCTGACCCTCGGCTGGCCCTGGTACTGGAGGGGCAGCAGCAGTTGTTCAGTAGCCGGCGCGAAGCCTTTGCCCGTGAACAGGCCGGGCTCAAGGCCAGTGTCGAAGGCGCAACCCGGCAACTGGACGGTATGCGTCGTGCGCGCAGCGATCAAATAGCGCAGGCCGACTCCCTGCGCCAGCAGTTGAGCAACCTGCGCCCCCTGGCTGAAAAAGGTTATATCCCGCGCAATCGCCTGATGGAATACGAGCGGCAGCTGTCACAGGTGCAGCAGGATCTGGCGCAGAACGCCGGTGAAAGCGGGCGTATCGAGCAGGGTATTGTGGAATCGCGGCTCAAACTGGCGCAGCACATCGATGAATATCAGAAGGAAGTGCGTAGCCAACTGGCCGATGCCCAGCTCAAAACCCTGACCCTGGAGCAGCAACTGACTTCGGCCGGGTTTGACCTGCAGCACAGTGAAATCTCTGCGCCAGCTGATGGCATCGCAGTCAACCTCAGCGTGCATACCGAAGGCGCGGTGGTGCGGGCGGGCGAAACCCTGCTGGAGATCGTGCCGCAGGGCACCCGCCTTGAGGTCGAGGGACGCCTGCCGGTGCATCTGGTGGACAGGGTGGGCAGCCAGTTGCCAGTGGATATTCTGTTTACGGCATTCAATCAAAGCAGCACACCGCGTGTGTCGGGGCAGGTCAACCTGGTTTCCGCCGACCAGTTGCTCGATGAAAAAACCGGCATGCCGTACTACGTGCTGCGCAGTTCGGTGAGTGATCAGGCGCTGGAGAAACTCAACGGGTTGGTGATTAAACCTGGCATGCCGGCCGAGATGTTTGTACGCACGGGCGAGCGCTCACTGCTCAATTACCTGTTTAAACCGCTGCTGGATCGCGCAGGGTCTGCGTTGACTGAGCGCTAGGATGCTGCAATTTATGAAAACAGCTTCGATGTTGGGCCTGGGCCTCGCGCTGTGGGCGGGCCTCGCAGCCAGCGCACAGGCACTGGGGCCGTTTCAGGTATATGAACAGGCCTTGCGCAATGATCCCGAGTTCCTCGCCGCCATCAAGGCGCGGGACGCGGGCCTGGAGAGTCGTAATATTGGTCGTGCCGGGCTGCTGCCCAAACTCTCGTACAACTACAACAAAGGCCGCAATAACTCCCAGGCCACCTATTTGAATGAGCGTGGCAATACCCACGACGACCGTAACTACAACAGTTATGGCTCGACCTTGACCTTGCAGCAGCCATTGATCGATTACGAGGCGTACGCCAATTACCGTAAAGGCGTGGCCCAGTCGCTGTTTGCCGATGAGACATTTCGCAGCAAAAGTCAGGAACTGCTGGTGCGGGTGCTGACCCATTACACCCAGGCGTTGTTTGCGCAAGACCAGATCGACAATGCCCGGGCCAAGAAAAAAGCCTATGAGCAGCAGTTTCGGCAAAACGAGCACATGTTTCGCCAGGGCGAGGGCACCCGCACCGACATTCTGGAGGCCGAGTCGCGTTACGAGCTGGCCACTGCCGAGGAAATCCAGGCCCATGACGAACAGGATGCGGCCTTGCGCGAGCTGGGCGCGTTGATTGGCGTGGCCACCCTGGATATCGATGAGCTGACGCCATTGACCCGCAGTTTCAGCTCATTGCCGCTGGAACCGGGGAGTTTCTCGAGCTGGCATGAAATGGCACTGGAGAGTAATCCGTTACTGGCGTCGCAGCGTGAGGCGCTGGAAGTGGCAAGGTACGAAGTTGAACGCAACCGGGCAGGGCATCTGCCCAAACTCAATGCCTATGCCAGCGTGCGAAAGATGGAATCCGACAGTGGCAACACCTACAACCAGCGCTACGACACCAACACCATCGGCATTGAAATCAGTGTGCCGCTGTATGCAGGGGGCGGGGTGTCGGCCTCGGTGCGTCAAGCCAGCAGCAATCTGGCCCAAGTGGAGTACGAGCTGGAAGGCAAAACCCGTGAAACCCTTATCGAACTGCGACGCCAGTTCAATGCCTGCCAGTCGGGCGTGAGCAAACTACGGGCTTATCAAAAAGCGCTGATTTCAGCCGAGGCGCTGGTCGTATCGACCCGTCAGAGCATTCTGGGCGGGGAGCGGGTCAATCTCGATGCGCTAAACGCCGAGCAGCAGCTGTACAGCACGCGGCGTGACCTTGCGCAAACCCGTTACGACTATCTGCTGGCCTGGACCAAGCTGCATTTTTACGCAGGCACCCTGGGCGCGCAGGACCTGGCACGGGTCGATGAAGCGTTTATCGCGCCGGGGCAAGCACATTGATTTGATCAACGAAGAGAGAAAAACCATGGCAGTGTTTGACTACAAGGATGTGGGTTCCAGCGTATCGGCAACACAGTTCAAGGATGCGATGGCAATCATGCTGTACAGCTATCACAACCTGGACAACGGCTTTGCCGTGGGTTACCAGCAACATGGCCTTGGCACCGGGCTGCCTGCCACACTGGTCAAGGCCTTGCTCGGCGGTACCGATGCCCAAGGGGTAGTGCCGGGGATTCCCTGGAACCCCGATTCGGAAAAGCTTGCCCGCGAGGCGGTCGAAAAAGCCGGGTGGACCCCTATCAGTGCAGAACAGTTGGGCTACACAGGCAAAGTCGATCAGCGCGGGACTTTTTTTGGTGAAAAAGCCGGCTACGGCACTGCCCAGGTGGAGATCCTCGGCAAGTACGCAGCCGATGGCCAACTGACTTCCATCGGTATCGGTTTTCGCGGCACCAGCGGACCGCGTGAGTCGCTGATTAGCGATTCCATCGGCGATGCCATCAGCGATTTGCTGGCAGCGATCGGGCCTGCCGATTACGCTAAAAACTACAGCGCCAACGCGTTTGACATGCTCCTGGGCAAAGTGGCGACCTTTGCCAGCGCGCAAGGGTTGAGCGGCAGCGACATACTGGTCAGTGGCCACAGCCTTGGCGGCCTGGCCGTCAACAGCCTGGCGGACCTGAGTGGCGATCATTGGGCGGGGTTTTATCGCGACTCAAAGTACATAGCCTTTGCTTCACCCACCCAGAGCGAAAGCACCGACAACGTGCTCAATATCGGCTACGAGAACGACCCAGTGTTCCGTGCCCTCAATGGTTCGGATTTCAATCTGTCGTCGCTGGGCGTGCATGACGCGCATCAGCCATCCGCCACCAACAATATTGTCAGTTTCAATGATCACTACGCTTCCACCGCGTGGAATCTGATGCCCTTTTCGATTGCCAATATTTCGACCTGGATCACCCACTTGCCCAGTGGCTATGAAAGCGGCATGACGCGGATTTTCGACTCGGCGTTTTATGACCTGACCGAAAAGGACTCGACCATTGTGGTCGCCAACTTGTCCAGTCCGGCACGGGAAAACACCTGGGTCCAGGACCTCAATCGCAACGCCGAACCGCACAAGGGCAGCACCTTTATCATAGGCAGCGACGGTAATGACTTGATTCAAGGGGGGCGCGGCAATGACTTCCTGGAAGGTCGCGACGGCAATGACACCTTCCGTGACAGTGGCGGCTACAACATCATTCTGGGTGGCAAAGGCGTCAATACGCTGGACTTGCAACAATCGTTGAGCCGCGTGGATGTGGTCAATGACGGGCAGGGCGCCTTGTATGTGCGCGATAGCCACGGCGGGATCACTATTGCCCGTGATATCAGTTTCCTGATAACCGAAGAGCCCGCCTGGCTGGGCCTGACCCACCGCGAAGTCAGCCATCGAGTTGATGATCAGGGGCTGTGGGCCGGCAAAGACCGCAGTGATTACACTCACTCGGTCAAGGCAGGGGCTGCGGACAGTACCCTCACGGCCGTTGAGCAGGGTGACTGGCTGCTGGGGCAGGGCGGCAACGATCACTTGATCGGTTTGCACGGCAATACGGTGTTTGTTGGCGGCGCAGGCAATGACCTGCTGGAGTCGGCAGGCGGTAATAACACCTTTGTGTTCAGCGGCCATTTTGGCAACGACACACTGCTGGGCTACCAGCCCAGTGACAAGTTGGTATTCCTGGGGGTGGATGGTGGCTACAACGCGGACTACCGGGCCCATGCCAGCGCGACGGGGCATGACACCGTGCTCAGCTTTGGCAGCGACTCGGTGACCCTGGTGGGTGTAGGGCTGGCCTCCCTGGCGAGCACGGACATTGTCATCGCCTGACCGCGAGTTGCAAGGGGCAAGCTTCAAGCGTGCTGCTTGTCACTTGCCGCTTGCAGTTGCCTCTAAACCTTAAACTGACGTAACAGCCCATTGAGCTGCACGCTGAGCTCCTTGAGGTGGGCACTGGCAGCGCTTGATTGCTCTGCCGCCAGGGCGGTGCCTTGGGACAGTTCGGCGGCCTGGGTCACATTCAGGTTGATGTCTTCCACGACATGGGCCTGTTGCAGGGTGGCGCTGGCTATCGAGGCATTGAGGTCGTTGAGGTTGCTCAGGGCCTGGCCGATGCTGGTCAGGCTCTGCCCGGCCTGGGTGGCCTGTTCGATGGTCAGCTGGGAGGCGCGACTGCTGCTGCCGATCACGTTGACGGCGGCTTCCGAGTGCTTTTGCAGGCCTTCGATCATGGTCTGGATTTCGGCCGTGGATTTTTGCGTGCGCTGGGCCAGTAGTCGAACCTCGTCCGCCACCACCGCAAAACCCCGACCCTGCTCACCGGCGCGGGCTGCTTCGATCGCAGCGTTGAGGGCCAGCAGGTTGGTTTGCTCGGCAATCGAGCGGATCACTTCAAGCACGCTGCCAATTTCGCTGCTTTGCGTGGCCAGGGTGCGGATCACCTCGACGGCCTGATGGATGGTGGCAGACAGCTGGCCGATCTGTTCCAGGCTGGTATCGATATTCTGCTGTCCAAGCTCGGCTTGTGACTGCGCACCGCGCATTTCGCTGGCCGCGTGCTCGGCGTTTTTCGCCACATCTTGCACGGCGCAGGTGACTTCGTTGATCGCCGTGGCCACCTGATCCATTTGCATGGCTTGCTGCTGGCTGCGCTGTTGCGCGGCGCTGGCGTCACTGCCCAGTTCCGTGGAGGACTGGTCGAGTGCCGTGGCAGTGGCCTGTAAATGGCTGATCACATTGCGCAGCTTGGCGGTAAAGGCATTGAAATGATGGGCCAGTAAAGTGACCTCATCACGGCCGTGGGTATCCAGGCTTCGGGTCAGGTCGCTTTCACCACTGGCGATATTGGCCATGGCCTGCACGGCCTCTTGCAGCGGTCGCACGATGCTGCGAGCAATCAGGGTCACCAGCAGCGCCATGATCAACGCGATGCCAAGGCCAGCCCAACTGGCTTTCCAGGCTTGAGCGCGGAACTCGGCCTGCATGTCGTCGATATACACGCCCGAGCCTATTACCCAGCCCCACGGCTCGAACAGTTGTACATAAGAGGTTTTTTGCACAGGCGCTTCGGCGCCCGGTTTTGGCCAGCGGTAGTCCACCATGCCCGAACCTTTGCTTTTGGCCAGGCTGGCCATCTCGTTGAAAATCGCAAAGCCGTCCGGGTCCTTGATGGCCGACAGGTCTTTGCCATCGAGTTTGGGGTTGGTGGGGTGCATGACCATATAAGGGCGCAGGTCATTGATCCAGAAATAGTCATCGTGGTCATAGCGCAGCTGGCTGATCACGGTCAGCGCCTGCTGTTGCGCGGCTTTACGGCTCAAGCTGCCGGCAGCTTCCAGGCCCTGGTAATAGTTGAGTACCCCGCTGGCCGCTTGTACCACGTGCCGGGTTTTCTGGGCTTTACCTTCATACAAATCGTCATGTATCTGTTTTAGCATCAGCAATCCCAACGCCAGCAGCATGGCCATGGCCACAATCAAGATCAGCCATAAACGTCGGCTGATGGATAACCCGCGCAGGGTATTCATAAAGGCTCACTCCTGGTTTTTCTTCTTGTGGTGATTCACAGAACAACTTTTTTCAGACTTGCCTGTCAGACGAGACCGAGCTCATGTCATAGCAGCGAAAGTGGAACGTGTCTGATAGGATCTCGGCCGAAATTGGCAAAGCTTCATCTTTATTGATTTCTGACAGTTTTTTCACAGCGCGTCGGGGCGCATGTCGCACTTTTATCCTGCTCCGGGGCCGTGGCTGCAACACCTTAATCAAGACTAATCAGCTCTGCATGAGGCAGGGCTTTATGGGGGAATAATGGATCTTTGGACTGCCGCTCAGGCGTTGATTTTGGGCGTCGTTGAAGGCTTGACGGAGTTTTTGCCGATCTCGAGTACGGGCCACCAGATTATTGTGGCCGACTTGCTCAACTTTGGCGGCGAGCGGGCGATGGCATTCAACATCATCATCCAGCTGGGTGCGATTTTGGCTGTGGTCTGGGAGTTTCGCCGCAAGATCATCGATGTTGTCGTTGGTTTGCCCACCAAGCCCGAGGCACGTCGTTTCACCACCAACCTGATTATCGCGGTGATGCCGGCGGTGGTGCTGGGGGTGATTTTTGCCGATGTGATCCACGAGTACCTGTTCAACCCGATTACCGTGGCCACGGCCCTGGTGATTGGCGGTGTGATCATGCTGTGGGCCGAGCGCCGCCAGCATGTGATTCGCGCTGAAACCGTGGACGACATGACCTGGAAAGACGCAGTTAAAATCGGCTTTGCCCAGTGTCTGGCGATGATTCCCGGCACTTCGCGCTCGGGTTCGACCATTATCGGCGGCCTGCTGTTTGGTCTGTCGCGCAAGGCGGCCACCGAGTTCTCATTCTTCCTGGCCATGCCGACCATGGTCGGTGCTGCGGTTTACTCCGGCTACAAGTACCGTCATCTGTTCCAGCCTGACGACCTGCCGGTCTTCGCGATCGGTTTTGTCACCTCGTTTATCTTCGCCATGATCGCAGTACGCGCCTTGCTGAAGTTTATTTCCAATCACAGCTATGCCGCTTTTGCCTGGTATCGTATTGGTTTTGGCCTGTTGATCCTGGCCACCTGGCAGTTCGGCTGGATTGACTGGACGGCAGCTGCAGCGTGAGGAATGGGCATAACGGCGCACCGGTGCGTGGCTTGAAGCTCAAGTTGCTGGTATTGCTAGTGCTGTGCGCCTTGCCGATGGGTGGCTCGGTGAGCGTGTTGCTCACCGGGGGCAGCCCGCTGCCGTTGCTGGCCTATGCAGTGGCCAGCCTGCTGGCGTTCGGCCTGTACCGCTACGACAAGCAACAGGCCGCGGCTGGTCAGTGGCGCACGCCGGAGAAAGTCTTGCACGGGGTTGAGCTGCTGGGCGGTTGGCCAGGGGCACTGGTGGCGCAACAAATGTTTCGCCACAAAACCCGCAAATTGTCTTATCAGCTGTTGTTCTGGTTGATTGTGGCTGTGCATCAGGTGGTATGGATCGACGTCCTGTTCCTGAACAGGTCGTTTCTCCAGCTGTTGCGGTTACAGCAGTAAACCGATCTGACGTTTTTTCGCCAGTTTTCCCACCACCAGTTGGTGGGAACGGCGCAACAGGTCCTGCAGCTCTTCAGCGCCCATCGGATAAGGTGCTTGCATATTGATCCAGTACGCTCGCGCCAGATAAGGCGACGGGCGTATACCCGGCCGATCGATGTAGCCCAGAAACAGTTCTTTCTCGACCTTGAACGAAAGCCCGTTGCTGTTGAGGTTGAACAGGGCAAACATCTTGCTGTCGTCGATAAAAAAAACCTCGACCCCACCCCATTTCACTGCTTCCTGAGCGCCCGGCAGGTTTCGGCAGAATTCGGCTACATCCTGTTTGGTCATTGCGGTCATAGCAGTTTGTCTCCACAGCTTTCGAATGACTCAACCAGGTGGTCGATCCAGGCCCGCACGGCCGGTATCACCCCGCGTCTGTGGGGATACACTGCGTGCAGCCAGCCACCCGGCAGGGTCCATTTGGGCAATAGTTGAACAAGCTGGCCGTCTTGCAGCTCCTGCTCGCAATACATCATGGGTAACACGGTGAAACCCAGGCCGGCCAAGGTGCAAGCTTTGCGCACGATAAAATCGTCAACCCCCAGGCGTGCTTCAAGCACCAGGTTGCAGCCCTTGCCGTGCTCGTCGAGCATGCGCAAGTGAACCATGCGATCGGCCTCGAGCGCTCCCAGCAGCGGGATTTTTTTCAGGTCTTCAGGGCTATCAACCGGCCAATTACGGGCAAACTCGGGGGTGGCTACCATCACGGTGCGGGCCTGACGCAGGCGCCGCGTGACCAGCGACGGGTCTTCATCGCCTTCTTCGCGCACCCGTAAGGCCACATCGATGCCGTCGGTGACCAGATCGACGCGACGGTTGAGCAGGTTGACCTCCAGCTGCACCAGGGGATAGGCCTGCAGAAAGGAACTGATCACCCCGGGCATAAATTCATGGGCCAGCCCCACGGGGCACGACACACGCAAGGGGCCGCGTGGCTCGCTGGACATGCTGGCAACGGCTTCGTCGGCCATTTCGGCTTCCAGCAACATGGCCTGGCAATGACGCAGATAACGCTCGCCCACAGCGGTCAGCTTGAGCTGACGCGTGGTGCGCTGCAGCAAGCGGGCGCCCAGACGCTCTTCAAGTTCCGCCACGCGCCGCGACAGACGTGACTTGGGGATGCCCAGCAATCGTCCGGCAGCAGCGAAGCCACCGGATTCGACCACCTTGGCGAAATAGTAAAGGTCGTTAAGGTCTTGCATGGCGTGCTCACTGTCCTGCAGGTGGGACGAACTATCGCATAATGGCCAACTTATCGTCGATTGCTTTCATTGGTAGTATCCCCTCCATCGAGATCGCCCAGAGGCGGTCATCATCTGGAGATCACCATGAAACTGTTGCATATCGATTCGAGCATTCTGGGCGACAACTCGGCATCCCGTCAGTTGAGCAGCGAAGTGGTCAAGGCATGGCAGGCTGCTGATCCACAAGTAGAGGTCAGCTACCGCGACCTGGCCGCTGAAGCCATTGAACATTTCTCGGCCGCCACCTTGGTGGCTGCCGGTACTCCGGCCGAGCTGCGTGATGCGGCACAAAAACACGAAGCCCAGTTGAGTGCTGACACCCTGGCCCAGTTTCTCGCGGCTGACGCGGTGGTGATTGCAGCGCCGATGTACAATTTCACCATTCCAACCCAGCTCAAGGCCTGGATTGACCGCATCGCAGTTGCTGGCCAGACCTTTCGTTATACCGAAGCCGGCCCTGTAGGGCTGTGCGGCAACAAGAAAGTAGTAGTGGTATCGACCTCCGGTGGCCTGCATGCGGGTCAGGAAACCGGCGTAGCTCACGAAGATTACTTGAAAGTGATGCTGGGCTTCATGGGCATTACCGACGTCGAATTTGTCCGCGCCCACGGCCTGGCCTATGGCGACGAGGTACGCAGCAAAGCCATGAGCGATGCACATGCGCATATCAAGCAGGATCTGTTCAGCGCAGCGTAAGCAATCTCAGGCGCAGCACTGTCTAAACTCTGTATTCTGGTCTTTGTAAAAGGATCGGGGTACGGAGTTTTTTGCGTCTGGCCCGGGTTGTGCAGAGTGTGATGCTGTCGAGCAATGCACCGTTGAAGGTGAGCCTCCATGATGCGTCTGTGTGCGGTACTGGTGTTGTTGATCGCAGGTTGCCCTGTCATGGTGCAAGCTGAGCCCGTATACCCCTGGAGCGTGGGTTTTCATCGCCTGAGCTTTCTCGATCCGCTGGACGATCAGCCCATGCGCGCCATTGCCTTTTATCCTTCCACGGATCCCGAAGGCGTCAGCAAGATGGGCAGCTACGAAGTGCAAGCCACCGAAGGCGCGAAAATCGCCATGGGCCGTTATCCGCTGCTGATGCTATCCCATGGAAACACCGGCACGCCACTGGCGTTGCATGACCTGGCCACCTCATTGGCGCGCAAGGGGTTTGTAGTAGTAGCCGTGCTGCACCCTGGCGACAATTACAAGGATCACAGCCGTCTGGGCACACTGAGTAACCTTTATGGGCGGCCGATGCAAATATCTGCTGCACTCAGCGCGACTCTGGCCGATCACGATTTGTCACCCTATGTGCAAGACGATCAAGCAGGGGTCATCGGTTACTCGGCAGGGGGCGAAACGGCGTTGATCCTGGCCGGCGCCCAGCCTGACCTGGATCGACTGCGCCGCTATTGCCAGGAACGCCCTGAAGACCGTGATGCCTGTACTACCAAGGGCGAGTTGATCGCCGATCGTGATGACTTGGTAGCTGTCTCGGACCCTCGCGTAAAAGCCCTGTTGCTGATGGCGCCTTTGAGCCTGATGTTCGGCCGGCAAACCCTGGCTGATGTGAATGTGCCTGTGCTGCTGTACAGCGGTGACAACGATCAGTTGGTATTTCCCGATAAGAATGCCGATGCCCTGGCGCGCAAGCTGCCCGTGGAACCTGAGTTCAAGATGATCCCCGGTGCCGGGCACTTCGTCTTCATGGCGCCCTGCAGCGACGAGCAAATGGCGGTTATGCCCGGTTTATGCACGGATGCTCAAGGGGTTGATCGAGAAGACATCCATCGTGACCTGATTTATGAGGCGGGGAGGTTTTTCAGCAAGGTCCTGGAACCTGCAGCACAGGGCAGAACCGCTTCAACCGACCACCAGACTTGCCCTGTTGGCCGGTTGGGCGCACGCCACTGTTAGTTCTATTTTTGCGCGGCTTCAAGTTGTTTGATACGCGCATCCATTTCGCGCACTGATTCGATCAGGGGGGCGACAAGTTTCTCGTAGTCGACGCGTAACTGATTGTTATCCTCGCGCACCAACTGCGGATAAACTTTTTGTACGTTTTGGGCAAGAACGCCGATATCTTTACGGCCACCGTCCTTCCAGTCGAAAGTTACGCCCTGAATTTGCAGTAACGTGTCAGTGGCATTTTTCATTGGCTGAATATTGGTTTTAAGGTTCGCATCACTGAACGGGCAGCACGGCCATCCCGGCGGGAAGTCATAAAAATCTTTGGACTCCGCGTGGGCTGTTGCTTGCAGGCCCATGAACAAAAAAGGTACTGCCATTATCGTTAGATACTTTTTCATATGATACTCTGCAGTGTTATCCAAAATAATTGGTATTACAGCGCAGAAAATAATATCCCTAAGTGCTCTTCGCACAATGATGGCTAAACGATTTAACTTTTTCCGATTATTACTGAGCGTAATCAGTTCGCCATGTCAGAAGAAGTTTTAACGCGTTTTTCGGTTTGACAACCAAACGCTCAACAGTAATCCCAGAATGCACATCACCGCTGCACTGAAGAATATCCACGGGTACCCCATGTTCAGCGCAATAACCCCCATGATCGGCCCCGCGATGGCCAGAGCCAGGTCAAAAAACACGGCATAGGCACTTAGCCCGGCGCCGCGGCTGGAAACAGGCACTTGCTTGACCGCTTCGACACCCAGGGCCGGGTACACCAGGGACAAGCCAAAGCCGGTCAACCCTGCCCCTGCCAGGGCAAATGCGGTGCTGGGTGCCAGCCACAGCATGACCAGCCCCAGCGTTTCGATGCTCATGCAGGCAATCGCCACGTTGTAGCCACCAAAGCGGCTGATGCTGTTGGTAAAGATCAGGCGGCCCAGGATAAAACACACACCAAATACTGACAGGCAATACGCAGCCCCGTCCCAGCCCTGGTCAATATAAAACAGGGTGATAAAGGTGGTCAGCGTGCCATAGCCAATAGAGGCCAGGGTCAGGCTGATGCCATAGGGAGCAATCAGACCAAACACTGACCAAAAGGGCAGGCGCACGCCAGCGACCGCCGGGATTGCCGGTTTTTTGCGAATCAGCCCCAAGGCTGCCAGCGCCAGCAGCAACAGGGTTACACCCAGCATGGCAAAGCCCAGCCGGTCGACCATCACCACGCCCAGAGGCGCGCCAATGGCGATCGCGCCATAGGACGCAATGCCATTCCAGCCGATAGCCCTGGCGGTATGTTGAGATCCCACCTGGGCAATGCCCCAGGTGATGGTGCCGACACCGATCAGGCCCTGGGCAATGCCGAGAAATACCCGGCCGACAATCAAAACGCCCAGGCTCAGCAGTTGCCAGTCTTGCAGCGCTACGGCCAGGGACGTGAGCACGCCGCTGATGGCGATGCCGGTCAAGCCATACACGATGGCGGGCTTGGTGCCGATGCTGTCGACCAGTCGCCCGGCTGAGGGGCGGCTCAGCAGGGTGGCCAGATACTGCGACGCAATGGCCAGCCCTGCGACGATCGCACTGAAGCCCAGTTGGTCATGCACATAGCTCGGCAAAACGGCTATCGGCAAGCCAATACAGATAAAGGCAATAAAGGTGTAGAACACGATCGACAGGATCTGCAGGGTGATCGACAGGGAGCTTGCAGGGGAAGGGTGTTGCGCGGGCATTAGCGGGGAGTCCGGCTGGCGATCGGTAACCGACATGATGGCGCGGCCCCGGGATAAAAGAAAGCAGGCTAACGGTAATATTGGCCCACGCACACAGCCTGTGGGAGCGGGCTTGCTCGCGATAAAGGCGCTGCGCTGTATCAGGCCTCACGCGAGTGGCTAAAGGCCAGAAACGAAAAACCCCATCACCAGGACGGGGTTTTCGTTATAGCTGATCAGGCTGTGCCTGAATCAGAACGTAACGCCCTGGCTGCGCAGGTAGTCATCGTAGGTGCCGCTGAAGTCGATCACGCCGCTTGGGCTCAGCTCGATAATACGAGTGGCCAGGGAGGATACGAACTCACGGTCATGGCTGACGAATACCAGGGTGCCCGGGTAGTTCTCGAGTGCCAGGTTCAGCGCCTCGATGGATTCCATGTCCAAGTGGTTGGTCGGTTCGTCCATGACCAGCACGTTGGCCTTTTGCAGGATCAACTTGCCGAACAGCATGCGACCTTGCTCACCACCGGAAATAACCTTGACCGACTTGAGGATGTCATCGTTGGAAAACAGCATGCGGCCCAACGTACCGCGCACCATTTGTTCGCCCTGGGTCCATTGGCCCATCCAGTCGAACAGGGTCATGTCGTCTTCGAAATCGTGAGCGTGATCCTGGGCGTAGTAGCCCAGTTCGGCGGCTTCAGTCCACTTCACCGTACCGGCATCCGGGGTCAGTTCGTTGACCAGGGTGCGCAGCAGGGTGGTTTTGCCAATACCGTTCGGGCCAATGATCGCAACGCGCTCGCCGGCTTCAACGGTGAAGCTGAAGTCCTTGAACAGAGTCTTGCCATCAAAGCCTTTGGCCATTTGCTCGACAATCACAGCCTGACGGTGCAGCTTCTTGTTCTGCTCGAAGCGAATGAACGGGCTGACACGGCTCGAAGGCTTGACCTCGGCCAGGGTGATCTTGTCGATTGCCTTGGCGCGGGAGCTGGCCTGCTTGGATTTCGAGGCGTTGGCCGAGAAGCGGCTGACGAACGCTTGCAGTTCGTTGATCTGCGCTTTCTTCTTGGCGTTTTCCGACAGCAGTTGCTCGCGCGACTGGGTCGCGACGGTCATGTACTCGTCATAGTTGCCCGGGAACAGACGCAACTCGCCGTAGTCCAGGTCAGCCATGTGGGTGCACACGCTGTTCAGGAAGTGACGGTCGTGGGAGATGATGATCATCAGGCTGTTGCGCTGGGTCAGAATGTTTTCCAGCCAGCGGATGGTGTTGATATCCAGGTGGTTGGTGGGTTCGTCGAGCAGCAGTACTTCAGGATCGGAGAACAGCGCCTGAGCCAGCAATACGCGCAGTTTCCAGCCTGGCGACACTTCGCTCATCGGGCCGAAATGCTGCTCGATACCGATACCCAGGCCCAGCAACAGCTCGCCGGCACGGGATTCGGCGGTGTAACCGTCCATTTCAGCGAACTCGGTTTCGAGTTCGGCTACGGCCATGCCGTCTTCTTCAGTCATTTCCGGCAGCGAATAAATGCGATCGCGCTCGGCCTTGACCTTCCACAGCTCTTCGTGACCCATGATCACGGTATCGATCACGGTGAATTCTTCGTAGGCGAACTGGTCCTGGCGCAATTTACCCAGACGCACGTTCGGCTCCAGCATGACCTGGCCGCCGGACGGCTCAAGGTCATCACCGAGGATCTTCATGAAGGTGGACTTGCCGCAACCGTTGGCACCGATCAGGCCGTAGCGGTTACCGGCGCCAAATTTTACTGAAACGTTCTCGAATAGCGGCTTTGCGCCGAACTGCATCGTGATATTTGCTGTGGAGATCAATTACTTTACCTATCAATAGCTTAGAGTTCGCTGGTTTCAGCCGGTACCCATATGGGACCAATTTGGAGCTTTTCCAGCTCGCTCCAATCTGAGCTTGAGTCGAACCAATGCGCATACGTTGACAGCAACATTTGGACGCTATGGCCAAGCTGCTGGGAAATGAAGGCGGGATTCAAACCGGACATTGAGCGTATTGTCTCATAGGTATGGCTACAGTTGTATGGCACCGGGCATCTGATTCAGTGTGTTTGCTGGCTGACTGCACAAAACCCTGGTTTGGTATGACAGGTACCTCTCTTTGAAGCGCAAGCGGCCCAAGGATTTCGCCGTGCCCGTGAGAAGCCTGCTTTTAATGGAGGCTATGAGAAGCCGTCAGCGGCAAATACGATTTTGCATAGGGTTTTTTTGCAGGCCAATCTGCCGGTATTTCCGCGTATGGCCTACAGGGTTGCCCTGTAGAAAGCCGATGTGAATGAGCGGCGCATCTTGCGAAAGGCCCATTTCAATCATGGTGGGCAGCGTCACTCATAGGGTGCTTTATGCACACCTTGGAACTGCAAGCCCCGGTAGTCGGGCGAAGTTCGTGCAGAGGTCAATCATTCAAAGAGACAATCAATGCCTTTGATTTGTAGGGATGAACAATTTAAAAGCCACGCCCTGAATTGCAGTGTTAGTAAGCAATGCTGCAAGTTTACAAAGTGGGCAGCATCAGCGGCTGATGCGGATTTTTTTACGGGTGAGTTCACACATAAAGGTCCCCGTATCGCCGCGCAGTACGTACAAGGTCGCTCGGTAGAAGGCCGAAGGCCGCGTGCAGTGCAGGTCGCGCATCTTGCGATAAGCCCATTTCCAGCCGCGCTTAGTTACAGTACTCATCTTATTCATCCTTGAAAGATTTTATATTTTGAGTGTATCAGCACTTTTGGATAAATGGACTACTCCGTATGAGGGTGTTTTTCTGGCAAGGAATGTCGCCATGCTCAAGTTTTAGCTGCACTAAATTGTTTCGAATGTATTAAATTTAGATGGTCATCTATACGAGTTTTGCACTTTTTTAGTGCGCAGCTGAAAGTGAGTGCAAGTTGGCGGTTGTTATTGGGGTAGTAGCACTAAGCCATCTCTTGTCCAGGTTCTCCGTCAAATAATCCATGAACGCTTTGACCTTGGCCGTCAGGGCAGAGCGATCCTGTACGCAGGCATAAATATCCAGTGGCTCGACGCAGGACTGGCTCGAGTCGTGACTGTGTTTGAGCAGTGCAATCAGCCGGCCTGAATCGACATGGGGGGCAGCCACGAACTCTGCCAGGCGGGCAATCCCGGCACCGTAAATGGCCATTTGGGTCAGTGCGTCGATATCGTCACTGATAGCCGTGAAGTTCAGCGCTACATAGTAATGCTCCCCCTCGCGGAAAAACCCCCAGCGCAACAAGCGCCCGTCAAGCGGATAGCGAAAGGCCAGGCAGGCATGCCTCTGAAGATCTTCAGGGCTGCGTGGGATACCGGCCCGCTCCAGATAGGCAGGGGAGGCGCACACCACAAAAGGTACTGAAGCGATCTTTCGCGCAACAATGCCTTCTTCCAGCTGCGGCTTGATCCGCAGGCTCAGGTCAATACCGTCCTGGATATGGTTTATTTTGCCGTCAGTGGTGCACAGTTCAAGGCGCAGGCGCGGGTGGCGTGCCGCAAAACCGGCAATCAAGGGAGCCAGTACATGGCGGCCGAACGCGGAGGTCGATGCAATGCACAAACGCCCTTGCAGTTCTGTCTCGCCAGCGCTGATGGCCATTTGTGCAGACTCAAGGTCTGCAGCGACGCGTCTGACTCTTGCGTAGTACAACGCACCGCTTTCTGTCAGCGCCATACTGCGCGTGGTGCGGTGCAGCAACCGAGCGCCAAGGTGCTCCTCCAGACGGTTGATGGTCTGGCTGACGGCGGCGGCACTGAGCCCCAGATTTTTTGCCGCGCCCACGATGGACCCCGTTTCGACCACTTTAATAAAGCTGGCAATCGCCGCGAGCAGATTCATGAGGGGCTCTACAGGTTATTCGTAAGATTTTCTTTATAAAGTAAGTGTCCTAGAACGTCTAGTTGACCGTTTTTGATCTTGCTAAGGTGCGTCATCTCTTTATTACATGCTCAAAAAAGGCCTTTTATGACCTCCAAAACATCCAGCGCCGTACTTTCGTCGAAGCGCATGAAGCTCTCCGCGCGGGCTACGCCTTATGTCTTTGCTTTCTACATGTCGACGATCATGGCCTTTCTGATGTCGTTGGTAATCACCGCAGCTAACTCCGGCATTGAGGAAGATTACCTGAGCAATGCGCTGCATGCTTATCAGCTGGCAATGCCGGTTGCGTTCCTGTGCATCCTGGTGGTGCGGCCCATTGTAGTGAAACTGGTGTCATTTACCGTGCACCCGCACCGTTAGTCCGAAAACCCTTTTTGTGACCTGTGGCAAGGGCACAGCAGAAAAAGGCTGCTTAACTGCATCAGTGATTTTGGCGGCTGCCAGACAAGGGGACCTGAGTGGCAGCCACGGATGATTTTTGATCAGGTAAAGGAAGGCCATCATGAAAGCGCTCACCTACCAGGGGCCCGGCGAAAAAGCTTGGGCCGAGATCCCCGATCCGGTCATCGACAAGCCGACCGATGCCATTGTGCGCATCCTGCACACCACTATTTGTGGCACCGATCTGCACATTCTCAAAGGCGATGTTCCCGAAGTGACCCGCGGCACGGTTTTGGGGCATGAAGGTGTGGGGGTGGTTGAAGCGGTCGGCTCGGCCGTGCGCAATTTCAAGCCCGGCGATCATGTATTGATATCCTGCATCACCTCGTGTGGCAGCTGCGCCAATTGTCGACGTCAGATGTATTCCCACTGTGCGGATGGAGGCTGGATTCTGGGGCACTTGATTAACGGAACCCAGGCCGAAAAAGTACGCATTCCCCACGCAGATAACAGTCTGTACCCAGTTCCCGCCGGGGCTGATGAAGAAGCTCTGGTGATGCTCAGTGACATCTTGCCCACCGGTTTTGAAATTGGCGTGCTCGCGGGCAAGGTCAAGCCCGGCGACAGTGTAGTGATCGTGGGGGCAGGGCCGGTTGGTATGGCAGCGCTGTTGACCGCGCAATTTTACTCGCCGGCCCAATTGATCATGGTGGATGGTGATACAAACCGGCTTGAGGTCGCCAAGCGTTTTGGGGCCACGGATATCATCGATATCAATACGCAAAACGCGGTTGAACGTATTTTTGAGCTGACCCATGGCGTCGGGGTGGATGTTGCGATTGAAGCGGTGGGTATTCCTGCCTCGTTTGACACCTGCCAATCAGTGATAGCCCCGGGCGGCAGCATCGCCAACGTGGGCGTACATGGCAAAAGTGTCGAGTTGCACCTTGAAAAATTGTGGATCCAGAACGTCACCATTTCAACCGGGCTGGTCAATACCAATACCACCCCTCTGCTCCTGAAAACCGTGCAGTCCGGAAAAATCGATGCGGGCAAGCTGATTACGCACCGCTTTGCGCTCACAGACATCCTCCAGGCTTACGAGGTGTTCGGGAACGCAGCCAAGGAGAAGGCAATGAAGGTGATTCTGTCGCAACAATAGACAGATACACCATCCACTACTATGTTGTTTGCGGCAGAACTAATGTTACTTAATCGTTGATAATAGGGATATTGGCATATGAAAAAGCACATTTTGTTAGTTGGCGTTGTGGGTTTGGCGGCACTTTCCACACTTGCACAAGCTGAAACCAAACAACCCGTCGCAAAATGGACGTGCGCGGATTTCCTGGCCGTGGATGAGAGCTTCCAGCCGACCGCCGTTGGCCTGGGCGAAGCCATCAACAAACAGGGCAAAGTTGAAGATGCGGTGCTGGATGTAGACGGTATCGCCAAAATCACTCCTTTGGTGGTGACGGCCTGCAAGGAAACCCCTAAAGAATCCTTCGTCTCCAAGCTCAAGGCTGAGTGGGCAAAAGTCAAAAAAGACGTTTAACCCAAACCCGGCCTGTACTTCACGCGAGTACAGGCCTCTGCGGTGCAATCCTGGCCCGTATGCGGCCAATAACCTCCTCGCCGTTGTGAATTTCCTGCGCTGTAACCCCTCTACATAAAGACAGGCCTGCCTTACTGGTCAAAAGGGCGTAGTAGACTAGGCTTTTTTTATCTCTATCTGTCGGGGAACCCTATGTTAATCAAGTCATTAGCTGAGCTTGACCGTATTCGTGACGAGTGCCGTTCCATGGTCACCAAGCGCTCGGCCGTCTCGGCAGGTGCGGCTGCGATCCCCATCCCGGGGCTTGATATCGGTACGGATGTCGCGTTGCTGGTTGAAATGCTGCCGGCCATCAACAGCAAGTTCGGCCTTACCCCACATCAGATCGAACAGATGGACTCACGTTCCAAGCGTCTGATCGTGGTGGCTGTCAGTGGTATTGGCAGTGAAGTGATCGGCAAATTCATCAGCCGTACGCTGGTCATGTCCCTGGTCCGCAAGATGGGCACCAAAGTGGCGACCAAATCCGTGGTTCGCTTTGTCCCTTTTGTGGGGCAGGCCGTGGCGGCAACCATCAGTTTTGGTGTGATGAAACTGGTGGGCAATGGCCATATCGAAGATTGTTATCAGGTTTGCCGCGAGGCATTGCTGGCGCAAGCCAGAGACTCGACGGTGATTGTGATCGGCCCTGAAACCGATAGCTGACACGTTTTGTACACCTTGCAATCGAACCTGTTACGCGCAGGGCCCTCAAAGGTTCAAGGTCGATCAAAAACGGAGGGCGTGATGAACACGTTCAGAACCAGTTTTGCATTCCTGCTGCTGGGGGGTTTACTCGCCACCCAGCTACAGGCGCAACCCCTTTCAGAACCTTTGCCGGCTCAGTTTCAGCAGCTGGCGCAAAACACCCCGATCACCAACACCCCGCCCGTTAACAATCCCATCCGCCGTATCAACCCCAACAGCCGTCAGGGCACCGGTGCTTCCGTGCCGGGGGCAAGTGGCCCGGGTATTGCGCCTGCGGTGCAGCCCCCGGGCATTGATAGCGGCAAAATAGGCAATGGTTACCCGCGCAACCCGCCAGTGCCACCGACAATCAAGCCGACCGCACCCTCGTTGCAGCCGCGGGACAAACCTTAAACGAACAAGGAATAGTTGATGTTGAGAAAAACCCTGCTGGCCACAATGTGTGCCACTTCGTTGCTCGGTATGGCGTTCACGGCCCATGCCGATGGGCAAAAAACCTTTGTTTCCGAGTCTGGGACCGTAACGGCCACAGCCGTGGTTGAAGGGCTCAACCATCCTTGGGCGCTGGCCTTTTTGCCTGACAGGCAAGGCATGCTGATCACTGAGCGCCCCGGTAATCTAAGGGTCGTAAGTCCTGACGGTAAATTATCGGCCCCCCTTTCCGGTGTGCCGCAAGTGTGGGCCAAGGGGCAGGGTGGCCTGCTCGATGTGGTGTTGTCGCCCAGCTTCGGTGAAGACCGGTTGGTGTATCTGTCGTACGCCGAAGGTGGTGCAGACGGCAAGGCCGGTACCACGGTGGGCCGTGGGCGCTTGTCGGATGATTTGACCCGATTGAGCAACTTTGAAGTGATCTTTCGCCAGCAGCCGAAGCTCTCTACCGGTAACCACTTCGGCTCACGGCTGGTGTTCGATCGCGATGGCTACTTGTTTATCGCCCTTGGGGAAAACAACCAGCGTCCGACCTCACAGGATCTGGACAAGCTGCAAGGCAAGATTGCGCGCATTTACCCTGATGGGCGTGTGCCCAAGGACAACCCTTTCACAGGGCAGCAGGGGGTAAGGCCGGAAATCTGGTCATACGGCCATCGCAATCAGCAAGGTGCGGCGCTGAATCCCTGGACCGGGACCCTGTGGACCCACGAACACGGGCCAAAGGGGGGCGACGAAATCAACCTGATCGAGCGCGGTAAAAACTACGGTTGGCCGCTGGCAACCCACGGGATTGACTACTCTTCCAAGCCGATTCCAGAAGCTCAGGGCAAAATCGTCGAAGGCACTGTGGTTCCGCACCACATATGGGAAAAATCCCCGGGTATCAGCGGCATGGCTTTTTATGATTCAGATCGCTTCAAACCCTGGCAGCACAGTCTGTTTATTGGCGCCCTGGCAGACAAGGACCTGATACGCCTGCAACTGAGCGGTGACAAGGTGGTGCATGAAGAGCGCATGCTCGGCGATCTCAATGTCCGTATCCGCGATGTGCGCCAAGGCCCTGATGGCTATTTATATGTATTGACCGATGAGGATGACGGCGTGCTGTATCGCGTGGGGTTGCAATAACACTCATCAATGTGGGAACGGGCTTGCCCGCGATGGCATCAACGCGGTCTGACCGTTCAGCCGCGTCGTCTGCATCGCAGGCAAGCCCGCTCTCACAATGAAAAATAAAAGCGCTTACTCGCTCACAGCCTGCTTGATCTGCTTGGAGGCCGACCAGATACGGTAGCGCACTTCAATATCCTTCGGCACATACACCACGATCGGCAGTTTGCTGTTGTAACGCAGCATAAAGCCTTCACCGACCACCGGCACAAACTCGGGATGCGCCTTGCCTTCAGGGCAAGCCATCATTGTGCTCATGGGCCCGCTGACCTTGTTCAGGCGATACATCGGGTAGCCCCAACCCTTGAGGGTTTTTTCTTCCAGCTTACCGCCAAGACGCTGCTGGTTGCAGTCAACCTGCAGGGTCTTGCCCGCGATGATCTGTACCTTGTAGTCGTCTTCATTCTTTTGCTTGGGCAAATGAATGACCTGACGGCTAAAACCTGCTTCGGCTTTTGGATAGGGAGCGACATCTTCCAGTTTGGCGGCGTTGGCCACGCTGCACAGCGTACTCAAAGACAGTAATACGGCTGCGCTGATCACCAGTGATTTCATGGTGCTTTCCTTATTTCAGAGCTAAAAATATACCTACAGTTGAATTAAACAACCTGCCCGGGATCAACTTCAGACAACTAACAGTCGATTAAAGTGCCCGTTCGGCCACCGGGTACGGATAGATTACTTCGCACCAGGGTCGAACAGCCAGTAAACTGCTTTTTTTCCTGCGAATCATTAATTTACCGAGGTTTTGCATGACACTCAGTCCTCTTGCGGGCAAGCCGGCCCCGGCTCAGTTGCTGGTCGATATTCCGCGACTGGTGACCGCTTATTACACCGGTCAACCCGATGCAGCCATTACGACCCAGCGTGTCGCCTTTGGTACTTCAGGGCACCGCGGCAGTTCATTTGAACTGAGCTTCAATGAGTGGCATGTACTTGCTATCAGCCAGGCCATTTGCCTGTATCGTCAAATGAAGGGAATCAACGGGCCGCTGTTTGTCGGTATCGACACCCATGCGCTGTCTACCCCTGCCGGCGCCAGTGCTCTGGAAGTATTTGCCGCCAATGGCGTCGAAACCATGATAGCCGCTGACGACGAATACACCCCGACGCCAGCGATTTCCCACGCAATCATTTGCTACAACCGTGGCCGCACCAGCGGGCTGGCTGATGGCGTGGTGATTACGCCTTCACACAACCCGCCAGAAAGCGGCGGTTTCAAGTACAACCCGCCCAATGGCGGCCCGGCTGATACCGATGTCACCAAGTGGATTGAAGCCAAGGCCAATGAACTGCTCGCGGCCCGGCTGGCCGGGGTCAAGCGCATCAGCTACAAGCAGGCCCTTAAAGCCAGCACTACCCATCGTCATGATTACTTGAATACCTATGTTGCCGATCTGAAAAACGTGATCGACATGGACACCCTGCGCGGCGCCAATCTGCGCCTGGGCGTAGATCCGCTGGGTGGCGCAGGTGTGCGCTACTGGTCGGCGATCGGCGAACACTACGGCCTTGATCTGGACGTGGTGAACACCTCGGTCGACCCGACGTTCCGCTTTATGTGCGTGGACTGGGATGGCCGGATCCGCATGGACCCGTCTTCCAGCTACGCCATGCAGGGCCTGATCGGCCTGAAAGAACGCTTTGACGTGGCGTTTGCCTGTGACCCGGATCACGACCGTCACGGCATTGTTACGCCATCGGGTGGTCTTTTGGCCCCGAACAACTACCTGGCTGTGTCCATCGACTACCTGTTCCGCAACCGGCCGCAATGGCGCGCCGATGCCGCCGTGGGCAAAACCGTGGTTAGCAGCGGCCTGATTGACCGGGTAGCCGCGCGTCTGGATCGTCGCCTGTATGAAGTGCCGGTAGGCTTCAAGTGGTTTGCCGATGGTCTGTTTGAAGGCTCGCTGGGGTTTGGCGGCGAAGAAAGTGCCGGCGCCTCGTTCCTGCGTCTGGACGGCAGCGTTTGGTCGACCGACAAGGACGGCCTGATTCCGTCGTTGCTGGCTGCTGAAATGACGGCGCGTACCGGTCGCGACCCTTCTCAGCTGTACCAGAAAATGACCGAAGAGCTGGGTCAGCCGTTCTCCACCCGTGTCGATGCCAAGGCCACCCCGCAGCAAAAAGCGCTGTTGGGCAAGCTGTCGCCCGGGCAGGTCAAGTCGACCACGCTGGCAGGTGAGCCGATCACTCAAATCCTCAGCCATGCACCGGGCAACAATCAGGCCATCGGCGGGCTCAAGGTCATGACTGAAAACGGCTGGTTTGCTGCACGCCCTTCGGGCACTGAAGATATCTACAAGATCTACGCCGAGAGCTTTATCGGCGACGAGCACCTCAGCCGTCTGGTTGAGGAAGCGCAGGTACTGGTCGATACCGCCATCGCCTAAGCCAATAAAAAGCCCGACCCCGCAATGGGGTCGGGCTTTTTTATGGCTCAGCGCAAAGCACTCAGCTGCGGGTGACCAGTTGCACCACTTGCTGCATGTTTTCGTTGCAGGCACGGGCTTGCTGGAGCATCGCTTCGAATGGCGCGCTCATGATTTCGTCATGGCTCAACCAGCTGTGCTTTTGCGTCATGGAGTACAGGTAACGGTACTCCTCTTTGCTGCGCTTGCTGCTCAGCTCCATATCAAACCACGGCGAGTTCACCTTGCAGGTCTTGATCTCCTTGCCAACGTCGGCCCCTGACAGGGTGATGTCGTAGGTGACTGTCTCCGGATCGGCCATGTACAAATCCGCCAGCTGACCGGTGCGGCGATAGTTCATCAGGCTGTCCCAGCGCTCGCTCGCAAAGGCGGGTTTGTATACCTGCTGCCCGGAGAGGTTTTCCAGTGGCCGAAGGTTGGTCAGCGTGGCCTGCACCTTGTATCGCTCGGGTACGACAAAGCCGGTTTTCTCGCGACTGATCTTGCAGTCGCCGATTTCCTTGCCGAAATGGTTGCACAGGTTCAGGTCGGTGGCACTGACCCCGGAGTCTGTGTCGGCGTAGCTGAGCTGCATCAGCGTCATTTGCCCCATCTGTACTTCAGCCGTGGTGCGGGCCTGGCCATCACGATTGAAGTGTTCGAACTTCTTCACGCCCATGCTCAGGCTCGGCTGTTCTTCCGGAATATGGTCCTGGTACACCTTGCCTTCGGCATCGATGACCAGTGCCCAGCGATTCTGGATATCGGGCATGCTGCGCCCCGGCATAAACACCGGGTTGGTAGGGTCCAGCCACCAGACCTGACCGTTGACTTGAGCCTTGACGATGGCGTGATTGGCTGCGCCTGTGCCAGGCAGCAACAGACCAAGCGGGTTGCTGCCACGGCTGACCCAGGCGGTTTGCGCGTTTATGTCGCTGGCCTTCAACATCGCAGTCAGCAATACGGACAGGTCTTTGCAATCGCCGTAACCGCGCTCTTCGATCTCGCTCAAGGTAAAGGGTACATAGCCACGATCTGTGGCGCGCCAGTCACCCATATAACGGTATTGCTCGTGGATGTACTGCATCACGCCTGACACTCGCCCGGCGGCAGGCAAACCCTTGAGGCCCGAAACAACCTTGGCGGCGCCCGCAGGCAGGCTGGCGCCGAGGATTTGCTGATACCGCGCGGCGAGGTTGCCGAAGTGATCCTGCACCTGGCTGGAACTGGCGATTTCAACCCGTGGCATCTGGCGGATATAGGCGTTGCCGGCTTCGTTGATGTAGTTCACGAAGCGCGGTTTTTGCTGCTCGATCACCAGGGTCTTGTTGTCGGAAGAGGGGTTGAAGGTAAAGTCCTCCATCAACTCACTGCGCCAGACCATCGGCTGCTCAGCGGTGAACGTGCTTTTGAAGGCATCCGAGCGCACGGGGGCAGGGCCGAACATCATCGGGTAGTGGAAGTGCTCCATCAGCGGTTTCGCCACCGTATGCTCACGCACGGTGTACATGATACGGGTGCCGATGCGCAGGTTGGGGAAAGCGATCGATGTTTGCCGCGCTCGCTGAAAACCCTGGTCGGGGTTGGGGGCCATGCGCGTATCGATTTGCGAGGGGGCCAGCGCGACCGGTTTGCCACCGGGTTGTGTCGACTGGGCGTCAATGATCTCCAGCCGATCCGTTTCGGGGAAGCTGAAGTCGATGCGCGACAGCATCTCGCGGCCATTGTTGGTCAGGATGGTATAGCGGTACGTGGTAGTGCAGTCGGTGCTGGTGTCTTTGTTGAAATGGCAGTTTTTTGCTGTTTCGCCAGCCAGAGCAGCCTCTGACGCCGGTTGCAATGCCGCGTAAGACGGCAGGCTGACGATCCCCAGTGTTGCGCAAATCAATGATTTGCTGAAAGTAAAGCGGTGCATGAGCGCCTCAGGTCGTTCCCTTGAAACAGCACCCTGCGACGTTTTAGTTATGTTGATAGACGGTTGCAGGATGCTGCGCGAACAGCGGATGATAATCGATCGCAACTGTATTTTCTACATTGTCAGACAATCAACCTCGCGCAGATGCCCGTTCCAGAGCCTTTTCCTGGAATTCAGGCGGCAGGTAGGGGCTGACACACATCGACCCATTGCGCGTTAACCAGATCCGCCATGCGTGTCGGGCAAATTTTCACAGCCGTATGCGTGGCCCCGGCTGCAGGCATGACTTCGCTAAAGCTTTGCAGGGAAATATCGCAGTACACGGCAAGATCGGTGGCCAAGCCGAATGGGCAAACACCCCCCACCGGATGGCTGGTCAAGGCAACGACGGTTTCGGCATCGAGCATTTTGGCTTTGCTGCCCAGGGCATCCTTGATTTTTTTGTTATCGATACGTGCATCGCCGCGGGCCACCAGCAGAACGTTGCGTTCGCCGACGCGAAAGGCCAGGGTTTTGGCGATTTGACCAGGTTCCACCCCATGGGCCTCGGCCGCCAGAGCGACCGTCGCGGTGCTGGTGGCCAATTCGATAATGTGCAGGTCAGGGGCGTTGGCGTGAAAAAATGCGCGTACGGATTCAAGGCTCATCAGACTCGGCTCTCTGGGCAAAAGCCTGAATCTAGAGAAGCCGATGACGCACTGTCAATGCGCCATCGGCGATGTCGCGGTTAGATGTCCAGAATGATCTTGCCGAAATGCTGGTTGGTTTCCTGGTACTTGAAAGCCTCGACAATGTCCGTCAGGGGGAAGTGGCGATCTATTACAGGGCGCATGCCGTTGGCATTGATGGCGCGAATCATGTCTTGCTGCTGGCTGCGGCTACCGACCAGCACGCCTTGCAGGCGGGCTTGCTTGACCAGCATCGGGACAAAGTTCATTGCGCCGCTAACGCCGCTGAGGATGCCGATGATCGAGATATGCCCGCCCACACGGATGGCAATCATCGACTGTTCAAGTGTCGCAGGGCCGCCGACTTCAATAATGTGGTCAACACCGCGCCCGCCGGTGAGGGCCAGGGCGGTTTCCCCCCAGTGGGTGTCCTTGCGGTAGTTGATCACGTGGTCTGCGCCCAGCGCTTTGAGGCGCTCCAGTTTTTCATCGCTGGAGGAGGTGGCAATGACCGTTGCACCGGCCATCTTGGCGAACTGCAGGGCGAAAATCGAAACACCGCCGGTGCCTTGCACCAATACCGTGTCGCCCGGCTTGAGCGAATCGTCGGCCATCAATGCGCGCCATGCGGTCAGGCCGGCTGTAGTCAGGGTTGACGCTTCGGCATGGCTCCAGCGGGTGGGTGCCAGGGTGAAGGACGTGGCTTTGGCGGTTACCTGCTCGCGGGCATAACCGTCGATGCCATCACCGGGTACGGTAACAAAACCTTCAACCAGAGGGGTGCCGTCGATCCAGTCCGGGAAGAAGGTGCTGACCACCGAATCTCCCACCTTGAATTCGCTGACATCGGCGCCAACGGCAATTACTTCGCCAGCGCCATCGGCCATGGGGATGCGATTTTCGCTCGGACCCCACATGCCGCTTACGACAGCAAAATCATGGTAGTTCAGTGAGTTGGCGTGCAAACGTACAGTGATTTCGCCGTTCCCGGGGGCGCGCGCTTCACTGCTGCCAACCACTACATTGTCATAACCGCCGCCAGGTTGGACGAAAATTGCTTTGGTGCTCATGGGGCTTCCTCATATTTTTACATTGCGCGAAATAACGAAATGTATAATTAAAAATTACAACTCGATTTTCAGCCTAGCCGCAAAGTCATCGATCGCCTGTTCATTGCGTCGGTAGTAGGTCCACTTGCCGATGCGGGTGGTCAGGACGAAGCCGGCGCGCTGCAAGATAGCCAAATGCGCCGAAGCAGTAGAAGGCGACAACCCGGCCTTGTGCTGCAGATGGGTCACGCACACGCCGATGGCAGGATCACCGTGATCCTGAGGCGGGAAATTGCTGAGCGGGTCTTTGAGCCACTCCATCATTTGCATGCGAGTGTCATTGCCCAGGGCTTTGAGCTGTTCGAGTATCATGGTCGGCAATGTTACGCTTTTTAACGAAATGTTCAAGCATATGACCGATTGCCCTGGCCTGTGCGCGGGCTTGCTCGCGATACAGGCTATGAGGTGTAGCTGTCAGCCCCGGCATTTCCCTCAAGAAACACCCCGCGACCACCGGCCGCAGGCCGGGCGGATGTTTTGCAATTGCAGGATCAATCCTGTATTTGTTGCGCCATTGAGCCAAGGCTCGTCTGTTTTTTGAATCTGCCCATCAGGAACCATGATGCCTAACCAGTTCCCCGCTGTACGTCCGCGCCGCCTGCGCCGCTCCCAGACCCTTCGCGACATGTTTCAGGAAACCGAATTCAGCCTGAATGATCTGGTGCTGCCGATTTTTGTCGAAGAAGAAATCGACGATTTTGTGCCGATCACTAGCATGCCCGGTGTGATGCGTATTCCCGAGTCAAAACTGGCCGGTGAAATCGAGCGTTACGCCCGTGCGGGTATCAAGTCGGTGATGCTGTTCGGTGTTTCCCATCATCTGGACGCAACCGGCAGCGATGCCATGCGTGAAGATGGCCTGGTGTCGCGCATGGTGCGTATCAGCAAGGATGCCGCGCCGGACATGGTGGTGATGAGCGACACCTGCTTTTGTGAATACACCTCCCACGGCCATTGCGGCGTGATGCATGACCACGGCGTCGACAACGACGCGACCCTGATCAACCTGGGCAAGCAGGCAGTTGCCGCTGCAGCGGCCGGTGCCGACTTTATCTCGCCATCAGCGGCCATGGACGGCCAGGTGCAGGCCATCCGCAGCGCCCTGGACGGTGCAGGGTTTACCGACACCTCGATCATGGCGTACTCCACCAAGTTTGCCTCGGCCCTCTATGGCCCGTTCCGTGAAGCTGGGGGCAGCGCGCTCAAGGGCGACCGCAAGTCTTATCAGATGAACCCGATGAACCGCCGTGAAGCAATCCGTGAGTCATTGCTGGACGAGCAGGAAGGCGCAGATGTGCTGATGGTCAAGCCTGCCGGTGCCTATCTGGACATTATTCGCGATATCCGCCAGGCCTCGCATCTGCCATTGGCGGCTTACCAGGTGAGCGGCGAATACGCGATGATCAAGTTTGGCGCCCAGGCCGGGGCCATCGACGAGGCCCGCGTCGTTCGCGAGAGCCTTGGGTCGATCAAGCGTGCCGGTGCCGACATGATCCTGACTTATTTCGCGATGGATCTGGCCCTGCAGGGAATTTAAGGGATAGTTGCAAGCTGCAAGCATCAAGCTAGTTTTATCTGATAGCTTGCAGCTGCTTCATCCCACTCAAGGAGCCCCCTCATGCCAGACGCTCGACTCGAACGAATCTTGATCACCAACGACGACGGGATCGACGCTCCAGGCCTTGCAGTGCTGGAAGCGGTGGCCCGTGAGTTGGCGGACGAAGTGTGGGTCGTGGCGCCTGACCATGACCAGAGCGGTATATCCACGGCAATCAGTATTCACCACCCCTTGCGCGTCACAAAACGTGGCGAGCGGCGTTTTTCGGTTTCAGGAACACCGGCAGACTGTGTCGCGATGGCCTTGCAGCAGTTGTTGGATAAACCCCCGCAGCTGTTGCTCTCCGGCATCAACAAAGGTGCCAACCTTGGGGTTGAAACCCTGTTTTCAGGAACCGTGGGTGCTGCCATGACGGGCTTGTTGATGGGCGTTCCATCCATCGCCTTGAGCCAGTACTTTACCCGCCGCAGCTCGGTACGCTGGGAAACGGCCCGTGCACTGGCTCCTGGTGTTATCCGGCAACTATTGGGCAAGGGCTGGGAGCAGTCGGCGTGCCTGAACATCAACTTCCCTGACGTGCCTGCCGATGAGGCCGGCCCGATCCAGATCACCCGCCAGGGCGCCGGTCGCATGGACGGGGTGGAAGCCATCGAGCGTACCGACTTTCGCGAAGCCAAGTATTACTGGCTCAGCATCACTCGCCACCAGCACCCGGAAGCGCTGGATACCGAAACCCGCGTGGTCACCCAGGGTGGTATTTCAGTGACACCACTGGAGTTTGATCGCACCGCCATCGCCTTGCGCGAGCATCTGCGTACGGCGGTTCAAGTCGTCTAAGCCCAGTGCGCCGGGTCATCGACGATGGCCTGGTGTCTTTCAAGCACTTTGGGTATCTCCTCTTTCAAAAACTCGACCCAAGTCTTGACCTTGGCATCCAGAAATCGCCGGGAAGGGTAGAGTGCATAGATGTTTTTTTCATGCAGCCGATAATGCGGCAGCAGGCGCACCAGTGAGCCGCGCTGGTAAGAACCCACCGCCACATAATCAGGCAGCAGGCAGATTCCAAGCCCGGCCTCGGCGGCCTTCGCCATGGCCTCGGCCACGTTGACCTGAAATACGTTACCGGGGCGGATGACTTGCTCGCCCTCATCATCACGAAAGGTCCAGCTGTCGGTAAACAATGGGTCAACCAGATGCAGGCAGCGGTGTTGGTGCAGATCCTCAGGAACCTTCGGGATGTTCCGACCCTCGAGGTAGGAAGGCGCAGCACTGATGACACTGAAAATGCTGCCCAGCGGTTGGCCGATCAATTCCGAGTCCGGCAGGTGGGCCGACAGGGTAATCACCAGATCATGGCCCTCCTCAAGCAGATCGGGCTGGCGTTGTGACAGTGTGAGATCGACATGGACTTGCGGATACAGCTCCGTGTAACGGGCTACCAGCGGTGCCAGTAGCTGGATCCCCAGGCCTGTAGTTGATTGCACACGCAAATGGCCACGGGGGATCAAGTGCGCCCCCGCTGCTTCAGCATTTGCATCTTCAATCTCGCTCAGTATCAACCGGCAGCGTTCCAGGTAACGCGCACCCACCTCGGTCAAGGCCAGGCGCCGTGTGCTGCGCTGCAGCAACCGTGCTTGCAGCGAGGACTCAAGCTCTGACAGCAACCGTGAGGTTTGCGCCGTTGAATAACCCAGAGCCTGCGCCGCAGCGGTAAAGCTGCCGGTTTCGACTACGCGGACAAACACCCGCATCGCCTGAAAAATATCCATTCTGATTATTACCCCACACGTAAGCGTGCTTTCTTGTGGCGGCAATAATTACACAGTCCAGGAAGCTGTGCCGTCCTGGCGTGGAGATTCGATGAAAACGGCACAGACACATTGTTATTTTGCCTTTATTTTTTGTGAGGCAATTCTCATTAGAAACTAGGGTGCATCCTATTTTTAATAAAGATGTTGGATATCATTTTCTAATTACTTGCTTTTGTTGTTCTATGTGCTTGATTTATAAAGATGCGAATTTTTCTAGGAATTGCCTGTCAAACACATTGCGTCATCATGTGATCGATACGCCCTCAGTAGCCAGCTTGACTAAGCTTTATTTACAAGGTGCATTCATTTGACTATTCATCAGTACCCACAAGGACGTAAAGTCGACGCTGAGATCGATTTTTTTGACTTGATCCATTCTTTTTGGCGACAAAAAAAACTGATTGGCGGCACCGTAGTCATTGCCGGATTGATGGCACTTGGCTATGTGTCGTTTGCGCAACAGGTCTATCAAACCAGCAGCCTGCTGCGCCCTGCAGCTATCAATGAGCTTGATGCCCTTAACCGCTCCCAGGTTTATACCCTGCCTGCTGCTGATGCCTTGCTTAAAGTTGGCCTGGCACTTGAGTCTTATGAAAACCGGTTGAGTTTTTTTCGCGACCACCAGGACTTGTTCAAACCTTTGGTACAACCTGGCAGAAGTCTGGAGCAAAGCTTCGAAGTGTTTAACCGGGATGCATTCAATCTGGTTCAGCCTGCGCCCAATAAGGCCAGTTCAGATAATCCTTATCTCAAGCTGGAGCTAACATACCCGGCCTCCCTTGATGGGGTTGCGATTCTCAATGGTTTTGTTGACTACGCGATCACCAAGCAGCGCGAGCAAATCAGTGCCGACCTCAAGGTTATTATTGGTAACCGTCTCAGAGAGCTGGACGCCCAGATAAATGCCGCACGCTCAAGCTATACATCTGATAAAGAAGAAAAAATTGCCACATTCCTTGAAACTGACAGCCTCCAAAAGGCGCAGTTGGAGGATGAGCTGAAGGCCTTGCGCCTGCAGCTGAAAATCGAGCGGGAAGCGCGCATACAGCAGCTTGACGAAGCTATCGCCATTGCCAAATCCCTGGGTATTACCCGTCCGACCACACCGTCGGCGATGGCTGATGCGGCGCAGGGCTCATCGGCCAGGCTGGTGCGCACCGAAATCACTTCGCAAAGTATCCCCTTGTACTTTATGGGGTCCCAGGCCTTGGAGGCCGAGCGTGCAGCCTTGCTCAAGCGAACCACGGACGATTTTACCGATAACCGTATCTCGCAGATCCGCAAAAAGATCCAATTGCTTGAGGTCAATCGCCAGGTCGAAATGCTTGGTAAACGCTCAAATGAGGATGTATTCCTCAATGACATCGAGCCCTTGCGTGCCGAAGCCGTGCGCCTTGGCCGCCTGAATACGGATATGAGCCAGCTTGGGTTGGTCAGTATTGATCGCAAGGCACAGATGCCGACTGATCCGATCAAGCCGAAAAAGGCCCTGATAGTCGCTCTGGCACTGGTTCTGGGCCTGTTGGCGGGGCTGACGATTGCGACCGTGCGCTTCCTGCTCCAGCGGCGCAAGCAAGGCATCAGGCCAGAACAGCCACCGATTTGATCTGCGCCCATAGTAATTGCCCGGGGTGCAGGCCCAATTGGTCCCGGGAGTAACGGGTTATCCGGGCGAGCAGGGGAGTGCCGTCGGCATCCAGGCGTATCAGCACATGAGCCTGGTTGTCGGCGGCCGTTTCGCTGACCACCCTTGCATGCAAGCTATTAAGGATGCTGCTGTGCTCCGACGGGGCCAGGGTCAGGCTGATATCCCGGGCTTGCACTTTGACGCGCAACGGCTGGCCGATGGCCATTGAGGCATGGGCAACCCTCAGCTGCTGGGCGCTGCCGGGCAGGTGCAGAGTCAACAGCTGGTAGTTTAGGTTGTAATCGCTGACCCGGCCCTCAATCACCACTGCGGCATCATTCCCGCGCGCCAGTGGCAGGTCGAGCCTGGCAAGGGTTTCACTGACAGGGCCGCTGGCCAGTACCTTGCCCTCGCTGAGCAACACAATATGATCGGCCAAGCGCGCAACTTCGTCCAGAGAATGACTGACGTAGAGCACGGGGATATCCAGTTCGGCGTGCAGGCGCTCAAGGTAGGGCAGTATTTCGCCTTTGCGCTGGTTGTCCAGTGCGGCCAGGGGCTCGTCCATCAACAGGAGTTGCGGGCTGGTGAGCAAGGCCCGGGCGATACCGACCCGCTGGCGTTCGCCGCCGGACAGGTTGTGCGGTGCACGCGTCAACAGGTGGGTGATGCCCAGTAGTTCGGTGGCATGGGCAAGATCCACTCGACGTTCCTGATGGGCAATGCGCTTGAGGCCGAATTCAAGATTGGCCCGCACCGACAGGTGGGGGAACAGGCTCGCTTCTTGAAAGATATAGCCCAGCGCCCGCTGGTGCACCGGTACGAAGTGATTGCGCTGGCTGTCTTGCCAGATGTGATCATTGACCTGTACATAGGCCTGGCTGGCGCGTTCGAGACCGGCGATACAACGCAGACAGGTGGTCTTGCCCGAGCCGGAGTGACCGTAGAGGGCGGTGACCCCCTTGCCCGGCAGTTGCAGGTCCAGGTCGAGAGCAAAACCGGGGTAGCGGTGCTGCAACCGAAGGTTGATCTGCGACGTCATCTTCAGCTCCAGCCGGTTTGCGATTTGCGGCTTGAATACAACGCCAGCAGCACCAGAAAGGAAAACACCACCATCGCCCCTGCCAGCCAGTGTGCCTGAGCATACTCCAGTGCCTCGACATGGTCGTAGATCTGCACCGAGACCACACGGGTTTTTTCCGGGATATTGCCGCCGATCATCAGTACCACGCCAAACTCACCGACCGTATGGGCAAACCCTAAAATAGAGGCCGTTATAAAGCCGGGTCGGGCCAGAGGTACAATGACGCTGAAGAAGGTATCCCACGGGTTGGCCCGCAGAGTCGCGGCGACTTCAAGCGGTCTGGGGCCAATGGCCGTAAATGCATTCTGCAAAGGCTGCACGACAAAGGGCATGGAGTAGATCACCGAACCGATCACCAGCCCGGCGAAACTGAAAGTCAGTGTGCCCAGACCCAGGTACTGGGTGAGCTGGCCAACATAACCATTGGGCCCCATCGCCAGCAGCAGATAGAAACCTATGACAGTGGGCGGTAAAACCAGTGGCAGGGCCACAATCGCCCCGATGGGGCCGCGCAACCGCGAGCGGGTGTGCGCTAACCACAGGGCGATGGGAGTGCCGACCAGCAACAAAATGAGGGTGGTCAGCGACGCCAGTTGCAGAGTCAGCCAGATGGCTGCGAAGTCAGCACTCGTGAGCGGCATTTACAGGTGGTAACCATAGGATTTGATAATGGCGGTGGCCTTAGGACCTTTAAGGTAGTCGGCAAGGGCCTTGGCAGCAGGGTTGTTTTCGCCTTTTTTGAGGATAACGGCATCTTGCCGGATCGGGTCGTGCATCGCCTCGGGCACAATCCAGGCCGAACCGTCGCTGACTTTGCCGTTTTTGTAGATCTGCGACAGGGCGACAAAGCCCAGCTCGGCATTGCCCGTGGAAACGAACTGGTAGGCCTGGGTAATGTTCTGGCCTTCAACGATCTTGTTCTTGACCTTGTCAGTCAGGTCCAGTTTGGCCAGCACTTGCGTTGCTGCCAGGCCGTAGGGCGCGGCTTTGGGGTTGGCGATCGACAGATGCGTGTACTGATTGGCCAGCAGCGCTTTGTCGGTGCCATCGATATAACCCTCTTTGGCTGACCACAGCGCCAGGGTGCCAATGGCGTAGGTGAAGCGTGAACCGGGAACGGTATCGCCTTCTTTTTCAAGTCTCTCGGGGGTGGTGTCATCTGCGGCCAGAAACACTTCGAATGGTGCACCGTTCTTGATCTGGGTATAGAACTGGCCTGTTGCGCCATAGGCCGCTATCAACTTGTGCCCGGTGTCTTTTTCAAAGTCGCTGGCAATGGCCTGGATTGGCGCCGTGAAGTTGGCTGCCACGGCAACCTGCACTTCATCGGCCTGGACCGAAGTGAATGCGGTACATCCGATCAGAACAGCCAGCGCGGCAGGGATAAAGGGGCGGGCACGAACATTCATGGCAAAACTCCGTTTTTATTAGGCCGTGTCAGGCGTTGGCAAGATATCCGCTATATAGAAATATTTACAGCGCTTTGTCAGCGTGCGTGCGAGGAAAGGGGGAAGTGAAGCAGGTAACTGCGGTTCAGCCTGCCTGACGCAGGGTGATATTGATCCGCTGTTCGCCCAACAGTGAGTGATGCCCGGGCTTGATGGGCATTACTCCGTGATACCGCAGGCGGTCAACGCCGCCCCAGACCATGATGTCGCCGTGAAACAATGCTATTCGTTGAGTCGGGTCACTTCGTTCGAAACCGCCAAACTGAAAAATCGCCGGCAGCCCCAGAGAAATGGAAACAATCGGTGCGGTATGGCAGCGCTCGTTTTTATCCTGATGCAGCGACATTTTTGCGCCTGGCGCATAGGCATTGATCAAGCAGGAATCAGGGACAAAACCGCTAAAGCCTGCGCTGCTGGCCGCCGCTGCAGCCAGCGCCAGGAAGACGCCGGGCATGGCTGGCCAGGGTCGGGCACTTAGCGGATCGAGCGGACTGTAATGGTAACCATCGCGGTCAGTGGTCCAGCCCAGAGCACCGCAACTGCTCAGTCGGGCGGACATGGTGTAGCCACCGGGCGTCTGCATCTGGCGCAAGGGTGCCTGCAGCAGAACGCTATCAAGGGCTGCCAGCAGCTCCTTGGCCTTGGGCAAGGCAAACCCGCGAAGCGCAAACGCCTGGTCGCTGATACGCTCGACACGGGCGGGCTGCTGCAGGTCCTGCTCGGCAAACAAGTCCACGGCTTAAAGTGCCTTGCTTGCCTTGATGTCGGTAATTACTTCGTCAGCATCGCCATGGATCTTTTCAAGTGCTGCGCGAGCTTCTTGTTCCGATCCCGACTGGAGCTGGGCAAACTCGAAACGACGCTCGCCGTTGAGCTTGTACTTGATCACGTACTTGGTGGTTTGCACGGTAATTCCTGCTTTGGGTTTAGCGAAGTTTGGAGCTTGAGCGACGCACGATTTTAATGGTCGGCTTGAAGCTTGGCTTGCGGGTTACGCTGATGGCACGGCTGGTCACGGTATCGATGGTGATGTTCCAGAAACCGGTGCTCGGCGCGGTGATGCGGGCCGGGAAGTCCTTGAAGGCGCCGCCATGGTAGGAGTGGCGGCCACCATTTTTAAAACTGCGGAAGTGCGCATCGCTCATCAGGCGGATGTTGCAAGGCTGGGAGCACTCGATGACGACGATGTCGTCTTCGTTGAGGTGCTCGCGCTGGTGAATAAATTTCATGGTGTCTCCAAAAACGTGAATCTGCTGAATAATCAGCACGATAGCATGTGCTTCAGCCCTATCAGGGGGCTAAAGCCGAGTATTATGCCGTGATGCGGGTGAGTTTGACGTAAAACGTGGATAATCCGCCACTATTGAGTATTTATTCACTATGGCCCGGGAGAAATTCCGCATATCCATTGTCGTAGTGTCTTTAACGGAGAATGTCTATGAAGTGGGGCGTATTAGCGGCGTTGCTGGCCTTGGGTGGCTGTGCATCCGTTACCGATATTGAGCAGACGCTGCCCACCATGAGTGTGATTTCGGGCAAGAAGCCCGACGCCTATGCTCAATGTGTGGTGCAACAACTGTCCAGCACACGCAGGGCACCTCAGATTGAACCGCATAAAGACGGTTTCCGGATCATCGTCCCGCAAAAGCTGACCTCCAATCCAACGGCGGTCATTGATATTGAAGAGCGCTCCGGCGGCAGCAGCATCAAGGTGTACGAAAGCATGTCCAATGTGCCGGTGCGCCCGGGCGATATTCGCAAAGCCGCCACACATTGCATTTCCGGTGACTGACGCCTCAGCTCAGTCAAATGGCTGCAACACTCCTACCTGACGTTTGCTTGCGCGACGTCAGGTTTTTTTTCGCCCTCGATTTGGCGATCGGATCCAAAGCTATGTTGTGACCGTGTAGGAATTCTCCTAGGATCTGCAGGCTTATATTTTATAGGCCTAAGCATATAACAATAATGGAGCTGGTCATGATTCCACTCAAGCGAACGCTATTGAGCAGCCTCATGCTGCTCGCCGTGAGCAATACCCAGGCACAACCGACCCCCAACATCTACCTGCAGGGCGGTGCCCAACCGGGTGCCACGGCCTGCGTGGCGTGCCACGGTGCGGATGGCATGGGGCTGGCACCTGCCGGGTTTCCGCAATTAGCCGGTCTTTCTGCCGATTACCTGAGCAAGCAACTGCACGACTTTCAAAGTGGCAAACGGGTCAGCCCGGTGATGCAACCCCTGGCCAAGGCCCTGAGCGACCAGGAAATTGCCGCGGTCACCGCCAGCATTGCCGCCATGCCGGCCCCTGCGGTGCCTGCCATCAACCGCAGCACCATGCCTTCAGGCCCTGGAGAAAAGTTGGCCTTGCGCGGCGCCTGGGAGCGTCAGATACCCGAGTGCGTCAGCTGTCATGGTCCGGGTGGGGTGGGGGTGGGAAGTGCCTTCCCGCCCCTGGCCAATCAACCGGCGCTGTACCTGACGGCGCAGCTCAATGCCTGGCGCGATGGCACCCGGCGCAACGATCCCAATGACCTGATGGGTCATATCGCCAAGGCCATGAGCGAAGACGAAATCAAGGCGGTTGCCGACTATTTCAGCACTGTAGGGCACAAGGAGGTCAAACCATGAAACGTCTGATATCAACCTGTGCGGCATCCTTCCTCTTTGGCAGCGCGGTCCATGCAGCGCCCATTGCGATGGAAGACCAGTCGCAGATCAAGGTGCCTGCACCTGCCGATAACATCACCTACTTTCAGCCGCCGCAACAAAGCGATTTGCCCGACAACGTCTACGGCAAAATGGTGATGGACGGCTATGCCCTGTTTGTTGACACCAAACGCCAGGCCCCGAAGTTTGTCGGCAATGGCCTTAACTGTACGAACTGCCATCTTGATCAGGGTCGTCTGGCCAACTCAGCCCCGCTGTGGGGGGCGTATCCCATGTACCCGGCGTACCGCAAGAAAAACGACAAGGTCAATACCTTTGCCGAACGCCTGCAGGGCTGCTTTCAGTTCAGCATGAATGGCGGTACGCCACCGGCTGCCGATAGCCGCGAGATCACGGCGCTCTCAACCTATGCCTATTGGTTGTCGACCAAGGCTCCTACGGGGGTTGAGTTGCCGGGACGAGGGTATCCCGATGTGCCCGAGCCCAAGGCTGGGTACAACCTGAGCCGTGGTGCTGCGCTGTACAAGGACCAATGTGCCGTCTGTCATGGTGACAACGGGCAGGGGCAAAAGGTGGGGGAGGACTATGTGATGCCGCCATTGTGGGGCAAGGATTCCTACAACTGGGGAGCCGGCATGCACCGGATCAATACCGCGGCATCGTTTATCAAGCACAACATGCCACTGGGCAAGGCCAACAGCTTGAGTGACGAGCAGGCCTGGGATGTGGCGGCGTACATCAACACCCACGAACGGCCACAGGACCCTCGACTGGTCGAAGGTTCAGTGGAAAAAACCCGGTTGAAGTTCCATGCCAATGACGGCGTCAACGTTTATGGGCAAACCGTGAATGGCGTTTTGGTCGGCCAGGGCACCCGGTAATTGCAGTTACCGCTAAAGTCATGCGCTTTAGCGGTATCCCTTACTTGCAGGCCACTACGACAGTGCGACTTTTAAAATTACCTACATCTGCGCCCAGGGTTTTCTCGCTTTGCGCAAGCGCAGGCGAACCATCCGTGGCAATGATGGTATAGCCAGTACCGGCACATGAGGCCTCGGCTTTCTCATAGCACTTGGCCCAGGACATGGCCTCGCCAGAACAGTCTATGCTCAACCCTTGTTTGCCATCGGCCAGGTAAGTGCTGGATGCCGTCGCGCACCCACCCAGAGTCACCAATGCGAGCAGTGTCAGAACTTTCTTCATCCGGGTAACCATCACATAAGTGGAGTTGCTGTTATTTTTTGCTGCGGCGGGCTGCTGGCTCAGGTTGGTCCTGAAATACCGAGGCGACTTCTGCTGCGGCCTGTTGCGAGCTGAATGGTCCGGCAACGTTTTCACCCGAGGCAGCAAACACGCACCATTGGCCCGATTCATCGGGTTTGATCTCATAACCGTTAACGCTGATTGTTGCTGACATCGAAAAGCTGCCTGATTGGCTGGATTAATGGCGTGATAATAGCGCAAGGGCATCACGGGTAGTGGTAAACACGATGGGTGCCAATCAAATTCAATCGCAAAGGAACTAACGGGCTAAATATTTATCTAGGTTGGCATCAGTTTGCTATCGAGAAGCATTGTAACGTCGATGCTGCCTGATTAGACTGCGCCAAATTTGGAACGTACAGCCCTTTAAAGGACTCATATGATCAAGAAATGCTTGTTCCCAGCAGCCGGTTACGGCACTCGCTTTTTGCCAGCGACCAAGGCCATGCCAAAAGAAATGCTGCCGGTGGTGAACAAGCCACTGATCCAGTACGGGGTTGAAGAAGCACTGGACGCTGGCTTGACTGAAATTTCCATCGTGACGGGCCGCGGCAAGCGCGCCCTGGAAGACCACTTTGACATCAGCTACGAGCTGGAAAACCAGATCAAGGGTACTGATAAAGAGAAGTACCTGGTCGGTATCCGCCGCCTGCTGAGCGAATGCTCGTTCTCGTACACCCGTCAAACCGAAATGAAGGGCCTGGGCCACGCAATTCTGACTGGCCGCCCGCTGATCGGCGACGAACCCTTTGCCGTGGTTCTGGCAGACGACCTGTGCGTCAACCTGGAAGGCGACGGCGTCCTGACACAAATGGTCAAGCTGTACAATCAGTACCGCTGCACCATCATCGCGATCCAGGAAGTTGATCCGGCAGAAACCAACAAGTACGGCGTGATCGCTGGCGACCTGATTGGTGACGACCTCTACCGCGTGCGCAACATGGTTGAAAAACCTGCTCCGGAAGATGCACCTTCCAACCTGGCCATCATCGGCCGTTACATCCTGACTCCGGATATCTTCGATCTGATCAAACAGACCGAACCGGGCAAAGGCGGTGAAATCCAGATCACCGACGCGCTGATGAAGCAGGCGCAAAACGGTTGCGTGATTGCTTACAAGTTCAAGGGCAAGCGCTTTGACTGCGGTGGCGCCGAAGGCTACATCGAAGCAACCAACTTCTGCTTTGAAAACTTCTACAAAACCGGCAAAGCTTACTGATAGCGGCCCGTTGTAGATCGCTTCAAGAGAAAGCCACCCTCGGGTGGCTTTTTCGTTTTTTTGCTGTCGGCAACTTCCAGCGCTGGTCAATCGCGCAGGAGCGATTATGCTGATGGCCTGCCTAGGAGAGAGAAATGGCCTACGAATTTGATCTATTTGTCATTGGTGCGGGTTCTGGTGGCGTGCGTGCTGCACGTTTTGCCGCAGGTTTTGGCGCAAAAGTGGCTGTAGCAGAAAGCCGCTATCTGGGCGGTACCTGCGTGAACGTTGGCTGCGTGCCGAAAAAGCTGCTGGTGTACGGCGCGCACTTTGCTGAAGATTTCGAGCAAGCCTCGGGGTTTGGCTGGAGCCTGGGTGAGGCCGACTTTGACTGGGCGACCCTGATCGCCAACAAAGACCGCGAGATCAATCGTCTCAACGGTATTTATCGCAACTTGCTGGTCAACAGCGGTGTGACCCTGATCGAAGGTCACGCGAAAATAACCGGCCCCAATGAAGTTGAAATCAACGGTCAGCGTCATACCGCCAAACATATCCTGATCGCCACCGGCGGCTGGCCGCAGATTCCCGACATCCCGGGCCATGAACATGCAATCAGTTCCAACGAGGCATTCTTCCTCAAAGAGCTTCCCAAGCGTGTGCTGGTGGTGGGCGGTGGCTATATCGCCGTCGAGTTTGCTGGGATTTTCCACGGTTTGGGTGCGAAAACGTCCTTACTCTATCGTGGCGAGATGTTCCTGCGCGGTTTTGATGGTGCAGTGCGCAAGCACTTGCACGAAGAACTGATCAAGCGCGGCATGGACGTACAGTTCAATGCCGATATCGAGCGGATCGACAAGCAGGCCGATGGCAGCCTCAAAGCCACACTCAAGGACGGTCGCGAGCTGATCGCCGATTGTGTGTTCTACGCCACGGGCCGTCGGCCGATGCTCGATAACCTGGGCCTGGAGAACACCGGGGTCAAACTCGACAAGCGCGGTTTTGTCGAAGTGGATGATCTGTACCAGAGTGCCGAGCCATCGATCCTGGCCATTGGCGATGTGATCGGTCGCGTGCAGTTGACGCCCGTGGCGCTGGCCGAAGGCATGGCCGTGGCGCGCCGCCTGTTCAAGCCCGAGCAATATCGGCCGGTGGATTACCAAATGATCCCGACGGCTGTGTTCAGCCTGCCTAACATCGGCACGGTGGGTTTGAGCGAAGAACAGGCCATTGAGGCGGGACACAAGGTGCAGATTTTCGAAAGCAGCTTTCGCCCGATGAAACTGACACTCACCGAGTGCCAGGAGCGTACGTTGATGAAGCTGGTGGTGGATGCCGACACCGACAAGGTGCTCGGTTGCCATATGGTCGGGCCGGAGGCGGGGGAGATCGTGCAGGGACTGGCGATTGCCTTGAAGGCCGGGGCGACCAAACAGCACTTTGACGAAACCATCGGCGTACACCCGACGGCTGCTGAAGAGTTTGTGACCATGCGCACGCCGGTAAAACGCTGATTTTCACTGTGGGAGCGGTCTTGCTCGCGATGCAGGCGGCGCGGTCTATCTGTTAAACCGCGTCGCTCCGATCGCGAGCAAGCCCGCTCCCACACTGATTTGCCAATTACCTGAAATCGGCATACGGAATCAACGGTTGCACCGGCATCGGCAAGTTGCCCTGCCACACGTCGAAGGTATAACGCAGGTAGAGCATCGCCCGGCTCGGGGCATAGTCATCGCTGTGTTGATAGAGCACTCCGCCGCCCAGTACCAGATGATCCGACAGCCTGCGCTCTACCAGCCCCTGTACGCGGTAACCGATGCCAGTGCTGCTGCCGCCCGAGGTCTGCCCCAGACCGTCGGCAAGCTGGTAGCCAGCATCATCGAGCCGCTGCAGCAGTTTGCTGTTCAGTCCGTCCAGCGGGTAAAGGTCATTGGCATCGGTTTTCGCATACGACCAGCTCACCGAGCTTTCCAATGCCACCGACCAGTTGGCGGTACGGAAGGCGTAGTTCAGCGGCACACCAATCGAATAGTACTTCTGCGGGCTGTAGTAACCGCCCTGGCCGAGAGTGTATTCACTCGAGTCCTTGTCATACCCCCAATACATCAGTGTCAGACCGGTGCGTAAACGTTCGTCGGCGCGCTCCACCAGACGGTAGTAATAACCGGCCATGGCCGTGCTCTTGTGGTTGTCTTCGACGTTTTTGCCGCGCAACCAGTGCTGGCCGAAACTGGCCCATACACCGTCTACGCCCCCTTCGTCGTGGCTCAGGCTCAAGGTCACACCGTTGGACGTGACGCCGCCCCAGGTGACACCGGTGTTGGGATCGGTAGCCCCGGCATAGGACAGGATCGAGTTGCTCAGGGGGCGACGTGAACCGGTCAGGGTCCAGCCCAGTGAGCCGATCTTGCTGCTGTAGGCCACGCCGCCCAGCCAGTTGGGTACCTTGAAGTTATCCGGTGTACGACCGATATCGATGTTCCACACCTCGTTTTTCCAGCCCGCCGCCATCATCGTGCCGTTGACCGATTGCGAGCGGTCATCGCAGCCAGAGAAGTCAGGGCCATTGGTACCCTTGCGATTGACCTCCACAGCACAGGTGCCGTAGTTCTCGCGCACGAGTCCGTCCGGGTCGGCATCGAATTTTCCTGCATCCATATTCAACTGTTCTGCGCGCAGAAAACCGCTGCCATCGGCCACCGGCAGGTCCAGTTGCAGGATGGTGGTTCGGGTGTCGGTGTCCGAAGTGCCGGCGGAAGCATCGTCCGAACGCCAGCCATAGTCGGTATACAGATGAACTGTCGGATTTTGCCGCTGGTAGAGTTCGTCCACATCACTGCGCAAGCTACGGGCCAGCCACTCGTCATCGTCCTTTTCACGACTGGCCATGGTCATGGCGCGATTGTCCCGGGGGTTGCCTTGCTCAGGGGTAATCAGCCCTGCGGCGGCCATGCTTTTGGCATAGTAGTCCAGTGCCTTTTGCGGCTCCCTGGCCGACATCAGCCGCGCCGCGTCGCGATACATCAGCGGGTCAGCCTGCGGTGATTGCAACAATTGGGCATAGATGGCCTGGGCCTTTTCAGGCTCACCCACGGCGGCCCAGGCATTGGCTACCCGACGTTGCTGTGAAGGGGTTAATGGCGTGCCGGGGGCAGGGGTAAGCTGTGTCAGTTGCTGACGAGCCGAAGGCAGCTGTTTGCTGGCAATCAGGGTTTCGATCTGGCCCAGGCGCGCATCAATGTTGCCCGGTTCTTTTTTCAGCACCTGGCTGTAGAGGTTTTGCGCCTGTTCATAGTCACCACGCTCCTGGGCCCAGCCAGCGATGGTCATCAGATCGTCGTTGTCCGAGTTCTGCATCAACAGGGCAATCGCTTGCGGCTCTTGCCCGGCGGCGCGCAGACTTTCAGCCCGGGCCACCAGTACATTGCGTTGCAGCCGCGTATCCAGCTCACGCATGGAGTCGCTCCATTGCGTCTTGGGCAGTTGTTCCAGAACGCTCAAGGCACTGGCATCGCGCTCGGTACTTGATAGGTACAACGCGTAGGCATAAAGCGCTTCAGGGTTGCGACCCTGACGAGTCATCAGCTGTTTGAAGCTGTCATCAGCGGCGCCCGGCTGGTTGATTTCGCGCTGGGCGTTGGCCAGACGATAAGTGACCCAAGGCTCATCGGGGCTGAGGTTACGGATTTTGCTGAGCAAGGCGACCACTTGCGGCCAGTCCTTGCGCTCGGTAGCGGCATCGGCCTGACGGTTCAGTTCGTCAAGTTCGATGCTCTGGCGCAGGCTGGCAAATTCCTTCTGGCTGGCAGGCGGCAGGCGATCAAGGAAAGCCTTGGCCTTTTGCGGGTCTTGCGCGCTGTACAGACGCATCAGCCCACGCACCGCACTGCCATTGCCGGGCTCAAGACGACGGGCCTGCAACAGCAAGGCTTCGGCCTGGATATCGTCGTGCTCGGCCTGGGCCACGCTGGCCAGGCCTATGAGTGGGTCGGCATCGCCGGGCTTGGCCTTGCGTGCCTGGGTAAAGGCCGTGCGCGCCGCTGCCGGGTTATTTTGTTCAAGGGCCTTGTCGCCCTGACTGAGAAGCATGCGGTAGCGGCTGGCGTCCATCAGGTCTTGCCACTTGCTGATATTGGATGTGTCCTGTTCTTTGCTGCGAGCGGTGGCAAAGTTGCTGTTGGCTTCGGCATAGCGGCCCTGGCGAAACTGCGCCATGCCCAGGGCACCGTAAAGGGTCGGGTCGTCGGGGTATTGTTTGAGAGCGCGGCGCAGCAGGCCTTCGGCGGCTGCCGGGCTGCGCGACTGGTCGATCATTTGCTTGCCCTGGGCGCCGGCGGTCCATGCCGGGTCATTCAGCAGGCTTTGCTGCTTTTGCAGGTTTTTATTGGCCTCGCCAATCAGCGGCGAATTTGGATAGCGCGCAATAAAGCCCTGCCAGGCCTGTGCCGATGTGCGATCCACCGGCAATGTGCTGAGGTAGGTGTATTCACGCTCAGCCGCAGCATTACTGGCGACCGGGTCTTTGGCCAGTTGCTGCAGGACGATCAGGGCTTCTGGCGCACGGTCTTCGCGGAACAACAGGTCGGCCAGGGTCTGACGCAGGCCGGGGTTGCCCGGGTACTGTTTGTCCAGGCTGCGCAGTTGCTCGATGACCTGTGCACGCTGGCCCTGGATATTGCTGCGGATGCGCAGGTATTCCAGTGCCGTGGCAAAATCCGGCGGGGCATTGCCAAACAGTCGCTCGAAAATCGCCACGGCTTCTTCAGGACGACCGGCCGCAGCAAACAGGCGCGCCTGTTGCAGGTCTTTCTGGCTTTGTGGGTCTTGCAGCTTCATCAGGCTCTGGGCCTGACGCAGGGCCGCTGAATCAGGGGCAACATTTTGCAACTGGGCCAGACGCTGCCTGGCCAGCTCCGGGTTTTTCTCCAGCAATGCCTGGCGTATCGACGCCACCAACGCTTGCGGGTTGTTGGGTGAGATCAATTGCAGCCGTGCCAGAGAGTCACGCACCAGGTCTTCGCGGTACATGGCTTCGCCGATCCGAACCTGCTCCAGCAGCCATTGTTGCTGCTCCTGCACCGTGCTCGGCTGTGCAATGGCTGCAGTGGACAACCCACCGAGCAGGAACGCCCACGTTGTTATTTTTGGCATGTTTTGATCCACGAAGGTAAAAGCTGCCCATCCTTGTCAAAGCGATAGCGTTGTTCATCCCAGCCCTGGCCGAACAGCAGCAGTGACTGGTTGTAATAGGCATCGGCCGCAGGCGGCTGTTGCTTGATCCGTTCCTGTTGAACCGCCAGCGCGGGGGAGTCCAGGCTGGACAGTAACGGCAGCATGGCGGCGGAAAACCCTACCGGCCCCGTGCCGGTGTATTTGCCGGTAACGGCATTGACGCTTTCTGGCACATAGCTCAGGGTTTGGGTGAGGTTGGCCATGGGCGCAAAATGTTCTTGCAGTGGCTGGCGACCGGCCGCGTCCTGGGCCAGCATGCCAACCCACAGGTAGACGCGAATGGCATCGTAATCCCCCAGCGAACCCTCCTTGCTGTCCGGTGCCCAACCGCCACCGGCTTTCCACTGCAGCCAGTCCGGGGCAAAGCCTTTGGGCGAAGTCTCTATCAGCATGCGTTGCTGGTTGCTCGCCAGTTCGGCCCAGATCGGTGATATACGCGCAAAACGGGCCAACAGTTGCGGTGGCAAATAGCTGGGGTTCAGGCGCCAACCCTTGGGGCTGTCAAAACCCACATCCCCGGGCAACAGCATCAGGCCCAGCCCGGGCAGCTTGCGCAGGCTTTGCGCAGCGCTGCGCCAGAGCATGTTCTGCCCAAGCGCGACATACTCGGGCCACTGCCACAGCCGGCCGGCTTCGAGCAGGCTGTAGGCGATCCACAGGTCGGCATCGCTGGCATTGTTGCTGTCCAGGATCTGCCACTTGCCGTTTTTTGCCAGACCCCATTGCCAGGCTGGCAGATGAGCCTCAAGGCTGCCACCGGCGAGGTTATTGCGGGTCCACTCGAGAATGCTCGCAAAACTCTTTTTGTCGTTGCCCAGCAAGGCAAAAAACAACCCGTAGCTTTGACCTTCCGAGGTGGTGATCATTTGCGCCGACGAGCCATCGATAATCCGCCCGTCGCTGCTCATCATGGCCTTCTTGTAACTGTCCCAGGCGGGCCAGTCACAGGATTGCGCACTCGCCACCTGAGGCAATAGCCCCAGGGTCGAGCTCAGGGTAAGTGCCGCCAGTCGCTTCATGGCGTTAGTCATGCTTGTTCAGGCGACGGTTGGCCGCCCAGCTCAAGGCACGCCACAGCAGGAAGGCGCTGAGCAGAACGCTGATCACGGCCAGCACGGTCAGTAGCACCGGGTGCTCGGAGAGCTGGTACCACAGCAACAGGTACCATGGCAGGTTGCCAACAAAGTACTGGTCACCCACCAGTTGGCTGTAAACACCGCTGCTGCGGATCAGTGCCGCGGAGCCCGCTACTGCGTCCAGCTTGCCGCTGTCACCGAGGACTTCGCGCAACAAGTTGTAGTCTGCATCGTCATTGGCCAACATTGCCACGACACTGCGCTGGTTATGGGTCGGGGACTGCATGCCCAGGATAGCTGCAATCGGGGCCTGCGCTGTGACTTCCACCTTGTTGGCTGGCACGTTGCGTGCGTCGGTCGACGGCGTGCGACGAATGTTGGCATCAATACCGGTGGTGCCATGTGGCTGTACCAGCATGTCACGCTGGCGTTGCAGCAATACGCTCAAGTCCGGGTTATCGCGCAGGTCTGGTGCCATTTGTCCCAGTACCAGCAGGTCGGCATCTTCCTTGGAGGCGGATTGCCAGTCATCGGTCAGGCGCAAGCCGAACGCCGGGTAGCCGGAACGCGCAGAAATGCTGGCCACGGTTTCAAGCAGGGTGCTGATTTGTGTCGGTGTGGTGTCTTTGGGTACGACAACGATGGATTCGGACATGTCGGCCATGCGGCTGAACGGGAAACCACTGCGGGCAAAGGCCTTGAGGTCCGGCATGCTGATGTAGTGGTAGTAGCCGGACATATCGATGGTGGAGTCCTCATCGATAATTGCCTGGGTGTTGGCCGGCAGGATGGTCTGGCAGCGATCTTTCTGTGAACTGCCCATGGTGCTGGCAAAGTTGAAGTCGAAACGCAGACGGTTACGGTCGCCAATTTTCAGCGAAGGCACGATCAGTTTGTCATTGACGTTGGCTGAGTCGTTGGACAGCACCGACAGGCGCAGTTCTTCGAGGTTGCTGGTGTCTTTGCGCAGCAATGGCAGGCTGGTGAGGAACTGGTCATTGAGGCTGATATTCAAGCGCGAATCATCATTGGCCGACGGCGCGGTGTAGCGGTACTGGGTGCGCAGCGGGATACCCTGGTTGCGCCAGACAAACAGGTCAGGCGGCAGGTTGACGTCCAGGGTGATGGCGCGTGGCACCAGCCCGCTGACTTGCAGTTGTTGCGGGTAACTGACCAGTTCGGCAAAACGCACAGGGCGGTCGGTACGCATCCACGCCGGAGCATCGTAGGGTTTGCGCGGTTGCAGTTCCTGGACCTTGTCGATGGTCACGCGCGAACCGCGCATCAGGTTGCCGCCCAGGGCCAGGGCCTTGGCGGCTGTAGCCAGGTCTTCTTCGTTGCGACCCATGACCAGCAGGATTTTGCTGTAGGGCGCATCCGGGTGATTGATCATTTCGACCACAGGCGCGGTCACGGCCGGGAATTTCTCCAGATCGCTCATAAATGCAGGGCGGTGATCGTTGGTGGCAAACACCACGGTGGGCTGGACGGCATCCTTGTCTTGCACGCCTGGCAGGGTATCGAACACGACCGGGAAATTGGCCCCGCGCCAGTTGGACTGGCTACCGAAGTAGGAGGCCAGGATCGCGGCGGCTTTCTGCTCGCCCAGGGTCGGGTTGGCCGCGAAGACAAACGGCAGTTCGAGTTTGCCGCTGTTGCGCGGGTCGAAAAACGGTAGCGGGAAAAACGCCAGATCGTTTTGCAGGCTCAGCGCCTGTTCCTGCAGGGTAATGCTGCTGCCACGGCTGATATTGACCCACAGGGTGCTGTTGGCCGGGTCTTCGCAGAATTCGGTGTAATGGCCGACAAACTCCAGGCGTACGCGGTTGAAGTCCGAAATCAGTCGCGGATCAAGGGCCATCTTTTGCGTGGTTTTACGCCCCAACTGGTCCTTCTCGATCGGCAGCACGCCCATCAGCACATCGTTGAGGTAAACCCGGATATGGGAAACCGTCGGGATCAGCGAAGGCGAGGGCGTGTATTCCAGCTGCAGGCTGGCGTCGCTGGCAATGCGGTCCCGGCGCATGCCGAATTCCACCTGGTCGGCGCTGTTGATACCCAGCAGCAGGGAGTCACCGGGGCGCCCCAGTTGCTCAAAGGTATAGGTCACCGGCCAGCTTGGCAGTACCTGATCGGTTTGTGCAAATGCAGGTTTTGGCAGCGTTTCGGCCACTGGTGAGCTCCCCGGCAAAGGCAGGGGGGCCGACATCAGCTGTGAGGCGAAGGTCATCAGCGCTAGGCTGGCGAAAATGGTTTTTTTGGTTATACGACTCATGATCTGCTCACTGGCCGGGAAATAAGAGGGGTGGAGGTGGGCATGCGCGGCAAAAAGCTGCCCAGCCACTGAAAGATGTGCAGGAAAGGTTTTGCCAACACGCGGACCCACGCCGGCAGGTATTCATACAGGCGGTAATAACCCTTGATGCCCAGGGCCAGGATCTCCTTGAGACTCTGGATCGGCTTGTCGGCTTCAAAACCGCTGTTGTGATCAAGCCAGGCATCGGCGCGGCCAAAGGTGCATTGCACGAAGGCAATTTTTTCTTCGGCCGGTAACCGGGCAAAGCTGAGACCAATAAAACGTTCGCTGGAACGGGTCAGGGTGCCGGTGAATACAAACTCGCGGTTGCCGCGTTGCAGAATCAGTGAAACCGGCGTGCCGACGGGCAATTGCAGAGCCTGGCTCAGTTGCAGGCCGACGCCACCGTCGGAGTAGTCCACCAGCTCACAAGGGTAGCTGTGCCCGTCAGCCAGTTTCACCGCCCCCGGCAAGCGCGCGAGTACCCGGTGGGTGTTGCGCACCTGGCGTACTTCCGCGGCAACTGCAACCGCAGCCCCGATGATCAGCAGGTTGTAGATCACCCACAGGACGCTGACGATCACGGTGAAGATTTCATCCCTGGGGCCATAGAACAGGCGCCAGACGGCAAAGCCCAGGCCGAGGATGTTCAACACCGACAAAATCAGATAGGGCTTGGCGGTCTGCCAGTCGAACTGGTTTTCCTCCATCATGCCGCCCTTGGCCGTGACGTTGAATTTGCCCCGTGACGGGCTGAACAAGGCCACCGTGGTGGGCCGTGCGATGTACCAGGCCAGCACGGTTTCATACACCTCGCCCCAGAATGTCTGGCGGTAGGCGCCTTGCATCCGCGAGTTGGTCAGGCTGGCGTGGATCATGTGCGGCAGCACGTACAACAGGATCATCGCCGCCGGGGCGTAGATGATGTAAGCGTGGAAGAACAGGAATGCCAGGGGCGCAGTGAGGAACACCAGCCGCGGCAGCCCCACCAGAAAGTGCATCATGGCGTTGGTGTAGCAGATGCGCTGGAAGATCGTCAGGCCCTTGCCCAACAGCGGGTTGTCAGTGCGGAAAATCTGCACCATGCCCCGCGCCCAACGGATGCGCTGGCCGATATGCGCCGACAGGCTTTCGGTCGCCAGCCCCGCCGCCTGCGGAATACGCAGATAGGCCGAGGTCCAGCCATTGCGGTGCAGACGCAAGGCGGTATGGGCATCTTCGGTCACGGTTTCGACAGCAAAACCGCCGATGGAGTCAATTGCGGTACGCCGCAGTATGGCGCAGGAGCCGCAGAAGAACGCGGCGTTCCACATGTCGTTGCCGTCCTGGATCAGTCCGTAGAACAGCTCGCCTTCGTTGGGGCGGTTACGGAAAGTACCCAGGTTGCGCTCGAACGGATCCGGCGAGAGGAAGTGGTGCGGGGTTTGCACCAGCGCCAGTTTCGGATCGCGCAGAAACCAGCCAACCGTCAATTGCAGGAAGGAGCGGGCAGGCATGTGGTCGCAGTCGAAAATCGCCACCAGATCGCCGTCGAGCAATTTCAGGGCATGGTTGAGGTTACCCGCCTTGGCGTGACGGTTGTCGGTGCGGGCGATGTAGTTGATACCCACTTCCTCGGCGAAGGTCTTGAAACTTGGGCGGTTACCGTCATCGAGCAAATGGATGCGCAGCTTGTCTTTCGGCCAGTCGATACCCAGCGCCGCATACACCGTGCCACGGGTAACCGACAATTCTTCGTTGTAGGTGGGAATCAGCAGATCCACTACCGGCCACTGATCGGTGTCTGCCGGCAGCTGTGCCGGTTTGCGATTGAGCGGCCATGAGGTTTGCACATAACCCAGCAACAGGATCAGCCAGGTATAGGTTTCGGCCACCAGCAAGGTCAGGCCGCAGACCAGATCGAAGGTGTCGTTCCAGTTCAGGGTCGAGGTATAGCGCCACCACAGATAACGGCACGACACGATGACCGAGAGCACGATCAGCAATAATGTAGGGAAGCGCCCCGGCATGCGCCGGACCAGCATGGCCAGCATCCACAGCAAGACGACAAACACCAGTTGCGCAAGGAAACCGAACGGTTCGGTAATGCACAGCACAATCAACGCCAGGGCCAGTACGCCCATGGCGATATACAGGCCCTTGCGCAGCGGCCATTGAATGTTGTCCCACCAGTGCGAGCCTTTGGTGACTTGCGGGCTGAGGGTGGTGGGCAAGCGGGCAAAGGCATTGGACAGCAGGTTCCATGGCCGTTGCACGATCATCAGCAAGGCCGAGAAAAAGCTGGCCGTGCGCTGGCGGAAGCGTTGCCGGCCGATCTGGTCCTGGTTGGGCGTTCGCACCAGCAGTAGCCACAGGGTTTGCACCGTGTAGCGCAGCGGGTCACCGATGGTCGAGGGCTTGTCCGCCAGGTGCGGATACAGGCGCCGGTGCTGTTCGCGCAAGGCTTGCCAGCGGGGTGATTCAAGGCGCAGGAAGATCCAGCCCAGCGCTTGAATCAGCGCCAGGGTGAAGGCGGTAAAACGGGTGCAGTTCTGCTCCCGCCGCAATCGTGTATAGGGGAACCAACGCCTGATCATTCAAGCCTCCTGCCACGCAGCAGGCACCAACTGGCCAGGCTGATAATGTCCAGGGCAATCAGGCTGGAGGGCGCATAGCGCCCGGCAGGCTCGCTTCTGGCCAGGGCCTCGGCCATGGCTTCATCTGCATGCAGGTTGACTGGCACCAGTGCATGGGCATAACGCTGTTGCCAGATCAGCAGCAGATCGCGCTGCAACTGGCTGGCGGCATCGAAGCGATTGACCAGAAACAGCGGGGTCTGCGTCAGCTGCGGTTGCAACAGCACATGGCAGGCAGCATCGGCGTTGGTAACCATCATCGAGAGTGCGCAGTGCGGGTTGGTCATATGCCCAGGCAAGCGTTGCGGCAGGTCGAAGAGTATCCAGTCAAACGCGTTCTCCAGCGCAGCCTGGCGCTGGCTCCAGAGCTTTGGCTGTTCAATCAGCAGGGCATCGAGGGCAAAAAGCTCGCTCGGCTTCAATTGGCCATAGGGCAGCACGCACAGGCCTGGCTCTACCACCCAGGCGTGTTCGTGCCAGGGTTGCCGGTCAAGGGTCGCCCGCGCCCAGCCTTCACGTGGGGCAAGGTCCATATTGAAGTGCAGGCCCAGGGAGTTCTCCGGGCACATGTCCACCAGCAGCACTTTCTGCCCCAGCTCATGCAGCGCATGGCCCAGGGCCGCCAGGGTTGAGCTGGTGCCCACGCCACCCCGCACGCCACGCAAACTCATGCTGATCATGGGGTTTGCTCCGTGTCCTTGGCCAGCAACGGGGGCTGCTTGTACTGCGCCTCTAGATAGGCCAGCAACGGCCAGCGCTCAAAGGCCTGCAACAGCTCCATATGTGCCGACACATCGACATATTCCAGGGCATGCAGCTCCATCATGGATTTAAGCCGGGCAATATCATCGGCCCGTTCTTTGCGCGAAAGGATATCGGCGCTTATTTGAACCGCTGTGGGTAAGGCAGCCATCCGCCGTTCTCCTTGATTCGCACATAAGGTTTGCCGTTGTAGTCGAGTACTACGGTCCCTGAGTTTTCCGATACTTTCGCGGTTTTCGGCAGATCGGTGAGCAGCCTGGACCAGTCCACGGTCTGGCCATTGCTCAGCGCCGGATCGGCGTACAGGCGAGCTATGATTTCTGCCACGGCCAGGTAGCTGCTGGGTTCACTGACGTGGATAGGCTGGGTTTGCGCGTTGTCGCCCATATTGATCAGCTTGATACCCACCGGTACATGGGTGATGGAGTCACTGGGGATTTCGCGCATGCCGGCTATCTGCATGCGGTCACCGTGCAGCGCTGCGCCATGCTCAGGGACGATGGCTACCACGACGCGACGGCCACTTTTTTCCAGCTCTTTAAGGAAGGCATTAAGATCGTCGAGAAGGATCTGCGCCCGGCTGCGGTAGTCAGCGGCCTGGGTGCCGCCATCGGACTGCACCTGGCGGTTACCGTCGTGCAGGCTGGTGGTGTTGTAGAACAGCGCCATATTGGGTGAGTCTTCAGTCATGCGGTGCTGCCACCACTTGCTCAGCACATCACGGTCGCGCCAGATCGGCGAGCCATCAAAACCGACATAGGTACGCGGCAGGCCTGCGGGTACAACACCCAGAGCCGGAGGAGGCAACTGGCCCTGTTCACGCACTTCCTGCAGGAAACCGTCGAATTCACCGGTGTGGTTAAGCATCAGCTCATTGGAAAAGCCCAGCTTGCGCAAGTCATCGAACAACAGGCACTGATCCGCCGGTTGTTTGTACAGCTGCGCATGGGAGGTCTGACCGCAACTGGCGCGCAGCAAGCGAATGGCTGCGGGGCCGCTGTAGGCGGTGGCCGAGTTGAAGTTGTCGAATATCACGTCCATCTGGCTGAACAACGGGTTGTCACGCAAGCCCACGGCATCCAAGTCGTCCCAGGCCATGGAACAAATATTGATCACCAGCAGATCGAACGGGGGCGGCTTGACTGCCGGTTCCTTGAACTCGACCTTGCGCGTGGATTCGTTGAGATAGAACTTCTCCAGGTAGCCATTGAGCGTCGCGTCGTCGGGCTCGCCTGCGCTGACGGTCGGCGCGCCCGTGGCAGTCTGTGCGCCGGCCATTTGCGGTTGCACGGAAGGTGGCAACAGCCATTGCAGATTGCCCATGCCCAACCAGGCAAAGCCCAGCAGGGTGAGGGTGGTCAGGCGCAGCCACTGGTTCAGGAACAGGTAGCCGACAAACAGCAACAGCAACAGGGCGCACACTTGCCAGTCGATAAAGCGCCCCAGCAGCTCGACGATATAGTCGAACGAAAAGTTCAACACCCCGGGTTGTGCCAGCAGGCGGCTGAAGGGCGGGAACCAGGTGTCCTGGTACAGAAGGGCCACGGCCACCGGAATGGCAATCAGGGTGCGCAAACGGCGTAGCACCGGGTTGGCGATCGGAATCAGCAAAACGGCAGCAAAGATCAGGTTGGGCAAAATCTGGATGTTCAGATGCCCCGTCCAGGCCAGCAGGAACTTGGCCAGGAAATACAGGTTCCAGGCGCCCAGGCCGCTCCAGGATCCGGCAATTTTGTGCGCCGGTGCGTCAGACTTAAACAGACTCATCAGGCGTTCTCTGAGCAGGGCTGGCTGGCATGCGACGGCGAACGCCGCACGATTTCAAATAGCGGGGAGAGAGGTACTGCTCGAAATGACTTTTCAAGTACATCCGCATGCGCTGCCAGAACAGCGTCAGCAGTACGGTCACCACACAGGTCAATGCAATGACATCGATTAGCTCAAGGAACGTCATGACTGTGGCTCACTGATAGGCAGGGTGAATCTTTGCGGATTTAACGGCGCACGTTCACCCGTAGCAGATACCGCTTGCGTCGCATGGGTCTCGACGGGGATATGCAAGTGTGCAGGCACGGCGCCAGCTTTCATAAAGGCGTCAGCCGGCAGATCGGACAACCCGCTGAGCATGCGGCGCTGGCTGAACATGTCGCGCCAGGGCAGGCGGCAAACATTGCCCAGTGCCGGTTCCAGTCCGTCAGCGCGGCAGGCAAACAGAAAGAGGTAAAGCTCGTCATCCAGCAGGCAGGCAAAGTCGCCGAATCGACGCAGGCACATCTGATTGAGGAACAGTTCCTCACCAATGCCGGGCACCGGTTCGAACTTCATCAACTGGTGGGTTACCTCACCCGAACTGTCCTGGTAGATCTGCGCAACGGTTTCGAAAAAATCACGGGGGCTCACCAGCCCGCGAATTTGCGGCGGGCGCTGACGTTCCAGAAGGGTCTTGAAATCAATGTTCTGCGTGTACTGCCAGCGCTGCCCCTGAATGCTCTCAATCATGCTCAGAAAACGTGAGAGCAGGGTGCCGTCGGGAACGATCAGGTTGGCCCCGCAGGCCAGCAACAGACGTTCATCGCGGTAGCGCACCGACGGTTCCATTTCGCGCACAACGATCTTCAACTGCGGCCCGCAATGTTCGCGCAAGTCGTGCAACTGCTGTGCAAGCTCAAGTAACTGGTAGCTGTTGTCGATGCCGACAATTACGGTCGCGGCGCTGGCTGACTGGGCTGCTTCGAGCAATGCATCACGGTTTTCGAACAGGTACCAGTGCTTGGACATTGACGGCGCACCCTCCAGCACGGAGCGCTCGGCAAGATAAACGTGCTGATCGTCCGCTACCCGGGGCTGGGTATCGACCTCGGTTTGCGGGATCAGGCGCAAGGTCGCGTGCTGGTCCGACAACTTGAACTCCTGCCCGGCGCTAACGCCCAGATCGCTGTGCCAAAAGTGCAACTGATAGCGCAGGTCGCCGTTGTAGCGGTACAAGCGACTTAAACCGGAGAGGGTTTGATTGAGTTGCAGCAACTGCGCATGCAGCAGCGCTGCCTCGCCATGGGTAATCACCAGCAATGTGGCGTTGCGCTCCAGCAACCAGGAACGCATGCGCTCGAACCAACGTTGCAATTGGACCGCTGTGGTGGTCTCAGCCCAACTGTTGGCAGGCAGCACCAGCAGGATCTGGCTTGAAGGGGCGGTACCGGCGCGCGCAAGGTCGCGGTTCAACGTGGCCAGCCCAGGCACGATGACTCTTGGTGCGATCTCGAACAGCTTGAGTTTTTCCGGCCCGCGATCGGGCGCCATGTCGTTGACCAGGCCTTGTGCGTAGCCGGTGCTGGCAATCAAGGTTGCCGGCACGCTTTCGGGTATGTTTTCAAGAAATTGCCGAGCAAGCAGTTTTGCGTCAGCGGAGTGATCGACCGTGACCCAATACAAGCCGCCTGCGCGCAACACAATGTGTTGATCCGGCAATCCGCCTATGGCCAAACTGATATGAACCAAGCGTAACGTCCCCCAAGGATGAACAGGTGTTAAGGCGTTCGGGTACTGCCAGCCATCACCTGTCTATTTCTTTAGGTGTCAATAGAATGACTGTCAACATTTAACCCGTTACGTCTCAGTTGTTTCTTCTTGTACTGTGTGCTGTGCATCATTTATGACAAGCGTAGTACTACACTCGAATGAGTGTAAGAAAGCGCGTACTTTATCATCTGAAACATCTGGTTGAGTGGCTTGAGACTGAGGATCGTCAAAAAAATAACGGCAATATGATTGTAGTCATTAAATTGGCTACTCGCCTGGAAAGGCTGATATTCGAGGGCTCCGCACCTCAGGCCAAGGTATTTGGAGGTAACGCTCGCGAGAAAACCGGCTAAAGGGAGAGGAAAGTACGCGCCCGGCTTTCTGAGAGTCCCATTGCGTGCTATTGCTTACGCGGGTTCATTGTGAACAGAGCCATTGTGATCAGGTTCGCCCTCAGAACCTGAACCTGCCACTGAAATAGCCATGAGGTGCAGATATGCCAGTCAAGCACGACTTGTTACAGGACTTGGGGCTCACTAAAGAGGCCGTCAGCAAGTTTCGCAGCGAAAACCCGCATCTGAATCAGCTGTTTGTACAGTACGGCGAAAAAGATGCCGAGGTCGTTGAAGCTGAAGCCAACGACGCCATAGGCGTCCCTGATGATGTACTGCGCACGCTCAAGGAGCAGCGCTTGCAGATCAAGGATAAAATCGCGCAGATCCTCAGCGCTTAAGTCACCGCAAGCTGCAGGAAGTAGATATGTCCCGAATCATCAAAATTGTTGCCACATTGCGTGCCAAACCTGGTCATGGCAAAACTGTCGAGCAGGCACTGCGCGCCTGTGTCGAAGGCTCACGGGCCGAACCGGGCTGCCGTTTCTATGACTTGCACGTGGATCGTACCGACCCCGAGCGTTTTGTCTTTATTGAAGGTTGGGCGGACATGGAGGCGATCGAGCATCATAAAACCACCCCGCACTACCAGGCGATGGCCCAGGCCGTGGGCGATCTATTGGCGCATCGCGAAGTGTTGTTGCTGGACGAACTGAGCGTTTAGGCCCGGTTCAAGTGCAACAGCCTGCGGCGGCCCTGAACAGGCCGCCGTTTTTATTGGCGGGCGTTTAAAAATGTGCGGCATCGATCTCGAACAGTGATTCGCTGCCAGCCCGTATTCCGTGCTCCAGGCTCAGTGTGCGAGGCAACAAGCGGGAGAAATAGAACTGTGCGGTCGCCAGCTTGGTGTCATAAAACCCGGGGTCGGTACTGCGCGAGCGCTGCGCCACATCGGCCATGCGTGCCCATAGCCAGGCATACGCCACATAACCGAACAGGTGCAGATATTCGACACAGGCGGCGCCTGTTTCATTGGGGTTGGCCCTGGCCCGTGCCTGCAGCCAGTCACTGACGTCCTCAAGACGCTGCACTGCGTCCAGCAGTTCGCTGGCATAAGGCTTGCCGGGCCGGGTCGCGAAGTCACGGATGTGTGCGGTAAACAGGCGCAGGCTTGCACCGCCATTGGCGATCACTTTTCGGCCCAGCAAATCCAGCGCCTGGATGCCGTTGGTGCCTTCATAAATCTGCGCAATGCGCACATCGCGAACCAGCTGTTCCTGGCCCCATTCGCGGATATAGCCATGACCACCAAAGACTTGCTGGCCCAGCACGCAACTGTCGAAACCGGTATCGGTAAAGAAGGCCTTGGCCACTGGGGTCAGCAAGGCTACCAGCGCAGTGGCTTGCTGCTGCTCCTGCGGCTCGGTAGAGAACTTGGCCAGATCCAGTTGTTGGCCCACATAGCTGGCAAATGCCCGTCCACCTTCGGTCATGGCCTTCATGCTCAGCAACATGCGTCGCACATCGGGGTGGACGATAATCGGGTCGGCAATCTTCTCCGGTGCCACGGCTCCGGTCGGGGCACGACTTTGCAGGCGCTCGCGGGCATAGGTGCGGGCATTCTGGTAGGAGGCCTCGGCGCAGCCAATGCCCTGGATGCCGATCGACAGACGCTCGTAGTTCATCATGGTAAACATCGCGGCCAGGCCCTTGTTGGCTTCACCGATCAACCATCCCTGTGCGCCGTCAAAGTTGATCACGCAGGTTGCCGAAGCCTTGATCCCCATCTTGTGCTCGATGGAGCCGCAGCTCACCGCATTGCCTTGTCCGAGTGAACCATCGTCATTTACCAGCACCTTAGGAACCAGAAACAACGAAATGCCCCTGGGCCCTGCTGGCGCATCCGGCAGCTTGGCCAGCACCAGATGGATGATGTTTGCGGTCAGGTCCTGATCGCCGCCGGTGATGAATATCTTGCTGCCGCTGAGGCTGAAACTGCCGTCAGACTGCGGTTCGGCGCGGGTGCGGATAATCCCCAGATCGGTGCCGGAATGGGCCTCGGTCAGGCACATGGAACCGGCCCAGCGGCCTTCGTACATCGGTGGCAGGTAACGGCTTTTGAGGGGTTCGCTGGCGTGGGCATCGATGGCAAGGCAAGCACCGCTGGTGAGCGCCGAATAAAGGGCAAAACTGGAGTTTGCGCCGTAGAGCATTTCTTCAAATTGCACGGCGAGCATTTTCGGCATGCCCAGGCCGCCAAATTCAGGATTGCCCGACAGGCCTACCCAGCCGCCTTCGATGTAGGTGTTGTAGGCTGACTTGAAGCCTTCAGGTGTGGTGACCTGGCCCGCCAGCCAGTGTGCGCCTTCTTCGTCGCCACTGCGGTTGAGCGGGGCGATCAGTTGGCCGGTGACCTTGGCGGCTTCCTCAAGTATGGCGTCGGCGGTATCGGCGTCGACGTGGTCGGCCAGGGCTGGCAGCCTGGCCCAGAGTGCGGGGGCTTCGAAGACTTCGTGCAGGACAAAGCGCATATCGCGCAGGGGGGCGTTGAATTCAGGCATGAAAAACCTCGTTTTTTGCAGCTGAAGGCATTCTGTGGGAGCGGGCTTGCTCGCGATTTGGGCGCCGCGGCCTGTCTGGGTAACCGAGGCGACACCTTCGCGAGCAAGCTCGCTCCCACAGTGGGTCTATAGGGGGCAGTTACAGTGCTTTGGCCATATCACGCAGCACGAACTTCTGGATCTTGCCCGTGGAGGTCTTGGGCAGCAGGGTGAACACCACCGTACGGGGCACTTTGAACCCGGCCAGGTGATCGCGGCAAAAGGCAATGATCTCGGCCTCGCGCACCTGCTGATGATCGGCCTTGAGAGTGATAAAGGCGCAAGGCGTTTCACCCCACTTTTCACAGGGCCGCGCCACCACGGCCGCCTCCATGACGCCCGGGTGTCGGTAGAGCACACCCTCGACCTCGATGGTGGAAATGTTCTCGCCACCGGAAATGATAATGTCCTTGAGCCGGTCGCGAATTTCGACGTAGCCGTCCGGGTGGCACACGGCAAGGTCACCGGTGTGGAACCAGCCGCCTTCGAAGGCTTCGGCCGTGGCGCTGGGGTTCTTCAGATAGCCCTTCATTACCGTATTGCCGCGCATGAAAATCTCTCCCATGGTCTCGCCGTCACGGGGCGTCGGTACCAGGGTTTTCGGGTCGGCCACCATCACGCCTTCCAGCGTCGGGTAGCGCACGCCCTGGCGGGACTTGATCTGTGCGCGTTCGGCCAGAGGCTGCGCATCCCACTTTTCATGCCAGGCACAAATCGTCACCGGACCATACACCTCGGTCAGGCCATAGACGTGGGTGACCTTGATGCCCATTTCTTCCACGGCACCAATCACCTTGGCCGGTGGCGCAGCGCCTGCGACCATCGCATGCACCGGGTGGTCGATGGCAGCCTTGGCGGACTCGGGCATATTGACCAGGGCGTTGAGCACAATCGGTGCACCACACAGATGGGTGACCTGATGCTCGCGAATCAACGTGAGGATCTTTTGCGGGTCAACCCGGCGCAGGAACACATGCACGCCAGCCAGCGCGGTGATGATCCATGGGTAGCACCAGCCGTTACAGTGGAACATCGGCAAGGTCCACAAATACACCGGGTGATTGCCGATGGCCCAGACCATCTGGTTGCCCAGGGAATTGAGGTAAGCACCGCGATGGTGATACACCACGCCCTTGGGGTTGTCGGTGGTGCCGGAGGTGTAATTGAGGGCAATGGCCTGCCATTCATCTGCGGGCCATTGCCAATCAAACTCGGGATCGCCTTCGGCCAGCAGCGCTTCATAGTCCAACTGGCTGACCGGCTGGCCTTCACCGTATTCGGGGTCATCCACATCAATGATCAGCGGGGGGTGATCGAGCATGGCCACGGCCGCATGCACTACGTCATGGAACTCGCGATCGGCAATCAGTACCTTGGCTTCGCCGTGGGCGAGCATAAAGGCGATGGCTTCAGCATCGAGGCGAACATTGAGGGCATTGAGCACCGCGCCGATCATGGGCACGGCAAAGTGCGCTTCAAGCATCGCCGGGATATTGGGCAGCATCACCGCTACCGTATCGCCCTGGCCAATCCCGCGCCCGGCCAGGGCACAAGCCAGGCGGCGGCAACGACTGTAGGTCTGCGCCCAGGTGCGGCGGATGGCGCCGTGAATCACGGCAGGGTAATCGGGGTAGACGCTGGCTGTACGTTCGATAAAACTCAGCGGAGACAGGGCAATATGGTTTACGGCAGTCGGCTCAAGGCCGTGCTCAAAAATCGACATGAAGGTCATTCCGGTGGCTGATTGTTAGCTCTATGGCTGCCTGCTCTGCCGATGGCGAGCGGGTCAGTTTTATGTCCGGTCTGACTTATAGCTCACTCCGGGTTTGATATGGAAGTAATACCTAAGCAATATAGTAGTTGTACTATATAAAGAAAAATTCGCTCAAGTCCTGGATGCCCAATGCCGATCGCGCTGCTTCCCCATGACCCTCAACCCTCTGTAGTGCTTGATAGAGACGGCTTGGCGCTGGCAGCCAACGACGCACTGATCCGCCTGCTGGCGGGCAAGGCGTTGAGCCAGGCGCGCGCGCTGTTGCCGGGCAATCTGCCGGAGCTGGTCCGCGCCTGCCTCAAGCAGGGCAGAGCCATCGAGCAGGTAGAGGCGCAAAGTGCTCAGCAGGTCTGGCTCTGGACGCTTATTCCCGACCCCGACAGCCAGTGTGTGCTGGCCCGCGGGCGTGAAGCGAGTACAGAACTGCTGGCCGGGCGAGAGGCGGCCAAAGCCCGACGCCTGTACCGGCTGATTACCGAAAACACCACGGACCTTATCTCGCGCCATACGCCTGATGGGCGTTTTCTGGATGCCTCGCCGGCGTCCTGGACCCTGCTTGGCTACTGGCCCGAAACGCTGCGCGGGACCCTGGCCCAGCGTCTGTTTCATGCTCACGACCTGAAGCTGGCGCTGCGTCAGGCCCGTGATGCCCTGCAACTCGACGGCTATCACACCATGACCTACCGCATTCGCCATCAGGCAGGGCATTACCTTTGGTTTGAAACAGCCAGCCGGGCAATTCGTGAAACCTACACCGGGGCGGTCGTCGAAGTGGTCAGTGTGTCGCGGGATATCACGGCCCGCGTCCAGGCTGAAGAGAACAAGCGGCGTCTGGCTGAAGTGGTGGAAGCCAACCCTGATCCGGTGCTGTTTATCGACCCGGCTGGCGGGGTGTCGTATCTCAACCCGGCAGCACGGCGTCTGCTGGGTCTGCTGCCCGCAGAAGGCATGCCCGCATTGGCTGATTTTTTGACCGCGCAAGTCTTGGCTACCCTGGAGAGCAACGGCTGGCACAGTGCAGAGGCGCAGGGTTTGTGGAGTCACGAGACCCGTTTGTTGCCCTTGAATGGCGAGCCTTCGGTGCCGGTGTCGTTACTGCTGCTGGCTCATCGCTCGACTGCCGGAGAGCGGTTTTTCTCGCTGGTGGCACGGGATATGCGCGAGCGTGAACTGCGCGAAGCCCAGCAGCGCCATCATCAGGATGAAATGGCCCATACCGCGCGCCTGGTCACACTGGGCGAACTGGCATCGGGGATTGCCCACGAAATCAATCAACCGCTGGCGGCAGTGGTCAATTACGCCAATGCCAGCCAACGTTACCTGCAAAGCCTGGACAGTAATCCTGCCGCAGTCGAGCGTGTGGCCCAGGGACTGGAGCGGATCAACCTGCATGCCAATCACGCCGCGCAAGTGATCAAGCGCCTGCGCGGTTTTTTGCGCAAGGGCCGGCGTAACCTGCAAGCGCTGGATATCAGTGAGGTGGCGCGCCAGGCCGTCAGCCTGTGTGCCTGGGAGGCCGGGGAACGAAATGTCACTATCGAGCTGCAGTTGCCGGAGTCCCTGCCATGGGTATACGCCGACCGGGTGTTGCTGGAGCAGGTGCTGCTCAACCTGTTGCGCAATGCCATAGATGCCAACAACGAGCAATTACCGGGTCAGCTTTCGCGGATCATCCTGCAGGCTCAAACCCTTGATGGCGCCACCCTGCAAATCAGCGTGCAGGATCAGGGGCCGGGGTTAAGCGCCGGGGAGCTTGAGCAGTTGTTCACACCGTTTTACACCAGCAAGGCAGAAGGTCTCGGGCTGGGTTTGTCGATGAGCCGCAGCATCGTCGAAGGCTTTGGCGGTGAACTCAATGCCCGACCACAAACCAGCGGCTTGCTGATGTGCTGCTGCCTGCCATTGATGGCTTCACTCAACACGACAAGAGAGTAACGATGACAACCCAAACCCGGCCTGTGGTGTATGTGGTGGATGACGATCAGGGCATGCTCGACTCGACGGTCTGGTTGCTCGAGTCCGTGGGCCTCAATGCGCTGGCGTTTACAAGCGGGCAGGCCTTTCTTGACGCTTGCGACCCGACCCTGTGTGCCTGTGTGGTACTGGATATCCGCATGCCGGCCATGGGCGGCCTGAATGTTCAGCAGGCATTGCGTGAACGAGGGATCAGGATGCCGGTGATCTTTGTCAGCGGGCATGCCGATGTGCCCATTGTGGTACGGGCTTTCAAGGCCGGTGCCCATGATTTTATCGAGAAGCCCTATAACCAGCAGTTGTTGCTCGACAGCGTACAGCAGGCCCTGAGTGGCGATACCGCGCAGCAAAGCGCCAGCCAGGAACAGACCGAACTTGAGGCCCGTCTGCAAAGCCTGACACCGCGTGAGCAAGATGTATTCATGCCTTTGGTCAAGGGCTGCACCACCCGTGAAATTGCCGCGCTGCTGGGGGTGAGTGCCAAGACTATCGACCTGTATCGCTCCCGGGTGATGAAGCGCATGCAGGCCCGGCATTTACCCGATCTGGTGGGCATGGCCATTGCTGCCGGGCTGGTTGATCCGCTCAGGTTGGGTTAGCCAGTAATGCCTCGACGCCAGCCATGACGGCAGGCGTGTCGGTGTGGGCGACGTTGAAGCGCATGCAGCGGCGCAGTTGCGGATCAAAACCGAACAGGATCCCGGGCGCGAGCACCAGGCCACGGGCAAGCGCTTGCTGGGCGAGGGTTTCGCCATCCAGCCCGGCAGGCAATGTGGCCCAGATAAACATGCCGCCGGCGTAGGGCGCGCTCAACCTGAAGCCCAGGCCCTGCAACCAGCCCGAAACCCGTGCACCACTGGCCTGCAGGCCTTGCACCACGCGCTTGCGGTGTTTGTGATAAGTGCCGTCATTGAGCATCGAGCACACCAGTTGCTCAAGCATTTCCGAAGTAATCCCGCCGCACATCAGTTTCATCTGGGTCAGCTCGGCGGCCATCTGCGCAGAGGCCACGACAAAGCTCACCCGCAGGTTGGCACTGAGGGTTTTCGAAAAACCGCTCAGGTAGGTCACTTGCTCCACGCCTGCCAGCGCCACCAGTCGGGGGGGCGGTTCTGGGTGCAGGTCGCCATAAAGATCATCTTCGATAATGGCGCACTCATAACGCTTGGCCAGCTCGAGCAGTCCGTAGGCCTGCCCGGGTGTGAAGGAGTGCCCGGTGGGGTTATGCAGCAGCCCGGTGGTGAGGTAAAGCGTTGGCCGGTGCTGGCTGAACAGGGTTTGCAGCGCTTGCAGGTCCAGCCCTTGGGCAGTGCGCTCCACAGTGATCACGCGCACGCCATGCAAGGCCAGGTTGGCGTGAAAATTGAAATAACAAGGCATGTCCAACAGCACGGTATCGCCGGGGCGCACGCGCAAGCGCAGCAGCATGTCGAGCCCCAGCACGGTATTGGCCGTGGTGATGATCTGCTCGACCCCCACATTCAGGCCCTGGCTCAACAGTTTCTGCTGCAAGGCCTGACGCAGCGGCAAATAGCCCGCCGGGTCACCATAACCGGTCAGTCGGAGGGCTGGCGAGCGACTGAGCTGGCGCATGTTGCCACGCAGGGCGCTGGCTTCCAGCCAGCTTTCCGGTAAATGCCCGCTGCCGGGGCGCAGGGCACCGCTGGCACCGGTCAGGGAGCGGCGCAAGACGCTGTGCAAGTCTTGCGGCAGCAGGTCAAGGGCAGTGGCGCGTCCGCTTTGCAGCGTTTTCGTCGCAACAAAGTAGCCCAGGCCCTGACTGGATGTGATTCTGTCCTGCCCGCGCAAGCGATCCAGGGCTTCGATCAGGGTGAATTTGCTGACGCCCCAGTGAGCAGTCATCTCGCGCGCCGAAGGCAGTTTGCTGCCGGGGTTGAGCAGACCCTGATCAATGGCCTGGCTCAAGGCATCAACAATCTGCTGGACCTTGGACAGGCCGGGTTGAAACGCAACGGTAGGTAAGTGCATGCAGGGCCTCGTACTTTACCGGTCATGCTACCAGTAAAGGTCGGTAAAGTTTGTCAGTGCTTGCTCTGCCAATAGCCAGCAGGGCCTGCCTAGACTGCGCGACCGTAATTTCTGGATTCAACCACCGTCATGGCCACGCAACTGACACTCGCTTCATTTCTGTATTTTCTGATGTTTTGCGCCACCATGACCTTCAGCCCCGGGCCCATGACCCTGCTCTTGATGGGGTTCGGCATGCAGCAGGGGCTCAAGCGTTCCATGCCGGTACAACTGGGAGCCAGCGCAGCGTATCTGGTGTCGATTCTTGTATTTGCCGTAGGCTTCGCCGAACTGATCAAGGGCAACCCGTTAATCAGTCGCGGGATCCAGTATGTGGGGGTTACGTACTTGCTGTACCTGGCGTACCGGCAGTGGACCAGCACCGGGTTGAAACTGGACAGTCCCGACACACTGCACAACGATTTTACAGGGCGCTTTGGCAAGGGCCTGCTCACCGGTTTCTCCAACCCGAAAACCATCGTCATGTTCAGCGCCGTATTCCCGCAGTTCGCCGGGCAGGGCAGTGATTCCCGAATGCTGGATCTGGCGGTACTGGGGCTGGCTTTTTTGCTGCTGCAGTTTGCCAGTGGTTGCCTGTATTGTTACTTCGGTCAACGTATTCGCCGGGTGCTGCAAAGCCCGTCGCGACAAGTGTTGTTGCAACGGGCTACAGCCTGCATGTTGCTAGGGGTTGCAGTGATGCTGGCGCGAGGTTTTACCCAGGGCTGAACCTGCCGGGCGCTGGTGTCATCACGCCGCCAGGGGCTTGCTGTTCAGGGACTTTTTGTATTCGGCTTTCATCGCTTCCATCTGTTTTCCCAGCTCATCGAGCACCGCTTTACCGAGCAACTTGCGGGCCTGGGGAAACATCTCGGTTTCTTCCTCTTCGATATGGTGCTCGAGGAGTTCCTTGACCACCTTTGCACGACCGGAGAATTCCAGAGAATCGGGGGCAGTTTTCTTAAGGTCAGGCAATACCAGGGAGTCCACAGTACGGTGTTCTTCCTTCGCTTCGTGGTACATGACGGCTTGCTCTTTACCACCGGCTTTCTTGAAGACCGGGTAGAGGATTTCCTCTTCAAGGCGGGTGTGGATAGTAATTTCCATTTCCAGTTTGTTGAGCAGTTCAGTGCGTTTTTTCACGGCGCGCTCGGTGGAGTCGCTGAGCTGGCTCAAGATGGCCTTGACTCGTTTGTGGTCTTCCAACAGCAAATCGATGGCATTCATATTCACTCACCTGTCTCTTTCACGGATAGGGATGGGCCTTTATGCATGCGACCCTCAGGGGTGAATATTGCATTAGCTGTACCAACTTGAACGGACGATATAAAATTAATAAAAATCAATTAGTTAAGTTTCAAAGCTGACGTTTCTATTCGTGCAGAATGCATGTATGCCGCGCCCAGGTCATGCAATTCGCGAGTAGGTTGGCGTTAATGCGCTAAACGCGGAAATCCCCGCCGCATGGGGTATATTGCGAACTGTTTCTGCCTGTAATGAGATTGGTTTTGTCTACGATTGACTCCCCGCTACCGCCGCTTTCTTCCTTGGTGTTAAACCCGGTGCAAACGCCTGTGGCGCTTTATCTTCAGCGGCTGGCGCCGTCCAGCCGCCAGACCATGCGTTATGTCTTGCAGGAAGCGGCAGACCGCCTGGGCGCTGAAGACGTGGCGATTGATGAATTCCCCTGGCATCAACTGCAACCGGGGCATATCACCGCACTGGTGGCGGCGTTACGTGAAGACGGTTACGCGCCAAATACCTCATCGCTCTATGTCAACGCCATTCGCGGCGTGATGAATCAGGCCTGGCAACAAAACCTGATTACTCAGGATCATTTGCTCAAGATACGCGCAGTCAAGGCGGGAGGCGGTTCGCGGCTGGTCAAGGGGCGTAACCTGCGGCGCAATCTGATTCGCGAGCTGATGGACGTCTGTGCCGCAGACCCCCGTCCGCAAGGGCTCAGGGACGCGGCGATCATCGCAATTCTGTATGGCTCGGGGATGCGCAAGTCCGAGTCGGTGAATATGGACCTGTGGCAGGTCGATGTAGAACAGCGCAGCTTGCAGGTGCTGGGCAAGGGCAACAAGGAACTGATCAAGTTTGCACCGGCCTGGGCTTTCGAAAAACTGGAAGAGTGGCTGGCATTCCGCCGGGCGAACCTGCCGGACGGGGTCAGTGATGACACCTTTTTGTTCAATCGCATCCGCCGCGGCAACCACATCACTCGTGATCGCCTGACCAAACATGCGATCTATTACATCGCCAAGCAGCGGGGCAGGCAGGTAGGGGTCGACATCATGCCCCATGATTTTCGTCGCTCGTTCATTACCCGGGTGATTGAAGAGTACGACGTGTCGATCGCACAGAAGCTGGCGCACCACGCCAACATTGCCACCACCGTCAGCTATGACGTGCGCGATGACAACGAGCGGCGCAATGTGACCGACCGCTTCCTGTTGTAAGCGCAAGGGTTGGCGGTTTTAAGAATTAATGAACCCTCGCGCCATCTCCCCGCCTAACGTTTAACAACCACAGGAGGTCGCGCATGCAAATCGAAACCATATGGGTGGTACTGGCAATTATTCTGGTGCTGCTGGAGCTCTGGGCAATCCGCGGGGTGATGAAAAGCGGGGCACGGTCAAGCAGCCGGCTGATGTGGATTGCCATTATCATCTTCGCGCCGTTGCTGGGCATGCTGGCGTGGCTGGTTGCCGGGCCAAGGCAGCCGAGCACACACCATTGAATATCACGTATTGGTCTTGAGCTTGGTCCACAAACGGGTGCTCAGACGGGCGATTTTGGCCGGCAGGTCTTCCACGGTGAACAGGGTGTCGATCACTTCACTGGACGGGTAGATCGCCGGGTCCTGTTTCACGTCCGGCGCCAGGTACGGGTCTGCCGCCTGGTTGGGGTTGGCGTAGTGGATATGGTTGCTGATAGTGGCAATCACTTGCGGGGTCAGCAGGTAGTTCATGTAGGTGTAGGCATTTTTTTCATGGGGCGCGCTCTTGGGTATGACCACCATGTCCAGCCATAACGTCGAACCTTCCTTTGGGATCGAATACGCAATGTCGATCCCGTTCCCGGCTTCCCGCGCACTTGCCGCAGCCTGTACCACATCACCGTTGAAGCCGATCACCGCACAGATATTGCCGTTGGCCAGATCACTGATGTATTTGGATGCATGAAAATACTGAACATAAGGTCGTATTTTCAGCAGCGCCGCTTCGGCTTTCTTGTAGTCCTCAGGCTCATGACTATGGTGCGGCAAGCCCAGGTAGTTGAGAGTGATCGGCAACACTTGCGTCGGATTGTCGATAATCGCCACACCGCACTGGCTCAGTTTTTTGATGTTGTTTTCATCGAAAAACAGGCTCCAGGAGCGGGTGACATCCGTGGTACCAAAAATCGCCTTGATCTTCTCGACGTTGTAGCCGATCCCAGCCGTGCCCCACATGTAGGGGTAGCCGTACTGATTGCCGGGATCGTTGGCTTCCAGTTTGCTCATTAACACCGGATCCAGGTTCTTCCAGTTTGGCAACTGGCTCCTGTCCAGTTTCTGGATGGCACCGGCCTTGATCAGGCGGGACATAAAGTGGTTCGAAGGGCTGACCACGTCATAGCCGGTATTACCGGTCATCAACTTGGATTCCAGCACTTCGTTGCTGTCGTGAATATCGTAGGTCGCCTTGATCCCTGTTTCCTTGGTGAAGGTGGTCAGGGTGTCGTCGGCAATATAGCCGTTCCAGTTGGAAATATTCACGCTCTCGTCGGCGTGGCTGACGGCCGAAAACGCGGCGAGCATGACCGCAAGGGAGACCGGGCTGATGTTCATGTTCAATCACCTTTTCAAGGAGCTTTTATTCTTTTGTGGTGTGAGAGTGTTCAGATTTCTGTTTTGGCTCTGAGGGCTTCCATGCGCATGCGCAGCGCTGCACCGACGTCAAAAAATGGCCGTGGCGGCAACCAGCCCGGCTGCGCTCTGTCCATGACCGACTGCAGCAGGGGCGAGCTGGCGCCACAGGCCAGCTCTGCGAGCAGACGGCCCCACAGCGTGCCGCGGGCAACCCCGGAGCCATTGCAGCCCGCCACGGCATAGATGCCTTCCTCGACCTTGGCAAAGTACGGCTGGCCACTGCGGGTAGCGCTCAGATGGCCGGTCCAGGTGTAGCGGATGTCTTGCTCACCGAGCCCGGGGAAGCGACGTTGCAGGCCCAGTGCATGGTGTTTTCGACGCAGTGACAAGTCACTGCCGGACAAATCGCGCGTACGGTATTCCGCGGTATTGCGGATCATTACCCGCCGATCCGGAGTCAGTCGCACCGTGGCGCCCAGCGGCCTCGTCGACAGCACGCCCCAGGGCTCGACACTGCCGATGGCCTGATACTCCTTGTCGCTCAGGGGGCGGGTGAGGCTGGCGCTGAGCTCCATCGGGAAGGTTGCGCTGTTGTCGATCCCGGCGCGGGGGATAAAGGCATTCAGGCATACCAGTACCTGTGCGGCTTCAATGCTGCCCTGGATACCCTTGGCCCGAATGCGTCCGCCACTCAGGCGTTCAAGCCCGATGATGTCGGTGTTTTCAAAAAGGCTGACATTGGCCGGCAAGGCATCCAGCAGACCCTTGACGTATTTCGCCGGCTGCAACAACGCATTGCCATTGCCGCACCAGATGGCCGCCTGGTAATGGCGGGTGCCGAGTGTCTGCGCCAGTTGCGCGCCTTCCAGAAAGTGTGCAGATGCGCCGACTGCATGCAGGGTCTTGAGCTTGGCCTCAACCTGGGTCAATTTGCCCGGGTCGTTGACGGCGAAGTAGTAACCCGAATCCCGGTACTCGCAGTCGATGCCGTGGCGCGCAATGCGCATGCGCACTTCATCACCGGCCGCCTGGCCGATTGTCGAGTCCACGGCATAGCCGGCAAATCCACCCTTGCCGATCAGCTCGTCATCCGCCGGGTTTTCATGGGCCACCGCGTAACCGGAGTTGCGTGCTGATGCCCCTTGGGCTGCACGTTGCCTGTCGACAATCAGAATGCGAGCTTGCGGGTGCAATTGCGCCAGGGAATGGGCCGTACTGAGGCCGGTAATGCCCGCACCGATAATCAACCAGTCGGCTTTCTCGACGCCTTTGAGGTGATCACGGAGGGGGGAGCTTCCTGCCAGGGCAATCCAGCCACATTCATTCTTCACGTTTCACCTCATTTGCCGGTCAGGGGGCTGCCCGGCCTTTGAATACATGCGCTAATTGCATGGCTGGCCGTTGCTGGCGCTGGTTATGGATGGAATTTAGGCGGTACCAAGTGATATAACCAACGCTATTAATTCATTGATTGATGCAAAAAACACATGGATAAGGTTCGTCACGTACCCTCGTTGCAGGGTTTGCAGGCACTGGTGGAGGTGGCTGAATCGGGCAGCTTCACCCAGGCGGCGCAGACGCTGTGCCTGACCCAAAGCGCTATCAGCCGGAAAATCCAGCAACTGGAAGCTCACTTTGGTGTGACGTTGTTTGTCAGAACCAGTCGCAGCGTGCGCATGACCGTCGAAGGCGAACAGGTGCTGGCCAGTGCCCGCGGCATTCTTGAACAGTTAAAGCTGCTGGAAGATCGTTTGTCGCCGCAAAAGCGACCGTTCCGTATCCGCATGCATGTATCGCTGGCCGTGCGCTGGTTACTGCCCAAACTCAGTGACTTTTACTTGCAGCACCCGGACATAGCCTTGTCGATTGAAACGGTCGCCACCGAGGTTGTCGAACCGGCCAGCGACAGCGATGCCTACATCCTGTACTTGCCCCGACCCTCCACTGACCCGGCCTGCATGGCTTTATTCGATGAGGCTCTGGTGCCAGTGTGTGCACCCAGCCTGGGGCCGCTGGCGTCGATGGAAGATCTGCTGCGCTTTGCGCTGTTGCATCGCTCGGCCGACCAGCAAGCCTGGCACGACTGGCTAGCCGCCAATGACGGCAAGCCGCTGCACAGCTATCGGCATATCCCGTTCAATCTCGATGAGCTGGCCCTCGATGCTGCCGCGCGTGGCTTGGGGGTGGCGGTCACGGACATGACCCTGGCGGCGGAGTCCATTCAACGCGGGGCACTGGTGATTCCGTTTGGTGAGCCGTTGAAAACCGGTGGTAACTATTCGTTGTGCCTGCAACCTGCTGCAGACTTGCATCCGGCGTGTCCGGCGGTGCTGCAATGGTTCGCCAGTCAGGTCGAGCAAGGCGGAGGAGGGAGAACTTGTTAAATTTTGTAATAAGTCCGCTAGCAGGAAATGAGTTTAATCGCTGTAGGATTGCATCCCCAATTCACTAAAGGCTTGTATGAACACCCTTCAGGAACCACCCAGTCGCAGTTTTGAATCTGCGCTTGCCCCAGGCTTGATCCTCGCAATCGAGCACGCGTTACCCATTCCCCGCCCTCTGTTTAGCGCCAGCACCTCTGCTGCTGCGCTTGTCTGTGCGCGCTCGCCGTTAACCCAGCACCTTCGTGAGATTGACTGATACCTATGGAATGGATTGCAGATCCCACGGCCTGGCTCGGCCTGTTGACCCTGATTGTGCTGGAACTGGTACTGGGTATTGATAACCTGGTGTTTATCGCCATCCTCGCCGACAAACTGCCGCCGGAGCAGCGCGACCGTGCCCGGGTCATCGGCCTGACGCTGGCCCTGGTCATGCGCCTGGGCCTGCTGGCCAGCATCTCGTGGATGGTCACGCTGACGCAGCCTTTGTTCGAAGTCTTCGACAAAGCGTTCTCGGGGCGCGACCTGATCATGCTGTTCGGCGGCTTGTTCCTGTTGTTCAAGGCCACGATGGAGTTGCATGAGCGCCTGGAAGGGCATGTGGCCGAGCGCTCATCGGCGCTGGGCTATGCCATGTTCTGGCCGATTGTGGCGCAGATTGTCGTGCTCGACGCGGTGTTTTCCCTGGACGCAGTGATTACCGCGGTAGGCATGGTTGAACATCTGTCGGTGATGATGATCGCCGTGGTGTTCTCGATCGGCCTGATGATCATCGCCAGCAAACCGTTGACCCACTTCGTCAACAGTCACCCTACGGTGATCATGCTGTGCCTGGGCTTCTTGATGATGATCGGCTTCAGCCTGACTGCCGAGGGCCTGGGCTTTCATATCCCGAAAGGTTATCTGTACGCCGCCATCGGCTTCTCGATCCTGATCGAAGTACTCAACCAGATTGCCCGTGCGCGCCGCAAGAAAAGCGTGCAGGGCCTGCGGCCCATGCGCGAGCGCACCGCCCATGCGGTGATGCGCTTGCTTGGCGGACGCACCCTGAGTGCTGATGAAGTGGGCGAAGAGATTGCCGACATGCTTGACGGTGGCAGTCAGCAGAACGTCTTCCATCGACGCGAGCGCGTGATGATCAGTGGCGTATTGCAACTGGCGGAACGGTCGATTCGCTCGGTGATGACGCCCCGTGCCGAGATCGATCATATCGATCTGGCTGATTCGGCAGAGATCATTCGTACAAAGCTGATGCATTCATCGTATTCCCGACTGCCCCTGATCCGGGATGGCCGGGTAGATGAACCCTTGGGCTTTGTGCATAAAAAGGAGCTGCTCAAGGAGCTTCTGGCGGGGCATGAACCGGATCTGGAGGCGATGGCGCGCAAGGCTATCAATCTGCTGGACAGCTTCACGATTCTCAACGCTCTGGAACAGATGCGTAAAGAGTCGACGCACATTGCGTTTGTCATCAACGAGTTCGGTGACTTCATCGGCCTGCTGACCATGACTGACATTCTCGAGTCGATCGCTGGTGAACTGCCGGATGCCAGTGAGATAGAGGGGCCCAATATCGTTGCCCAGGAGGAGGGTTATCTGGTCAGCGGCGCCTTGAACCTGAGCCAGATTCGCCAGCACATCGGTTTTGCAGCCAAGGCCACGGATGACTATCAGACACTTGCAGGTATGGTCATGAGTTTACTGGATCGTCTGCCGATGATTGGCGACAAGCTGACGTGGGAAGGCTGGACCTTGACCGTAGTCGAGGTAGAAGAGCGGAGGGTGACGCGGGTGTTGCTGAGCAAATCCGCTCCCACAGTAAAAAGTTAGCGCGGTCATTGTGGGAACCGGGCTTGCCCGCGATGCAGGCAACCCGGTCTGTCTGAAGGATCGAGGCGCTGCTATCGCGAGCAAGCCCGCTCCCATAGTAAAAGGTTAGCGCGGTCAGTGTGGGAGCCGGGCTTGCCCGCGATGCAGGTAAACCGGTCTGTCTGAAGGATCGAGGCGCTGCCATCGCGAGCAAGCCCGATCCCACAGGGGAGGGCAGTGCTTAGTTGCTGTCAGGCAGTGCGTAAGCGATCACGTAGTCACCGCGATCCGGCGACTGACGGGCACCACCAGCGGTGATCACGATGTATTGCTTGCCGGTTTTAGGCGAAACAAAGGTCATCGGACCGCCCTGGCTGCCAACAGGCAAACGGGCTTTCCAGGCTTCTTCACCGTTGGCCGAGTTAAAAGCGCGCAGGTAGAAGTCTTGAGTGCCAGCGATGAACACCAGGCCACCTTGTGTCGACAGGGTACCGCCCAATGTCGGCATGCCGATCGGCAGTTGCAGACCCATCTTGATCCCCATCGGGCCGGTGTCCTGCACGGTACCGACCGGTACTTGCCAGGCGACCTTCTGAGTCTTCATGTCAATGGCGGTCAGCGTACCGAAAGGCGGGGCCTGGCACGGAATACCGGCTACCGACAGGAAGCGGTTTTTGTTCACCGCATAAGGCGTGCCCTTGAGCGGTACGGCACCCATGCCGGTGTTCAGCGCTTCACCGCCAGAAGAGGCCTTGGCGTCTTTTTGCTGCGGAACCATCTGCACCCACAAGCCCAGGCGCATGTCGTTGACGAAAATAAAGCCGTGTACAGGGTCAGTCGACAGGCTGCCCCAGTTCATGCCACCCAGCGAACCCGGGAAGCTCAACGACACATCAGTGCCCGGCGCGGTGTACAGACCTTCGTAACGCATCTTCTTGAAGGAAATACGGCACAGCATCTGATCAAACGGGGTTGCACCCCACATGTCCGATTCAGTCAGGGTCTGCGCACCAATCTGTGGCATGCCCACGGATTTTGGCTGGGTCAGCGAGTAGGGCTCGTCCGGAATGTTCGAGGCCTTGACCGGTACTTCTTCAACCTTGGTCAGCGGCTGGCCGGTGTGGCGATCGAGGACAAAAATCTGCCCGGCCTTGGTGCCGATCACTACCGCTGGGACCTTGCTGCCGTCCGCTTTGGCGAAGTCGATCAGGCTTGGCTGCATCGGCAGATCGAAGTCCCACAAGTCATTGTGGACGGTCTGATACACCCATTTTTCTTCACCAGTGGTGGCGTTCAGTGCCAGTACCGATGCACCGTACTTGTGGTTCAGCTCGGTACGTTCGACACCATAGATGTCGGTGGACGAGCTGCCCATCGGCAAGAATACGGTGTTCATCAGCGGGTCATAGGACATCGGTGCCCAGCTGTTCGGCGTGCTGCGAACGTAGGTCTTGCCTTCTGCCGGTGCTTGCTTGTCCTGCGGGTTGCCCGGGTCGAAGGCCCAGCGCATGGCGCCGGTCACTACGTCGAAACCACGGATCACGCCACCTGGCATATCGGTCTGGACGTTGTCAGCCACGCGACCGCCAACCACCACCGTGGTACCTGCCATCAACGGTGCCGACGACAACTGGTAGTAGGAGTCGGGCACATTGCCCAGGCCGGCCTTGAGATCAACCTGGCCATTGCTGCCGAAATCCGGGCAGAACTGGCCGGTGTCGGCATCTACCGCGATCAGGCGTGCATCGATGGTATTGGTCAGCAGGCGACGCTGGCACGCCGCGCCCGGGGCAACGGTGACGGCTGCGGCCGGGGTGCTGCCATCGGTGGGTGCTGCGACTGGGGCGCTGGCATCAAAGTACGCCAGGCCACGGCAACGCTGCCAGACGGCGGCCTTGGCATTGATGTTGTTCTTCCACAACTCTTTACCGGTATCGGCGTCCAGCGCGATCAGGTTGTTGTGTGGCGTACAGATAAACACTTTGTCGCCCACTTGCAGCGGGGTCATCTGGTCTTCTGCGCCATTGCCATCACTGATGGCCACATCGCCGGTCTGGTAGGTCCAGGCCGGTACCAGCTTGGACACGTTGCTACGGTTGATCTGATCCAGAGCAGCAAAGCGGCTGCCACCTTCGTCATTGCCGTAGTGTGCCCAGTCTTTCTGGGCTTTGGCCGGGTCAACCTTGGTCAGGCCCGGGCCGTCACCGGTCGGTGCGATCGAGGCGTGAGGCTGGAACATCCCCCAGAAGCCGGCGGCGATGGCCACGGCCAGCACTGCACCCAGCGCATAACCGGCGTTGCCGCTCAGGCCATTGGCCTTGCGCAGCGAAGGGTAAGCCAGCGCCACGACCAGGCTGAGCACAGCCAGGGCAAACAGACGTGAAACCAGCGGCCAGAACACCAGCCCGGCATCCGCCAGGGCCCAGATAACACTGGCGAGCATGATGGCAGCAAACAGCCAGGCACCAGCCAGGCGTCGCTTGAACAGCAACACGGACGAAGCGACCATGCCCAGGCCTGCAAGCAGGAAGTACAGGCTACCACCGAGCGTGGCCAGGTAGCCGCCACCGGCGACATAGAGCAAACCGAAAACCAGCACGCCTAAAGCGGCGACCCAGATGGGCCAACGGCTTGCGGCTGCCGAAGGTTGAGCGTTATTCATTGTGCATGACCCTATTGATGCATGAACGGTTGGGAGGAGGGCATAGCGTTTAACTGTAGCGGCTTGCAAGGCAGGCGCAGACGTGTCGGCGTTTCTGCACGTCGTCGAGGCCTTGAACAGGCCAGGTCGACAGACCGGGAAACGTCCGAAACAGTTATGTACTAAACGGTTAGTTTTATAACTTTAACAAAAACCCGGGCCTGCGACAAATTGTCAGTGTCGAGAGTCCGATAAGAGGGGATGTCAGGGGGAGGGCAAAGGGCGCGCAGATGCCCTTCAGCCATAGGGGCTGCCATCTTTATGGACGAAGTGCCATGTGCCGTCGACTGCCGTCACCGCCTGTATATCGTCTGACGGGTAAGTCACGCTATCTCCGACACTACGGTCGCCTACTTCAAGAACCACGCAGAGGGTGTCAGTTTTATTCTCCAGATGGTGGGCAAGCCCTTTGGCGGGGAAGCCCGCAATCATCCCCGGAGCCAGTTGCACGCTTTCATCACCTCTGAACAAGGTCGGATGACCCTCCAGGACATAGATAAATTCGTCCTGTAATGAGTGCGAGTGATGAAGGGCGGAGAGACTGCCTGGCGGCAGGTGTACAAGGTTGACGCCAAAATTCTTCAAGTTGAACAGATCACCCAGAGGCCGTTTGGTGCGGCCCTGCATCAGGGACGCGAAGGGCTCGGGGTAGTTGCTGGGGCGGGTTCTCTGCGCTGCATCGCAAGCATTGATCGGGCCTTGCTCAGTGGGGCGGATCATGGTGCGTCCCTCAAGATCAACAGCCAAACACAGAGGGGCAGTGCAACCGCCTTGGCAATCTGCACTGCCTGAAAGTGCCATCAGACATCCAGCATAGCCGGCACGTGGCTGTGCTGCTCTGAAACATGGCTGTCATTGGCAGGGGCTTAAATAGTGACTCCTTCCACTCGAGAAGATCATCCATGTCACAGTTTCCAGTCCGCCGTCGCAGCCTGATCCAAACGCTTTCTGCGGGACTTGTGTTGCCCAGCCTCGCGCCGGCTATTCTGGCGAATGTCCAGGACAGGCCCCAGATGACAGATGGCGTGCAATCCGGGGATCTACTGGGTGACCGCGCGATGGTCTGGAGCCGTAGTGACCGGCCAGCCAAACTGGTGGTTGAGTGGGACACCACCAGTACTTTTGCTCAGCCCCGGCGCGCCGCTTCGGCGCAGGCACATGCAGGCACTGACTACACCGCCCGGGTGGAACTCAGAGGGCTGCCCGCCGATCAATCCATCTTTTATCGCGCCTGGTTCGAGGACGCCCGCACCGGAACAGCGGGCGAACCGTGGTTCGGGCACCTGCGCAGTGTGCCAGGGCAGCCGCGGGACATTCGTTTTGTATGGAGTGGTGATACGGTCGGTCAAGGGTTCGGCATCAACCCTGACATAGGCGGCATGCGCATCTACGACGCCATGCGTCGACGCTTGCCGGATTTTTTCTTGCACAGTGGCGACACTATCTACGCAGACGGCCCGGTTCCGGCCCAACAGGTCGTGGAAAATGGTCGCGTCTGGCGCAACCTGACCACTGAAGCCAAAAGCCATGTCGCGGTGACTGTCGACGACTTCCGGGGTAACTACCGATACAACCTGATGGACGAGAACGTGCGGCGGTTTAATGCCGAGGTGCCGCAGATATGGCAGTGGGACGACCATGAAACGACCAACAACTGGTCGTCAGGCAAACAGCTTGACTCACGCTATGGCAGTGCCGCCATCAGGGATCTGCTCGGTCCGGCACGGCAAGCCTGGCTCGAGTACTCCCCGATGCGTCCTCAGCCTGGCGATAAGGGCGGTCGCATCTACCGGAGCCTCCCTTATGGACCTTTACTGGAGCTCTTTGTGCTGGACATGCGCAGTTACCGAGGGAGCAATGACGCCAACTTGTCCGCTGTCCCGGGCCCACAGACGGCGTTTCTCGGGCGTACGCAACTCGACTGGCTCAAGCAGGCGCTGGCACATTCAACGGCCCAGTGGAAAGTGATCGCTGCCGATATGCCGCTTAGCCTGGCCGTGGCGGATGGCGAAATGTCGCCCGGAGTACCGCGCTGGGAGGCAATAGCCAACGGCGACAATGGCAAACCGTTGGGACGAGAAATGGAGATTGGCGAGTTACTGGATTTCCTGCGCCAACGACAGGTCCGTGATGTTGTGTGGCTAACTGCCGATGTGCACTACTGTGCAGCTCACCACTATCATCCTGATCGAGCAGCGTTCCAGCAATTTGAGCCGTTCTGGGAATTTGTTGCCGGACCTTTAAATGCGGGCAGTTTTCCGTCTTGTGCTCTGGACATGACCTTTGGCCCCCAGGTGGTCTTCGAGAAGGCACCGACTGAACCGAACATCTCGCCCCTGGCAGGGCTGCAGTTCTTCGGCGAGGTCAACATTGATGCTCGTGACAAGAGTCTCACGGTAACCCTTCGCGACCTGGACGGTGTAGCGGTGTTTGAGCAGCAGTTGAAGCCTTTCGGGCATGAGGTCTAGGCAGGCTTAAGAGTGGAGCCAGTCGTAAATCCGGGCGAGTGGAGGGTAGTCCTGATCCCCGGAGGGGTAAGCAGGGGGAGGATAAATGCTTGAACCGGCTTGATTCGCCGTTGTTCGGTCTGGGCATCAGGTCGATTTGCCAGCCAGGTTTCAGAGGGATACTTACCGGGCGGGACGGGCGTTTTGTTCGGATATTCAAAAACTCCTATTATAACTAAACTAAACAACCATTTAGTATAGTTATAATTATTGGGTATATATGAGCACCCAGAGAGTCAACGCTGTACAAGTCTATGCCTATTCAGTAGAAATTATGAGCTAGATTCCTGCTGTCAAATCGCTACTATTGAGTTCATTTTGCCGGATCTGTATGGCCAGCAAGGTGCAAATCAAGCCCTGACGCAAGGATAGTGCGATGTACGTGTATAAAATGGTCCAAGTTCCGCCGAACATTGAGGTTCAGGCGAACAAACACCGTGGTAATGAGGCCGCTGTCTACTTAGAAACGGTCGTCAATGAGTACGCTTCCGAGGGTTGGGAATTTTACCGAATTGACTCGATTGGTGTGTCAGTTAAGGCCGGTTGCTTTGATGCACTTAAAGGCAAAAAAGATTCTATGGCCAGCTATTACGTCATTTCTTTCCGAAAACCACGGTGATTTCCTGGCTTTCCGTTCGCTCCATTAAGCTCTATCAGCATATCGGGCCTAGCCGACTTAGAGACGCCTGCAGGTTTGAGCCAAGCTGTTCAAATTACGCATTGTTAGCAATCGAAAAGCACGGTGCATTGCGCGGATGGAAGATGGCACTGAACCGTATTCACCGATGCCGTTTCCCAAACGGTGGCAATGATTATCCTTGATGATTGTCTAGTATTCGCTGAGTGCTGGCTTTCCAGGTCATAGCAATAGCTTTGACCTGGTTCAAATTGGCGTTAGCGTTATTGTTCCGTCAGGCTGTTTTTTAACGGTCAGCGTGTCACCCATAACAATGTCGAGTTCGCTGAGCAAACCATCGGGCAACGGCACGATCTTGTCGCCAGTGCCAGTGCCAGTGCCATCGGCAGCGTCTTGGCAGATCACAGTTCAGCGTTGGTTTTCAGTACCTGGTACACGGTTCATGGTTTTGATCCCAAGATGGTCAGAGGTCGATAATGCCAGTCTGCCTGTTGAAAAGCAGCCTCCACTGGCCCTGACATTCCAATACGCTGTTTCGCATAATGTATATTATGTTAAATCAGGTGCCATGGTAGAAATGTTCATGAAGTTCATAAGGCACTGAATCGACGAATCCGCTTTTGACGTCCACTCTCCCAACGGACCATAGACTTCGATGAGGTGGCTGCCGATGAAGCTGATTCAGTGCCGCTTTTCTTCAGGTCAGCGTGTTCCGCTGCTCGTGCACGCTGCTAACCCGGAGCCGTTGCCCATACGCGTTCTGTTCATCTACATCCAACTCAAACTCAGGCACCGCGCTTAACATCGGCGGCGGCACATCTGCCTGCGATCCAGGCTTTCTATACCTATGCCCAAAGTCGAGACTCTCATTTGGATGGCGTCATCTTGGTCTGCCACTTCGAGTCGATTCTGGCGTTGAATAGCCGCGGATTCTCTAGAGCCCCCCGAGCCTCACAATTGAGACTGTTGGGAGCTGAATACCTAAAGCAGCCGCATTAACCGGGCTTTCAAGGTGAGGCTATGGTCGGGCCGCTCTGCTGCGGGTCATATGGATGAGTGCTGATCTACGACTATCCAGAGAACTTCTCTCTTCGACAGCAAAGGGCAAGAAGCCTAGTTTTGGATATAGCAGCAAGCCTGCTGTATTTTCATTGAAGCACGAGATCTGCACCTCTGTGGCGTCATAGCGGTCGAACGCCAGAGCAGTCATCGTCTCCACGATGAAGGTCGCCACACCTTTACCTCGTGCCTCTTGGGCAACGATGACATTGCCGATACAGCAAACTCCACCCGTTTCAGCCCGATAAAAGTTAGCAAAACCGACGACGCTATTCCCCGCTTCGACAACCGTCGAGTCGAATCGTTGAGTAATAGCGTTAGACAGCTGAGCTTCAGTCAGGGGGTATTGAGCTTTCGGGAACATATAAAACAGTTCCTGAGCGTTAAGGGGAAAGCTACAGATAGTTTTGATGTCATCTGCCTTCACTGGCCTGTGTTGCAATATCATCGCGCGTCCTTGAGGTCTATGCATTCGGCATTCTAGCTCACTACTATTTGCTCAAACACCTTGCCTGGTTATCGGGGCACCCTTTGATGCGGCAGCAGCTCCGCAATCTCACTTGCCCGCTGAGTCGACAGGCGCATGAGGACGTCCTTCAAAATGGGTACGCCGCCGTCATCGAGATAGCGCGACAGCGCCATTAAACCTGCCAATTCTTGCTAGAATCACTAAGCCCATAAGCACGCTAGTCAAGTCGATCACTAAGGATTGAGATTGCATGATCAAAACCCTGCCTAAAATTATAATTTCAGTTGCTGCACTTTTCGGTATGCTTATTAATTTGCACTTGATCCACACACTTAGCGATCACTCTGCTGTCTCTGGCGTCGAGGAGTTGCTCAGTCTAAGGATGTATGACTGGAGCCAGTCAGTGTCCAAGAAATCAGACTTGGGTGGCTTTGTTACGTTTTCGATTCTTGGCGCTGTGATTGCCGCATATGTAACGTCTAAATTAGAGTTTAATTTGGAAAAGGCCCTGTATTCAATCATCGCTACCGCCATAATATCTGGATTTGTTTTGGGGAACGTCCAGAATGCTGTGGTATCTCATATTGGCACTTCTTTGGTTGAGAAGTACCCCGCCGCCACCAAGCGCGCTATTTCCACCTATTATGTGCAGCGTCTTGCGTGGCGCGATAACGGCTATAAAAACGTACTCATCCCTGAATATTCCGGCGATAACATTCGAACAATTGAGTCGAAGCTATTCAGTGTCAATATGTTTTATTTGGTTGAGGATCCCCTTTTCGTGACAGGGGACAAGACCAGAGGCAAAGACCTTATGGCACTGTACTTCAATGATGCTGTTGACGCGCAAGTCAAGCAGCAACCATGGGGACTGCCCAAAGATAACTGGATATATGAAGGCTTTGAAAGGAAATTTGATACTGCCCACTACGATTTGCGAAGAGTAAATAATACTGTCGTTGTACCTGTTGTGTTGGCCACGACCATTTTCAGTCTGATCTTAAGCATCTTGGTTTTCATAGGTGAAGTATTCGGATTGGCTGGTGGTAGCTGGCTAAAGATAAGGGTTTATGCAGTGGCGGGTGTTGCTATTGCTTTGCTGGTCACTCCCTTATTCGTGCAAACTCACTATCACTTGACGCCAGCAATACAGCAATTTAACTGCAGCTACAGCTATTGTAATTTGGCACAACCCGTTATTGATTGGCTTTTCAGATTCGAACTGGGAGTCGTCAAATTAATCTCATTCGTCACCTGAGAATCTAGAGAAGGTCTCATCAGCTGTCTGCTGGCAGGAGACGTTGACCGTCACCTGAGTGCCCTCCTCACCTGCCCGCTGCCAATCGGCGATTTGCTTGCACACTCGGGAGATCACCCAATTGCCGACCTGGGTAAACAGAAGAGCTTTTGTTCCCGTGCAGGCAAGTTTTTTCAACTGCCTGCACGGGCATGACCCTATTTGCTTTTGTGGTGCTTCAACACAAACCAGACCAACAGACTCAATGCGCCGACCAGTGCAGCCGCCGTCAGTAAAACCATGCTGTGGGAGGCACTAAAAGCTTTTTGCCCGGCTGCAGCAAGCTGCTGGCCTTGAATGCCTCCAAGTGTTTTGGCCGCAATCATCGTTTCACCAATAGACCGGACGGCTGTCTCGGCCATGGCAGATGGAATGCCGTCAGGCAGCTGTATGGATTTTTCATAGGTGGATACGAGAAGAATACCGAAAACGGTTATGCCCAATCCGGTGCCAAGGTCGTAACTCGTGGCCTCAAGGGCTCCGGCAGAGCCCGCTTTCTCCATTGGAATACTGTTCATGATCGCCACTGACGAGGCGGTCAAACCAATGCTCAGGGAAAGCCCCAGTGCCACCAGCATCACAATAACGGCTACCCCGCCGCTGCCCAGGTGTATCTGGGCCAACCCGACCAGACTTGCCGCTGACACCAGCAACGAGCAACTCGCAACCCACCGCAGGCCAATCGCCTTCAGGATGACCCCGGCAAGAGGCCCACCGATTGCAGCCGCAATCATCAGCGGCATCATGAAAATACCGGCCTCCAGGGGGGTACGCCCCATGACGAACTGCAGTTCTTGAGCCAGCAGCAATTCGAACCCGGCAAGCGCACCCATGGTTACCAGGGCCATGACGATACCGGTGCTGACCGCCGGAATGGAAAAAAGGCTCAGATCCAGCATCGGGGTCGTGGTGTGAAGCTGCTTGCGTACAAACCAGACAAGCATCAGTGCTCCGAAGACAAAACAGGCACCGGTTACGAAAACAGAGTTGTTGGTTTTGAAGCCCGATTTGAGGGCGTAAACACTTGCCATGACACCCAGGATCAGAATCAAGGACTGTCCGATGGTCCAGTTTCCATCGCCGACCACACTTCGTCGCGGGATGTAGGCGATCACCAAGGGTATGACCAGCAGCATCACGGGCACATTGATCAGGAACACCGACCCCCACCAGAAATGCTCAAGCAATGCACCACCGACCAAGGGCCCGATGGCGGCTCCGGTGGAGGCAACAGCGCCCCAGATACCCAGCGCTACTGCTTGATCGCTCTGATCTTCAAAGGTTTGTCGAATAATCGCGAGGACGCTGGGCATGACCATGGCGCCGCCGAAGGCCATGAACGCCCGTGCCCCGATCAACGATCCGACATTGGGAGAAAAGGCGGCCAATACCGAACCTGCGCAGAAGATACCCAGCCCGGCCAGCAGCATTCGGCGATGGCCGACCCTGTCCGCAAGCGTGCCCATGGGAATCAGCAGGCTGGCCATCAACAACGGGTAGATGTCGATGATCCACAGAATCTCGGTGCCCGTTGCTTGCAACGCAAGGGTCAGTGACGGAACCGCGACATGAAGAATGGTGTAATCCAGGACAATCGGCATAAAAGCCAGAATGACCGACATGAGGACTAACCAACGGTTTGAGTTGCCATTAGACACAATAAAGAGACCTTTTTACCGGGATCCCGGTCTTCAAACGGTTGTGAGCCGTTTTAAGCCGTTGTTGTTACCACGCTTGCGCCCCAAGGCTGCGCCGCGATGCTAACCCATATCCCCCGGCTTTCCCGCCGTGCAAATGTGAAGCTTTGTGAAGTCCAGGGTTTGAACCAGGACGATCCAGCCCTGCCCTGGAAACTGTAATCTGGTCTGATGAAAAGACACTATCGGCGCCCAGGCAGCGCCCTGCTCGACCTCTATCGACTCGGTCCCCCTCAGCAGCGTCTGCCGTTCGGATACTTCCAGTGGGGCCCGGATACAATCTGCTCCAGCCTCTGTGGGAGCGGGCTTGCTCGCGATGGTCGTTAACGATGATGCGTAGTTACTGGGTAAATGCGCGGCCCTGAAGATCATCACGAGCAAGGCCCCCCTATGACCAGCCGCCTCTCAACTATTCGTCGAGTTCATGCTCAAGCTTCAATGCTCGCTTCCAGCTGTCCAGTGCTGCCAGACGTTGCAGGTAAGCCTGCAGATGTGGGTACTGCGCCCCGCACTTCATCTGCTCGACCACCGTGATGGCAACAAAAGCCAGCATGAAGTCAGCCCCTGACAATGTGCCCCCCACAATGAAGGTTCTGTTCGCAAGCGTACTGTCCAGAAACCCCAGTACTTTATCGAACTCAGTCCGGGTATAGCCGTCCAGGAACTTGAGCTGAGTCCCTGCATTGATTTCAAACTGGGTGAACAGCTTGAGTAGCACCGGCACCATCGCCGAGCTTTCTGCAAAATGAATCCATTGCAGGTACTGAAGATAATCCGGTGAGCTGAACGCGGGCTCCAGCCGGGGCGCAAAGCGGCGAATCAAGTATTCGACGATGGCGCCGGATTCAACCAGCACTTGTCCGTCGAGCTCAATCACCGGTGACTTGCCCAGCGGGTGAATGTCTTTCAGTGAGGCAGGGGCGAGATGAGTGGCAGGATCACGCTGATAGCGAATCAGGGTGTAAGGCTCTCCCATTTCTTCAAGCAGCCAAAGAATACGCAGTGATCGGGACGCGTTGAGGTGGTGAAGTGTGATCATGAAGACTCTCTCTGTTTATGATGGATGATTAGAAGTTCTTCTTATATATTTTCCCGCCTTTCATAATCATGCTGAGAGTTGCATCCGGGGCCTCCAGAAACCCCAGGCTCACCGTGGGATCTCCCTCGACAACCAACAGATCAGCCAATGCACCTGCTTCTATCCGGCCAATTTTACCGGGATATGGATTGCGGGCTCCCGACAGCCCCAACAGTTCCCCATTCATCTTTGTCGCCATGTTCACGACGTCGTGTGCAGCGTAAAACCGGGTCAACTTTGCAAGCTGTCTTCCCTGAGTGGATGTCTTTTGCGGATTAAATAAAACATCAGTCCCCCAGGCCGTTTTTATATTGAAGCGCTGAGCAAACTCATAGGCTCTCGCGGTGCCCTCAGCCACCACGCGCTGGCGCTCACGCCGTACAGGATCAGGATAAACATTGGCATCTTCATCTTGCAGAAAAGGCTGAAGACTCCACCAGATATCGTTGTCTGCCATCATGCGCGCGGTTTCTTCATCCGCCAGTTGGCCATGCTCGATCGATTTCACACCGGCGCGAATGGCACGCTGGATACTTCTGGGCGTGTACGCATGCACCATCACATAGGTGCCCCAATCGGCAGCGGCATCCACCGCCATTCTTAATTCTGACTCCATAAACTGGGTGCTATCGAGATGGTCATACGTAGACGCAACGCCGCCACCGGCCATCAATTTTAGCTGTGATGCCCCAAGCATAAGCTGTTCTCTGGCCCGTCGGAGCACTTCGGCATCGCCATCAGCTATGGCTGCAGCACCCAGTTGCTCAGTCACGCTCAGTGGTCTGAGTGAGCTGCGGGGAATCTCTGATCGCATCCTGAAATCACCGTGGCCAGAGGTCTGTGAAATCATTGCGCCGGAAGGATAAATACGAGGCCCTGCAATAACACCCTCATCAATGGCACGCTTCAATGCGAACGAAGGTCCTCCAGGATCGCGAACCGTCGTAAAGCCGCGCATCAAGGTGCTTTCTGCTTCGCGGGCGGCGACTAAATGGATATAGCCCGGGTCTGCGCTCATCGCGTCAAGTTGCGTGATGCCCGCTAACGTAGTGTGCCAATGGGCATCAATCAATCCCGGCATCACCACTCTTCGCCCGCAATCGATAACCACGGCGCCTTCAACCTCTGTATTGGCGGGTAGCAGTGAGTCGATCACGCCATCCTTGATCAGGATGCAGACGTTATCGTCAAGCACAGCGCTACCGTTGAATAAGCGAAGATTCTTGAGCAACAGCGTGCTCGCGCTGGATTCAGCGTTTGTACCTTGTCCTGAGGCACTCGATGCGCGCACTGCAGAAAGTTGTGCACCTTTGGGTTTGATACCGCTATAGACGTCACGTCGAGACAGATCAAGCATCATTCTCGCGTGAAAGTCCTGTATATCCGGCGAGCTACAGGTGCACAGGTCATGTACTTCACGTTCAACATGATGACTGGGTGTAAAACGCGTATTGGACCTGGCAGATTTAAGCCTCATATCGAACGTTCCGTAAGCATTTTCAGGAACAGAGACTATAGATCGAATTAAAAACGCTGATCGAGGGGAAAGCTCGAGAACATTTATCGTTTCTATCCCCGGTGCAGGTACACAGAGACAGGAAGCGCGGCACTGTCGCTTTCCTTTCAACCAGGCCGTGCAATACCGTGGTGTCGCAATTTGCGATAGAGCGTATTTCGGCTAATCCCCAGGCGGGCTGCAACATGGGCGATATGCCAATGTTCTGCCTCGATCAATGCCAGTAGCGTCTGCCGTTCGGATACGCCAAGCGGATCTTCGGCCAACGCGACTGGCACTGCTACTGCCGGCAGCAACTCCGCCAAATCGTCCAGAGTGACACGCCCCTCCAATGACAACGCTACCAGCGTGCGCAGGCACGTACGCAGCTGCCGGACATTGCCCGGCCAGGGTTGCCTCAGCAAGCGCTCTCTGACGCCGGCCTCCAGCCGGATTCTTGTACCTTTTGTCTCTTCGAGCAGCAGAAGGTCGAGCACACTGCCCTTGTCTGATCGTTCACGCAACGGTGGAAGCTGCACGGTGAACCCAGCAATGCGATAAAACAGATCTTCGCGAAAGCGCCCCCCGACCACACCGGCATTCAGATCCTGGTGACTGGCACTGATAAGGCGTACGTCGAGGGGACGTGCTGTCGCGCCACCTAGCGGCATCACCTGACGCTCCTCCAGCACTCGCAGCAGTCGGGTCTGAAGCGCCAGGGGCATATCGGCGATTTCATCGAGAAATAGAATGCCGCCATGGGCCTGCTCAAGTTTACCGATCATCCCGTCCTTGCGTGCGCCGGTGAAGCTGCCACCACGATAGCCGAACAGCTCGCTTTCGATCAGCGTTTCCGGAATGGCCGCGCAATTGATCGCCACAAACGGCTGGCCCGCTCTGGAGCTGGCACGATGCAGCGCTGCCGCAAAAGCTTCTTTGCCGGTACCGGTTTCGCCCTGTAAAAATACGGGAACGTCTCGCTCCAAAACCCGTAATGCGCGGGCAAAGCCGCGTTGCAGACGCGGGTCTTCCAGGCATACATGCACGTCGTTGATGATGGGCGCTGGCGGCGTTAGCAAAGGCGATCGGTGCACGGGTTCACGCAACTGTCCGTAGATCAGGCGCCCGTCCACCAGCCGCATTGGCCAACAGACACTCGTCTGAGCGCTGGTCTGACTCATTATCTGATCCACAGGTGTTTCCAGCAGCATTGTCAGAGGCTGCCCAACCACCTGGTCACGGCTGAGGCCCAGCAGATCCAGCGCAGCATGATTGATTGAACAGATACGGGCACTCTCGTCGAAACTGAGCAGACCTTCACCCAGCAGCCCGACGAAACCAGCCTCAGGATGCAAGCGCAGCAAGTAGCGATGCGGGTCATGCCCCAGGAAAAACGAGCTCTCGATCAGCCTGGCTGACAAGCTGGTCAATGCCATGGCCTGGAAGTGTTGCTGAAGGCTGTGATCATCCCTCACGGATGAAAGGTTGAGCACGGCTAGCAGCTCTCCACTCGCATCGAATATCGGGCTCGCCGAACAGGTAAGTCCGACGTGCTTGCCACGGAAATGCTCATCACGGCGGATGGTGACGTGCTGTCGCTCGACCAGGCAGGTACCGACACCGTTGGTGCCCTCACAATCTTCACTCCATACCGAGCCGAGCCACAACCCGGAACGCTGAACCTCTGCTCGCTCGGATTCGTTGAACACGCTGTCGATGGCCACCCCCCGTGCATCGGTGAGTAGTACCACATGGCCGTCACGCCCGAGTTGTTGGTGCAAGTTGCTCATCTGCCAATGCGCCACGGCGATGATGTGCTCCAGTGGCGCGCGGTGATCCTGCAAGCGTGGATGCTCAACCACGTTAGGTGCGCGGCGACTGGCAGGGTCGAGCTGATACTGGTCCAGGCAGCGGCGCCAGGAGCGTGTAATGGCCAGGTCAGCACCAGGGCTGTGGCTGGCGACAGTGCCCTGCACGGCTTGTAGCACTTGTTGTGCATGGGCGTTGATCAAGGCCGGCTTCATTATTCTTGTTCTCCGTTACGGTCAGGACACGGGTCTGTTGGCAGCTTATATGAAAAGATTGCAACGAGCGCTTTTTGCACCGGGTGACACTCTGTCATCAGCATTTCCAGAAACGTGACAGAGATCCGGATCAAGATCTGAGCCGTATTGCCGCAACGGCTCTGCAACGGGGTTTTGATAGAGATGGCCCGGGCCTTGCTCTGGGTAAGTTGTTACTAAAACAACAAGATCGGGAGAAGCCCCCATGAACATCGCTGTCGAAACCCCCCTGCACACGCCTACGGCTCAGCTTGCCGCTTGGATCGAGAGCCTCAACGAACGTCTCGCCCAGCGTGATCTGGACGGCACGCTGGCATTGTTTGCCAGCGAGTGTCACTGGCGCGACCTGCTGCTTTTCAGTTGGAACCTGGTGACCCTGGAAGGCAAACCTGCCATTCGCGACCTGCTTGAAACACGCCTCGACCAGACTCGCCCCGAGCGGTGGAAAGTGGAAGGTGAAGCGGCGCTGAATAACGGTGTGCTCGAAGGCTGGATCAGCCTGGAAACACAAGCGGCGCGAGGTAAAGGCTATGTGCGGCTGAAGGATGGTTTGTGCTGGACGCTGCTGACGGCCATGCGCGAGCTCAAAGGTTTTGAAGAACCCAGTGGTCGCCGTCGTCCGATGGGTGCCAGTCATGGTCACGCCCACGCTGACAAGCGTAACTGGCTGGAGCGCCGCCGCGATGAAGAAGCATCGCTGGGGATCACCACTCAACCCTATTGCCTGATCGTTGGCGGCGGTCAGGGGGGGTTGGGGCTCGCTGCGCGGCTCAAGCGAATGGGCGTGCCTACCCTGATCATCGACAAGGCTGACCGACCCGGCGATCAGTGGCGTGGTCGCTACAAGTCGCTGTGTCTGCACGACCCTGTCTGGTACGACCATATGCCTTACCTGCCCTTCCCCGATCATTGGCCGGTTTTCACCCCAAAAGACCAGATTGGCGACTGGCTGGAAATGTACAGCAAAGTCATGGAGCTCAATTACTGGCCGCGTACGGAATGCGTGAGCGCCAGCTTTGACGAGCAAAGTGGCACCTGGAAGGTTGAAGTACAGCGTGATGGCGAACCTGTGACGCTACTACCGACCCAGTTGATTCTCGCCACCGGCATGTCTGGCGTACCCAATGTGCCACGTTATCCGGGTGCCGAGGTTTTCAATGGCCAGCAGTATCATTCCAGCCGCCATCTCGGTGGCGACGCCTGGAGCGGCAAGCGCGCGGTGGTCATCGGTGCGAACAATTCGGCTCACGACATCTGCGCCGACCTGGTGGAGAACGGCGCCGAGGTGACTATGGTGCAGCGCTCCAGCACCCACATCGTGCGTTCCGACAGTCTGATGGAGCTGGTCTTCGGCGGGCTCTACTCGGAAGACGCCCTGGAGACGGGTTTGACCACGGACAAGGCCGACATGCTGTTCGCCTCGATCCCGTACAAGGTGATGCCAGGCTTTCATCAACCCATCTTTGCGGCGATCAAGGAGCGTGACAAGGACTTCTACGAGCGCCTGGCCAAGGCTGGTTTCATGCTCGATTTCGGTGACGATGAGTCTGGCCTTTTCATGAAGTATGTACGCCGTGGTTCGGGTTACTACATCGATGTCGGCGCCAGCGAACTGATCGCTAACGGCACGATCAAGCTCAAGAGCGCACCTGGCCTTGGTGTCGAATGTATCGAAGCCGATGCCGTCGTACTCAACGATGGCAGCCGCCTACCGGCAGATCTGATCGTCTACGCCACAGGCTATGGCTCAATGAATGGTTGGGCGGCAAAGCTGATTTCCCAGGAAGTAGCTGACAAAGTCGGGCGCTGCTGGGGCCTGGGTTCTGGCACCACGAATGATCCTGGCCCCTACGAGGGTGAGCTGCGCAACATGTGGAAGCCGACACAGCAGGAAAACCTCTGGTTCCACGGTGGCAACCTGCATCAGTCGCGGCATTATTCGCTGTATCTGGCGCTGCAGCTAAAAGCGCGCTTCGAAGGGATCAACACCTCCGTCTACGGCCTTGCAAAGAGTCACCACACTGGCTGATTCAAATGGCGCCCAGCCGTGGTTGGGCGCCTTTGCACAATTCCTAAGATAGATTTCGGACTAAGGGCCGCAGGTGTGTTCGCACGAAAGCGTTGTGTGCAGTCTCTGGTCATGATGACTATCCCCATGGCCTTGGCCCATATTCATACCGAAGCCTAAACGCTGCAAAAGCTTTGTCCTCGCTTCCTATGTTCAAGAAATCCGTCGTGCCGCCGACAACCTTTACCAACGCTGCATGGAGGCCATGCTGTGTCATACAAGGAGCATTACCCCATGCGACTCGGCGTCGATTTTGGTACCAGTTTTTGCAGCGCAGCGGTTTCCATCAACGGCACTATCGAGCACATCCGGTTTGGGCAGAGCTTGCAGTTTCGCACAGCAGTGTTCTTCCCGGACCGCCACGTGCCGGATTCGGACTTCGTCCTTACCGCAGAACACATTCGCAAAATCGACAACTCCGTAGCATTGGCGCGCAGCCTTTACAGCGAAGAATACGCGTTATATAGAGCCCGACTTTCAGAGATCGAAAGATCCCGAAAAGGACTCTTCAGTCAAACTGCCGAACAACTGGCGCAACGCCGGAAGTTGCTGACAAAGCCCAAGCAACACACAGACGATGAAGTCCGTCAGCGCACCTATGTCAATATCAAACGTGACTGGCGCGCCCAGCAAGACATCGCCACTTCGCAAGAACGCTTAAGCCTGCGCAAAGCCAACGGTCTATTCGGCGAGGAAGCGATCGACGCACTTTACAGTCAGGAACCAGGCAGAGTTGTTCAATCGCCAAAGTCGATGCTCGGGTTCAAGCTCGATCCTGAATCGGAAGATGTGGTCATTGGGTCGGTTACTGGAATCCTCAAGCATATTCGTTCGACTGCTAGCCGCCAGTTGGGACTTGAGATTACCGATGTGACCCTGGGACATCCTGTCCAGTTTCGTGGTGGGGCCGAGCAAAGTTCGGAGTACGCGCGGCAGGCTTTGAAGACCGCCGCGTTGAATGCGGGATTCACTGACATTCAATTCCTGGATGAGCCTTGCGCGGTTGCATATGGATACCGCTCTACAGAACCAGCACACGATGTGCTGATCATCGACATCGGGGGGGGTACCACTGATTTGGCCTATGCCAGAGTCGGTAGCGGGGTTCACGCACCAGTTATCCATCAGGCATGGGGTTGGGGTAAAGGCGGAACAGATATCGACCGAGCCTTGTCGATGTACGCGGCCATGCCCTTATTTGGCTGGCTGGATAATCCGGTCTTGCCTAAGCATGTGTATCGCAACGCTGCCAATGTCAGCGACTTGGGTGAACAAAGGAAGTTCATCAGGCACCCGTTGACCACGGTGGGGACGCCATTTCTTTCGCGGTTGAAAACACTGCAACAACCCGGCGTGACCGTAAAGGTCAATCATGATGTAGAGCAATTGAAAATTGCCCTTAGCGAAGTTGCCTTAACCGCGCAACCCCTGAGTTACATCGAATCTGGCTTGTTGATGGAGGCCTCACGTGAAGGCCTTGTAGTATGCACGGAACGCATGACGGATAGCTTGCGCGACTTCCTGGTGGAGGTCCGCAAACAACTTCCTGAGCAGTCACCTCGTATCTTGATGGCTGGTGGCACTTCGCGCGCACCGTATATCGTGCAGTGCGTGCGCGATGTATTCCCTGACTCTCAGATCACTCCTGGTGATGCCTCGTACGAGGTTGTAATCGGCTTGGCGCGGGCCGCTGAAGCCAGCCAGCCTTCTTGCCCAAAACCTAAGCCCAAAAACGAAGCAGCCATCGCAGCCGAGCGTAAGCACTTCATGGCCGGCATGGTCATTGCCGATCGAGTTGCGAAAACGTATGAGGCATCAGTAACTGCCTTTGAAGCGATGTACGCCGTTCAAAGACTACTGCTAAAAGGGACTACACCTGGACAATACCTGAAAGTGCTTAGTGCGCAGGTTTCTGAGGCAAAGTGGTTGAATGTGCAAGCAGGATGGCTGTGTCAGCATGCACAGTTCAGCGAGGAAGACTTTCTCAATGCGCTCATTCGCCGCGATCAAGGAGGTAAGCGGTTCAAGAACTATGCCCAGATCCCGTTTTTTCTACAAGAAGATGGCGATAATGATGAAGTCGATGAGGATTCGGACGAAGGCTTTCATATCTTCTGTGAGTTGCTTCGTGCAGAGTGCCGAGAGGCCTATGAGCAGATTAGGGAGCTTAGGGAAATCATGGATGATGAGCCAACTGGAGATGACATTTTCGACGCCATCGACTCATGGGCTGAAATGTCTGATGAAGACATCCAGTTGCGCAAAGAAGGGCAGGCACTGGCTAATAATCTCCGTGGAGGCTGGGAGGCGTGTCGTAAAAAAGGGTTGGCATTACTCTGCATGGCGAACCAATGGGGAGACAACGACCCTGATTGGGATCTGGCGATGCACATAATGGAGAGCTAGTGAATACTTCCCCTGCTCATCTGGTTGCTTCACCAGGATTTCTCAACGTGATCCCGTTTCACATGAGTTCGGTTTTACATTCATTTCTGGACGGTGTTTAAACTTTGGGTAGGAGTACGGATTATGTCGATAGATTTGTGCTGCGACCTGCAGTGATCATCATCTTTTTATATGGGTTGGTTACTCGGTGCGCAGTGGTAGCAGCAGACAGTTACGGATGAGCGCATCTTCGACACTCTGTTTCTCACCCAGTACCAAGTGAACGACAACAAGAAGTTCGCCTTCTATGATTTCGTAGAAAACCCGCAATCTATCGGTGTTAAGTTCATGGTAATGGAGAACGCCTAACTCGCTGGCTTGCGGACTGACTTTATAACCCTTCGGATTGCTTGCAAGCTTTTGCTCTACCCCGTCAAGCGAACAAATCATGCGTTTAAAAGCAGACTCTACCCCTTGATGGATAGCCAGATGTTCTATCTGGTCTTCAACACTTAGTTCAGCTGTGTGAGTGTAGATCACAGAGTAGCGGTCTGATAGCAGCGTCATGTACGGTTCTCATATTGTTATGTGTCAGCAAACCTCCTGCTCAAGCGTGCTTTTAGTTCATCAGTAGAACAGTGCTTGCCTTGGGCATGATCGCGGGAACTGATGGCGAGTAGTTTCACCAGCGCAATTGCTTCATCGCGGCGTTTACGCTCAGCGTAAGACTCCACTACGTAGGCTGGAATACCGTTTTGAGTGACAACCATTGGCTCATCAAGAGGCAGATCAGATGCGTATTTTTTTAAAAAACTGACTGTTTCGACTCGCATTTGCGAAATCTCCTTGCGCGTCCCATTTTTGGGGCAGCAAAAGCTCTGTTTCCGGGCCAGACCCCCTCCCGCGGCTGAAAATTGCCTTACCGTACGCTCATTCTATCTTGGGGGTGGTCTATAGCAAGTCTTTTTGTGGGCCTGTTGTCGAGATATAGTCCCATTTACGGCTGGCTAGAACACCAAAAACAGCCGATCCGTCATCCAGGGGACTGGATTATGAAGCTGCCCAGGCCCACAGTAGAGCTGCAGGAGTTGGGCTGCTCAAAGATTTAGATGGGTTACAACCCTAGGTCTTCGGTGAACAACTCGCCACGAAGTTGTAAGTCCAGATTACAGCCCGGGATAGACTTAGCTGCCCTGTAGACATCCTGATTATCGCTTCCCGACAGGTACATGTTTGCCAGCGTAAAGGTAGCATCTGCCTTCAGAAGCTTAGCCAGCCTTCTCAGTTCGTAATCGTGGGCAGATTCAATACCGTACCGCAGTGGAATCAATTTCTCGCGAATGGCTTTCCCGTTCAACGCGCTGCCCAGGCAGGCTTGCTCGAATTCATCGCCGAACTGGAGCGTTGCGTGGAGCGAACAGCGTTCTATCTCAGGCGAATCCAGCCAGCTTTCGATGAGGTTGGCAATCGTACTGTTCATGGCGCAGTTCATCTTTCAAATGTGCGGCCCGTAATTCTACCGTACAAAAGGAGCCAGTCCATCTGCACGCAACGGCTATCTAAACCCTGTCTACACCGGTGCCGAAAACTTCCTCTAAGGGCTATCGAAGCACTCTATGGATCTGCGAAATCACCTGCATCGTTGCGTCTTCGATGGTTCCTTCATTACGGCATAAAACCCAGCCGTGATCTGCAATCGCCCGCTCGAACGCCTGGGTACAGGCAACATGTTCTTCCAGCTTATGGATCACCGTACTGTTCAGCCCTCGCGAGCGGGCCGCTGCCCTCGCCCATGAAATATCAGGGTCGGTGACAACCCCGACATGCAGGTCCGGGACTTGCACGTTTCGATCAATGTTCAACTGCAGAATCTCTGCAAACGGGATTATCCGGCGAAATGCGGCATCAGAGGGGTACCAGCGATCAATCAGGATGATGCTGTCGGGTGGCTGCTTAGCCAATACGTGCCGGGATATCCAGGTACGGCTGTCAGCAAGGCGTTCACAAACCCGCAACTCTAATTCCCGGCCGGGATTTCTGACGAGTTTGTTGACGAGGGCCATTGTTTCACCTCGATAGGGATCGCTTTTTTTCTCGCAAAGCCGGATCACCTTTTTGTTGTCTGCCCTCAGAGCTTTGGTGACGGCCTCCAGCAGTGTGGTTTTTCCAGCGCCCTTGGGCCCATCCAGAGAAACAAACAGCGCACGGTTCATTCTTCACTTAACAATTGATTCATTGATGAGCACTCTAACCTGAATAGGTACCAACGGGCCTGAAAATTACAGGCTTACAGCCGCTGCAGCCAAAGCCGCCAACCAGCAATCATCGCGTTTCACACCGCCACCACCACCCGCTCGACCGCAACACCCTCCCCATCCAAGCGTCGGGCCAGCAAACAGGTGAACGCCAGTACCGGAATCACGGCACAGGCAGCGGCGATCCACAACAGCATCGTGTAACCCTGACCCACCAGTTGCCCGGCCAGTGCCGGCCCGGCCATGGAGCTCAAGGCAAACGCGCCGGGGATCAGCATGATCGAGCGGCCACTGCGGTCCAGCCGTGCAATTGCTGCTGTCTGATAAACGCAGCCCCAGGTGAAACCTACTTCCCAGATCCATGCGCCCGCGGCATACATCACAAAGCCTTCGGCATTGCCCAGCAACAACAGCCCGGTGCCCAGCACCAGCATGACGATGAGATGCGGCACGCGTACGCCCAGGCGGTCACCGACCGCGGCCAGAGTTAGTGCGGCGGCCCCCCCCAGCAGTTTCAATACGGCAAAAACGATACCCAGTTCGCCCGGTTGCAGTGCCAGGCCATGGCCCAGTCGCTCCAGGAAAGCCCACAGGCCGATTTGCCCGGCGCCGAACAGGAAGAAAAACCCCAGCGCGGCATAAGCCGCTGGCGGTAATTGAAAACGTGACAACACCGAACCATCCCGCGGTGGTGTGTCTCTTCCGATAAAGTCCTCGCGCCTGGGCAATGCCAGGGCACTGAGGCTCAGCAGCAGGATGATCGCTGCGAGCATTACTACGGCACCGGTGTAGTGGAAATACGCGATGACCAGCGAAGGCAGCGCGAATAACACGGCTGCCACCAACCCCAATTCAATGCCCAGGCGCAAGCCCAGGGCGCGCTCTTTGTTGGCCATTTCGCCCATGATACGCATGCCCAGGCAGGTCATGAGTGCGGCAAAAAAGCCAATCAGCGCCCACAACGGCAACTGCGCCGTGGCGGGCAGCCATGACGTCATCCAGTACGCTGCAGCCGCGCCAGTGGCGCAGCCCAGCGTCAGCCAGCGCCAGTTCAAACGGTCGATCAGCACGACGGCCATCAGGGTGCCCAGCAGGTAGCCGGCAAAACAAACAGCACCCAGCAGGCCGACCCGTTCGACACTGAAGCCCAGGCTGTCAACCATCGAGCCAAGCAGGATCGGCAAGGTATTGAACGGCAAGCCGCCAATGGTCGAGGCGAAGCTGGCGGCCAGCATGATCGCCATTGTCTTGCGGCCACTCATGTTCATTGCGCGTTCCTGCCCGGAGTTGATCAGCGATGGTCGACGGTGATGATTTCACTGCGCCCGGCAGTCGATGCCGGCACGCTGTCTTCGTCCATAAAGAACTGGGCGTACCAGTCGCGCAGTTGATAGACCGGACCATCACCTTCAGCCAGCACCGGTTTGTCGACCCGGATCTTGTGTTGCCAGATCACCACGTCCTGATAGAAAGCATCGCGATTACGCAGCACATAATCCTGGGCCAGCGCCCTGCTCTGCTCTTCGCTCCAGCCCGGGATCTTTTTCACCATGCAACCAAAACGCAGCTCGAAACTGTTGGCGTCGATCGGGACGTGGCAGTTGAGCAGGATCGAGTGAATTTCCATGCCCTCGAACACTGCGCGCATGCGGGTAAAATGCGTCGCCGGGCCGTGATAGGCAGACTCGGCAACCAGGTCCCCGCCCAGCCGGTCCGAGTCGCCGTGGAAAATCTGCTGGGCAATATGGCCTTCGAAAATATTCGCGAAGTACTTGGTCGGCGTGCCATGCACCGGGCCGAAGTGCTGGGCGTCCGCGAGGTTGTCGACCAGTTCCCGGGGGTTGGTCTCAATGACCAGTTTGTCCATGTGCCAGTCATGCAGCCATTCATCGCTGTCCTGCTCCGGCAAATGCGGGATCACCACATTGTCTGCCGGGGCCTTGCCCTCAGGGTTGTTCCACACGAACAGCAGGTTGTTTTCTTCACAGGTCAACCAGCGGCGGGTTTTGGCCTTGGGCGGGATGCGCTTGCAATATGGAATCTCGACGCACTTGCCACTGGCGTCGTATTGCCAATGGTGAAAGGGGCACACAACCCGGTCGTTTTCCAGGGTGCCTTGTGACAGGTCGGCGCCCATGTGCGGGCAATGGGCATCGATCACGCTGATCTCGCCACTGGCCGTGGCAAACGCCAGCAAGCGTGTGCCGAAAATATTCAGTGTATGGAGCTGGCCATCACGGTAGTCGGCCGCATCACCCAGGCAATGCCAGCCCCGGCCAAAGCGAGGTGCCAGAATACTGTCAACGTTGATTGCTGCGAGTTTGGTCATTGTTATTGTCCTCGTGTGAAAATCCCCGGTCCTATGCCCGCTGGATTTTCACCGAACCCGCTGCCGTCCTCATCCTCCGCATGGACTAACAATGCCTGCTTTCAGGCACTGTTTTGCGTCAATCCGGTTTTTTTTCTGCTGGCCTTGGCGCCGGGCAATAACGCCAGCCCTGGCTTACCCAGGGCAACCACACTGTTGAGGATGATGCGCACCAGTTCAGTCTGGCGGCGCACACCGGTCTTCGAGAAAATCGAGCGCAGGTGTGCCCTTGCAGTATTACGACGCACATTCAACGCCTCGGCAGCTTCTTCCAGGGACAGGCCATTGGCCAGTTCCATCGCCAGGGCGGTTTCAGCCCGGGTCAGGTTGAACAGCTGCTTGGTCAGGGTTTCGCTGGCCATGGACCGTCCTGCAGCGTCGCGGATGTATACCACCACCCCTGGGGTGCCTTTGCCCTCGGCCCAGTCCTGAGTCGCAATGGCCTCGACCACCACCCCCAGGTTGATCTGCCCCGAGGGCCTGGAGACTGACATGGCTTCAGCCTGCGTGCCTTCCTGCACATTGCCGGTGTCACGGGTAAAGGCGTTGCGGACCAGGCGCTGCAGTTCGCGATTGTCGCTGGGGTAAGTCGCCTCAAGGTGTCCGCCAACCAGTTTGAGGCCGTCTGCCTGCTCCAGCAGTTCGCTGGCCATCGGGTTCAGGCTCAGGACCTTGCCCTGTTGATCCAGCACAATGGTGGCCACCGACAGGCGACTGATCGCCTGCGAGTACAGCTCGGTCATCGACTCGCTGCGGTCGATCAGGTTGTGCACATGCATGGCACGGCGCAAATGCGGTATGAACATGCCACACAGGCTGCGTTCACTGGCACTGAAGTTGGGCGCGGACTTTGGCCGGGTAATGCGAAAGCGCAGCTTGCCGCCATCAGGCGTGGAAATATCGGCAGCCATGATGTGGTAGGTGTCGTGCACGGTGCCATAGGTCTTGAAGTAAGCCGAGCGTGTCCACTGCTCCTCACTCATCAGGTCGTCGACAGTGAATACCCGGTCCATTGGCGGGTTGTTGAATGGCGTGAGCGCTTGTGGGTATGCCCAGTAACTCACCTCGCCTTCGCGCTCAATGTCACCCACTACGATCATCAGGCCCAGGTCAGGCTGCTCGGGGACGCGCAAGATCAGGATGACATAGTTGGCCTGGTACAGATTGCGCACATGGCGCAGCGTCTTGGCCATCAGCCTGGGCTCCAGCGAGCCGTCGTAAAACTCGCCGATAAGGCTGTCATACTCGGTCAGGTTCAAGCCCATGTCTGCCAGGGTCTGAACACTCAAGCCGCTATTATCCATCGCCCTCTCCTCACGGGACACCGCCTGGGCCCTGCCCGTTGTTATTGTTATGTCGTGCCTGACTGAGGTTTACCGACAGTCGCTGTAAACGGTACGCGGGGCATCGTGCAGAAGACCTGCCCCGCAGGCCGACCGGTCACTGGCTGGTGTCCCCGACAAAGGCTGCCAGGCCAATGCGCTCCAGCACCTGTGCGCTGTACGGCACATAGCTGCGGCTGCTGTCATCACGGATAAACAGCGGATCGCTGAATGCTGCAGGGGCATAGCCCTGACGTTGCAGGTCGACCTTGCGCAACTTGAAGGTACTGGTCAGGTCAGCCGCTGCCGATACCCGTACGAATACCGGGGCGGCGTAACGCGGCAAGCGCGTTTCGGTCAATGCATAGAACGCCTGTGGGTCGAAGCTGCGGCCCGGCTGCATCAACACCGCCGCCATCCCGGCGCGGCCCTCCTGCCCGGGGACTTGCACGCCATAAATGTTGATCAGCTCAAGGCCTTCGAAGTCGCCCAGCGCAGCCGCCACCTCAAGGGTGGAAACGTTTTCACTTTTCCAGCGGAAAGTGTCGCCAATGCGGTCGATAAAATACAGGTAGCCGTCCTTGTCAAAACGCAGCAGGTCACCTGAACTCCAGTAGGCATCGCCCTGGCTGAACACATTGCGACGAATCTTGCTGGCAGTCGCCTCGGCTGAGGTATAACCCTCGAAACGCCCGCCGCCGATGTCGGGATGGTTGATGATAAAACCCAGGGCCTCTCCCACCTCGCCCGCCTCGCACAGCTGGTAGAAGCCATTTTCGTCCCGTGGGTGGCTGTCGGTTTCAACGTCATAGCGCACCAGGCGCAAGTTGCTCTTTTCCCAGTACGGCACACGGCCGCAAGCCCCCAGATAATTGTCGACATTGACCACATTGGTGTTGGACTCGGTGGAGCCCCAGCCTTCAAACACGTGGATCGGCCCGAAACGGCGCAGCCAGTTCTGCCAGCTTTCGCGGGTCAACCCGGCGCCGAGCATGCAGCGCAGACCGTGGTCACGTTCACCGGCCACCTCGGGCTGGTTGAGCAGATAGCGGCAGATTTCACCGATGTACTGGAACACGCTCACATGATGCTTGCGCACATCATTCCAGAACTCACGGACACTGAATTTGCGCCGTACCACAATGGCTGCACCGGTTTTCAGCGCGGTGGACGTCACTGACGTGGCGGCTGCACCGTGATACAGCGGCAAGCAGCAGTAAAACACGTCATGGGCAGTGGTTTGCAGGGTGATTTCCATGATGTCACCGGTCGACATCCAGCGCATATGGCTATAACGCGCCGCTTTCGGCAGGCCGGTGGTGCCCGAGGTAAAGATCAGCAGGCACGGGCTCTCGGCTCTCAGGTCGGCGCGCACATCACGAGGGAATGGCATGGCGGGGGCTGCGGCCAGTGCTTGAGCCAGTCCGGTATCGACCTGTGACGGCATGGCCCCGGTCCATGGCTGCTCGGTATCCGCTACCAGCCATAAGGGCAGCGGTGGCAAGCCTTGAGTGGCAAGCACATTGCCCAGCACCTCTTCGCCGACCAGCATGGCCTTGGCATCGATCGCCTGCAGCGCGTGCACCAGTGGCCGGCCGCTGACCTGGGTATTGACGAAACCCGCCACCACGCCGAGCTTGGCCAGGGCGAACCAGCAACAGAAAAACTCCGGGCGGTTCTCCATCGCCAGGGCGCAGACATCACCCGGACGCAGGCCGCGGGCATACAGGACATGGGCCAAACGGTCGGCGCGGGCATTGATCAGGGCGAAACTGAGACGCTGTTCGCCATAAATGATAAAGGGCCGTTCGCCGTGACGCTGCGCCTGCTCTTCGAGGCGATCGGCAAGGGTGTAGCGATCGGCCGGTTTGATCCGGGCACTGGCGGCGGCCCGCAAATCGAGAATTGCCTGCGTCTGCTCCCGTGGCACAACTGCCCGTTCGGCACTGGACAGCAGGGTTGCGTTGTTGAAATCGTTCATCCTTATCTCCGATATTGGGGCCACTGCGTAACTCAGCGTTGTGTGCGCGGCATGCCCAGGCCGAACTGGGCAATCAGCTCGCGCTGGATCTCATTGGTGCCACCGCCAAAGGTCAGGTTGACCGATGCCCGCACCTCATATTCCAGCTCGCCAAGCAGATAAGCCGCTGCCGAACCGGCCCGGGTCAGGCCACTGGCACCCAGGATGGCTGACAGCTTGCGCAGGATCTCGATCGCCGACTCCGAGCCGTAGACCTTGGTGGTCGAGGCCAGTGCGACGTCCACACGGTCGCGTTCAAGGTCGGCGGCAATCCGGAAATTGATCAGGCGCATGGCTTCAAGCCGGGCATAACACTCGGCCAGATCGCGCTTGACCCAGGCCACATCAGTGGCGCGGTGGCCCTGCTCATCGGCGCAACGTGCCCACAGATAGACGCGGTTGAACAGGCTGACCACTTTGTCGGACCAGGCCCCCAGGCCCAGGCGTTCGTGGTTGAGCTGAGCCGTGATCAGTTTCCAGCCGCCATGCAGCTCACCCACCAGCATGTTGCGTGGCACCCGCACATTGTCGTAATAGGTGGCCGCCGTAGGGTTGCCGGAGGTCGGGATCAGGGTGCTGGAAAACCCCTGGGCACGGGTGTCGAGAATCAGGATCGAAATGCCCTTGTGACGCGCCTGCTCGGGGTCGGTACGGGCCGCCAGCCAGATGAAGTCGGCCGCATCGGCGCCCGAGGTCCAGAGCTTGCTGCCATTGACCACAAAACCGTTGGCATCTTCACGGGCGGTGGTTTTCAATACCGCCAGATCGCTGCCAGCACTGGCTTCGGAGTAACCGATGGCGAAGTTGATGTCCCCGGCGGCGATCCCTGGCAGGAATTTATCCTTTTGCAACGCCGAGCCGTGGGCCATCAGCGCCGGGCCAACGGTACTGATGGTCACGAATGGCAGTGGCGCGCCGGCGATATTGGCTTCTTCAAAGAAAATCAATTGCTCGGTCGGGCCATAACCCTGCCCGCCATAGGCCTTGGGCCAGCCTACCGCCAGCCAGCCATCGCGACCGATTTGCGCGATGGTGCGGCGAAACAGCTCGCCACCTTCGGTACCGCGCATCTGCTGGCGCAGCTCGGGGGTCATCAGGTTCTGGAAATAGTCCCGGACCTTGAGTCGCAATGCATGCTGTTCAGGGGTGAGATCGACAAACATGGGGACGCGCCTCCAGACTGTTAGAAAACGTGCTTGTGTGCGGCTCACTCTAAGGCTGTCTGCGCCCCGCCGCTTCGTCTGTATGGACGAACAAAACAACCGTCTGCCAGGATCAATCCCGAGTGATCTGCGCCAGCATTGCCGCCTCGAAATGCTCGCTATAAGGCGGCAGCAAGCCCCATTCGCCGCGCGGGTCGTGGTCGGGAGCCTTGAGTACGGTGCGCAGGTGGCTGAACTCAAGGAACCCTTCACGGCCGTGGTAATGGCCCATGCCCGAGCCGCCGATACCGCCGAACGGAGCATCATGCAGGGCGGCATGCATCATCACGTCATTGAGGGTGACGCCACCGGACAAGGTGTGCTCCAGCACATGACGCTGTTCAAGGGCATCGTTGCCAAAGTAGTAGAGGGCCAGTGGCCGTGGTCGGTCATTGATATGCGCAATCACCTGGTCGACCTCGTCGTAGGGCAGCACGACCATGGCCGGGCCGAAGATCTCTTCGTGCATGATCAGGCTGTCTTGAGGCGGGTCGATAACCAGTTGCAACGGACGCCGACGGTTTTGCATATCGACCGCTTGCGCATAGGGCAGGCTTATCACCCGGGCACCGGCTTGACGGGCCTGGTCAACCAGATTTTCCACCCGGGCCAGATGTTGTGGGTTGACCACGGCAACTACATCCGGGTTGTCGCTTACCTCGGGGATGAACCCGCGGTAAGCGCCAGCAAAGGCATTGATAAACGCCTCAAGCTGCTCACGGGCAACGTAGACCAGGTCCGGGTTGATGCAGACCTGACCGCTGTTGGTGGTCTTGGACAGAGCAATGCGAAAGGCCGCCGTGGCCAGATCCGCGCTGCGGGCAACGATCACTGGCGATTTACCGCCCAGTTCCAGTGTCACCGGCACCAGATTTTGCGCTGCATTACCCATCACCGAGCGGGCCACGGCGGTACTGCCGGTAAACACCAGGTGATCAAAGGGTTGCGCAGTAAAAGCCTGGGCCAGGTCGGCGCCGCCGGTGACCACCCCCACTTCCAGCGGGTCGAACAGTTCGGCAAACAGCCTGGCAACCAGCGCGGCAGTGCGCGGTACCACCTCCGAGGGCTTGAGGATCGCCCGGTTACCTGCCGCCAGCGCCGAAGCCAGCGGGCTGAGCAGTGTGTACAGCGGCGCGTTCCAGGTCCCCAGAATGCCCACGGTGCCCTTGGGCTGGTACATCACCCATGCCTGGGCACCGAGCTGATCATAGGGGCTGAAGACCTGTCGCGGTTCATCCTGCATCCAGCTTTCGAGGTGGTCCCGGGCGTGCTTGAGCGAGCCCAGTGCCCCCAGCACATCGTTCATCAATGAGAACCCCCGGGGGCGACCGCCAAAGTCGGCATCCATCGCCTCGGCCAGCGCCAGGTGGTGGTCCACCAGTATGTCGATTACCCGCTGGATTCGCGCCCGGCGCTGCGCAGCGCTGACTGCGCCCTGAGCGTTGAACGCGGCTTTCTGCTCAAGCAACAGGGCTGCCAGACCATCAGCGCAAGAAATTGCACAACTCATTGATGCCTCCTCAACTGAACAAGGGCCCGCACAACACCCTGAGCGAAAGCTAGCCCGATCCTGCGTGCAAGCGCCTCGTCCAAGTGGACGAGTAAGTCAGAGTGGCCCCGTAACCTGTACACCCCGCCAAGGGCGAAGGTTTCCTCTGGTTGCGGTTGTCCCGCGCTTGGATTAACGTTCAGTCCAACTGCCAACGTGACTTGAATCCCGTCACTACCTGCCCTTTCAGGAGGGCTGTCGGATGCAACGGTGCTTGCCGCTGAGTCTGCTGTTCATTGCCCTCGCAGGTTGTACCCTGGGGCCTGACTTTGTTCGTCCCGAAGTCGCTGCGGATGCCGGTTACTCCACGCACAACCTTACGACCACCGCCCGGTCCGATATCGACGCTGGCGGCGCTGCGCAACGCCTGATTGCCGGCATGGATATACCCGGGCAATGGTGGACATTGTTCCGCTCGCCGGAATTGAACGCTCTGGTGGAAGAGGCCTTGCGCGCCAACCCGGATATCAGCGCCGCGCAAGCAGCATTGCGCCAGGCCAATGAGCAGGTGTATGTCGATCAGGCTTCCTTGTTTCCCGCCCTGAGCGGCAATTTGTCGAAAACCCGCCAGAAAGTCTCCGGGACCACAGCCGGTACGGCGTCGTCGCCGATTCTCACACTCAGCTCCGCGTCACTGAGCGTGTCCTATGCGCCGGATGTCTTCGGCGGTACGCGCCGGCAGATCGAGTCGTCCACGGCGCAAGCCGAGTACCAGCGTTTTCAGCTTGAGGCCACCTACCTCACGCTATCCACCAATGTGGTCAATACCGCCGTCAGCTTGGCGTCCCTGCGCGATCAGATTGCGGCGACCGGGCAAATCATCCAGCTACAGAGCGAGCAGCTCGACCTGCTGCAGGCGCAGCGGCGCCTCGGTGCCATTGCCGATACCGATGTATTGACCCAGCAAACTGCCCTGGCGCAAACCCGCGCTACTCTGGCGCCCTTGCAAAAGCAGTTGGCGCAAACCCGGAACCAGTTGATGGCCTACCTGGGCAGGCTCCCCAATCAGGACAAGGGCGAGCGTTTCAACCTGGCGTCCCTGCATCTGCCGCAAGAATTGCCAGTGAGTCTGCCCTCGGCAATCGTCGAACAGCGTCCGGATGTGCGCTCCGCTCAGGCGCAACTGCATGAGGCCAGTGCCAATATTGGCGTGGCGGTGGCCAATCAGTTGCCACAGTTCAGCATTACCGGTTCATTGGGTTCCACGGTAGCCAGCGGCAGCACGCTGTTTTCCGCAGGCTCGGGTGTATGGAGCCTGGCCGGGGCAATTGCCCAACCGCTGTTCGATGCTGGTGCGCTTGAACACCGAAAACGGGCGGCGGTTGCGGCATATGACCAGTCGGCGGCGCAGTACCGCGGTACGGTGCTTGCCGCATTCCAGGATGTGGCCAACGTGCTCAGGGCGCTGGAGGCCGATGCCGAGGCGCTCAAGCAGCAAGTGGCTGCGGAGCAGTCCGCCCAGGCCAGCCTTGCCCTGGTGCAGGCGCAGTACCGCCTGGGAGCGGTGGCTTATATCAACCTGCTCACGGCGCAGCAAACCTACCAGAACACCGTGCTCAGCCGGGTCCAGGCCCAGGCCGTGCGCTACAGCGATACCGCAGCGCTGTTCCAGGCTCTGGGCGGCGGCTGGTGGAACCGCAGCGACCCTGACCCCCAGGGCCGCCCTGACCGATTCGGCTTGCCGACCTGGCAAGAACTCATGCCGAGTCACAACAAGACCGCGCCCGCCAAACCCACGCGGCTCGACTGAATACCATTGAAACAGCGAGAACAACCATGGCTGACGTCAACAACGACTCACTCGCGCAACCCACTGCAAGGCGCAGGCTGTGGCGGCCGATGCTTATCATGATCGGGGTGGTGCTGGTGATTGTCGCGATCATCGCCGGGGTCAAGTTCGCGCAGATCTCAGCCATGATTGCCCAGGCAAAGCAGCCCTTGCCCGCCGCCGTCGTCACCGCCATGCAAGTACCGTTCGACGACTGGCAGCCGACGGTGACCGCCGTGGGCTCGATAAAAGCCGTGCGCGGGGTCGATGTGACCACCGAAGCGGGCGGCATTGTGCGCAGCATCGGTTTTACACCGGGCCAGGAAGTGGCAGCACAGGCGCTGCTGGTTCAATTGAATGCTGATTCGGACATCGCCCTGCTCCATTCGCTGGAAGCCACGGCGGACCTGGCTGCCATCGTCCTCAAGCGTGACCGCGCACAACTGGCGGTCAACGCCGTGTCCCAGGCGCAAGTGGACACCGACAACGCAGACCTCAAAGCCAAACTGGCCGCCGCAGAACAGCAGCGGGCGCTGGTGGCGCAAAAAACCATTCGTGCGCCCTTTGCCGGGCGTATAGGCATTACCGCTGTCAACCCCGGGCAATACCTCAACCCCGGTGACAAAATCGCCACGTTGCAAACCTTCGACCCCATCTATATCGACTTCAACGTGCCCCAGACCCAACTGGAAGCCATTGCCGTCGGCCAAAAAGTATCGGTGACCGCCGACGGCCTCTCCAACCAGACATTCACGGGGCGCGTCAGCACCATAGACACCCGCTTCGACCCGACCACGCGTAACGTCACGGTCGAAGCCAGCGTTGCCAACCCCGGGAAGAACCTGGTGCCCGGCATGTTTGCCCGCGCAGTTGTCGACTCGGGGGCGGTGCTGCGCTACCTGACCGTGCCACAGACAGCCGTCACCTATAACCCCTACGGCACCACCGTTTTTATCGCGCTGTCGAGCAAGAACGACAAGGGTGAAGACGTTCTCACGGCACAACAGACCTTTATCAAGACCGGACCGACCCGTGGCGATCAGGTCGCCATCCTGTCGGTGTGAAGGAAGGCGACCTGTTGATCACCAGTGGTCAGATGAAACTCAAAAATGGCTCGCCGGTGCAGATCGACAACAGTGCTGCGCCGCTCAACGATGCGGCGCCAACGCCTCAAGAACATTAAAGGTGACCCATGAAGCTCACCGATACCTTTATCCAGCGCCCGGTCTGGGCCGTAGTGGTTTCGCTGTTTATCCTGATCCTGGGGCTACGTTCGATCTTCGAATTGCCGGTCAACCAATGGCCGCGAACCGAAAATGCGGTGGTCACTATTACCACCGCCTACTACGGCGCCGATGCAGCCACAGTTGCCGGGTTTATCACCCAGCCACTGGAGTCGGCAATCGCCCAGGCCCAGGGCATCGATTATCTGTCTTCGTCGAGTATTACCGGGGTCTCGACCATTACCGCCACGCTGCGGCTGAACTTCGACGCCAGCAAGGCCCTGACCGAGATCAACACCCAGGTCAACTCGGTCAAGAACCAGCTACCGGCCCAGGCCCAGGAACCGGTGCTGTCGGTTGCGGTGGGGCAAACCACGGATGCCATGTACCTGGGGTTCTACAGCGACACCCTGCCCACCAATAACATCACCGATTATCTGGTGCGGGTGGTCAAACCCAAGCTCGACTCGATCCAGGGCGTGCAAACCGCAGAAATCCTCGGTGGGCGCCAGTTCGCCCTGCGTGCCTGGCTGGACCCGGACAAACTGGCGGCCCATAACGTCACCGCCCAGGACGTAGTCGCGGCGCTGGCCAACAACAACTACCTGTCTGCCGTGGGTTCAACCCGCGGGCAAATGGTCACGGTAGACCTGACGGCCGGAACCGACTTGCACACGGTGGATGAATTCAAGCGGCTGGTGATCAAGAACAACGACGATGCCCTGGTGTACCTGGAAGATGTCGCCACTGTGACCCTGGGTGCAGAAAGCTACGACAGCAGCGTGGCGTTTTCCGGCAAACGTTCGGTGTTTGTCGGTATCAAAGCCGCGCCCAATGCCAATATCCTCAGCGTTGCCAGCAGCGTGCGCGACGCCTTCCCCGAACTGCAAGCGCAATTGCCTGCAGGCGTGCGCGGCGAAATCGTTTATGACTCCACAGCGTTCATCAATACTTCGATTGTCGAGGTGGTCAAGACCCTGGTGGAAGCAATGGTCATAGTGTCGGTGGTCATCTACCTGTTCCTCGGCTCATTCCGCGCGGTGATAGTGCCACTGGTGGCGATACCGCTGTCGCTGGTCGGCACCTTCTTTGTCATGTATCTGCTGGGTTACTCGATCAACCTGCTGACCTTGCTTGCATTGGTTCTGGCCATTGGTCTGGTGGTGGACGACGCGATTATCGTGGTGGAAAACGTCGACCGGCATATCAAGGAACAAGGCAAAAGTGTATTTGAAGCCGCGTTGATGGCGGCGCGTGAACTGGGCGGCCCGATCATCGCGATGACGGTGGTGCTGATTGCCGCCTATGTGCCGATCGGGCTGCGCAGCGGCTTGACGGGGGCACTGTTCAAGGAGTTCTGTTTTTCCCTGGCCGGTGCGGTAACCGTATCGGCAGTGGTGGCCTTGACGCTGTCACCGATGATGACCTCCCGGCTATTGCAACCCGGGCAGGATGAAGGTCGCTTCGCGCGCCGGCTCGATCAGTGTTTTGACTGGCTGCGCGGGCGTTACCATCGCGTTTTGTCAGCCGGTCTGGATATCTGGCCGGTGCTGGTGACCTTTGGCTTTGTCCTGTTTGTACTGGTCGCCGCCAGTGGCATGACCGCCAAAAGCGAACTGTCACCGACCGAAGACCAAGGGCTGGTGTTCATGATGATCAAAGGCCCGCCCACAGCTGCACCGCAACAGATGGAGCGCATTGCCGACCAGGCGTTTCAGATCGCCAGCAAGGAGCCTGAATACGCGCAGATGTTCCAGCTGACCGGGCTGCCCGCCCTCAATCAGGGCCTGGGCGGGGTCTTGCTCAAGCCCTGGAGCGAGCGCACACGCTCCCAGGCCGAGCTGATCTTCGATCTTCAGCAAAAATGGAACCAGGTGCCGGGGGCCACCGTCGCTGCCTTCCCATTGCCTTCGTTACCGGGCGCCCAGGGATTGCCGGTGCAGTTTGTGATCACCACCACCGACTCGGTAGAAAACCTCAATGAAGTGGCTCAGGCCGTGATGGCCGAAGCCCAGAAGCAACAGCTGTTCTGGTTTGCCGACATGGACCTGAAACTGGACAAACCGCAGGCCAGACTGGTGGTCGACCGGGAAAAAATTGCCGCACTGGGCATGACCCAGGCAGATGTCGGCGCAGCCCTGTCAGCTGCATTGGGTGGCAACTACGTCAATTACTTCTCGACCGCCGGGCGCTCATACAAAGTCATCCCGCAAGTACTGCAGGTTGACCGGCTCAACCCCGAGCAGATTCTCGATTACTACATCCGTACGCCCGCCGGTGTGATGATCCCGGCGCGCACGGTGGCGCATATCGAGACCTCGACACAACCCGAGTCGATCAATCACTTCCAGCAGTTGAACTCGGCGACCCTCTCGGGCGTCAGCGGTGTGGCCCAGGGCGAGTTGCTGGCCAGGCTCAACACTATCCTGAGCGACATTGCGCCCTCGGGTTACACCTCGGACTTTTCCGGCGAGTCGCGTCAGTTCATGCAAGAGTCCGGCGGCTTTGTCGGCTTGCTGCTGTTCTCGATATTAATCGTCTACCTGGCCCTGGCCTTCCAGTTCGAAAGCTTCCGCGATCCGGTGGTCATTCTGTTCTCGGTGCCGCCGGCACTGTTTGGTGCGCTGGCCTTTATTACCATGGGCTTTGCTTCGATCAATGTGTACACCCAGGTGGGCCTGGTGACGCTGCTGGGGCTGATCACCAAGCACGGGATCCTGATCGTGCAATTTGCCAATGAACTGCAACGCGCAGGCCGCAGCAAGCGTGAGGCCATTGAGGAAGCCGCCGGCGTGCGTCTGCGGCCGATCCTGATGACCACGGCCGCGATGGTACTGGGCGTGGTGCCGCTGGTCTGGGCTTCCGGTGCCGGGGCTGCAGGGCGCCATGACATGGGGCTGGTGATCTTCGCCGGGCTGTCTATCGGCACCCTGCTGACGCTGTTCATGGTGCCGGCGATGTATATGTTTATCGGTTCCAGCCATCACCTCCAGGCTGCACGACCCTCGACAGATCCGCGCGGCGGATGAATACAGGGGGCAAGGTTGACAGGGTCGCATACGTGCTCTAGGTTGACGCAAACGTAAACGTAAGCACAAAAACAAGCCAAAACAATAATTATAAGAGAGCCACCCATGAGCACGATGGCGATACTGATATCCCTTCTGTTGTTGATGTTTTTCGCCTACCGGGGCGTGACGGTTTTGATCCTGGCGCCGTTGATGGCCGCGCTGGCCGTTCTTCTCAGCGGGGCAGCCGCAGATATCATGCCCACCTTTACCCAGCTGTTCATGAAGGAGCTGGGGCTCTATGTGATCAAGTTTTTCCCCCTGTTCATACTCGGTGCCCTGTTCGGCAAGCTGGTCGCCGACTCCGGAGCAGCGCATACCATCGCTGACTGGTTTATGCGCAAACTCGGCCATCGCCATGCAATTCTCACCGTAGTGCTGGCCTGTGCGCTGTTGACCTACGGTGGCGTATCGCTGTTTGTGGTGGCCTTTGCCGTATACCCGATCGGGGCGGCAATTTTTCGTGAGTCCGGCACGCCAAAACGCTATATGCCAGCGGCCATCGCGCTGGGGGCCTTTACCTTCACCATGACCGCGCTGCCTGGCGCACCGTCGATACAGAACTCGATTCCCACGGCTTATCTGGGCACCACCACCTTCGCCGCCCCGGGCCTGGGCATCATCGCGTCGATCGTCATGCTGTGGATGGGCAGCTGGATGCTGCAATCGCGAGCCCGCAAGGCCATGGCCAAGGGTGAAGGCTACGGCCCCCATGACGACGAAATAGCGTCGAATGCCAGCATAAAAAAACCCGGACTACTCGTAGCCCTGCTGCCGATAATCGTGGTGATCGGCCTGAACGCGGCATTCAGCTACTGGATCCTGCCTGCCCTGGACCTCAGCGTTTTGCGTGAAGAGCGCTTTGGCAATATCGACCCGGTGAGCGTCATAGGGCTGTGGTCCGTGCTGTTGGCCCTGATGTGCGCAATCGTATTTGTGATCCTGCTCAACTGGCGCCGCTGGGACAACCTGACGGTCACCCTCAACAAGGGCACCATCGGCGCCCTGCTGCCGATCTTCAACACAGCTTCGGAAGTGGCCTATGGCGCGGTGATCGCCGGTATGGCCGGATTTGCGCTGATCAAGGACACCATCCTCAATGTCTCGCCGGAGCATCCGCTGATTTCGGCCGTGCTCAGCATGAACGTGCTGGCAGGCATTACCGGCTCCTCGTCCGGAGGCCTGAGCATCGCCTTCCGCACCCTGGGCGCGGACTATCTGCGCATGATCGAAGCCGCGGGCATCAGCCCCGACCTGTTTCACCGGGTCGCTACCATTGCTGCCGGCGGCCTGGACACCCTGCCCCACTCGGGCGCGGTGATCACCTTACTGGCAATTTGTAACCTTACGCACCGCCAGTCCTACCCGCAAATTTTCATGATGACGACCGTTGTGCCCATGACCGCCTTGCTGGTGGTCATGGTGCTGGGTTCAACGTTCGGCAGCTTCTGACCATGGCGCATAACAACAAGGACTCGACCATGAACACGGCACCTCTCTCTCCCAGCGACCCGCAACGGGATGCTTCGCAGCGTTTCAATATTGCCCGGGCTTGCTGTGACCGCTGGGCTGACGACCCCGAACGCATTGCGATCATCCAGAAAAATGCCGATGGCACGGTTCAATACCACAGCTTTTTGACCTTGCAACAACAGGCCAACCGCCTGGCCAACAGTTTGCGCACACAAGGTATCAACGCAGGTGACAGGGTCGGGATCATGCTCCCTCAAGGCCTGGAGGCCGGCACCGCTCATATCGCGCTGTACAAGCTGGGCGCCATTGCGGTTCCGCTGTTCAAGCTGTTCGGTGCGGACGCCATCGAACATCGCGCTTCGAACTGTTCAATGCGTGCGCTGATCACCGACGCCAGCGGCCTGCAGAAGATCGACGGAATTCGTGCCGGCCTTGCCCACTTACAGCTGTGCTACGTTATCGATGCACCCGCGCATCGTAATGACGTGCTTGATTACCATGAGCAACTGCAGTGCCACAGTGACCAGTTCGAGACCCTCGATACGGCGGCCGAGGATCCGGCACTGATCATCTACACCTCCGGCACCACCGGCCATCCTAAAGGCGCTTTGCATGCCCATCGCGTGTTGCTCGGGCATTTGCCCGGCGTGCGCAGTTCACACGACGACTTCCCCCAGCCCGGTGACCGGATGTGGACCCCGGCAGACTGGGCATGGATTGGCGGGTTGCTCGATGTGCTGCTACCTGCCTGGTATCACGGCGTGCCGGTGGTGGCCCACCGCGCTGACAAGTTTGTGCCTGAAGACGTATTTGCCCTGATTGAAGCATTGCAGATTAAAAATGTCTTCTTCCCGCCCACCGCCCTCAAGCTGTTACGCCCTGTCGAAAACCCGCAACAGCGCTGGCATCTCGCGCTGCGGTCGGTTGCCAGTGGTGGCGAGTCACTGGGTGATGAACTGTTGGCCTGGGGCGACCAGGCGCTGGGTGTGCGCATCAATGAATTTTATGGCCAGACCGAATGCAATCTGGTGGTGTCCTCCTGCGCCAGCCAGGGGATCTACCGCCCCCATGCCATTGGCCGCGCGGTCGAGGGGTTTGACGTGGCCATCGTCGACGACTATGGCGTGCCCGTGCCCACAGGTGGTTCAGGGCATATTGCCGTGGCCACGCCCAACGGCAGCCAGATGCTGCGCTATTGGGAAAACAGCCAGGCCACTGCCGAGAAATACCTCAACGGCTGGCTGGTGACGGGCGACAAGGGCTCGATGGATGAGGATGGCTATATCTTCTTCCTTGGACGCAACGATGACGTCATCACCAGCGCAGGCTATCGCATCGGACCGACCCCCATCGAAGACTGCCTGATCAAGCATCCGGCGGTGAAAATGGCGGCGGCTATCGGCAAGAAAGATCCGATTCGTACCGAGGTGGTCAAGGCGTTTGTCGTCCTCAACCACGGCTACGCCGCCAGCGACAACACCATACGCGAGCTGCAGGCGCATGTTCGCGCACAACTGGCGGCCCATGAGTACCCCCGTGAAATTGAATTCCTCGACGAGCTGCCTATGACCACGACGGGCAAAATCATTCGCAAGGCCCTGCGCGAACTGGAAGAACAACGTACTGCGATGGAGCTGCAAGCATGAATTTTCTAGGAAAGGCTTTCGACGAAATTACCCGGGGCGAAACGTTTGGCCAGTCGCTGACCATCGATGCGTCACACATCAGCCGTGCCTGCGGCATGTTTGGTGACTTCAACCCGTTGCACAGCGATGCCCAATTTTGTGCCAGCAGCCGTTTCGGTCGACCGATCCTGCATGGGCCAATGACCAGCGCCTTCATGTCTGCTTCCATCGGCATGTACTTCTACGGCACCGCCGTGGCCTACCTTGAGCATAACTGCCGGTTTATCGCTCCGGTGTTTGCAGGCGACACCCTGAGTGTCGAATGGACCATTACCGAAACCCTCGACAAACCCCGCAGCAATGGCGGTATTGCGGTACTCAGCGGCTATTGCAGCAACCAGCGCGGCGAGCAGATTGCCGAGGCCAGCGGCAAGATTTTGCTCAGCAATCGGACGCCGGTTTAGACCTTTTCCAACAGCCCGGCTGGCTGTGAACATTGCCCGCCACGACAAGTCGGCGGGTCCTTGAGGATGAATATGATATGTCCCGGCTAACGACCTCTCTGCAAGACACCGCCGTCCCCGATGGAGTCTGTTATGGCTGCGGCAGCCACAACCCTCACGGCTTGCATATCAAGAGTTACTGGCACGAAGACGGTGTGCATGTGATTGCCGAACACCTGCCGGACCCCAAATATTGCGGTTGGCCCGAACTGGTATACGGCGGCATGATCGCCATGCTGGTGGACTGCCATTCGAACTGGACGGCCATGGCTTATCACTACCGCATGGAGCAGCGCGATGCGGTCAGCCTGCCGCGGATCAATTGCGTCACGGGCAACCTGGGAATCAAATTTATCAAACCGACGCCCATGGGCGTGCCGCTGACCTTGCGGGCCCGGGTGGAAGGCGACGTGGGGCGTAAAACGCGGATTTTATGCGAGGTCTATGCCGGGGATGTGCTGACGGCGGTGGGCGATTCGATTTTCGTACGGGTCGACACCGGGCAACTGGCCACGGCAGCCCATGGCCGCGCTGCGGGTTAAAGCTGATCGGCGTGACATCATCGCGAGCAAGCTCGCTCCCACCCTGATTGCCAGCAGCGCAATCGGTGGGAGCTGACTGGTCCGGGATCCAGCCGTTATTTACTCAGGACTCTGGCGTCTTTGGTGCGGATCTCCTTGATTACCGCATTGACGCGATTGACCAGCACATAGTGGCCGCTGATTTGCACCCACTGTTCATGTTCATCAGGTTTTGGCAGGCCCCGGGCGTGCCAGTCCTTGATCGCCTCCGCGTCCCGGATGAATTGATCAGGCGCCTTGTCGCCGTTGCCATAGCAACTGCTCAGGTCCATGGACTCAGCCAGTATCTGCCCCGGCTTGCAGTCCCCGGGTTTGTCGTCATCAGCCTGTGCTGCGTAAGGCATGGCGCACAAAAGACCGGCCATTATTGATGCAGAAATCAAGCTGCGCATGTTCACCTCAACGTATGGGAGTACAGGCTTTATGGACAAGCCCTCACTGCAGTACGTTCCAATATCTTAATCAAGAATATTGATCACGAGATCAGCAATGACGATTGGACTGCACTTATAGCTTGAGGTGAAGTAACCACAAGGCCGCTGAAAATAATAAACGGCCATTTGTGGAGAACAGCATGTCATTCAATATCAACAGCTTCAAGCTTGAGGGGCGTCGGGCCCTGATCACCGGATCAGGCCAGGGTATCGGGCTTGAACTGGCCCGCGGCCTGGGCGCAGCTGGCGCAACGGTGGTGATCAACACTCGCAATATCGATAAATCTCGTGCCGTGGCCGCTCAACTGCGCGACGAAGGGCTGAAGGCTGAATCCGTGGCCTTCGATGTGACCGACCGCGAGCAATTGCTAGCCGCGATCAACACCTTTGAGAGCGATGTCGGGGCCATCGATATTCTGGTCAACAACGCCGGCATCCAGCGTCGTGCGCCACTGGAGGACTTCAGCGCCAGCGACTGGCACGACGTGATGCGCACCAACCTGGACGGTGTGTTCCATGTTTCCCAAGCTGTTGCGCGGCACATGATCGCCCGCGGTCGCGGCAAGATCATCAATATCTGCTCGGTGCAAAGCCAGCTGGCACGCCCGACCATCGCCCCTTATGCCGCCTCCAAAGGCGCAGTGAAGATGCTCACCAAAGGCATGTGCGCCGAGTGGGCACGGCATGGCATCCAGGCCAATGGCCTGGCCCCGGGCTATTTTGCCACCGAAATGAATCGCGCCCTGGTCGATAACCAGGAGTTTTCCGAGTGGCTGTGCAAGCGCACCCCGGCTGGCCGCTGGGGCCGGGTTGATGAGCTGTGCGGAGCCGCGGTGTTCCTGGCTTCGCCGGCTTCGGACTTTATCAACGGGCAAACCCTGTTTGTGGACGGGGGCCTGACCTGCGTTGTTTGACCCGCACCTGAAAAACAATAACAAGGAACACCCCATGAGCACGCTTAAAGAACCAGCACTGCCCTTGAGCGAGATCGGCAGTGCGCAGGTCAAGACCCAGGGCTTCGCGACCAAACGCTGGCTGTATCTGATCCCGCTGATATTCATTACTTACAGCCTGGCCTACCTGGACCGGGCCAACTACGGCTTTGCCAGTGCGGCGGGCATCGAGCAGGACCTGGGCATCACCAAGGGCATGTCCTCGCTGATCGGTGCGCTGTTTTTTCTCGGTTACTTTTTCTTCCAGGTACCGGGGGCGATCTACGCGCAGAAGTACAGCGTGCGCAAACTGGTGTTCTGGAGCCTGATCCTGTGGGGCTTTTGCGCCATGGCCACGGGGTTGGTGACCAATATCCCGATGCTGATGTTTATTCGGGTTTCCCTGGGCATTGTCGAAGCGGCCGTGATGCCGGCCATGCTGATTTTCATCAGCAACTGGTTCACCCGCAAAGAGCGCTCGCGGGCCAATACCTTCCTGGTGCTGGGCAACCCGGTGACCGTATTGTGGATGTCGGTACTGTCCGGCTACCTGATCCAGGCCTGGGGCTGGCGCGAAATGTTCATCATTGAAGGCGCGCCAGCGGTGCTCTGGGCCTTCGTCTGGTGGCGCATGGCGCGAGACAGGCCTGAACAGGTGAACTGGTTGACGCCACAGGAAAAAGCCCGACTGGCGGCGACCCTGGCTGATGAACAGAAAGGCATGCAACAAGTGCGCAATTACCGTCAGGCGTTTACCAGCCCTGTGGTGATCCAGTTGTGCTGTGTGCATGCGCTGTGGAGCATTGGCGTGTACGGTTTTATCATGTGGCTGCCGAGCATTATCAAACAGGCAGCGGCGGCGGACATCGTGACAGTTGGCTGGCTAAGCGCAGTTCCTTATGTCGCAGCGGTAGCGACGATGCTGGCTGTGTCCTGGGCTTCGGACAAAACCCAGCAGCGCAAACCCTTCATCTGGCCGCTGCTGGCCTTGGGGGCGCTGGCCTTCTTCTGCTCGTTCCTGCTCGGGTCTTCACATTTCTGGTTGTCGTTTGCTTTGCTGACTATTGCCGGTGCTGCACTTTACGCACCTTATGGGCCTTTTTTCGCACTGATACCGGAGATTATTCCTTCGAACGTGTTCGGCGGAGCCATTGGCCTGATCAATGCCTGTGGCGCCCTGGGGGCCTTTGTCGGCTCCTGGATCGTGGGCTACCTGATCGGCCTTACCGGCAATCCGGGGGCGGCGTATATCTTTATGACGGCCGGGGTGCTGTCTTCGGCATTGCTGATGGCCTGGGTGAAAGTGCTGCGCTAGACATATCCAGCTTTGAGAGTATTTCTCAAAGGGGTGACAGCGAAACAGGGAATGTTATACAGTATCAGTACTTTATAACATTCCCTTGCCAGCGACCCTTCAATGACCCTCCCTACTCCCCCCTTGAATCAGCGCCTGCTGTCCATCGATGCCCTGCGGGGCCTGGTTATCCTCTTTATGCTGCTGGACCACGTGCGCGAGACGTTCTTCCTGCACCGGCAAGTAGCCGACCCGATGAATATCGAGATCACCGACCCTGCACTGTTCTTCAGCCGTACCCTGGCCCATCTGTGTGCGCCGGTGTTTGTCTTGCTGACCGGTCTGTCGGCGTATCTGTATGGCGAAAAGTATCAGGGCAAAGGCGATGTTTCGGCGTTCCTGTTCAAGCGCGGGCTGTTTCTGGTGCTGCTGGAGTTCACTCTGGTCAACTTCGCCTGGACTTTCCAGTTGCCGCCGTCGGTGATCTACATGCAGGTCATCTGGGCCATTGGCGTCAGCATGATCGCCCTTGCCGCCCTGGTGTGGCTGCCACGCCCGGTCTTGCTGATACTTGGCCTGGGAATCATCGCCGGGCACAATCTGCTGGATAACCTGCATTTTGCGGCGGGGTCGATGATGCATGTGCCCTGGGCGATTTTGCATGATCGCGGCTGGATTGAAGTGGGCGACAGCTTGCGCATGCGCACGTCCTATCCGGTGTTGCCGTCGATCGGCGTGATTGCTCTGGGTTATTGCCTGGGCCCCTGGTTCACCCGCTCCACCCCGCCAGCCCTGCGCCAGCGCTATCTGTTGCTGGCGGGCAGTGGCGCCCTGCTCGGCTTTATGCTGCTGCGTTTGTTCAATGGCTATGGCGAGGCCCCCTGGGCAAGCCATGACTCCGCCATGCACAGCGTGATGAGTTTTTTCAATATCACTAAATACCCGCCTTCGCTGTTGTTTCTCGCCTTGACCCTGGGTGTGGGCCTGTTGCTGTTGCTGACGTTTGAGCGGGCGCAACAGCGCAAGTGGATCAGCACCCTGGCCGTGTTTGGCGCAGCCCCGATGTTTTTCTATCTGTTGCATCTGTATGCACTCAAAGTGCTGTACCTGGCCAGTGTTGCCCTGTTTGGCTTGAATCAGGGCAACTATTTCGGTTTCGACAGTATCGGGGCGGTGTGGTTAACGGCCGTGCTGCTGGCCATTTCGTTGTATTTGCCGGTGCGCTGGTTCGCCAACTTGAAAGCCCGCCGGCGGGATATCACCTGGCTCAAGTATTTCTGATTCTGACGGCGCCCCCCTTTGCCCAACAGGATCGATTATCATCTCGCCGCCGGTCCCCCCTAGCGGGGGGTTAAAAGGGAATCCGCAGTGCTTTTTCAGCACCCAACGGAACTGCCCCCGCAACTGTAGATGACGAGCCTGCTCCAAGATTGCCACTGGGATACCCCCCGGGAAGGCTGGAGCAAGCGATGACCCATCAGTCAGGAGACCTGCCGGCAAAGTCCACACACTAACCGGCGGGGTGTCCGGGGAGGCATCCTGCTTTGTACTGTTGCTGCAGCAGTACCCGATGATGCATTCCCGTCCGTGCACCTATGCCCCGTGTACGATCAAATGGAGATTGCATCATGCTGTTGCACCGCGTTGTTACGCTCATGGTCACGCTGGCCTTGCCGGCCCTGGCTCATGCGACCCCCACGCAATACCCCCTGACCCTGCAGAACTGCGCCACCCCGCTGACGTTTGAGCATGCCCCCAAAAGCGCGGTAACCATTGGCCAGGCCGGCACCGAAATGCTCTATGCCCTGGGCCTTGGTGACAGGCTGGTGGGTACTTCTTTGTGGTTCAACGATGTCCCCGTGCAATACCAGGCACAGAACGACAAGGTTGAGCGCCTGGCCGACAATGACCCGAGCTTTGAAGCCGTCATTGGGAAACGCCCGGAGCTGGTGGTCGTGCAGCTGGAGTGGATGGTGGGGCCGCAGGGTGTGGTGGGCACCCGCGAGCAGTTTCACGAACTGAAGATACCGACTTACCTGATGCCTTCTGACTGCGAGGGCAAAGACAACCTGGTTGGCGCCGACGGCACGCGCATGCAGCCATTCAGTATCGACACTGTCTACAAGAGCATCAGCCAGCTGGCAGAGATCTTCGATGTGCAGGCGCGCGGTGAACAACTGAACAACCAGCTCAAGGCGAGCCTGGAAAAATCCATTGCCTCGCTCAAGGGCAAGGACCTGAGCGCCACCAGTGCGCTGTTCTGGTTCTCCAGTGCGGACATGGATATCGACCCATATGTTGCCGGGCGCAAGGGTATCCCCGACTTTATGCTCAACACCCTGGGCGTGCGCAATGTGGTGGAGTCCGATGAAGAATGGCCAACTGTCGGCTGGGAAACCCTGGCCAAGGCCAACCCGACATTTTTGGTCATCGCGCGCATGGATCGCCGACGCTTCCCGGCGGATGACGTCGAGAAAAAACTTGAATTCCTGCGTACCGACCCGGTAACCCGCAATATGGATGCCGTGAAAAACAACCGCATCATTGTCCTCGATGCCCACGGGATGCAGGCCAGCCTGCGCCTGTTCGACGGCATCGAAACACTCGCAACTGCGATCAGCCGCCACGACCTGCCTAAATGACTGCACGGTTGATCACTGCCTTCGCCGCCTGTACAGCACTGCTGCTGGCTGTACTCGCCGGGGTCGCTATCGGTGAAACTCCGATCGCACCCGATGTGGTGCTGCAGGTACTGGCCAACAAACTGTGGGGCGCCGGGCATGCACTGGACCCGATCGACGAAGGCATTGTCTGGAACTATCGCCTGACCCGAGCCCTGGTGGCCGCAGCCTGCGGTGCGGGGCTGGCCATCTGCGGCGTGGTATTGCAGTCCTTGCTGCGCAACCCGCTGGCCGACCCCTACCTGCTGGGCATTTCTGCCGGAGCGTCCACAGGTGCCGTTGTGGTCGCGGTGCTTGGTCTGGGCGCCGGGGCCATTTCACTGTCGGCCGGGGCCTTTGCCGGGGCGATTTGCGCCTTTGCCCTGGTTATTCTGCTGGCACGGGCCAGCGGGCCCTCCGGTGTAAGTGCCCAGATCATCCTGGCAGGCATTGCCGGTTCTCAGTTGTTCAACGCAATCACTGCCTTCCTGATCACCAAATCGGCCAGTTCCGAGCAGGCTCGCGGGATCATGTTCTGGTTGCTGGGCAATCTCAGTGGCGTGCGCTGGCCTTCGGTATGGCTGGCAGTGCCTGTTGCGGTGCTGGGGCTGGCGGTGTGCCTGTGGCATCGACGGGCGCTGGATGCGTTCACCTTTGGTGCGGACTCAGCGGCCTCATTGGGTATCCCGGTGCGCCGGGTGCAGCTATTGCTGATCAGTTGTGCGGCGCTGGTGACGGCGGTGATGGTGTCGATTGTAGGCTCCATCGGTTTTGTCGGGCTGGTCATTCCCCACGCCGTGCGCTTGCTGGCCGGTACCGGGCATGGCCGCCTGCTGCCCGTCAGCGCCCTGGGCGGGGCCTTGTTCCTGATTGCCGCCGATGTGCTGTCACGCACCTTGATAAAAGGCCAGGTGATTCCCGTCGGCGTGGTCACTGCCCTGGTGGGCGCGCCCGTATTTGCGCTGATCCTGATCGGCCGGAGACATGCACGATGACGGTACTGAGTTGTAGCAACCTGAGTTACCGCGTGGGTGATGCCCAGCTGTTGCAGGGCATCACCCTCAGTGTGCAGCGCGGCGAAACCCTGGGGATAGTCGGGCCCAACGGCTCCGGCAAGTCCACATTGCTCAAGCTGCTGGCCAACCTGCGGGTGCCCGGCCAGGGCCAGGTTTTACTGCACGGGCAAGCGCTGCGCAAAATGAGCCAGCGCAACATTGCGCAAACCCTGGCGGTGGTCGAGCAGCATGCCGACACCCACGACAGCATTGGCGTTTTTGATGCCGTCGCGCTGGGCCGTACACCCTGGCTGTCGGCGCTAAGCCCGTGGTCAGCCAGGGACACGGCCATTGTCGAGCAGGCACTGGCCGATGTGGATGCTACGCATCTGCGCAACCGTACCTGGCGCGGGCTCTCGGGTGGTGAGCGACAACGCGTGCATATCGCCCGGGCCCTGGCCCAGCGCCCGCAAATCCTGTTGCTGGATGAGCCCGCCAATCATCTGGATATCCAGCATCAGCTGGCCATATTAAAAACCATACATGCCCTGCCCGTGACCACCCTGATCGCCATGCACGACCTCAATCAGGCCCTGAGCTGTGATCGCCTGGCGATTCTTGAACGTGGCCGCTTGATGGCGCTTGGTAAACCCCTTGAAGTCCTGACCCCGCAACGGCTGCAGAGCACATTCGGGGTACAGGCGCATTACCTGACTGACCCTTTTGACGGCGCGCAGATCCTGCGTATGTGCGTTTGAATACTATTTAAGAGAGCCACCCATGCGTATTTCATCCCTGACCCTGCTGCTGACCACTGCCCTGCTCTGTACTTCGGCACTGGCACAAACCCACGAAGTGAAAATGCTCACCCGCAGTGCCACGGCCGGTATGGTCTATGAACCGGATTACCTGCAGATCGCCCCCGGCGACACGGTCAGGTTCATCCCCACACAAAGCGGCCACAATGCGGCCACACTGCCCGGACTGCTGCCTGAAGGTGCGCAACCGTTCAAGGGCAAGATCAACCAGGAGGTAGAGCAAACCTTCAGCGTGCCCGGCCTCTACGGCATTCAATGCACCCCGCACCTGGCCATGGGCATGGTCATGCTGATTCAGGTGGGCGAACCTTCTACCGAGCCCCCGGTGCTGCCCGCCACGTTACCCAAACGCGCACTGGACCGTTTGACTGCTGCACTGCAACAGCAGCAGGTGGCGAAATGAGTGCCGTGGGTACACGCTCCGCGATCCTGATCGCCCTCGCCAGCCCCCTGGCCGTGGCGGAGTCGGCCCAGGAGCAAGCCAAGGGCTTTATTGAAGACAGCACCTGGAGTGTGGTCAACCGTACGGTCTACGACAGCCGTGAGTATCGCCACGGAGCCAGCAACAGCGGCGCACGCAATGCCTATAAATCGCGCTCCGATCGCAATGGCTATGGCGAAGAGTGGGCCTACGGCTTGATGGGCACCCTGCAATCAGGCTTTACCCAGGGCCTGATCGGTGTCGGGGTGGATGCCCACGCCTATATGGGCCTCAAGCTGGACAGTGGCGGCGGTCGCGCCGGCAAGGCCCGCCTGCTTGGGCTGGACAACGACGGCTACCCCAAGGACAACTACGGCCGAGGTGGCGCGGCGCTCAAGCTGCGTATGTCCAACACGGTGCTGTCCTGGGGTGAGCAGCGGGTCAAGACCCCGGTGTTCAGCTCATCCGACAGCCGCTTGCTGCCGGAAACGGCCACGGGGGTGTTCCTCACCAGCAACGAGTTCAATGCCCTTAAAATGGTCGGTGGGCATTTCACCGAAAGCACCGACCGCAATGCCAGCAGCCACAATCAGGGCTTTGTGGTCAATTATTCCAATGGCCCCAAAGGCAATGCATTCGACCTGGCCGGGCTGGTGTATACCCCGAGCAAAAACCTCAGCGCCAGCCTTTACACCTCGCGCTACGAAGACACCTGGAACCAGCATTACCTGGGCGCCGTCTTCAGCCACGCGCTGGATGAAAACCGCTCGCTGTCGCTGAACCTCAACCTGTACCGCACAACCGATGAAGGCAAGGCGCTGTCGGGCAATATCGATAACACCACCTGGAGTTTGCTGAGCACCTATGCCCAGGGCCCGCACAGTTTCAGCGTGGGCTATCAGAAAGTGCATGGCAACACGCCATTTGATTATGTGACACGGGGCGCGATTTTCCTGACCAATGCGGTCCAGCTATCTGACTTCAACGCACCTAACGAACAATCATGGCAAGCGCGTTACGACCTGGCGATGACACCCTGGGGTATGCCGGGGCTGGTGTTCAGCGCAGCGTATGTGCGAGGTAGCCAGATTGACGGCAGCCATGTGGATCCGCGGGGCGGCTATGCGTACCTGGGCTATGGCAAAGGCGGGAAGCACTGGGAACGGGATCTCGAAGCGCGCTATGTGGTGCAGAGCGGTGCAGCCAAGGGCACCATCATGTCATTGCGACATAATGTCCATCGCGGCAATACCGCACAGGCCGAACTGGATGCGGACCAGATACGCCTGGCGGTCGAATACCCGCTGACGGGCCGGTTTTAGGTAAACCAACCGTAGCAGCTGCCGAAGGAACGAGGCTGCTGCTACGGCGTTTAACTGCGAATCAGTGCATCGAACCATGATCGTGGTGCATCGGCATGCTATTGAGTGCACGCGCCTCGGCCTTCACCTCAATCTGTTCCTTGACCCCTTTGCTGTCTTCAACAATAAGGGTCAAAGGTACCTGGTCACCGGCTTTGACCTGATTGACCAGGTCAATCAGCATCACATGGTAGCCCTCAGGTTCGATGGCCACGCCCTTGCCCGCCGGTAGCGCTACCGATGTCACTGGCTGCATGCTCATCACGTCGTTTTGCATCTTCGATTCGTGGATCTGTACGGTCTTGGCTACCGGAGAACGGACTTCAACCAGCTTGCTGTCGGTGCTCGAAGTAATGTGCATAAAGGCACCGGTCGAAGGCTGACCGGCCACGGTGGCGCGCACCCAGGCATCATCAACAACGGTTTGCGCAGAAACGTGCAGGCTCATGCCCAGCAGTGACAACAGTAGATACTTAACAGGCTTCATAGGGTTGGCTCATTCCAAAGTGCACAGGATTAGCAGACTGACATCACGGTGAGCAGGTCTTCGGCACACTGCTTGGCTGACAGTGAAGGCGACAGGCCAAGACGCAACACACCACGGGAATCGAAAACGAAACTGGTTGCGGTGTGAGACAGGGTGTAAGAGTCACCGGTAGGGATCTTCTCGTAAAACACCTTGAATTCCTTGGCCGTAGCCGCGGTTTCTTCCAGTGTGCCGGACAAGGCAATAAAGCTCGGGTCAAAGGCTTTTACATAGGCATCAAGCATCGCCGGCTTGTCGCGCTCCGGGTCCAGGGTGATAAACACCACCTGCAAGCGGTCGCCGTCGGGGCCCATCATTTTCTTCGCCTGGGCGGCACGGGCCAGCGCGGTCGGGCACACGGCCGGGCACTGGGTAAAGCCGAAGAAAATCATCGGCATCATCCCGCGAAAACTGCCCAGCATCATCTCGTTGCCTTGAGCATCCCTGAGCTTGAACTTGCGCCCGAGGATTTCATTGCTGAGGTCTTTGCCGTACTTGTATGACAAACCGCTGCCAGGGTCGCAACCTGCGATCAAGCCCAGGCTGAGCAAGCCAAGACCGGTGACTACGCGGCGGCGAGTCAGTAAATCATTCATGTCAGGTTCCTTTAAGCGGCCTTTTCCAACGGAAAAGGCCTTTAACCTGCGTATTATCAGGCAGGTGTGTACGCTGCCCGATGCCAGGAGTGACCGGCTTGGCGCGCACGATTGCTGTGGGGTAGACGTGTTGCATGGGCGCAGAATTTACCACTGTCGCTAGGCTGTCGCACGGCAGTCACGCCCCTCAATGGTGCACTACAGCGCCAGCAGCCTGTAAAACCGGGGGATGCAGCAACGCCTGCGACAAATCGACACAGGCATGATTTCTGGCGGATTCAGCGCTTTGCACTATGGGCAATCACCTGTCGCACCGTTATAAACAGCAACGCAGACAACACGGCATACAGGCCAAAGAGCCAGGCGGCAGCATTGGCGGCAGCATTGGCGGCACCCTCCACGCCACCCGTAGCGGATAAACCGGCCATATTCGCAATCATCCCCGCCAGTGCCGCGCCAATCGCCGTGGCAATCAGTTGCACGGTGGTAATGGACGCACCGGCAATGTCCTTTTCGCTGTCAGGCACATTGGCCAGTACTCGGGTAAGCAGATGCGGCCACGCCAGCCCGATCCCTGTACCGACGCCGATCATTGCCAGGGAAACGCCGGTCAGGCTGATCAATGAACTGCCGCTTTGCGGCACACAGACAGCCGCCAGTGCCAGCCCCGACACCACAAATACGGGGCCGCAGCAGATTGCCCGGTTGGCAGATGCCAGCGCCAGGCCGCTGCTGTAAAGCGCACCAAGGGTCCAGCCGGCCGCCATCAGTGCTGCAATATAGCCCGCCACCAGCGGGGTTTGCAGATGCAAAACCTGCAAGAAGTACGGTACAAACACTTCGCTGGTCATGCCAATGACCATCAGGCTCATCGACAGATAGATCGGCAACAGCGCACTGCCAGGGCTCAGGCTGTGCTTGGGCAACATGCGGTGCCTGTCGCTGCTTTCAACACGGTACACGGCATACAGCAGTACCAGCCCGATCACCAGCCCAAGCGCGTTATACAGCGGCGATGGCTTGATGCTGCCCAGGGCAATCGCCATCACCACGCCAGTCAACAGCAACAGTTGCAGCCAGGGCAAGACCAGACGAGGTGATGCCTCGACTCTTTTCCCGGGCAGCATGGCCCAGGCCAGCAGCATAAACAGCAGGGTTACCGGGATCAGTGCCCAGAATGCTGCACGCCAGGCATCGTACTGCGCAAACACCCCGCCAACGGCTGGGCCAATCAAGGTCGCGGCGCCCCACATTCCTGAAATCAGGGCCATTGCCCTTGGCCACAGGGTTTGGTTGAACACCAGTCGGATCATTGAATACGGCAGGGCAAACAACAGTCCGCCGCCAAGGCCTTGAATGGTGCGCCCCAACACCAGCACGGCCATGTCAGGGGCGCTGCTGCACACCCCGCAACCCAGCGCAAAGACCAGCCCGGCGAGGCTATACGCGAGCCTGGGGCCAAGGGCCGACAGGCATTTGGCCGACACTACCGAGCCAATGATCGAGGCCACCACAAACAGTGTGGTGTTCCAGGCGTAGTAATCCAGCCCGCCGATATCCTTGACCACCGAGGGCAAAATGGTTGTCACCAGATACACGTTGATGGCATGCAACGCCACTCCGCCTGCCAGTGCCACCGATCGCAGCCCGTTGCGGCCCCATAGCAATGCCGACCATCCCGATGCCGTTGTCATTTCCCTTCCTTGAGTTCCATTTCGATGCAATCAGCCTATTATAAAAGCAAATACTTTGGTAATTATTTATCCTCCAGGCGGTATGATCCCCCGATAAACCTCATTACCCTGATGGCTTTGTTCTATGCTCGCGACTGACTCCCCTGATGCTGCACGCAACAACGGCGCCACTGCCGAGCGGATCCTGTTTCTGCTGAAAACCCGCGGGCCGCTGAAAACCGCGGATCTTGGGGCAATGCTCGATATCACCCCGGAAGCTGCGCGCCAGCAGGTCCAGAAGCTGGTAGACGGCGCCATGATCGTTGGCTGCCTGATGCCGCCGGTTGGGGCCGGGCGCCCTTCGCAAAAATGGGTGTTGACCGATGCCGCTCAAGCCAGATTCCCCAATACCCATGCGCAGCTCACGGCGCAGTTGATTGATTCAATCAAGCTGATCTACGGCAATGAAGGGATCGACAAAGTGGTCGAGAGCATGGAACTGGCCAATACCCGCGAATACGTTGCAGCCTGTGAGCAAGGGCGAAACCTGCAAGAGAAAGTTCAGGTGCTGGTGGCCATACGCGACAGCGCCGGGTATATGGCGAGCATGGAAGCTGAAGGCGAGAACTGGTTGATCATCGAAAATCACTGCCCGATCTGTGTTGCAGCGCAGCAATGCCAGGGCTTTTGCCGGGCAGAGTTGCAAGTGTTCCAGGCGGCCATCGGGGACTCGGGGCAGGTTGAGCGAACAGAACACATGATCACAGGCAGTCGCCGTTGCGTGTATCGGGTAACCCCTGCTTGACGCGCATTTTTTTCACATAGGCTTCACCTCTCCGCCACTTCCTCCCGATTAACGTGCTGGCCATAACTTACGTCGATAACAGGCGCGCAGATGGAAAGCATGGCTGGCGTTGTACCTTGCAATACCCGCACTCGAGGTGTTGAGCGCTGGGCAATACCCGGTTTGATCCTGGCTTTTGTCGTATTTTATCTTTTGCCGCTGATGAGCCACGGCTTATGGATACCTGACGAAACCCGCTATGCCCAGATCAGCCAGGAAATGCTCCATAGCGGCAACTGGGTAGCCCCACACTTTATGGGCTTGCGCTATTTCGAGAAGCCGGTTGCCGGTTACTGGATGATCGCCATCGGGCAAGCTGTATTCGGTGACAACCTGTTTGGTGTGCGGATCGCCTCGGCACTGAGTACCGGGCTGAGTGTCTGGCTGGCATGGCTGATTGCCGGGCGCCTGTGGCATGACCCGCGCAAGCGTTTTGCCAGCGCACTGCTGTATATGAGTTTTGGACTGGTGGCCGGGCAAGCCGGCTATGCCAACCTCGACCCGCAGTTCACCTTCTGGGTCAACCTCAGTCTGGTAGCACTCTGGTATGCCTTTGACAGCACCACTCGCCGCGCGCGCATCGGTGCCTGGGCCGTGCTGGGCGTGGCCTGCGGCATGGGCTTTATGACCAAGGGGTTTCTGGCCTGGTTACTGCCCGTGTTGATCGCCGCTCCCTATGCCTTGTGGCAGCGGCGCGTCAAGGAAGTGCTGAGCCATGGCCCGTTGGCGATCCTTGTCGCAGTGGCTGTCTGCCTGCCGTGGGCGCTGGCGATCCACCATCAGGAACCGGACTTCTGGCAGTTTTTTTTCTGGAACGAACACGTACGCCGTTTCAGCGCGGCCGATGCACAACATACCCAACCCTGGTGGTTCTACCTGCCGATCCTGTTGGCCGCCAGCCTGCCCTGGGCGGCCTTGCTGCCGAAAACCCTGATGGATGCCTGGAAACACAAGCGCCAACCTGCGATCGGCTTTCTGCTGTTGTGGATGCTGCTGCCACTGGCCATCTTCAGCATGAGCAAGGGCAAGCTGCCCACCTACATCATGCCGTGCCTGCTGCCTTTGGCGCTGCTGATGGGCCGAGCCGTGGTTTCATGGATTGAACAGGCAAAGGGCCGCACCCTGCGTATCAACGGCCTGTTGAATGTGCTATTGGCGGTTGCCGGCCTGGTTGGACTGGCTTACCTGCAATTCAGTCGCCCGGTGTATGAGAACACCGAGGTGTTCAGCCTGTCTCTGGCCTATATCGTGTTGCTGGGCTGGCTGCTTAGCAACGCCCTGCAAGCCCTACGCCCGCTGCTGCTGTGGGCAGCACCTGCGATGGGCATGGGTGTGCTGGTGGCGCTGTTGCCCGCTGCGATGCCGGGAGTGATCATCAACAGCAAAATGCCCGATCAGTTTATTGCCGAGCATGTACAGGAACTGAGTCAGGCCCGCACGCTGCTCAGCAATGACCTGGGCGCGGCATCGGCCCTGTCCTGGCGCCTGGGTCGGCCTGATATCACGCTCTATAACAGCACCGGAGAGCTTAAATATGGTTTGGGTTATGCCGATTCAGCCGGGCGTCAGGTTGATATGGATAGCATCGATCGCTGGATGAAGGAGGCACGTTTACGCGGCTCGGTCGGCGTGGTCATGCGCGCTCATTCGGCACTGGAAACCCACGAAGTCGAGCTGCTGCCGCTGGGTGGCAAGCGCTACGAACGCGGTGATCTCGCGATTTTCATCTTTCCCAAGGTTCAGCCTGAATGACTCTGATCAAATGCTGGAACAGCGAGCAAAAAGGCTTGCTGGTGTTGTTGGCCGTATCTGCCCTGCTCTTGTTGCTGGGCCTGGGTTCACGGGAGCTCTGGGGCCCGGAAACCCGCTGGGCCAATATCGCCCTGCAGATGCTGCAGAGCGGTGATTACCTGGATCCTTATCTGAAAGGCTCGCCCTACTACGACAAGCCCCTGCCCTCGTACTGGCTGATCACGGCAACCGCAAGCTTGATGGGTGGCCTGGGCCACTGGTCCTTGCGCCTGTCATCCGTTATTGCCGCCTGGCTAAGCGTGTGGCTGGTGTACCTGCTCGGCGAGCAGTTGTTTCGCAAGGGCACCGGGCTGATCGCTGGCTGGATGCTGGCCACGACCTTCTACTTTGTATTCTGGGCGCGGGTGGCCACGGCGGACATCCTTACGGTGTTCGGCTTGCTGGCGGCAGTCTGGTGGTACTGGCGCGGCCCCGATGACACCCGTCTGAGCCGGTACTGTGTGTTTTTCCTGTTGCTGTCCCTGACCTCGCTGCTCAAGGGGCTGATCGGTTTTATCCTGCCAGGGCTGGTGCTGTTGCCTCATCTGCTAAGTGAACAACGCTGGAAGCGTCATCTGAACCTGCGTTTGCTCCTCGCCCTGGTGGTTGCCGGGGCCGTATATATGCTGCCCTTCGTGCTGTCCCACCTGTATGGCGCGCCCACCTATGGCGAAAGCGGGTTGGAACTGGTGCTACGTGAAAACGTGGTGCGGTTCTTCAACCCCTTTGACCATATGGGGCCGATCTACACCTACCTGATCTACTTGCCGGCCTACACCCTGCCCTGGGCACCGTTCTGGATGATCGGGCTGTGGATGGCCGTACGTCAATGGCGGCATATCGAGCCCAATACGCGGTGGCTGGTGTGGGGGCTGGGTTTGCTGTTTGTATTTTTCACCGCCAGCGGCAGCCGGCGCAGTTATTACGTGTTGCCGCTGGTGCCGTTGGCCCAACTGCTGGCGGCCTGGTGGGTGACCCGGCGCATGGCGCAAGGCAAAACCAACCCGCGCCGCTGGAACATCGGTTTCGGCATGAGTACGACGTTACTGCTGTTGGTGCTGGGGGTGTTCTATCCGTGGTCCAACGGCGGCGGCGGGGTTATCCAGTTTGGCCAGGATGTGAAAGCGCGGGCCAGCCAGCAGGCGCCCTGGGATCAGTGGCGCATGGTGATGATTGATGTCGACAACAAACTGCCCATGTATGTGCAGAATGAAGGCGAGCCGTTCTTCTATATCGACCAGAGCCAGGATTACCCTCGCGATGGCGACAGTGCCGGGTTAATGGCCTGGCTGGACAAAACCAGCGGCCAGCATTTCAACCCGCAACGTACGCTGATTTTTGCCCAGTACCGCAGTGGCGATCCCCTGCCCCTTGGCTACTTGAGCATGGATCACCAGACCCTCACCAGCCAGCCGGACAATGGCGACCGGTTGTTGCACAAACGCGAAGGTGGCAGCGTGGTGTATATCCCGCAATTACCCTGACCATACCCTGTGGGAGCGGGCTTGCTCGCGATTGCATCGACGCGCCGTGACAGGTACACCGCGCCGCTTCTATCGCGAGCAAGCCCGCTCCCACAGGTATTCAGAGAATTCGGTAGAGCAGGCGTTCGATCCGTACCCGGCTTACGCGACGCAGGAACTTGGCCACCGCTGGCGGATAATCAGCCAGGGTTTCCAGGTCCTTGAAGTTGTCGATACGTTGCGTATGGGCAAAGATAGCCTCCAGCTCCTTGCTGCGCGGCTCCAGCAACTCACGGCGCGGATCGTCGATCAACAGGCCGTTTTCCAGATCCAGGCGGAATGCCCGAGGATTGAGGTTATTGCCGGTCAGCAAGGTGTAGCGGTCATCCACCCACATGCCTTTAAGGTGGTAGGTGTTGTCACCTTCGCGCCACAGATGCAGGTTCAACAGACCGTTGTCGATCATGCGCTGATGGCTCTTGGCGAAGCGGCGCAGGCTCAGCTCATACAGATACGGCAGCGCTGCGATAACCCGAAACGGTTCGCTCGGCGGGATATAGAAGTCGTTGGCGGTCTTGTCGCCCACCACGATATCAATCCGCACTCCACGTTCCAGAGCCCGGTTGATTTCACGAGTCACCGGCAATGGCAGGTTGAAGTACGGGGTGCAGATGGTCAGCTGTTGCTGGCTGCTGGCGATCAGTTCACAAATAACCCGGCTCAGCTGATTGTTTTTACCCACCCCCAGTAGCGGGCTGACCGACAGGCCAAAGTGGCCGACAGTCCCGGCGCTGGTATCGTAGCTGGCTTTTTTCAGGTGGCTGCGAAAGTCCCCGATAGCGCTACGCAGGCTGCGAGTGGTAGGCAACGTGGGCAGATCGAGGCGATGCACGGCCTTGCTCTCGATCAGATCATGCTGGACAAAGTGCTGCATGCTGTCAGCCAGCGGTTTGTTGTGCAGCAGGTGGTAACGGTCGAAGCGATACTTTTCGAGCTTGTGCAGGTACACGTTGTTCAGGCTTGCACCGCTGTAGATCACGCAGTCATCCACGATAAAGCCCTTGAGATGCAGCACCCCGAACAGTTCGCGGGTCTGCACCGGCACGCCATAAATCGGCACTTGGGTGTCGTGGGCTGCGGTTTGTGCCTGATACCAGGCCGCGTTGCCGGGCTGTTTGCCTGCACCGATCAACCCGCGCTGGGCGCGCAGCCAGTCAACCACCACGGCAATTTCCAGCTCGGGGCGCGCGGCCTTGGCGGCGTGCAGGGCATCGAGGATCTCCTGCCCGGCTTCGTCCTGTTGCAGGTACAAGGCCACTAGCGTGATGCGATGGCGTGCACCTGCAATCTGCTCCAGCAGGCAGCGGCGAAAATCCGCAGGGCTGGGCAAGATGCTCAGCGCATCGGCGGACAACGGAAAGCTGCGCAGTTTAGGCAGCAAGGAGCGTTTGAAGAGCGACGGCATAGGGCTCGCTAAGGGTCGAATGCGAAGAGCCGCAAAGCTTACACGATTCTGTGATGTGTAGCCTCAATGCGGGAGCTGGCTTGCCTGCGATGCAAACGACGCGGTCGGTCTGGCAAACCACAGCGATGCTTTCGCGAGCAAGCCTGCTCCCACAGGGGGGGTATTTAACCCCGGGCCAGGATCAGCAACCGCGCAATATCCCGCGCCCGGTCGGTGAGCAATGGCGCTGCCCGGGCGCAGGCGTCCTGCAGAGTCATCGGGCCGCTGGCAATTGCAAATGCCGCGTTAATGCCGTGCTCATACAGCGCCTGATACCCCTCGCCCAACGTGCCGGCCAATATCACCACCGGGACCCCTTCAGCGCGGGCGATGCTCGCCACGCCAAAGGGGGTTTTGCCGCGCAGGGTCTGGGCATCGAAACGGCCTTCACCGGTGATTACCAGGTCTGCGCCCTTCACCGCTTCTGCCAACCCTACAAGCTCGGCCACTACTTCAACCCCGGCGCGAAACTGCGCGCCGAAGAACGCCTTGGCAGCAAACCCCAGCCCGCCGGCAGCGCCCGAGCCCGGCTCGTGGCGCACATCCTTGGGCAGCACGTTTGCACAGTGATCGGCAAAGTGCCCCAGCGCCTGATCCAGCAAGCGCACCTGTTCGGCGGATGCGCCTTTTTGCGGGCCGAAGATTGCCGAAGCACCGTGCTCGCCACACAGCGGGTTGTTGACGTCGGCGGCAATTTCAAAGCGTACTTCGGCCAGGCGCGGGTCCAGGCCTGACAGTTCGATACGCGCCACATGGGCCAGCGCCAGGCCGCCACGCGGCAGGTGGTTGCCCTGGGCATCGAACAAGCCCAGACCCAGGGCCTGCAACGCGCCGGCCCCGGCGTCGTTGGTTGCACTGCCGCCGATAGCCAGGATCACCCTGCGGGCACCGGCGTCCAGGGCAGCCTTGATCAGTTCGCCAGTACCGAAGGTGCTGGTGATGCAGGCATTGCGCTGCTCCGGCTTGAGCAGTTGCAGGCCGCTGGCTTCGGCCATTTCGATGATGGCTGTGTGGCTGTCCGGCAGCCAGCCCCAATGGGCCTCGATCGGCGCGCCCAGAGGGCCTTGCACATGATTGCGGCGCAACTGGCCATTACCGGCGGCGACGATCGCCTCGACTGTGCCTTCACCACCATCGGCCATCGGGCATTTGATCAACTGCGCGTGGGGCATGACATCAGCCAGACCGGCAGCGATCGCATCGGCGACTTTTTCGGCACTCAGACTGTCTTTGAACGAGTCGGGGGCAATCACGATTTTCATGGGGCGCATCTCCAGTTCTTATGCCTTCCATGCTGCCAGCAACGGGGCGAAAACACGCCAGTCGGGCGCACAAGCAATCACGGGCTTTGTTGTTCATTTGGACAATGCTCAGCTCTGGGGCAGTAACTGCACCCCCAGATAAAGGGCCAGCATGCCATTGAGGCTCAAGGGGTCGACGCCGCTCAATTCCGCGATGCGCTCCATCCGATAACGCAGGCTGTTGCGATGAATCCCCAGCGCATCGGCGCAGGCCTGGCTCTGGCCGTCGTGCTCGCACCAACTGCGCAGTGTGGTAATCAATTGGCCATTGGCGTCCTTGGCCACTACTTTGTGCAGCGGGCCGAGCAGTTCTTCCAATGCATCATCATTGCGATGGCGCCACAGCATTACCGGCAAGCGATAGCGATCAAGGGTTAACAACCGGGTGTGCGGCAGCACATCACGGCCATAGGCCAGCAAGTCCCCCACCCGGCGGTAACAGCGGCGCAACCCCTTGAGCGCATCGGCCTGCCCGCCCGCAGCAATGCGCAATACCTGCCAGCCCTGGCCGTCGAGCCTCTCCAGCAAACGCAGATCATCCAGTGCAGCGGTTGCAGGGCGGCACCACAGCAGGGACCCGGTTGCCGGGCACACACACCAGCTGTCCGGGTAGCGTGATTGCAACCAGGCACTCAAAGCCTCGGCACTTTGTCCCTTACCCAGCTCGAACAGATAGGGGATGCGAGACAGCTGCGGCTTGAGCCCCAGCTGCTGGGCCTCATCAATCAGGCGCGGGGAGTCACCGCCCTCGCTGAGCAGCAAAGCCACCAAGTCATCACAACGCTGGCGTCGCCATTGTTGCTCGGCCTGCTGAAAGCGCTGGCCCACCAGCATTTCAGCGGTCATGCGCACCAGTTCGGCATAGGTACGCAGCAGTTCGGGCTCGCCAGTCAGGCCCAGCACCCCGATCAGTCGCTGGTCGAGCAGCAGTGGCAAGTTGATACCCGGCTGCACGCCCTTAAGGCATTTGGCCGTTTGTGCGTCGATTTCCACCACCCGTCCATTGGCCAGCACCAATTGCGCCCCTTCGTGCCGGGTATTGATACGCTCGGGCTCGCCACTGCCCAGGATCAGGCCCTGGCTGTCCATAACGTTTACGTTGTAAGGCAAAATGGCCATCGCACGGTCAACGATGTCCTGCGCCAAATCGTGGTCCAGTTCAAACATGGGGTGACTATCCTTGGGTACATTTGTTCACGGGCACAGAGCGCTTGGCGAAATGCTGTGCGACAGCACAAAGACAGCAGCGTTGTGGTGACCGAGACTCAAGCTGCGGTCAACGTTACCCCTGGATCGTGAAAAAACATAATAAAGAGAGACATAAGATGTCACAGAGCGCCACCGCATCGCTGATCAGCGATGACGATAAAAACGCCATCTACAAACGCATCACCCTGCGCTTGATTCCGTTTATTTTTATCTGCTATCTGTTCAATTACCTCGACCGGGTAAACGTTGGCTTTGCCAAATTACAGATGCTTGACGCCCTCAAGTTCAGCGAAACGGTCTACGGCCTGGGTGCCGGGATCTTCTTTATCGGCTACGTCTTGTGTGGCGTACCGAGCAATCTGGCCCTGACCCGATTCGGCCCCAGGCGCTGGATTGCAGTGATGATGATCAGTTGGGGCACACTGTCGACCTGCCTGATGTTTGTCACCACGCCTACTGGCTTCTATACCCTGCGCCTGCTGACCGGCGCGGCTGAAGCGGGCTTTTTCCCGGGCGTGGTGCTGTATCTGTCGCAGTGGTTCCCGACGTTTCGTCGTGGCCGGATCATGGCGCTGTTCATGTGTGCCATTCCTGTTTCGGGCTTGATCGGTGGGCCGTTCTCCGGCTGGATCCTCAGCCACTTCGCTGCAGGCCAGGGCGGCCTTGCCGGCTGGCAGTGGATGTTCCTGCTGCAAGGCGTGCCTACAGTGTTGCTGGGCGGCCTGGCGATCTACCTGCTCAGTGACAGTTTTGCCAACGCCAAATGGCTGGGTGCCCACGAGCGGGCGGTACTGGAAGCCGACCATCGCCTGGACGCGGACAGCAAGCCGGCTTCTTCCACCGATTCGCTGCTGGCAGTGTTCAAAAACCCGGCCATCTGGGCCTTTGGCCTGATTTACTTCTGCATCCAGAGTGGCGTGTACGCGATCAACTTCTGGTTGCCGTCGATCATCAAGAACCTGGGTTTCAGCGACACCCTGGTGATTGGCTGGATCAGCGCCATTCCCTACCTGCTGGCAGCGGTATTTATGTTGCTGGTCGGGCGTTCTGCCGACTTGCACAAGGAACGCCGCTGGCACCTGGTGGTGCCGATGCTGATGGGTGCGCTGGGGCTGGTGATTGCGGTGAATTTCGCCACCCAGCCGGCCATAGCGATTCTGGGCCTGACCATTGCCACCATGGGCGCACTGACCGGTTTGCCGATGTTCTGGCCGGTACCGACGGCGATGCTCAGTGCAGGGGCGGCCGCAGGCGGCCTGGCACTGATCAACTCAATGGGACAAATGGCCGGTTTCCTCAGCCCGTACCTGGTGGGTTTTGTCAAAGACGCCACCGGTTCCACTGACGTGGCGCTGTACTTGCTGGCAGCGGTGATCGTGGGCGGCAGCCTGCTGGCCCTGCGCATGACCCGCGGAATCAAAAACGCATAATCAAGCACAACCTTTGGGAGCCGGGCTTGCCCGCGATGGCAGCACCGCGGTCTGACAGACAGACCGCGGCGTCTGCATCGCAGGCAAACCAGCTCCCACTGATTATCTGGCGCCCACAATCAATCAAGCATTTGCCCTGCAGCTCGCAGAGCCTCAAGCTACGCACTTCTAATAATCAAAATGCGTGTTTCAACGAGGCTGTTGTGTCCAAAGGTATTGTTCTGTCTGTTCTGGCATCGAGCCTGTTCGGTGTCATGTATTACTTCACATCCCTGCTCTGGCCCTTGAGCGGCGCCGAGATCTTCGGCTGGCGGATGCTCCTGACCCTGCCCTGCATGACCCTGTTCATGTGTTTTTCCGGCGATTGGCGGTTAGTGCCGGTGATTTTCTCGCGGCTGCGCCAACAACCGAAATTCCTTGCCGTGCTGTTGGCGTCCAGTGCCCTGGTGGGCGTGCAACTCTGGCTGTTTCTGTGGGCACCGCTCAACGGCCACAGCCTGGACGTTTCGCTGGGTTACTTCCTGTTGCCGCTGACCATGCTGCTCACCGGGCGCCTGGTGTATGGCGAGCAGTTGTCCCATCTGCAAAAAATCGCGGCTGCGCTGGCAACTCTGGGGGTTGCCAACGAGGTGTATCGAGTGGGTGGGTTCTCCTGGACCACATTGGTGGTGGCCATCGGGTACCCCTTGTACTTCGTGCTGCGCAAGCGCTCAGGCACCGACAACCTCGGCGGCCTGTGGGTCGACATGTTGCTGTTGATGCCGGTGGCCTGGTGGTTTGTGCAAAGCGGCGAACAAGGCTTTGATGTGGCCAGCCATCGCCCGGCACTGTACGCGCTGATTCCGGTTCTGGGAGGCATCAGTGCCCTGGCCCTGATCAGCTATATCCTCGCCAGCCGCATGCTCGCATTCAGCCTGTTTGGCCTGCTCAGTTATGTCGAACCGGTATTGCTGGTGCTGGTGGCGTTACTGCTGGGTGAAAGCATCAGCGCCGGGCAATGGCTGACCTACCTGCCGATCTGGCTGGCCGTGCTGGTGTTGATTTTTGAAGGCTTCAAGCATCTGGTACGCCAGCGCCGTTCTGTGTAAACAGTGGGAGCGAGCCTGCTCGCGAAGGCATCACTGCGATTTCCTGCAATGCTCGCGTTGCCTGCTTCGCGAGCAGGCTCGCTCCCACAATCTGCCCTTTTGCACCGTAACAGCCCACCGTTAGTCAGTTTTTTTCAAAACACGAACGCACGTTTTAAACGACTTTGGCCCAGTAATTGCTTGCGATTTTCAAAGTTAAACATCACCAACAAGAATTACTCCCAAGTAACTGGTTTAAAAGGCGTTTGCCAATGACCGCCAACAGCCTCAAGCTATGCGCCCACTCACACGAGTAACGTTGTAGATCCATTGAGGTTGTTGTGTCTAAAGGCATTGTTCTATCGATTTTGGCTTCCTGTCTGTTTGGCGTTCTGTACTGGTTCACTTCCCTTCTCTGGCCCCTCGATGGCCAGGAAATCTTCGGCTGGCGAATACTGATCTCGCTGCCCTTCATGACCCTGTTTATCTGCCTCTCTGGCGACTGGAAATGGGTTCCTATAATTTTCAAACGCTTACGCGATAAACCTCTACTGATTCCTTGCGTGCTGCTTACCAGTTTCCTGGTCGGTCTACAGCTGTGGATGTTTATGTGGGGGCCGCTCAATGGACACGGTCTGGATGTGTCGCTGGGTTACTTCCTGTTGCCCCTGACAATGATCCTCACCGGCCGCATTGTGTACGGCGAGCACCTGTCGCACCTGCAGAAAATCGCCACGGCCCTGGCCGTGGTCGGTGTGGCCAATGAGCTGTATCGCACCGGCGGCTTCTCCTGGACGACCCTGGTGGTGGCCATCGGCTACCCGATGTACTTCGTGCTGCGCAAGAAGATCGGCATCGACAACCTGGGTGGCCTCTGGCTGGACATGTTGCTGATGGTTCCGGCGTCCCTGTGGTTTGTGCTGGCAGGGCCGCATATCGACCTTGGCGAGCAACGCCAGGCACTGTATGCGCTGGTGCCGCTGATGGGCATTATCAGTGCTGCGGCAGGCTTCTCGTACATCCTGGCCAGCCGACTGCTGCCCTTCAGCTTGTTTGGCTTGCTCAGCTATGTCGAGCCGGTGCTGCTGGTCGCTGTCGCCCTGTTGCTGGGCGACAGCCTGGAAGAGGGCCAATGGCTGACCTATGGCCCTATCTGGCTCGCGGTGGTCGTGCTGATTATTGAAGGCTTGAAGCATGTGAGTCGCCAGCGACGTTCCATCTAGGTCGCAGTCTCCTTCTTCAGGCCGGCAACCAGAGCTTGAAGCGGGCGCCGCCCAGAGGCGATTGTTCGACATTCAGCGTCCCGCCCTGCGCTTGCAGGGCGCGACGACTGATCGCCAGGCCCAGGCCGAAGCCCCCGGTTGCCCGGTCGCGACTGCGATCCAGGCGGTAGAACGGCTCAAAAATTCGCTCGCGTTCCTGTTCGGGAATGCCGATGCCATCGTCATCTACCCACATCTCACAGCCTTGCGCAGTGACGCTTACACCCACCTGAATTCGTCGGTCGCAATAACGCATGGCATTGCGCAACAGGTTTTGCAGCGCCCGGGCAGTCAGGTGCGGATCAAGGGCAAAACGCTCTTGAGCACCGTGTAACAACACATCCAGCACGATTTCGGGCGCTTCGAGCTCCTCATCGAAACTGCCGAGGATGCTGTCGATAAACTCGTCCAGCGAGACCTCTACCCTTTCCGGCATCAAAGCCGGGTTTTGCAGGCGGCTGAATGACAGCAGCTCAAGCACCAGCCCATCCAGTTCGCGAATATGCCCCACCAGCACTTGCAGGCGCTCACGGCTAGCCCGGGGCAAGTCGTCGCACAAAACCAGGGCCAGGCCGAAGTCCAGGCGCGTCAATGGCGTACGCAACTCGTGGGATACCGCATTGAGCAGGTCCCGCTGCTGGTTGAGCAGGTGCTCGACATCCTGCGCCATGGCGTCGAACACCGTGGCCAGGCCGTGAATATTGGAACGTTGGGAGATCTGCGTACGCTCGCTGAGTTGCCCCTGACCGATACGTGCCGCGGTCAGTTTGAGTCGCTCCAGGTCGCGCCAGTGCGGTCGCAGCCAAAGCAGCAAGCCACCGAGCATGGCGGCACCGATCAGTACGTTGATGCTCCAATACAGCACATTCATGTCAAAGGGGTCTGGCGGCATGACCCATTCGATTGCAACCTGATCGTCCAGCGGTGAAACCACCAGCGTACGCCAGCCCCACTCGCCAATGCGCAAGACGCCCTGCCCCTGCTTCAACTGCTGTTGCTCGTCGGCAGTGAACTTGGCATCGCTAATGGGCAGCAGATTGACCCGTATCGGCTGGAACTGCGTGTCGATTTCTCGGGCGAGTTCAGGCCATTGCTCAGGGGGCAGATGATGGAACTGTTTGACCAGCAAGGCCTGCATGCCCCGCGACATGTCGATGTTGTAGTTCATGAAGCGCTCATGAAACAGCGACACGATCACCCCGGGGATCAGGTAACTGGCCGTGGCAAACGTCACGATGGTCACCAGATACAGGCGTATCAGAATCTTGAGCATGGATTCAGCATTCCCATTCCGAGCGACTGAACAGGTAGCCCTTGCCCCATACGGTCTTGATCTTGCGCGCTTCGCCGGCGCAGTCATCGAACTTGCGCCGCAGCTTGGAAATGGCCACATCGACCGAGCGATCAGTACCGTTGAACTCAATGCCACGCAGACGCTGCAGAATCTGGTCACGGCTCAGCACTTCGCCGGCATGCCGGGCCAGCACCACCAGCAGGTTGTACTCGCCGCTGGACAACTCGATCATCTGCCCGCGCCAACTGACGGTGCGTTCCGACAGGTCGATGCACAGGTTGCCGATAACGATACGGTCACTGGCTACTTGCGGCTCGGCCAGGCTGCTGCGACGCAAAAGAGTGCGTACCCGGGCCAACAACACCCGTGGCTCGCAAGGTTTTGTCACATAATCGTCGGCCCCCATCTCTAGCCCCAGCACCTGATCATGGCTATCGTCGCGGGCTGTCAACATCAGGATCGGCAGGCTTGCTGACTCGGTACGGAGCAAACGGCAGACTTGCAGGCCATCAAGGCCTGGCAACATCAGGTCAAGAATGACCAGGTCAGGCGGGTTGCTTCTCGCCCTGTCACAGACTTGATCACCTCGGGCAATCACGCTGACTTGATAGCCATTGCGCTCCAGATAGCTGGCAATCAGCTCCGAAAGTGCGGCATCGTCTTCGACCAGCAAAATAGTGGGCATAATAACTGCTTACAACCGGGGGAAACCCGAAGGATATACAACCTGGCAGGGATAGCCGCATAACCTTCACACTTTTTCACACTCCCTCTACATAGCTTCACAACGCCCCTTGCGTGCTGCGCTTAGCATGCCAAACAGAAACATCCCGCATATTTCAGAAGGCACGATCGTTGAAAAAGCTCTTCGCCCCTCTATTTCTCACGGCCCTGGCCCTGGCCATCAGTGCCTGTGACAAAAGTCCGGTCGCTGAAACCCGACCTCCTTTGGCCAAAGTGCGCAGCGAAGTCATCGCTACGGCGCCGCTGTCGGTCAATAACGAATTGAGCGGGCGCGTGGTCGCCCCGCGCGTGGCGCAAGTCAGTGCCCGTGTTGCAGGCGTGGTGCTCAAGCGCGTGTACATCGAAGGCAGTGAAGTCAAACAGGGCGACGTGCTGTTTTTGATCGACCCTGCACCGTTTCAGGCCGATCTGGACAGCGCTCAGGCAGCATTGCGCAAATCCGAGGCAGTGGCCCTGCAGGCAAAACTGCAGGACCAGCGTTATGCCGAGCTGATCGGCATCAATGCCATCAGCCGCCAGGATCATGACAACGCACGGGCAGCGGCCCAGCAGGCCAACGCCGATGTGGCTGCCAACAAGGCCGCCGTCCAGCGGGCAAAACTGAACCTGGGCTATGCCACCGTGACCGCGCCGATTTCCGGGCGCATTGGCCGGGCGCTGGTTACGGAAGGTGCACTGGTTGGCCAGGGCGAGGTCACGCCAATGGCGCGCATCCAGCAACTGAACCCGATCCATGTCGACCTCACCCAGTCCACCCGCGACCTGGACAACCTGCGTGAAGCTTTCCGCGCTGGCGAATTGCAACAAGTTGGCAAGCAACAGGCCAGGGCCACCCTGATTCGTGACAATGGCAGTCTCTACCCGTTGCCGGGCAAGCTGCTGTTCACCGACGTCACCGTGGACCCGAGCACCGGGCAGATCATTCTGCGCAGCGAGTTCCCCAACCCGGACTACGACCTGTTGCCCGGCAGCTTTGTGCGGGTACGCCTGGAACAGGCCGTCAACAAGGAAGGCATCAGCGTGCCGCAACGGGCAATCCTGCGCGACAGCGCCGGCATCGCCCAGGTGCTGCTGATCGATGCCGACAACCGCGTGCAGCTGCAACCGGTACAACTGGGCGGCGCGCAGAATGATCGCTGGGCGGTCACGTCCGGGCTTAAGGCCGGTGACCGGATTGTCACTGAAGGCCTGCAACACGCCCGCCCGGGCGAACAAGTACAAATAGATGACCCGACACTTCCTCTCGCACACTCCACGGATCGGTGAGCATGCCGCAGTTCTTTATCGACCGCCCGGTCTTTGCCTGGGTCGTTGCGTTGTTCATTATGCTGGCGGGGGCTTTGGCCATCCCGCAGCTGCCCGTCGCCAAATACCCCGATGTGGCACCGCCGCAGGTCGAGGTGTACGCGATTTACCCCGGCGCCTCGGCACAAACCCTGGACGAAAGCGTAGTCAGTCTGATCGAGCAGGAGCTCAACGGTACCGACGGCCTGCTCTATTTCGAATCCCAAAGCAGCCTGGGCAGTGCCAGCATTACCGCGACGTTCAAACCCGGCACTGACCCGGAAATGGCCCAGGTGGATGTCCAGAACCGCCTTAAAGCGGTGGAATCACGCCTGCCCCAGGCGGTTATCCAGCAAGGCTTGCAGGTGGAGAAGATCTCCTCGGGCTTTCTGATGCTGGTGACCCTGACCGCCGACAGCACCAGCACGCTGGACGAGGTCGCGCTAAGCGACTACCTGGCGCGCAACGTGATGAACGAGGTCAAGCGTATCGACGGCGTCGGCAAGGCCCAGCTGTATGGTGCCGAGCGGGCCATGCGCATCTGGATCGACCCGCAGAAGCTGATCGGTTTCAACCTGACCCCAGCGGATGTCAACCAGGCCATTGCCAGCCAGAACGCCCAGGTATCGGCAGGCAGCATCGGCGACTTGCCGGGTCGTTCTACCCAGGAAATAACCGCCACGGTACTGGTCAAGGGTCAGCTCTCAACCCCGCAAGAGTTTGCCGATATTGTCCTGCGCGCCAACCCGGACGGTTCAACCGTGCGCGTCAGCGATGTGGCCCGGGTTGAGATCGGTAGCCAGGAATACCAGTACGGCACCCGCTTGAACGGCAAGTCGGCCAGCGCCTTCAGCGTCAAGCTGGCCCCGGAAGCCAACGCGCTGAATACCGGCAACCTGATTCGCGCCAAGATGGACGAGCTCAGCCGCTACTTCCCGGCCGGTGTCGAGTACACCATCCCCTATGACACCACGCCCTTTGTCAAAGTCTCGATTACCAAGGTCATCTACACCCTGGTCGAAGCCATGGTGCTGGTGTTTCTGGTGATGTACCTGTTCTTGCAGAACATTCGCTACACCCTGATCCCGACCCTGGTGGTGCCGGTGGCGCTGATGGGCACGTTCGCCACGATGCTGGTACTGGGATTCTCGATCAACGTCCTGACCATGTTCGGCATGGTGCTGGCCATCGGCATTCTGGTGGACGATGCCATTGTGGTGGTGGAGAACGTCGAGCGGATCATGGTCAGCGAGGGGTTGTCGCCCCGCGAGGCCACACGCAAGGCGATGACCCAGATCAGCGGCGCGATTGTCGGCATCACCCTGGTGCTGGTGGCCGTGTTTATTCCGATGGCATTCATGCCGGGCTCGGTGGGGGTTATTTACCAGCAGTTCTCGCTGTCGATGGCGACCTCGATTCTGTTCTCGGCATTTCTGGCCCTGTCATTGACCCCGGCGCTGTGCGCAACCCTGCTCAAGCCGATCGCCAAGGGCGAGCATCACGCCAAGGGCGGGTTTTTTGGCTGGTTCAACCGCAAGTTCGAGCACCTGAGCGCAGGTTATGAAAACTGGGTGGTGCATCTGATCAAGCGCAGCGGCCGCTATCTGCTGCTATATGGTGCTTTGCTGGTGGTTCTGGTGTTGTGCTTTGCGCGCCTGCCCTCGTCTTTTTTACCGGTCGAGGATCAGGGTTACATCATCACCGATATCCAGTTGCCACCCGGTGCCAGCCAGAACCGCACAATCAACGTGGTCGAGCAGATCGAGGCCCACAACGCCAGCGAGACCGGCGTGGGCAACACCACGATGATTCTGGGTTTCAGCTTCTCGGGCAGCGGGCAAAACGCGGCACTGGCCTTCACCACCCTGAAGGACTGGTCGCAACGCGGCGCCAAAGACTCGGCGTCTGCCATCGCCGATCGGGCCAACGCTGCCTTCAGTGAAATCAAGGACGCGATTGCCTTTGCCATCTTGCCACCCCCGGTCAGCGGCCTGGGTACGTCCAGTGGTTTTGAGTTCCGCCTGCAAGACCGCGGCGGGGTCGGTTATGACGCCTTGATGCAAGCCCGCAGCGAACTGCTGGCACTGGCGGAAAAAAGCCCGGTGCTGGCCAATGTCCGCGAAGAAGCACTGGCAGAGAGCCCGCAAGTGCAGCTGGAGGTCGATCGCAAGCGCGCCAATGCGCTGGGCATCTCCTTTGCAGACATCGGCGCAGTGCTGTCTACCGCCGTAGGGTCGGCCTATATCAACGACTTTCCGAACCAGGGGCGCATGCAGCGGGTCGTGGTGCAGGCTGAAGGCGACCAGCGCAGCCAGGTCGAAGACTTGCTGAAAATCAATGTGCGCAACGACCAGGTCAAGATGGTACCGCTCTCGGCCTTTGTCGAGGCCCGCTGGATCCAGGGGCCATCGCAGTTGACCCGCTACAACGGTTACCCGGCGATTAGCATCTCCGGCGAGTCGGCTGCCGGCCACAGCACCGGCGAGGCGATGGTAGAAGTGCAGCGTCTGGTCGACCAGTTGCCTGCAGGTCTGGGGCTGGAATGGACCGGCCTGTCCTTGCAGGAGCAGGTTTCCGGGGCGCAGGCACCGGTTCTGCTGGCCTTGTCGCTGCTGATCGTGTTCCTGTGCCTGGCAGCGTTGTACGAGAGCTGGTCGATACCGACTGCGGTGTTGCTCGTAGTGCCATTGGGCGTCCTGGGCGCCGTGCTGGCAGTCACGCTGCGCGGGATGCCCAATGACGTATTCTTCAAAGTAGGCCTGATTACGATTATTGGTTTGTCCGCGAAGAACGCCATCTTGATCATCGAGTTTGCCAAGACGCTGTACGACGAAGGCCATGATCTGGTGGACGCTACCGTGCAAGCCGCCCGCCTTCGTCTACGGCCGATTGTCATGACATCGCTGGCGTTTATCCTCGGTGTAGTGCCACTGGCCATTGCCACGGGGGCCAGCTCGGCCAGCCAGCAGGCCATCGGTACGGGGGTGATTGGCGGCATGATCGTCGCCACCCTGGCAGTGGTATTTGTGCCAGTGTTCTTCGTTGTTGTAATGAAACTGACAAGAAGTAAACCTCGTCAGCGTTAAGCCAGCGCGCTGCGTGCTAAGGTGCTGTATTAACTGGTAACAGGGATTGTTTATGCCGCACCTTGCCCGCACCCATCCTCGCCTTACTGTCGCCACCCTGATCGGGGTGGCAGTAGGCATCTTTGCTCCAGCCTCCACTCTGACCAGCAAATTCCTGCTGGGCTGGAATGCCGGTGTCTGGCTGTATCTGGCAATGACGCTCTGGCTGGTGATCCGTTCCAAAGCCAGTGACGTGAAAAGTACAGCCGAAGTGGAAGATGAAAACGCCAGTATGGTGTTGATCACCGTATGCATTGCTTCGATTGCCAGTCTGGCTGCCGTTACCCTTGAACTGTCAGGCAGCAAGCTCAGCGATGACGATCGCCTGATGCATTACGGTTTTACCGGGCTGACGGTGGTGGGTTCGTGGTTGATGATCGGGGTGATTTTCAGCCTGCATTACGCAAGACTGTTCTATAACAACGAAGGGACTGAGCCGGCGTTGCGCTTCCCTGAAGGGGAACTGAACCCGGACTACTGGGACTTTATGTACTTCTCTTTCACCCTCAGTGTTGCGGTACAAACAGCTGATGTGAGTATCGCTACCCGAGAAATGCGCAAGGCGGTGCTGGGGCATTCACTGCTGGGGTTTTTGTTCAACACGGCCGTGCTGGGGTTTTCGATCAATATTGCGGCGGGATTGTTTTAACCGGGCAGTTCAAAGCCCCTCTCCCTTTGGGAGAGGGGCTTTTAGTCAGCAGCTCTGTTAGTCAGCGCTCAATACGCCACGACGTACCTGGTCGCGCTCGATGGATTCGAACAACGCTTTAAAGTTGCCCTCACCAAAACCGTCATCACCCTTACGCTGAATAAACTCAAAGAACACCGGCCCCATCAGGGTTTCCGAGAAGATCTGCAGCAGCAGACGCTTGTCATCCGAGTCAGAGGAACCGTCCAGCAATATGCCACGCGATTGCAGGGCTTCAACCGGCTCGCCGTGATTCGGCAGACGCCCTTCCAGCATTTCGTAGTAGGTCTCAGGCGGTGCCGTCATAAAGCGCATGCCGATTTTTTTCAGGGCGTCCCAGGTCTTGATCAAGTCATCGCTGAGGAAAGCCACGTGCTGAATGCCTTCGCCATTGAACTGCATCAGGAATTCTTCGATCTGGCCTGCGCCCTTGGACGACTCTTCGTTCAAGGGAATGCGGATCATGCCGTCCGGAGCGGTCATGGCCTTGGAGGTCAGGCCGGTGTATTCGCCCTTGATGTCGAAATAACGAATTTCACGGAAGTTGAACAGCTTCTCGTAGAAGTTGGCCCAGTAAGCCATACGCCCGCGATACACGTTATGGGTCAGGTGATCGATGATCTTGAGCCCGGCACCTACCGGGTGGCGGTCTACACCTTCGATAAAGACAAAGTCGATATCGTAAATCGAGCTGCCTTCACCGTAACGATCAATCAGATACAGCGGCGCGCCGCCAATGCCTTTAATGGCTGGCAGGTTCAGCTCCATTGGCCCTGTAGGGATATGCACTGGTTGTGCGCCAAGTTCCAGCGCGCGGTTGTAGGCTTGTTGCGCATTGCGCACGCGAAAAGCCATGCCACAAACCGAAGGGCCGTGTTCCGCCGCGAAGTAGGACGCAACACTGTGGGGCTCATTGTTGAGGATCAGATTGATATCGCCCTGGCGATACAAGTGCACGTCCTTGGAGCGATGGGTTGCTACCTTGGTGAAGCCCATGATTTCAAATACAGGCTCAAGGGTATTGGGTACAGGGGACGCGAATTCGATGAATTCAAAGCCCATCAGGCCCATCGGGTTTTCGTATAGATCAGCCATTTTTGGCGCCTCATCATGGTCATTTTTAGAATTAACAGAGGTTATTTGCTAAGAATGCGGATGCTGGCAGGAGGCGCACAGGAGATCCCGCGTACACTGCGCGCGAGAAAATCACCGTAGATCAATTGCAACCCGAATCGCTTCATTTCGATCCATCTCTTACGCGGTAGGGCTTCTGCTCGCAGAAGTCGTTATTCTTGTATGCGTAAGCCGATTCTACATGGCGTAATCATATTTGTCCTACGCCATATGAAATTGCCCTGTGTGCGGCGCATGCCTTTACTATTGTTCTGTCAGTTTGCACCCAAGCCATCTCCACGCGTTACCAGGATCCTGCATGCCACTCACTCTGAAGCTGAGCCGAAAATGGACTGATCGCTACGCCCTGATTGTACTTAGCGGCTTGTTGCCAGTAGTACTGGGGGTTCTGATCATTGTCTGGCAGGCCAACCGGTCACTCAAACAGGAGACCACACAAACCGCCCAAGAGGCAGTGCGTCAGTTTGACTTGATGCTGGACAATGCAAAGCTTGCTGCCGATGTCGTCTTGCCGCTGGCAGGCCAGGACTGCGAGCACGTTGAACTGGCCTTGCGCGATCAGGTCACGCGCCGACCCTTCGTGCGTTCGGTTAACCTGGTGTGGGACAACCAGATTTACTGCACTTCTTTATTTGGCAATTTCAAAGAAGCCGTAACCCCCGAAAACTATGCGGGTGGTGTGTTGTGGCTGATGCCAGGCACGCTGGTGACACCCAATGACCCCGTCCTGGTTTATCGGCAAAACCAGGAAAAGCGCGGCGTGCTGATCAGCCTGTACGGTTTTCATCTGGTTAACGTTTTAGGGCTGATCAATCAGAAAACCCAATTACTGATAGAAGTTGGCAATGTATGGATTGATCGCTATGGCCTGGTGCGCAACACACCGTCACCTCATCTGCCCGTAGCTCAAGCAACAGTACCTTCAACTGATTACCCCTACCGCGTAGTCGCCGGGTTTAATGAGGGTGAAATCTGGCGCTATGTCGCCTCGCAATACCCGGGCTTGATGGCTTTATTTATGTTCCTCGGGGTTATTTCTGCGGCGACAGTTCATCAACTCAAAAAACGCGCCACCTCCCCCACCCATGAACTGCAGCGAGCCCTGGACGCTGCCGAATTTATTCCTTACTTGCAGCCGGTTGTAAGGGGCGACACCAAACAATGGGCCGGCGCCGAAGTATTGATGCGCTGGCAACACCCTAAAGAAGGGCTGGTTCGTCCCGATCTGTTTATCCCGTTCGCAGAACATTCGGGATTGATTGTGCCGATGACGCGCTCGCTGATGGAACAAACCGCACTCTTGCTGGCCCCTCATGCCAATAGCATGGAGCGCGGGTTTCACCTGGCATTCAATATTACCGCTCATCATTGCCAGAATCTGGAGTTGGTAGAGGACTGCCGGCGCTTTCTCGAAGCGTTCCCGCCAGGGCATATCAATCTTGTACTGGAACTTACCGAGCGCGAGTTGATCGTACCGAGCACCACAACCCATCAATTGTTTAGCCAGTTGCACGCACTGGGGGTCATGATTGCCATTGATGATTTTGGCACCGGCCATTCCAGCTTGAGTTACTTGCGCGAGTTCAACGTTGATTACTTGAAAATCGATCAGAGCTTTGTCGCCATGATCGGCGCCGATGCATTGTCCGGGCATATTCTGGAGAGCATTATTGAACTAAGCGCCAAGCTGGACCTGGGCATTGTCGCCGAAGGCGTAGAAACACAAGAGCAAAGCCAGTACCTGGCCGACCATGGGGTTGATTTTTTGCAGGGCTATTTATTTGCCCGGCCAATGCAACCGGTCGACTTTATCCGGGCTTTGCAGGCGCAGTTAACGACCACTTAATAATAAACAGCCGTGCAGTTTAAAAACTTTTTTCAAACTGCCCCGCGCGGGACTTGGCAGCACAAGAATTAACAACTACAATTTTTTTGTCGCGACACGAACTTTAAATGATTGCATCAACAGGCGTGCCGACCAGGAGCAACCCCCTTGGACGCACGCACTGTAAATCTTGTGCATTCCAAACCAAACATCATTAATTCGCCTCGGTCACGTACCACCGAAGCTGTGAATGGAGTAATGACTTTGTCTAGACTTGCTGAGTTTCGCGCTGCTGAAAAAGCGCTACAAGAACAGCTGGCTCAATTGGAAGCCTTGAAAAATGATGCCGGACTTAAAAAAGAAATCGAGTTCGAAGAAAAACTTCAAGCCTTGATGAAAACCTACGGTAAAAATCTTCGGGACATCATCGCCATCCTTGACCCCAACCCTGCGGCGTCAAAAGGGGCATCTGCGCCCAAGCAGCGCAAGGCGCGGGTGCTTAAGGTCTATCAGAATCCGCACACCGGCGAGCTGATAGAAACCAAAGGCGGCAACCACCGCGGTTTGAAAGCCTGGAAAGAAGAATACGGCGCAGCCACCGTGGATACCTGGCTTCGTGCATAAAGCCCGTGCACACTCTAAGCCCTGCCTGTGCAGGGCTTTTTTATCCGCACAACTTTTAAAGCTGTTTAACTAAAAGGTTCAACTTGATTCAACTTTGCTTAATCTTGGGCGGATGTTTAATGCACCACATGAAGGTGCCAGCCAGAAAAGGCACTGCCCGCTTCCGTCGTTGAATATGCCTGCATCAATAACTGCCCCGCCCGTGCGCCAACACTCAACTGACTACGGCTAAAACAGTAATACCGAGTAGGAATTATCCTGTTGTGACATCCATGCGTCCAAAAGACCGTGAACACGCCGGCGCTTCACAATTTTTTCACATCGCGGGTCACAGGATAGAGGCTGCTAAAGGACTAGCGCCCCATGCCCGCTTCGGCGGGCTTCTTTTTGCCCGTGATTTGCCCCGCAACCCAACTGCCTCCCTGCCGCAGACCGCTTGCGCCCTGAAAACGGGTTTGGCGCCAGACGTCACATTCCGTATCATTCGCCCATCACGCTCACCGTAGCGACCGATCACCTATGCCTTATTTTCGGAGGGTTCATGAGCCTGCAAGACCTGAACAACATTCCCGGCGTCACTGCTTCCCCGGATAGCGCTACGCACAACTTCGTTTTCAACCACACCATGCTGCGCGTCAAGAACATCGAGAAATCCCTGGATTTCTATACCCGCGTCCTGGGTTTCTCGCTGGTTGAGAAGCGCGACTTCCCTGAAGCCGAGTTCAGCCTGTACTTTCTGGCCCTGGTGGACAAGGCGCAGATCCCGGCAGACGACGCAGCCCGTACACTGTGGATGAAGTCCATCCCCGGCATCCTGGAGCTGACCCATAACCACGGTTCAGAAACCGATGACAGCGTGGTCTACCACAACGGCAACACCGACCCGCGCGGCTTTGGCCATATCTGCATTTCGGTACCGGATATTCGTGCTGCCTGCGAGCGCTTTGAAGCTCTGAATGTGGACTTCCAGAAGCGCCTGAACGATGGGCGCATGAAATCCCTGGCATTCGTCAAGGACCCGGACGGTTACTGGGTCGAAATCATCCAGCCACAACCGATGTAAAAATCGAACGAAAAAAAACCCCATGACTGCTCATGGGGTTTTTTGTTTGCGCCCGGTTATTCCGGCGCTGAAGAACGGATCAAGTGATCAAAGGCACTCAGTGAGGCTTTGGCGCCCTCGCCCACTGCAATCACGATCTGCTTGTATGGCACGGTGGTCACGTCACCGGCGGCAAAAATGCCGGGGATCGAGGTTTCACCGCGGGCATCGACAACGATCTCGCCGCGGGGCGAAAGCTCGACAGTACCCTTGAGCCAGTCAGTGTTTGGCAACAGGCCGATCTGTACAAAGATCCCTTCCAGTTCGACCGTATGAACTTCACCGGACTGACGATCCTTGTAGCGCAGGCCGTTCACTTTCTGGCCGTCACCGGTGACCTCGGTGGTCTGTGCATTGGTGATGACCTTCACGTTAGGCAAACTGTGCAGCTTGCGTTGCAACACGGCATCGGCACGCAGCTTGGTATCGAACTCCAGCAGGGTGACATGCGCCACAATACCCGCCAGGTCAATGGCTGCTTCGACACCAGAGTTGCCGCCGCCGATTACCGCGACGCGCTTGCCCTTGAACAGCGGACCGTCGCAGTGCGGGCAGTAAGCCACGCCACGGCTACGGTATTCCTGCTCGCCGGGCACGTTCATTTCACGCCAGCGCGCACCGGTGGCCAGAATTACGGTCTTGGCCTTGAGCGAAGCGCCGCTGGCAAACTTCACCTCGTGCAACTCACCTGCCTTGCCGGCAATCAGCTTGTCGGCACGCTGCAGGTTCATGATATCGACGTCGTATTGCTTGACGTGCTCCTCAAGTGCAGTGGCGAGCTTGGGCCCTTCAGTTTCCTGAACCGAGATAAAGTTCTCGATGGCCATGGTGTCCAGCACCTGACCGCCGAAGCGCTCGGCAGCCACACCAGTACGGATGCCTTTGCGGGCAGCATAGATCGCCGCGGCAGCACCGGCCGGGCCGCCGCCGATCACCAGCACGTCAAAAGCTTCCTTGGCGCTGATTTTTTCGGCCTGACGCTCAATTGCACTGGTGTCCAGCTTGCCCAGAATCTCTTCCAGGCCCATGCGGCCCTGACCAAAGTTGACACCGTTAAGGTAAACGCTGGGTACCGCCATCACTTGACGCTCGGTCACTTCGTCCTGGAACAGGGCACCGTCAATCGCCACATGGTGAATATTCGGGTTAAGCACTGCCATCAGGTTCAGCGCCTGCACAACGTCAGGGCAGTTCTGGCAGGACAGCGAGAAATAGGTCTCGAAGTTGAACTCGCCTTTAAGGGAGCGAATCTGTTCAATTACTTCGGCACTGGCTTTCGATGGGTGGCCGCCTACTTGCAGCAAGGCCAACACCAGCGAAGTAAATTCGTGGCCCATCGGAATGCCTGCAAAACGCAGGCTGATATCGCCGCCCGGGCGGTTCAGCGAAAACGAAGGCTTGCGCACATCGTTACCGTTATCCAGCAGGGTGATCATGCTGGAAAGGCTGGCGATTTCTTTTAACAGGTCATGCATTTCACGGGATTTCGCACCGTCGTCGAGAGAGGCAACAATCTCGATCGGCTGCGTGACCCGCTCCAGGTATGACTTCAACTGAGCTTTTAGATTGGCGTCCAACATACGGGCGATCTCCTTTGAACATGAATTTTTTACAAAAAAACGCCCGAGCGAATCTCGCCCGGGCGTTTTGAGGGCGATGCGGCTTACAACTCAGGTGCGGATCACCGCCCTTGGCTGGTTCACGGCCTTAGATCTTGCCAACCAGGTCCAGCGATGGAGCCAAGGTGGACTCACCTTCTTTCCATTTGGCAGGGCACACTTCGCCCGGGTGAGCAGCAACGTACTGAGCGGCCTTGATTTTGCGCAGCAGCTCGGAAGCGTCACGGCCAACACCGCCATCGTTCAGCTCGACGATTTTGATCTGACCTTCAGGGTTGATCACGAAAGTGCCGCGATCAGCCAGGCCTGCTTCTTCGATCAGTACGTCGAAGTTGCGGGAGATGGTCAGCGTAGGGTCGCCGATCATGGTGTACTGGATTTTGCCGATGGCTGGCGAAGTGTTGTGCCAGGCAGCGTGGGCAAAGTGGGTGTCAGTCGACACGCTGTAGATTTCCACGCCGAGTTTTTTGAACTCTTCGTAGTTGTCAGCCAGGTCTTCCAGTTCGGTTGGGCAAACGAAGGTGAAGTCGGCCGGGTAGAAGAACACCACCGACCACTTGCCTTTCAGGTCAGCGTCCGACACTTCCACGAAGCTGCCGTTTTTGTAGGCAGTTGCTTTGAATGGTTTAACTTGGCTGTTGATGATAGGCATCGTTGACTCTCCGTCAGGGTTGAAAAGTTGATGGGGTGAATCCTAACAACACATTTCGTATCTGGCTCATTGGCAAAGCTGATGCTGACGATTGGTTTTAGCTATCAGGCGTACCTATAAATAGCCGAAAACTAAATATGATCCACCTGAACAGGTTTCAACTTGATGTCGATCAGTTGCCGATGTTTTTTTGCGCGGTGATGCTCATCCCGGTAAACGGGGTGGCTTCAACATAGCGCATGGCTGACTTTATGTCTTTCCAGCCGACGTAATTCATCAGTGACTTCAAATCCCAGCCACTTTGATGGGCCCATGTCGCAAAACCGCGACGCAGGGAGTGACTGGTGTATTGCTCGGCCGCAATGCCCGCACGCTCCAGCGCCTGGCGCAGCAACGGGATCACACTGTTGGCGTGCAAGCCCTCCTCCCCCAGGTTGCCCCAGCGATCGATTCCGCGGAACACCGGGCCGCGGACCAACGCCGCGGTATTGAGCCATTCGATGTAGGCGCGCACCGGGCACAGTCGCAGCAGGGCCGGGGTCTGAAAGGTTTTGCCGAGGTTGTCGCGGTCACTTTTGCTGCGTGGCAGATACAAGGTAATGCCTGCCCCTTCTACAGCCTGCACATGCTCGACTTGCAGGCGGCATAACTCATCACTGCGGAATCCGCGCCAGAAGCCGAGCAGGATCAGGGCGGCGTCACGCCTTGCGCGCAGCAGCCCCGGCTGATCACCACTGGCTTGCGCCGCCAGGGCCTCAGCCTCCAACCACTCGACCACCTGCTCAAGATGCTGCAATTGCAGCGGTGCTGCCTGCTTCTCCTGCACGGGATGCAGTGCCCGAATGCCCTTGAATACCTTGCGCACCATCGGCGCCTTGGTCGGGTCGGCAAACCCCTGACTGTTGTGCCACTGGGCAATCGCTGACAGGCGCAGCTTGAGGGTGTTGATCGACAATTGCCCGGCATGAGCCACCAGATAACGCGCCACGCTATCGCTGGTGGCCGGCAGAAACCCGCCCCAGGTCACTTCGAAGTGCTCAATGGCCGCCCGATAACTGCGGCGGGTGTTGTCGCGGGTCGCGGCGTTCAGGTAGCGATCCAGCTCGCTCATGGGCAGTTCTCTTGTGTGGCGTACCGAAAACAGGCCTTAAAAGCAGTTTCAAGGCTCTGGCACGGGATAATACCAGTATATCCCGTCTTATTTTTCATTAAATAACATCAATAAAATGTGCTAACCTAGTATGTAATTACTTGATACATACCACAGTACATAATCGTAGGAGATGGCCATGGCCCGTGGCGGCGTAAACAAGGCAGTGGTGCAAATTGCACGCACCGCGATCCTGGCTCGAGGCGAACACCCGAGCATTGATGCGGTACGTATCGAGATGGGCAATACCGGGTCGAAAACCACGATCCATCGCTATCTAAAGGAACTGGACGAAGTTGACTCGCGCCGTGGCGTGCCTCGTGAGCAAATCGATGATGAGCTGACTGAGCTGGTTGCCCGCCTCGCCCAGCGCCTGCAGGAGCAGGCACAAGAGCCTATTGACCGGGCTCAGGCGCATTACGAACAGCTCAAAGTGCAACTGCAGGCGCAGTTGAACGAAGCACAGGAGGCCCGGGCTCAGCTGGAACAGCAGCTGGAGATTCAGGGCACAGCACTGCAGCAGGAAAGCGCCAGTCTCGACGCCACCCGCTCCATGCTGCAAACCGAGCAGACCCGCAATGCCGCCCTGAACCAGGCGTGCAGCGACTTTGACCTGCGCCTCAAGGACCGTGACGAGCAGATCCGCTCGCTGGAAGAGAAGCACCTGCATGCCCGCGATGCGCTGGAGCACTATCGCAGCGCGACCAAGGAACAGCGCGAGCAGGATCAGCGCCGTCATGAAGGCCAGTTGCAGCAGGTGCAAATGGAACTGCGTCAGGCCCAGCAAAGTGCATTGGTACGCCAGGATGAAATCACCCAGCTGCATCGCGACAATGAGCGCGTACTGAGCGAGAGCCGCGCACTGGGCAAGGAACTGAACCAGGCCAATGACCTGCAGCACAAGCTGGGCAACCAGAATACGCAGCTCAACACCCAACTCAGTCAGCTGCAAAGTGAACGCACCCTGCTTCAAGAGCGCCTGCGCGTAGCCACGCAGGAAAGTGAAGGCTTGAAACAGGCCCACGCACAGATCCAGGAAAGCCACGCAGCCCTTTCCTTGCGCGCCATAAAGGCTGAAACCGCGCTGGAAAGCCTGCAGGAGCTAAAGAAGGATGCTGATCAAAGCGTGCTCACCAAAGACCAGTAGGACTACCTGACTCGATCCTGGCCCGCTCCCGCAAAAGCTGAATAGACACCCCCATCTTCGTTCAGCAACCGTTCAGCAAATGCAATCGATTCTTGTTTGGCAATACGTATCAGTATGTTACAAATTAGCACCCTAACTAATTTGTGACGCGGTAGCCCACCATGCTGGTTCCATTTCTGATCATGCTGCGCGAAGGGATTGAGGCCGCACTTATCGTCGGCATCATTGCCAGTTATCTCAAGCAAACAGGCCGCGGGCAGTGGATGCCCGCCGTATGGGTCGGGGTGTTTCTGGCCGCCGCCCTGTCTTTGCTGGTGGGCGGCGGGCTGGAGTTGATGAGCGCCGAGTTCCCGCAAAAACAGCAAGAACTGTTCGAAGGCATCGTCGGCCTCATTGCCGTGGGCATTCTCAGCTCAATGGTATTCTGGATGCGCAAGGTCGCGCGCTCGATCAAGCATTCGCTGCACACCTCCCTCGATCACGCCCTCGCCGGCTCCCGGCATCAAGTCACGGCACTGATTGCCATGGTCTTTTTTGCCGTCGCCCGGGAAGGGCTTGAAACCGTATTTTTCCTGTTAGCCGTCTTCCAGCAAAGCGAAGGCCCCGCCGCACCCCTGGGCGCCCTGCTCGGCCTGCTGCTGGCCATCGGCGTCGGCTTTGCCATTTACAGCGGCAGCATGCGCCTGAACCTGGGGCTGTTTTTCCGCTGGACCGGCCTGTTTATTCTGGTGGTCGCTGCGGGCATCCTGGCCAACTCGGTACAGGCCCTGCACGAGGCAGGCCTGTGGAACCACTGGCAAGACGTGGTCTTTGATATCAGCGCCCACTTGCCGATGGATGGCCCGCTAGGCTCCGTACTGGCTGGCATGTTCGGCTATCAGGACGCCCCCACCGTCAGCGTGCTCGGTGCGTATGTGATTTATCTGGTCGTCACGCTGGTGATGTTCTTTCGCCCGCCGGCGCCCGCCAAAACCGCACACCCTTCTTCAGTAACAAACCCATAAGGTCAAGCATGCCAACCCCTGCAAGCGGTACACCCCCACGCGCCCTGCGCTGGGCGGTGGCCGGCTCGGTGATCGTGATGATCGCAGCCGGCGGGTTGTTCTACTACGCCTCGCAACTGGCCGCGGCCAAGCGCAAGGCTCACGGCACTGAAATAACCGTGACCATCCACCCGCATAGCTGCGAACCCGACGCCCTGACTGTACCGGCCGGCTTCAACAGCTTTCGCATTATCAATGCCTCCGAGCGCGCGGTGGAGTGGGAAATTCTCGACGGCGTGCTGGTGGTCGAAGAGCGGGAAAACATTGCCCCGGGCCTGAGCCAGGTGATCAACGCGACACTCGCTCCCGGCGATTACGCCATCACCTGCGGTCTGCTCAGCAACCCCCGCGGCACCCTGCATGTGACGCCCACTGCAGCGTCCGAAGCCAGCGCCAATGCCAGGCCTACGATGGTGGCCTTTGTTGGGCCGTTGTCAGAGTTTCGGGTTTACCTGAGCCAACAGGGCAGCGCCCTGACCAGGGCTGTCGATGCCCTGTCGCAAGCCATTAGCGCCGGTGATCTGGAACAGGCGCAGGCTCTGTATACCCCCGCACGCGAGGCCTATCAACGCCTGGCGCCGGCAGCGCAACGCCTTGCCGAGCTGGACAACGCCATCAATGCTCGCGCCGACTATTTCGAAAAGCGCGAGCAGGATCCGGGGTTTACCGGTTTCCACCGCCTGGAATACGGCCTGTTTGACCAGCGCAGCACTCAAGGCCTGGCGCCGATTGTCCAGCAGCTGCAAGCCAATAGCCTGCTGCTCAAGCAACAGTTGCTTGCCCAATCGTTGCCCCCCGAACAACTGGTCAGCATCGTCGCCCGCACCCTGCACAACCTGGCGGATAACCGCGCCAACAGCGGCGAAGAGGAGCGCTACAGCCATATTGACCTCAATGGCTTTGCCGCCAACCTTGAGGCTGCGCACAAAGTGGTTGACCTGCTGCGCCCTTTGCTGCTCAAGAAAAATGCCGACCTGCTGCACACCATAGACGGTGCCAGCAGCGCGCTGGATGCCGAACTCAATGGCCTGAAAACCCCGCAGGGCTACCGCACCTACGACACCGTCAGCGCCCCGCAGCGCCAACAAATCAGCAACAAGGCCAAGGTTATGGCCGATGCACTCGATGGAATCGATCCCGCCCTCGGCCTTAGCGGCCTGTAATTGCAGACGAGACGTACATGAGCGATTCACCACACACCCCGAACGAGTTCAACCTGCAACGCCGGCGCATCCTGATGGGCATGGGGGTCGCCGGGGCGGCACTGGCTGGCGGCGCCCTGAGCTGCCCGGCCATGGCCGCCGCCAACCCGGCCAATGCTCAAGTCACCCAGGCGCCGAGCAGCGACAAGACCCAGGATCATCACGACTTTCACGGCCAGCACCAAAATGGCATTGTCACCCCGCGCCCGGCCGCCGGTATGCTGGTGGCCTTTGATGTACTGGCCACGGACCGCGAAGGTCTCGAACGCCTGCTGCGCACCCTGAATGAGCGCATCGCCTTCCTGATGAAAGGCGGCCCGGTCGCCCAGGTCGATCCCAAGCTGCCGCCAGTGGACTCGGGCATTCTCGGCCCGGTGGTCAGCCCCGATAACCTGACCATTACCGTGTCCGTGGGCGACTCCCTGTTCGATGAGCGTTTTGCCCTGGCCAAGATCAAACCCAAACACCTGAGCCGCATGCAGGGCTTCCCCAACGATGCCCTGGACCCGGCCCAGTGCCACGGCGACTTGAGCCTGCAGTTTTGCGCCAATACCGCCGACACCAATATCCACGCCCTGCGTGACATTGTGAAAAACCTGCCCGACTTGCTGCTGGTGCGCTGGAAGCAGGAAGGCACCGTGCCGCCGCAAGCACCGGCCAAGCCCGGCGAGCCGGCGCAAAGTGCGCGCAACTTCCTGGGCTTTCGTGATGGCTCGGCCAACCCCGACTCCAACGACAACACAGCGATGAACCAGATTGTCTGGGTCCAGCCCGACAGTGGCGAGCCGCAGTGGGCGGTCAACGGCAGCTATCAGGCAGTGCGCATCATCCGCAATTTCGTCGAACGCTGGGACCGTACCCCCCTGCAGGAGCAGGAAAGCATTTTCGGCCGCAACAAGGCCAGCGGCGCGCCCATGGACGGTGCCCGGGAGACCGATGTGCCGGATTACAGCAAGGACCCCCACGGCAAGGTCACCAAACTTGACGCCCACATCCGTCTGGCCAATCCGCGTACCGCGCAGACACGCAACAGCCTGATTTTACGCCGGCCGTTCAACTACTCCAATGGCGTCAACAAGAACGGCCAGCTGGACATGGGCTTGCTGTTCATCTGCTACCAGCGCGACCTGGAACAGGGCTTTATCGCCGTGCAAACCCGGCTCAACGGTGAACCCCTGGAGGAGTACCTCAAGCCTGTGGGCGGCGGATACTTCTTCACCCTGCCGGGCGTGCGCGACGAACAGGATTTTATCGGCCGCTCGCTGCTCGATGCTGCTACACGCACCTGAACCTCAACCCACCGGAAAAAGTCCCATGAAGAAGACCCCGCTCGCACTGTTCCTGGCCCTGGGCTTGCTCCACACCCCTCTGTCGGCGCTCGCTGCAACCGCGCCACTGGATTTGGTGCAACCCGTGTCCGACTACAAGATCTACGTCACCGAGCAGCTGGATGAGCTGGCCAGCAACACGCAAAAATTCACCGATGCCGTGAAAAAGGGTGACCTGGTCACGGCCAAAAAACTCTACGCCCCGACCCGCGTTTACTACGAGTCGATTGAGCCGATTGCCGAACTGTTCAGCGACCTGGACGCCTCGATCGATTCACGCGTAGATGATCACGAAAAAGGCGTCACTGCGCCTGACTTCACCGGTTTTCACCGCATCGAGTACAGCCTGTTTGCCGAGAACAGTACCCAGGGGCTCGACACGCTCGCAGACGGCCTGAATAACGACGTCAAGGACCTGCAGACCCGCGTTGCCGGGCTGACCTTCCCGCCGGAAAAAGTCGTCGGCGGTGCTGCAGCATTGATGGAAGAAGTGGCCGCCACCAAAATTTCCGGCGAAGAAGACCGCTATAGCCACACCGACCTGTATGACTTCCAGGGCAACGTGGACGGCGCGAAAAAGATCTTCGATCTGTTCCGTGCGCAAATAGAACAGAGCGACAAGGCCTTTGCTGCCAAGGTCGACAAGAACTTCGCCACGGTGAACAGCATCCTGGCCAAGTACAAAACCGCCGACGGCGGCTTTGAGACCTATGACAAGGTCAGGGAAAACGACCGCAAGGCCCTCATCGGGCCGGTCAACACCCTGGCCGAAGACCTGTCGACCCTGCGCGGCAAGCTGGGTTTGAACTGATTCAAGGTTTCTCGCAGCGCCAACCGATGTGACTCACGTCACATATCCGCAGGTTGGCGCTGGGCTTTGCCTGCGCACTTGTTACTCATTAGTCATAAAAGCTGTGCTGAATCACTGTTCAAAATCGTTCAATCAATGTAAGAATCTTCCTGTTTAAGAAAAGTACTACTGTCAAGTCAGACAATGCTTGGGCGCTGTAAATACTTTCCTGAATAGCACCTGTCTAGCGTTTAGATAGGATGCACTGTTGACCCAACTTTTATAGGTTTTTCACAAGGACGCGTTTAACGTATGCAACAGCAACGAAAGCAATGCCCCAAGACTTTGCAACAAAATCATGTAGATAACGCTTTAGAACGACTTTACCTTTGTTAGAAACAGGCTTTACTCGTAAAGGGCCCGGATCTTTAACGCGCCCTGAGTTTGGTCGACAAAGACATGTCGTCTTGTGCCATTGAAACTGACTGGAACGAATACTTTGAAACCCTACCCAATCCAGTGTGTGTCGATCGTCATTCCGGTCTACAACGAAGAAGAAAGTCTGCCCGAGCTCTTGCGTCGTACAGAAGCCGCCTGCGCACAACTGAGCCAGGCCTATGAAATCGTACTGGTCGACGACGGCAGCCGGGACAAATCGGCGCAAATTCTCGAAGACGCTGCCGCACGTGAAGGCAGCCCCGTCGTTGCGGTTATTCTCAATCGCAACTACGGCCAGCATGCTGCAATCATGGCCGGCTTTGAGCACTCCAAGGGCGATGTGGTGATCACGCTGGATGCCGACCTGCAAAACCCGCCGGAAGAAATTCCGCGCCTGGTGGCACAGGCTGCTCTTGGGTACGACGTGGTCGGAACGGTACGCAACAACCGTCAGGACTCCGCCTGGCGCCGCTGGCCTTCACGGCTGATCAACCTGGCCGTACAACGCTCCACCGGGGTTGCCATGAGCGACTACGGTTGCATGCTGCGCGCCTACCGTCGCAGCATCGTCGACGCCATGCTCGCCTGCCGCGAACGCAGCACCTTTATCCCGATCCTGGCCAACAGCTTTGCCCGCCACACCACCGAGGTACTGGTCGAGCACGCAGAGCGCGAGCACGGTGACTCCAAGTACAGCGCCATGCGCCTGATCAACCTGATGTTCGACCTGATCACCTGCATGACGACCACGCCCCTGCGCCTGCTGAGCATCATCGGTTTCAGCATGGCAGCACTGGGCGCGGTCTTCGCCATTGCCCTGATCATGTTGCGCCTGATCTTCGGTGCAAGCTGGGCCGGCGACGGTACTTTCGTATTGTTTGCGGTGCTCTTCGTGTTTACCGGCGGCCAATTTATCGGCATGGGCCTTCTGGGTGAATACCTGGGCCGCATGTACAGCGATGTAAGGGCACGGCCACGATTCTTCATTGAAAAAATCGTACGCGCCGACTCTGCAACGCCTTCCGTTACAACCAGCACCCCGACTTCCTCTACTTCGACACAGGTTCAATCATGAGTTTGAAAGCCGTTGTTTTCGCCTATCACGATATTGGCTGCACAGGCATCGAAGCCTTGCTCAATGCAGGCTACGAAATTGCTGCTGTATTCACCCATGCTGACGACCCCAAAGAAAACAACTTCTACGGTTCGGTTGCCCAGCTGTGTGCACGCAAAGGCATTCCGGTTCACGCTCCTGAAGACGCCAACCACCCATTGTGGATCGAGCGCATTCGCAAACTGAACGCCGACTACATCTTCTCGTTCTATTATCGCCACCTGCTGGGCGAAGAGTTGCTGGCAAGCGTCAGCAAGGGCGCCTTCAACCTGCATGGTTCCCTGCTGCCACGCTACCGTGGACGCGCACCGGCCAACTGGGTACTGGTAAACGGCGAAACCGAAACCGGCGTAACCCTGCACCGCATGGTCAAACGCGCCGACGCAGGCGATATCCTGGCCCAGCACCGTATCAGCATCGAGCGTTCGGACACGGCCCTGACCCTGCACGCCAAGCTTCGCGAAACCGCCGCCCAACTGCTGGCCGAAGCCTTGCCACTGCTGCCACAAGGCAAGCTCACCGAAACCCCACAAGACGAATCCAAAGCCACTTATTTTGGTCGCCGCACCCCGGCTGACGGCTTGCTGCAATGGAACCGCCCGGCTGAAGAACTGTTCAACCTGGTACGTGCCGTGACCCAACCTTACCCGGGCGCCTTCTGCGCCGTGGGTGAGCACAAGCTGATTGTGTGGGGCGCCGAAGTGGTTGCCGGCAACCAGGGCCATGCACCTGGCCAGGTCATCAGCTGCGAGCCGCTGCGGATTGCCTGCGGCACAGACTCGCTGGTCATCACCGCAGGCCAGCGCAACGATAACGGCCTGTACCTGAGCGGCCCGCAACTGGCCCGCGAGCTGGGCCTGGTAGAAGGTTCGCGCCTGCGAGGCAGTGAGTCCGGTCGCCCGGCACGCCGCACCCGCGTGCTTATCCTTGGGGTTAACGGCTTTATCGGCAACCATTTGTCCGAGCGCCTGCTGCAGGACGACCGCTACGAAGTCTACGGCCTCGATATCGGCTCCGATGCTATCGATCGCCTGCGCAGCCACCCCAACTTCCACTTTGTGGAAGGCGATATCAGCATCCACACTGAATGGATCGAATATCACATCAAGAAGTGCGACGTGGTCCTGCCGCTGGTGGCCATCGCGACGCCAATCGAATACACCCGCAACCCGTTGCGCGTGTTCGAACTGGACTTCGAAGAGAACCTCAAGCTGGTGCGCTACTGCGTCAAGTACAACAAGCGCGTGATTTTCCCGTCCACGTCCGAAGTGTATGGCATGTGCCAGGACAAGAACTTCGACGAAGACACCTCCAACCTGATTGTTGGCCCGATCAACAAACAGCGCTGGATCTACTCGGTCTCCAAGCAACTGTTGGATCGTGTTATCTGGGCTTACGGTACCAAGGGCCTGAAATTCACCCTGTTCCGTCCGTTCAACTGGATGGGCCCACGCCTTGACCGCCTGGACTCGGCACGGGTTGGCAGCTCACGCGCCATCACCCAACTGATCCTGCACCTGGTGGAAGGTACCCCGATCCGTCTGGTTGACGGCGGCGAACAAAAGCGCTGCTTCACTGACGTGGCCGATGGTATCGAAGCCCTGGCGCGCATCATCGACAACAAGGATGGCAAGTGCGACGGCCAGATCATCAACATCGGCAACCCGGACAACGAAGCAAGTATTCGTCAACTGGGCGAAGAGTTACTGCGTCAGTTCGAGGCGCATCCGCTGCGTGACAACTTCCCGCCGTTTGCCGGTTTCCGTGATGTTGAAAGCCAGTCGTTCTACGGTACCGGTTACCAGGACGTCAGCCATCGCAAGCCAAGCGTGGAAAACGCCCGCCGCCTGATTGACTGGACCCCGACCACCGAGCTGAGCGAAACCATAGGCAAGACCCTGGACTTCTTCCTGCGTGAAGCCATGGTAGAAATCGCGGAAAAACGCTGATGCAAGCTGGACTGCGTATCGATGTCGACACGTACCGCGGCACCCGAGAGGGGGTGCCGCGGTTACTCGAACTGCTCGACGAAGCTCAGATCAAAGCGACGTTTTTTTTCAGCGTGGGGCCGGACAACATGGGCCGCCATTTATGGCGGCTGATCAAGCCCCGGTTCTTCTGGAAAATGATGCGCTCCAAGGCGGCCAGCCTTTATGGCTGGGATATTTTGCTGGCTGGCACCGCCTGGCCTGGCAAACCGATCGGCAAGGATCTGGGGCACCTGATGCGCCAGACCCTTGCCGCCGGGCATGAGGTCGGCCTGCACGCCTGGGATCACCACGGTTGGCAGGCCAATACCGCGCGCTGGAGCGAGACGCAGCTGATCGAGCAGATCCGCCGGGGTGTCGACACCCTGAGCGACATCACCGGGCAAGCCGTCGAATGTTCGGCGGCCGCTGGCTGGCGTGCCGACGAGCGCGTGGTCCGGGCCAAGGAAACCTTTGGTTTTCGCTACAACAGTGATTGCCGCGGGCACAGCCTGTTTCGGCCAAGGTTGGCCGACGGCAGGCTGGGGGCGCCGCAAATCCCTGTGGACTTACCCACATTCGATGAAGTGGTCGGGCCCGAGCTCAGTGCCGCCGATTTCAACTCATTCATTCTTGACCGCTTCAGCCCGCAAAAGCTGAATGCGTACACCATCCATGCTGAAGTAGAAGGGATTCTTATGGCCAATGACTTCCGTCAATTACTGGCGCAGGCCCGTGCCCGTGACATTCATTTCCAACCCCTGCGGGAGTTGCTGCCCGCCGACCTCGAGAGCCTGCCCGCCGGGCAATTGAGCCGTGGCGTGCTGGAAGGCCGTGAAGGCTGGTTGGGAGTGCAGAAGCCATGACTTCACGCTGGACAATACCGCTGCTGGTTCTGGCCTTTATCGCCTTTTACCTGTTGCCATTGGGCACCCACGGCTTGTGGATCCCGGACGAAACGCGCTACGCACAGATCGGCCAGCAAATCCTGATCGACGGTAACTGGGTCACCCCGCACTTTATGGATTTGCGTTACTTCGAGAAGCCGATTGCCGGCTACTGGATGATTGCCATCGGCCAGGCCATTTTTGGCGAAAACCTGTTTGGCGTGCGCATTGCCTCGGCCATCGCCACCGGTTTGAGCGTGTTCCTGGCCTATGCCGTGGCCCGTCGCCTGTGGAACGATCCGCGCAAGAGCTTTGCCTGCGCCCTGGTGTACATGACCTTTGGCCTGATTGCAGGCCAGGCCGGTTATTCCAACCTTGATCCGCAGTTTACCCTGTGGGTCAACCTGAGCCTGGTGGCGCTGTGGTTTGCCGTCGACAGCAGCTCCAATCGTGATCGCCTGATCAGTTGGGCGGTACTGGGTTTTGCCTGCGGCATGGGCTTTATGACCAAGGGTTTTCTGGCTCTGCTGCTGCCGGTACTGATCGCTCTGCCCTACATGCTCTGGCAAAAGCGCTTTCTGGAACTGGTCAAGTACGGCCTGGTGGCCATGCTGGTGGCGGCCATTGTCTCGCTGCCGTGGGTGTTGGCAGTACACGCCCAGGAGCCTGACTACTGGCGCTTCTTCTTCTGGCACGAGCATATCCGCCGTTTTGCCGGTGACGATGCCCAGCACGGTCGCCCATGGTGGTTCTACCTGCCGCTGCTAGTGGTTTCCAGCCTGCCTTGGGCAGCGTTGTTGCCGGTGGCCTTCAAGGACGCCTGGAGCAACAAACGCCATGCAAGCATTGTGTTCGTGCTGCTATGGCTGCTGCTGCCACTGGGGCTGTTCAGCCTGAGCAAGGGCAAACTGCCAACCTACATCATGCCGTGCATGTTGCCGTTGGCACTGCTGCTGGGCCACGCAATGATGCAACGGGTTGAACAGGCCAAAACCTGCGCCCTGCGCTTCAATGGCGCGGTCAACCTGATCGGCGGCAGTGCGGCATTGCTGGCCCTGGTGTATTTCCAGGTCAAACAGCCCTTCTATGACAACGAACCGCTGCATATGGCCCTGCTGGTCGTGGTGCTGCTGACGTGGATCATTACCGGCCTGCTGACACTGACCAAACCTCTGAAAATGTGGGCTGCGCCGGCACTGGCCATGGGTGTTCTGGTACTGGTACTGCCAGCCGCCATGCCGAGCAGCGTGGTTCACAACAAAATGCCTGACCAGTTTGTCCTGGAACATATGGATGAGCTGTCCCGGGCCAAGACATTTCTGAGTAACGACCTGGGCGCAGCGTCTGCTTTGGCCTGGCGTCTGCGCCGACCTGACGTGACACTTTACAACACCCAGGGTGAGGTCAAGTACGGCCTGACCTACGACGATGCCAAAGGTAAAAGCATTAGCCTGACCGAAGTTGGCCCGTGGATGGCTGAAGCTCGCCGCAAAGGCCCGGTCGGTGTGGTAATGCGGGTCAAGGACAGCGATGAGAGCCATGAAATGGACGAGTTGCCCAAAGACGCCAAGCGCTATGACGAAGGCAATATGGTGATTCTGATTTACCCGCAGATTGCTCCATGACCCTGACGCTATTGCTGTTGGCCTGTCTGTTGACCTGTGCTGGCCAGATCGCCCAGAAATACGCGGTCGAAGGTTGGCGCGGGGTTGACACCGGGGTGGCGCAAAAACTGCGCTCCCCCTGGTTATGGCTGGCACTGCTATGCCTCGGCCTGGGTTTGCTGGTGTGGTTGCTGGTACTGCAACGGCTCGAGGTCGGGGTTGCTTACCCGATGCTCAGCCTAAATTTTGTACTGATCACCCTGGTGGCCCGTTATCTGTTTAAAGAAACCATCGACCTGCGCCATTGGCTGGGCGTTGGGCTGGTAATAGCCGGGGTGGTTTTACTGGGGCAACACGCATGAGCCTGTACCGTGGATTTGCCTTTGCCTCAGGCAGTGTACTACTGGTCAGCGGCGCCCAACTGGGCATGCGCTGGAGCATGACGCGGTTGCCGCAGCCCGCCCAATGGCTTGAAGCGTTCAGCCAGGGCAGTGTCTCGCTCCCGGCGTTGGCCATGGTAGTTGCCGCCATTGTCGCGTATGCACTGTCGATGCTCTGCTGGCTGCTGGCCCTGCGCGATTTGCCCTTGGGCCGCGCCTATTCGCTGCTAAGTGTCAGCTATGCATTGGTCTACCTGCTGGCTGCCAGCCTGCCGATTTTCCATGAAAGCTTCACCCTTTCAAAAACCCTCGGTGTGACGCTGGTCATTCTTGGGGTGCTTGTGATCAATTCTCGACGTACTTCCGGAAACAGCGCATGAAAATCAGTGTATTTGGTAGTGGTTATGTAGGCCTGGTGCAGGCGACGGTTCTGGCGGAAGTCGGCCATGACGTCATCTGCATGGACATTGACCAGAAAAAGGTCGAGTCGCTGCAACAAGGTCACGTCAGCATTTTCGAGCCCGGGCTTTCAGCCTTGGTGCGTGAAAACCTCGAGAGCAAGCGCCTGCGTTTTACCAGCGATGAAAAAACCGCTGTCGAGCACGGCGAGGTACTGTTTATCGCCGTGGGCACGCCTCCGAGCGAGGACGGCTCGGCTGATCTTGGCCAGGTGTTCTCCGTGGGTGACGCCGTTGCCCGCCACCGCAAGGAGCCGCTGATCCTGGTCGAGAAATCCACCGTGCCCGTAGGCACTGGCGACGCGCTGACCGCCCATATCAACAAGGCCCTGGAGCAGGCCGGACGCTCGCTGCAATTTGACGTGGTGTCCAACCCGGAATTCCTCAAGGAAGGCTCGGCCGTCACTGATTGCCGCCGCCCGGACCGCATCATCATTGGCTGTGCCCGTGAAGAAGTGCGTGAAGTCATGCGCGACCTGTACGCGCCGTTCAACCGCAACCATGACCGGATCATTTTCATGGACCTGCGCAGCGCCGAGCTGACCAAGTACGCCGCCAACTGCATGCTGGCGACCAAGATCAGCTTTATCAACCAGATCGCCGAACTGGCCGAGCACCTTGGGGCCGACATCGAAGCCGTGCGCCTGGGCATTGGCGCCGACCAGCGCATTGGCTATCACTTCATCTACCCTGGCTGCGGCTATGGCGGTTCGTGCTTCCCCAAAGACATGCGCGCGCTGATCCACAGTGCCCAGCAGGTCAATTGCTCCAGCGATCTGCTGCAAGCGGTCGAAGCGATCAACGAGCGGCAGAAGCACAAGCTGTTCGAACGCATCAACGCGTTTTTCAAGGGCAACCTTCAAGGCAAGACCTTTGCGTTGTGGGGCCTGGCATTCAAACCCAATACCGATGACATGCGCGACGCACCCAGCCGCGTATTGATGGAGGCCCTGTGGGCTGCGGGTGCCAATGTGCGCGCTTTCGACCCCGAAGCCATGCAGGAAACCCAGCGCCTTTACGGCGATGAAGCGCGCCTGAGCCTGATGGGCACACCGGAATCTACCCTTAATGGCGCCGACGCATTGATCGTCTGCACCGAGTGGCAGCAATTCAAGGCGCCGGACTTCGACCTGATCAAGCAACGCCTGAGCGCGCCGGTGATTTTTGACGGGCGCAACCTGTATGACGGTGAGCGCCTGGCCAAGGCCGGCTTGCAGTACTTCCCGATGGGGCGTGGCGAGTCGTGCAACTTGCCGGTCGGGTCAACAACCCTTTGATGATTCAGCAGCGCCGCCATTGGCAACAATGGCGGCGTTTTTTTTGTGCGTCCCGATGAGACAAGGAAACTCGACATGCGTGCCGATTTCACCTCCCCCGCCCTGCTCACCTTGCGCAGGCAATCGCTGATTCTGGGCGCGCTCGCCTTGCTGCTGTTTATCCTGGGCAACCATCAAGAGGCCGCGATTGGCTTTGATTCGCGCTTTGTCATGTTCGCCAATGAAATGCTGCGTCACGGCCCCGGTTTTTTCCCGACCACCTACGGCCAGCCTTACGCGGACTACAGCGCAACCTCGACCCTGCTTACCTGGCTGCTGTCCCTGCCCTTTGGCAAAGTCACCAGCCTGACAGCTTGGCTACCTACGGCCATTGCCAGTGCAAGCATTGTGACCTTGATGTATCGCCTGGTAGCGGCGCAATCGCGCACCTGGGCGCTGGTCAGCGTGGCACTGCTGTTGCTGAGCATGACTTTTATCACCGAAACACGTGCGGTATCGCTTGACCAGATGCTGGCAGCGCTCAGTTTCAGTGCCTTCTACCTGGCTTACGCCCACGATCACTTTGCGGCACCACGCCGTCATTTCTGGCTGTTGGCCCTGCTGGTACTGGGTTTTGCCGTGCGCGGGCCGATCGGCCTGGTCATTCCCAGCGGTATCCTGTGCAGCTATTACCTGCTTAATGGCCAGTGGCGGCGCCTGATCAGCTTTGGCCTGCAAGCGCTGGTCTTGCTGATCCTGTGTATTGGCACGTTATTGATGCTGGCCTGGATCAGTGGCGGTGAGGCTTTTGTACATGAAGTCATCCGCATGCAAGTGACAGGACGCATGGATGGAACCGAAGGCGCCAGCGGCGTGCTGTATTACTTCACCAGTTCCATGGGCAATTACGCGCTGGCTTATCCGCTGGCCGTTTTGGTGCTGCTGGCGATACTGATTACCGGGCGCAAGCCGTCGGGGCCAGCCTTGCAACTGGTCAAGTACTGCGTTGGTGCAGCCCTGATCGTGATGATCGGCCTGTCGATTCCCCAGGCCAAAAAGGCCCGTTACCTGCTGCCCATGTTACCGATGGCCGCGATTATTGCGGCCTACCCGTTCCAGGTCATGCACGGGCGGGTATTTGCTGGCCTGCGCGGCTTGATTCAGGGGTTGTTCCTGCTGCTGCCGGGTTTACTGATTATCGGTCTGGTGATTGTACGCAAGCGTTTTGGTGAAGAGTTGCCACCCTTGACCGTCATATTCGTGGCCCTGGCCGTGCTTCAGGTTCTGGCCATTGGCGTACTGTTCAAAGCCCAATGGCGTGTTGCGGGGCTGGCAACCTGTGCGGTGCTGGCGATGTGGAGCAGCTATATCATGGTCTTCGAACCTGCAGAGCGCAGCCTTTACGATACGCGTACCTTTACCCTCAAGGCCATGCAACTGATCGACCAGGCTCCGGCCCCAGTAGTACTGCATGGCATGGGCAAGGACGCCAAGGCGATCAAGTTCATGGTTAACGTGGATCGTGATCTGCTACCGCTGTTCACCCAGTCATCCGCTGAACTGGCAGCATTGCCGGCTCCGGCCTGGATCATCATGGATCGCAAGGACTATGAGGCCTTGCAAGGCAGTGACCTGGGTAATATTGCCCCGACGCTGAGCGGTCGTTTCGACAAGAACGACTATGTGTTGCTGCATCGGCCTTGATCCTGTGGGAGCGGGCAACCCCGCTCCCACAACTACGGCAAAACGCCAGAGCACAAACAGTGCGCCTGCAGGTACAATCCCCGCCCTTCTCTCTCCCCAAGGAATCCCAATGTCAGGGCTTGAACTGTTTGCCGCCGCACTCGGCGTCATTGCTGTCTGGTTGACAGTCAAACAGAACCCCTGGTGCTGGCCCATCGGTCTGGTGATGGTGCTGCTCTACAGCTGGATCTTCTTCGAGATCAAACTGTATTCAGGCATGCTCTTGCAGGTATTTTTTGCCCTGTTGCAAGTCTATGGCTGGTGGCAGTGGACACGCGCAGGGGCACAGCATGAAGGCCGTGTCGTCAGCCGGCTAAGCCCATTGCAAGTGCTCGGCGGCGTGATTGCAGGCGCCATCGGCAGCGTCGCTCTCGGCGCCTCAATGGCCCATTGGACCGATTCCACTTTCCCCTGGTCAGATGCCACGCTGACAGCCTTCAGTCTGGTTGCCCAATTATGGATGGCGCAAAAACGCCTGCAGTGTTGGGCATTGTGGTGTGTCATCGATGTGCTTTATATCGGCTTTTTTGCCTGGCAGGACCTGTACTTCACCGCCGGCCTGTACGCGTTGTTTACCCTGATAGCCATTCAAGGCTGGCGTGACTGGCGCCGCGACCCGGCGCTGCGCACATGAAGGTGGTCGTTCTAGCGGGGCCGGAGTCGAGTGGCAAGAGCTGGCTCGCTGCGTTATTGCAGCAGCGCTTTGGCGGCACGATGGTGGGCGAGTATGTGCGCTACTTTATCGAGCAAAACCCTCGCGAGACCTGCCTGGCCGATATTCCGGACATCGCTCTCGGGCAGCTTCGCTGGGAAGACGAAGCGCGCGCCCAACAACCCGCGCTGCTGATTCTGGATACCCATTTACTCAGCAATATCCTCTGGAGCCAGACCCTGTTTGGTGACTGCCCACAGTGGCTTGAAACTGAACTGCTCAAGCGCCACTACGACCTGCATTTGCTGCTGTCCCCCGACGATGTGGAGTGGACCGCTGACGGTCAACGCTGCCAACCCTCACTGGCGGAACGCCAGGCGTTTTTTGCGGCCAGTCTTGACTGGCTCACCGATCATCAACAAACCGTACAAGTGATAACCGGCGACTGGCAGGCCCGGCAACAGCATGCCTGCGCCGCAGTCGAACAATTAATGGGTAGTCGGGAAACTTGCTCAGGCAGTATTAGTTCATAAGTTAGGTTGTTTACAACAAACAACTGGCAAGCGAGTTACTTAATGCTTTCAGCTTCTTGCCAATGTCCGTTGCTGTTACATGAAAATTTCGTGAAGCCTCTAAAACATTGGTTTGAGGCACGACTTTGCGCAATTGTAAGGTTAACGAGACACCCCCCTGCCCCACGTAATTTGCAACCCGGCCCTTATTGTACAAGGGCCGGGGCTGCACACTGACATCTCATGTTCGTTACACCTGATCCCGCCCGGAACAGTCATCGTGCTGTGTGCTGTTGTTTTCAAACATTAAATTGGAAATGGCACAGCTCATGCTCTCTTCCTATCACGCTTGCCAGGGCCAGCGTCGATAAGGGAGCACAGTCATGGGGCACGCATGTTGTGGTAATGGTCACCTGCTGATGGCTTGCAGCCTGAGCGCCTTGCTGGGCTGGTGCGCCGTTGTTCAGGGCGCCGGTAATGGCGAGATAGTGCTTACCCGTACCGTGCAACCCCATGCGGTGGGCAATCCGCCCATGCATCCCGATCCTGACCCGCTAACCGTCAATGCCAGCCCCTTGGCTCAAGTCATGGGGGCAACCCGTGAACTGAGCGATGGTGATTTTGCCAGCGTCAGCAGCGGAACTGCGATCACCCGGTCCATTTTGCCCAGTGGTAACACACTGCCCGGCCTCACCACCAGCAACGGCCTGCCAGGCATAAGCAATGGTCATGCTGGCGGCAGCGCAAACAGCATTTCCGGCACGATTGGCAACAGCATTAGCCAAGGGATGCGCCCGCTCTCTGCCCTGGGCCAGGGGAAATAACATGATTGCCTGCCGCCTGCCTGCACTGATTGCCGCGCTGCTGGTCACCTCCTTCGCTGTGGCGGCTTCCGATAACAACGCCACGATCAAGGATTCGGGGGCCAACTACCATGGCAATGTCTCGCTTAACCAGGCCTCTGGCGATCAGCAACAGCAAGTCAATATCCGTGCAATTGCCATCGGCACCGAGGCACGCGCTACGACTGCAGTGACCCAGAAACTCAATACCCCCGCCGACACCTCGCTCAATGCCCGGGCAACTATCGGTGGCAATTCCTTCAGTAATGGCAGCGGTGTGATCGGTATCAACCAGTCAGCCGGAGCCAATAACCAGATGGTCAATGCCGTGCGGGTCAGCATCAGTGCCCAGCCGCAAGGTATCGACGACAGCGCCTTGTCCCAGCAGAACGTGGCGCTGCTTCCAGACTCGGGTACCGCATCCCCCGCCAGCGGCAGTCGCCAGATCGTTACCAGCGATCAGGCCTTCACCGGCAGCCGAGGGGTGGTGCAGTTGAACCAGAGTGCAGGGGTGGGGAACCGCATGGCTAACACCCTGAATATCCGGGTTGCTGACTGACCCGGCAACAACGCAGTGCAATTGGAAAGTGCCAACACTTAACCCAACTAATGATGCACGGAGAAACACCATGAAACCGTCAATCGCTCTGAAGCCACTGGCTTTCGCTCTGGCAACACTGGTGGCCGTATCTGCTCAAGCCAACGGTAACGGCAACGGCAACAACAATCCGCCGCCTCCATCGACACCGCCTGCATACACCCTTGACCCTAATGCCGCCGCTGCTGCAGTCGTGATTGACGTGCAAAACAGTCATAACAACAAAGTGACCAACAAGGCGGTCGAAAACAATGCAACCATCAAGGACTCGATCAAAGGGTCTGAAGGCAACATGGGCGCGAACGCCGCTTCCGGCTCCGGCAACCAGCAAGACAACGCCGTAGCGATCGCCACTTCAGACGAGAGCTTTGTGTTTGGTACCGCTGCGTCCCTGACCAGCGCCACCCAGACCAACAGCCACAACAACTCGCACAACTATGGCGCACAAAACAACGCCTCGATCAAAAGCTCGGCCAATGGCAGTTCGGGTAACGTCGGCATAAACGTTGCTTCGGGCGAGTTCAACCAACAGAAAAACAACCTGGCCATCGCCGTATCCAATGGTCGTATCGCCAGCGCCGGGGCAACCGCCTCGCAAACCTCGAACAACCTGTCGGTGATCAACGAAGCCGGTGCGTCTTACCTGAGCAATGTGAATACCTGGAATCAAGGGTCGGGCTGGAACAACAAAACCCCTGTCGTCAACAACGCCACCATGGACCATTCGTTCAATGGCTACTCGGGTAATGGCGGTGCCAATATTGCGGCAGGTACCGGCAACCAACAAAGCAACTCGCTGTCCATCGCTGCCGGCTGCAAGGTCTGCATGTAGTCGCGACGCTAAAGAAGGGTCTCGTTTATGAGACCCTTTTTCCTTATTCAGGCGTATCAATCATGCGTATTGTCGCCCTCACCCTCTTCCTCGGCCTGAGCGCAATGGCCCATGCCGCACAGATGCCAATCGCTGCCCTGCCTGGCGGCAACCTGGTGTTCAAGCAGGTGCAGAGCATTCGTGAAAGGCGCTTTGCGGATATTGTTGAACAAAAAACCGATTTCAGTTGCGGCGCTGCGGCGCTCGCCACCGTACTGCGTCAGGCCTATTGGCTGGACGTCAACGAAGACCAGATCATCAAGGGGATGCTGCAAAACGCTGATCAGGATCTGGTTCGCACCCAGGGCTTCTCAATGCTCGACATGAAGCGCTACGTTGAGAGCATCGGCATGCGCGCCAGGGGTTACCGAATTCCGGCGCAGAGCCTTGAAAGCGTGAACATACCCGTTGTGGTGCTACTGGATATCCGTGGCTACAAGCACTTTGTCGTGCTGCAACGCGCGCAGAAGGACTGGGTGTATATCGGCGACCCTGTACTGGGGCACAAGCGCTACTCCCACGCAGATTTCCTCAAAGGCTGGAATGGCATTGTGTTTGCCATCATCGGCCCCGGTTACGACAAGACCAATGCGTTATTGACCCCGCCTGCCCCGCTGACCGCAAAAAACCAGCTCAACGGGTTTAACCCGGTCAAAGACGCAGAACTCATGGACTTCGGTTTTATCCAAAGCGACTTTTTTTAAGGTGCGTCAATCATGACTACGGGGCCCGACGCTCCAGGAGCCGTACATGAATACTTCCATTTGGCTGATTGCCGCATGCCTTGCGACCAGCCTGCACGCCCAGGCGGCGTCCTTTAAACCGGTTGAATTGAAAGACACTGAAATGGCCGAGTTGCGCGGCCGCTATGTGATGCCCGGGCGGATCATCAGTTTCGGCATCGTGATGAACAGTACCTGGACCAGCAGCAATGGTGGCGTAGTCGGCGCCAGTACTTCCATGTATGTGCAAAACACCATTGAACCCAAGTTTTACGTGTCCACTTACAGTTCTGCCGGTAACGGTGCCCCTGGCTCAAACGGCACTGGTTCGGTTACCGGTGGTGCGGGCCTGACCACAGCCCAGGGCGTCACCCAGAGCGTTCGGGCTGCGGGTGACAACAACAGCGCCTATAACAACGTCGACATCAATGTCAGCGAGGCCGACCAGGCCCCCGTGGTCAACCAGCAAGGGGTTTTACTCACGACCCATACGTCCATCACCCAGGCTGCTGGTGCGGGCAATGTGACCGTCTCGGCCACGGCTGGGGGCGTTCAGCTGGCCATCCAGGCCAACAACAATCAAGGCAACTCACTGCAGCAAATCGCCCAGGGTGGCGTATTGCAAAGCACTACTTTGCTGGGCGGCGGTAATAGGGTCAATAACATGGCACAACTTAACGTGGTACTGGGTAACAACCTGCCCAGCCTCGGCGCGCTCGATTGCAACCTCAATCAATTAAAAGGCCTTCGCAATATGGGTTATTGAACTAGGCTCAGGCTCTACAACTTGGCTTATCTGGACGGCTTATTTCATGCATCGATCGATAACCTTTCGCGCAGTTGTATGTATGAGCACTATATTCCCGTCACCCCTGTTATATGCAGCGGCTGATGCCGATCTAGCGCTACTAAAACAAGAACTTATGGAGCTTCGCCAACGTTACGATCAACAGCAAAAAGCCCTGGCAGTGCTTGAGCAACGGGTGCGTGAAGTTGAGGATCAGCCCGCGACGCCACAACCCAGGCGCCTGGCCAAATCACCGGCCGACATGAAGGGCAACCAGAACGTTACGGCTGCCAGTGGCACCAGTACCGCTGCACAAGGCAGCTCTTATGGCGCCGCGCTCAAGGATGACTCCGCCCCCGCCCAGAGTGTGGTCAACCTCTACGATGAAGCCAGCGGTTTTTTCGGCGGCGGCAAGTTCAGCCTCGAAACGGGTATTACCTATTCGCGTTATGACACACGCCAGCTGATTCTCAATGGTTTTCTGGCCCTGGATTCAATTTTCCTGGGCAACCTCAACCTCGACCGGATCAAGGCCGACAACTGGACCCTTGACCTCACCGGACGCTATAACCTGGATAACCGCTGGCAGTTTGACGTTAACGTTCCGGTGATTTACCGCGAGAGTACTTACCAGTCCGGCGGGGCCAACGGCGGTGATGCGCAAGCCACTTCAGAGCAAACGGTTACCCGCGACCCGACCATTGGCGACGTCAACTTCGGAGTCGCGTACAAGTTCCTCGACGAGTCGGTCAATACCCCGGATGCAGTCTTCAGCGTGCGGGTCAAGGCCCCCACCGGCAAGGACCCGTTTGGCATCAAACTGGTCAAAGCCTCTGAAAACACCAACTTGTTTGTCCCTGAAGACCTGCCCACCGGCAATGGTGTGTGGTCGATCAGCCCTGCCATTTCCCTGGTCAAAACCTTCGACCCAGCTGTGCTGTTCGGCTCTCTCTCGTATACCCATAACCTTGAAGAGTCATTTGACGACATCAGTTCCACGCAAAACCTGAAGCAGCCCGGCAAGGTCAAACTGGGTGACAGCTTCCAGATTGGCGCAGGGGTTGCTTTTGCCCTCAACGAAAAAATGAGTATGTCGTTTTCCGTGTCCGACCTGATTCAGAAAAAGAGCAAACTCAAGCAGGATGGCGGTGACTGGCAAACAGTTACCACCAGTGATGCCAACGCCGGTTACTTCAATATCGGCATGACCGTAGCAGCGACCGATAACCTGACCATCGTGCCCAACCTGTCCATAGGCTTGACCGACGATGCGCCAGACTTCACCTTCAGCCTGAAATTCCCTTACTACTTCTAAACAGCAAAAGGCCCTCCGCGCTTGAGCGCTGGGGGCCTTTTGCTGTTTTTAACGAATGTGATGCTTGTGCAGTAACCGATAAAACGTCGGCCGCGAAACCCCAAGCACCTTGGCGGCCATGCTCAAATTGTCGCTGTGCCGGTCCAGCACCTCGCACAGTGCCTGGCGTTCGGCGCGGTCCTTGTATTGTTCAAGGGTGTTCATCGTGCCGACCAACAACGGGCGCAACTCCAGGCCCAGATCATGCGCTTCGATCTGCCGCCCTTCGGCCAATACCAGCCCACGACGCACGCGGTTGGCCAGCTCGCGGACATTTCCCGGCCAGCCATGATTGCCCATGGCAATCAACGCCTCGTCACTGAACGTACGCGGGCGACGGCCTGTTTCCAGACTGTAGAAACGGGCAAAGTGACTGGCCAGCATGGCCAGGTCACCATGTCGCTCTCGCAAGGGGGCGGTGGTTAATTGCAACACGTTGAGGCGGTAATACAGGTCTTCACGAAATTGACCGTTGGCGACTGCCGCCTCGAGATCAACATGGGTCGCTGCCAGAATACGAACATCGATGGGGATCGGCTGGTTGCCGCCGACTCTCTCGATGTGTTTTTCCTGCAAAAAACGCAACAGGCTGGCTTGCAATTCCAACGGCAGATCGCCAATTTCATCCAGAAAAAGCGTACCGCCATTCGCGGCCTCAATGCGTCCAACCCTGCGCTGATGGGCGCCGGTGAAGGAGCCCTTTTCGTGGCCGAACAGCTCAGACTGGATCAAGTGGTCGGGAATGGAGCCGCAATTGATTGCAATAAAGGGCTTGCCGTTGCGCTGGGATTGACGGTGCAGTGTGCGGGCGACCAGCTCCTTGCCCGTACCGCTCTCGCCGCGAATCAGGATGGGCGACTGGGTGGGTGCAAATTTGCTCACCGTCATGCGCAGGTCCCGCATCAATCGGCTGTCACCCAGCAGTTCATCTTCCTGTACATCGGACGGGGTTGAAGTTTGCCCTCGCAGGCACGCCATGCCAAAGGCCCGGCCGAGTGTGACTTGGACCCGGGAGACGTCAAAGGGCAAGGTGTGAAAGTCAAAAAACCATTCGCAGACAAAATCCCCCACATTGTTCATTTTCAGTACGTCAGGGGTGAGCGCCGCAATCCACTCGGTACCACTGCGACTGATCATGTCTTTTACCGCTTCGGGACGTTCCAGATGAAAAGGTTGCAGCCTGAACAGGCCAACATCGCAAGAGCGGTCAACAACGGTTGCCAGAGTGCAGCTGTCGACCGCCCAGCCTATGGTTCGCAGACCGGGGAGCAATTCATGACAATCCGCACAGGGATCGACCACCAGCAGACGTCGGGGAGAGGACATTGCAAGCATGACTGTTCCTTGGCGCCAGAAAAACATAAAACAGCATTAAAAACAGTCCCTTGTTTAACTTACGCGTAACCTTAGCAAGCCATTGGGCGCTTTCTGGATCGTTTGTTTATAACCCTAATAGCCAATCAAACTGTACAGCCTCGTTCCAAGAGCAGGGGCGATAGATACACTCACTGAAAATTGATCTGGATCAGTCATATAAAAAAACTTTTAAAAATATGACGAAAGTGTGTGACCTGATGCCCCTCTAAAGTCATCAGTACAAGTAACCAACCGAACGGTAAGCCCAGCCGACGGTTAATCACTTGATGGGCATACTTGAGAGAACACCCTATGAACGCCCCGCTCCGTTTCAACGAAGCTCTTTTGATTGCCGGCCACGCTTTTGAACCTTTTCAATGCGTTGCCTGGGCTGCACAGGATGGTCATGGCGAGTTGAGCCTGACTGTTATCGATCGCACCAATACCCGTATCGGCCGCAAACAGATCCCGCGCAGCGCCTGCGCTGACGCCGCTCAGCTGGAAAGCCTGCTGGCACAAGCCCGCGCCGAGATCAGCAGCGAAGGCTACACCCTGCAGCCTTGGGTCATGCCTGCTTGAGAAGCGGCTGACTGATTTGGGAGCTGGTTGACCAGCTCCCACAAATAATCAGCCATCAATGTGCACATACTCTGCATTCAACTCGGCGGCCATTTGACGCGAGCGGCCCAAACGAATCGGGCCACGCTCGATATCGATCAACAGTCCCGGGCAGTCAATGGCCGGCAGCGTTGACCACTCTTTCAGTCGGCCATCGGTCAACAGTAAAAAGCGCTGTTGTTCCTCGGGACACTGTTTGCGGCGCCTTTCAAGCCAGTCAGCGACTTCCTGCAAGGCCTCCAGTAAAGGCGTCCCGCCTCCAGCACCCAAGCCCTGCAACCAGTCATTCAAGGCAGCAGACGCCTTGGAGCCGATGACCTGCCACTGCGGCGCCTTTGCGCTGACCGTCATCACCGCCACCCGCACACGCTGACGATACGCATCTTCAAACAGTTGGACCAGCAGCCCCTTGGCGTCACTCAGCGCCTGATGGCGACGGGTTGAAGCAGACGCATCCACCACCACCAGCCAGAGTTCCGGCGCTGCACTTTGCCGGGTTTTCCAGGCCAGATCAGCGTGCAGCCGGGGACGACCGCCGAGCAGGGTTTGCACCCAGTCGATCATCCCGCTGCCGGCGCTGCGGCTTGCGCCTTGCCTGCCCGCAGAGAGCTGACCTGACCGGGGCCTGGCATCCGCCCCCACTGCAGAACGGGGGCGGATGCCTAGGGCTTTTTTGGCCAGCTCGGCACTTCACGGCGCGCGCCCATGGGTTGCACCTGTGCAGGCAGTTCGCCCCACTGGCCCTGCCCCGATTGAGGCGAAGCATTGCTAGCCTGAGGGGGTGACTGCGGCGGTGGTGTTGACGCCTGGCCTTTAGGTTCTCGGCGGCGATGACGCAAGGCAAACTCGGCCACGGCATCAATATCGTCCAGGCTGATGGCCGCGGCCCCGCGCCAGGCGGCATGGGCCCGCGCTGCGCGCAGCCAAACCAGGTCGGCACGCATGCCATCCACCGCGGCGGCAAAACAGCGCTCAGTTACAACAGCCAGAGACTGATCATCCAGAGCGATGCTGCCCAGCCGTTCACGGGCCTGCTGGCAGCGCTCGCGCAAGGTCGTTTGCGCCTCATACCATTGCGCGCAAAACTTCTGCGGATCAGCGTCAAAGGCCAGGCGCCGGCGGATGATTTCGCTGCGTTCTTCCGGTTGCGGCTGGCCGCTGAGCATCACATTCAGGCCGAAGCGGTCGAGCAACTGCGGGCGCAACTCGCCTTCTTCCGGATTCATGGTACCAATCAGCACGAAACGCGCAGCATGCCGATGGGAGATACCATCACGCTCGACCACATTGGTGCCGCTCGCTGCCACGTCCAGTAGCACGTCCACCAGATGGTCGGCAAGCAGGTTGACTTCATCGACGTAAAGCACGCCGCCGTCGGCCTTGGCCAGCACCCCCGGGGAGAACTGCGCCTTGCCCTGGCCCAGTGCGGCATCCAGATCGAGGGTACCAACCAGACGCTCTTCGGTTGCGCCCAACGGCAAGGTGACAAACTGGCCGCTGGCAAGCAGGTCGGCCAGACCGCGTGCCAGCGTCGACTTGGCCATGCCGCGCGGGCCTTCGATGAGTACGCCGCCAATTTTCGGGTCAATGGCGGTCAGGCACAGCGCCAGTTTCAATGAGTCCGCGCCGACCACCGCCGATAACGGGAAATGTGGGGTGTCAGTCATGTTTTCGGGCTCCAGATTTTAGAATAGTGATCGGCCTTAATAGCCCCTCACCCCAGCCCTCTCCCAAAGGGAGAGGGGGCCGATTTTTGGTGAGGTATAAATCCTGAACATCCCCCGATCAGTCCCCTCTCCCTCCGGGAGAGGGTTAGGGTGAGGGTTGCCTGGTTACTCTTCCTCTATATCCAGCAACAGATTCTCCAGCGCCGCTTGATACTCCCCCGGTTCACTCCACAGCCCGCGCTGCTGCGCTTCGAGCATGCGTTCGGTCATGTCGCGCAGGGCATGCGGGTTGTGCTCACGCACAAACTCACGGGTATCCGGGTCCAGCAAATAGGCATCCGCCAGCAATGCATATTGATGATCATCGATCAGGTGCGTGGTTGCATCAAAGGCAAACAGGTTGTCCAGGGTAGCGGCCATTTCAAATGCGCCTTTGTAACCATGGCGTTTGACCCCTTCTATCCATTTCGGGTTGGCCGCACGGGAACGGATAACCCGGTTCAACTCTTCCTTGAGCGTACGGATCTTCGGCAGATCCGGCTGGCTGTGGTCGCCGTGGTAGCTGGCTGCGGCCTCCCCACGCAAGCTCTCTACCGCCGCCAGCATGCCACCCTGAAACTGGTAGTAGTCATTGGAATCGAGCAGGTCATGTTCACGATTGTCCTGATTTTGTACCACCGCCTGCATCTGCCCCAATCGCTGGGCAAACTGACCGCGGGCCGCCGTGCCTTCATCGGCGCCGCCATAGGCATAACCGCCCCAGTTCAGATACACCTCGGCCAGGTCGTCGCGGCTTTGCCACAAACGCCCATCGATTGCGTTCTGTACCCCGGCACCGTAAGCCCCGGGTTTGGCACCAAACACCCGCCAACCCGCCTGACGGGCCGCCAGTTCCGGGGCCAGCCCTTCGCGCTCCAGCTGTTCACGCTCGCTGCGCACTTTTGCCGCGAGCGGATTCAGGTCATCAGGTTCGTCCAGCGCCGCCACCGCCTGAACAGCGGCATCGAACAGGCGAATAAGATTGGCAAAGGCATCACGGAAGAACCCGGATACACGCAAGGTCACGTCCACCCGCGGCCGGTCCAGCAGGCTCACCGGGAGGATTTCAAAGTCATCCACCCGCTGGCTACCCGTGGCCCACACCGGGCGCACGCCCATCAGCGCCATGGCCTGGGCGATATCATCACCGCCGGTGCGCATGGTCGCAGTGCCCCATACCGACAGGCCGAGCTGACGCAGGTGATCGCCGTGGTCCTGCAAATGACGCTCAAGAATCAGGTTGGCCGACTGAAAACCGATACGCCAGGCCGTGGTGGTGGGCAAGTTGCGTACATCCACGGAAAAGAAATTACGACCGGTAGGCAGTACGTCCAGGCGCCCGCGGCTCGGTGCACCACTGGGGCCGGCAGGGACAAAACGCCCCGCCAGAGCATCAAGCAGACCCTGCATCTCGGCCGGGCCGCAGGCATCCAGACGCGGTGCAACAACCCCAAGCAACGCCTCAAAAATCCCTCGCACTTCGCTCCATTGCTCGGTGTCGGGCAATTGCAGCGTGCCCGCCAACGCCTGCTCGATCAGCTGCGCAGCATACAGTTCCAGACGTTCGCGGGTATCGCCTGCGGTGCGCCACAGCGCCTCGCTGACTGCTTGCAAAGGCGCGGGGCGACGTGCCGTCCAGGGCTCGGCCAGCGCACAGTCCAGCGGATCAAAACTCAGCCCGAAGGCTTTGGCCAACGCCCGCAGCACGCTTGATTGCGCCCCGCGTCCATCACCGCGGGGGATGCGCAGCAATGCCAGCAAGGTGTCGATGCGCAGACGCCCGGCAGGCGATTCACCAAAAATATGCAGGCCGTCGCGGATTTGCGATTCCTTGAGGTCGCACAGGTAGGTATCCAGCCGTGGTAGCCAGATTGCGGCATCGCTGTCGCTGTCGAGGTGTGCGTCCAGTTGCAGCTCGCGGTCGATATGGGTATCGCGCACCAGCTTGAGAATATCCCGTTGCAACTCCCGCGCCCGGCGCGGATCAAGCAGTTGCGCTTCGTAATACTCGTCGGCCAGCAGCTCCAGGTCACGCAGAGGGCCATAGGTTTCGGCCCGGGTCAGCGGCGGCATCAAGTGGTCAATAATGACCGCCTGGGTCCGGCGCTTGGCCTGTGCGCCCTCACCCGGATCATTGACGATAAACGGATAGACGTTGGGCATGGGGCCCAAAATAGCATCCGGCCAGCAGTGTTCAGACAGCCCGACGCCCTTGCCCGGCAACCATTCCAGATTGCCATGCTTGCCCACATGCACCACCGCATGGGCGCCGTAAGTGTTGCGCAGCCAGAAATAAAACGCCAGATAAGCATGGGGCGGTACCAGGTCCGGGTCATGGTAGACCGCACTGGCATCGACCTGATATCCCCGCGCCGGTTGAATGCCGACAAAGGTCAGGCCAAAACGCAGCCCGGCAATCATCAGGCGACCTCTGCGAAACATCGGGTCGTGCTGTGGCTCGCCCCAACGCTCAATCACCGCCTGGCGATTGGCTTCTGGAAGACGATTAAACATCGCCTGGTATTCATCCAGCCCAAGGCTTTGATGGCACGGGCGCAGGTCGAGGCTGTCGAGGTCGTTGCTGACACCGCCCAACAGAGCTTGAATCAACGCGGTGCCGGTATCCGGGAGCTCAGCAGCCACCGGGTAGCCTTCGCCCTGCAAGGCGCGCAAAATATTCAGCGCCGCAGCCGGGGTATCCAGCCCTACGCCATTGCCGATACGGCCATCGCGGGTCGGGTAGTTGGCCAGGATCAGGGCGATACGCTTTTGCGGGTTCGGCACACGTGCCAGCTCCACCCAGCGCCGTGCCAGTTCTGCGACAAAATCCATCCGTTCGGGATGCGCTCTGTAGCACACCACATCCGACTGACTGCGCTCACTGCGCCACGCCAGGTCCTTGAAGCTGATCGGCCGGCTGATGATCCGCCCGTCCAGTTCCGGCAAGGCAATGTGCATGGCCAGGTCCCGCGGGCCCAGACCCTGCTCGCTGGCTTGCCAGCCGGGCTGGTTGTCCTGGGCACAAATGGCCTGGATCACCGGGATATTGCGGCGAAACGGGCGCAAATGCGGAGCTTCCGGGCTGGACTGGGCAAACCCGGTGGTATTGAGAATGACCCCTGCGCCGACTTCATCGAGCAAGTCCTGTACCACCGCCAGGCAGCCTTGCTCCTTCAGGCTGGCGACCGCAATCGGCAGCGGATTTAGCCCTGCCGCCTGCAGTCGCTGGCAGAACACATCGACAAATGCCGTATTGGCCGCCTGCAAATGCGAGCGATAGAACAAGAGCGCCGCCACCGGTTGGCCCGGCTGCCAGTCGCCTTGCCAGTCCTGCAGTGCAGGGCTGGAATGGGCCGGATGATAAATGGCAGTACGGGGCAAGGTGTGCGGTTCGTCCCAGGCATAGTCGCGGCCCAGCCATTGGCTGGCCAGGCAACGATAAAGCTGCAGGGCGTTATGCCGCCCGCCCTGGCGCAAAAAGTGCCAGAGCCGCTCCGCCTGTTCGGCGGGTACCGTGCTCAGAGCGCCCAGTTCCGGGTCGGGGCGGTCATCCCCGGGCACCAGAATCAGGGTCACACCGCGTTCAGCCAGTTGCACCAGCCGTTCAATGCCGTAGCGCCAGTAGCCGATGCCACCGTGCAGCGACAACAAAATAACCTTGGCGTGTTGCAGGACCTCATCGACATACAGGTCGACCGAGCCGTGGTTTTGCACCTGCATCGGGTTGGCCAGACGCAGGCTTGGATAATCGTCAGGCAACTGCTGCGCCGCTTCGGCGAGCAGGGCCAGGCTTGAATCACCGCTGCACAGGATCACCAGCTCGGCGGGGGTCTGGCCGAGGTCGGCAATATTGTCGTCCGCTACAAAGCCGCCGGGCTGGGTCCTGAGCAAATGCATGGTTTAGGCGCTCAATGCTGTACGCAGGGTGGACTCGAGCAGGGCCGCGTCCAGGTCCTGGCCGATCAGCACCAGTTTGGTGGTGCGCGCTTCGTCGCTGCCCCAGGCGCGATCGAAGTGCTTGTCAAAGCGCGTGCCCACGCCCTGGATCAGCAAGCGCATCGGTTTGCCCGGAATCGCGGCAAAGCCCTTGACCCGCAGAATGCCGTGCTTGACCACCAGTTGGCTCAGAGCATCCATCAGCGCGCGCTCCTCTGCCTGAGGCAGCTCGATAGAGATCGAGTCGAAGGCATCGTGATCGTGATCGTGGTCATCATCGCCATCGTGATGATGGTCGTGATGGCTGTGGCGGCCATCGATATGGTCTTCCGAACCCGTCTCCAGGCCCAGCAGCACGTCCAGCGGCAAGCGACCGCTGCTGGCTTCGATGATCTTGACCGCCGGTGGCAGTTCTTCAGCCACTTCGGCACGTACACGGGCTAGGTCTTCAGGGCTGATCAAGTCAACCTTGTTGAGAATCACCAGATCGGCACTGGCCAGTTGGTCAGCAAACAGCTCGTGCAGCGGCGACTCGTGGTCCAGGTTAGGGTCGAGCTTGCGCTGGGCATCTACCTGATCCGGGAAGGCCGCGAAAGTGCCAGCCGCCACCGCCGGGCTGTCGACCACGGTAATCACCGCGTCAACCGTGCAGGCACTGCGGATTTCCGGCCACTGGAAGGCTTGAACCAGCGGCTTTGGCAGGGCCAGGCCCGAGGTTTCGATAAGGATATGGTCGATATCGCCACGGCGCGCCACCAGCTCACGCATCACCGGGAAGAATTCTTCCTGTACCGTGCAGCACAGGCAGCCATTGGCCAGTTCATAGACGCGTCCCTTGGCCTCTTCTTCGGTGCAGCCAATAGCGCATTGCTTGAGGATTTCGCCATCGATACCCAGTTCGCCGAATTCGTTGACGATCACTGCAATGCGACGGCCGTTGGCGTTGTCCAGCATATGACGCAGCAAGGTAGTCTTGCCCGAACCGAGAAAGCCGGTAACGATAGTGACGGGGGTTTTGGCCAGTGTTTTCATCGGATGCCCTTTGGCAAAACGGCGGGCATACGGGACGACGGCCGCAAGCAGTGCGCGGTCAGTCTTCGCCACCGGATCACCCCGCCCGGTTGAAGTAAGAATCTGTTACGAGGCAGGTCTCCTGGCTTACGGCTGATACCTACCTTGCGCCTTCCCGCCTGTGAAGCAGTGGCATTGCAAGATCAACGACCGTTTACAGTTGCGGGGGCAGCCGCGGCATACCGCGTTCCCTTCTTAGCTTCGCGCTGCGAAGAACCTCGAACGCGCAAGGCTACGCAGTGCTTTGTAACAGGTCAACACAGATACGTTTAGATACCCTGACCTATTGTGGGAGCGAGCCTGCTCGCGAACGACCTTCGCGAGCAGGCTCGCTCCCACAGGTGCAGTATTCCTGTAGCCGCTCACAAGGTAAGAGGCAGCGACCACAGGTGTTGTAGGCAACTTGTGTTCTAATTGCCGCCTTTTTTTCAGCCATAGCTCTTCAAGGATCTGCCCATGCCGTCCACTCGCCCAACCCGCGTCCTGATTATTGGCTACGTGTGGCCCGAGCCCCGCTCTTCGGCGGCGGGCGGACACATGATGCAGATCATCGAAAGTTTCTTGCAGCAAGGCTGGCACATCACCTTCAGCAGCCCGGCAGGCATTGGCGAACACAAGGCTGATCTGGCGACATTGGGCATTGATGAAGTCAGTATCGCGCTCAATAACAGCAGCTTCGATACCTTCATCACCGAGCTGGCCCCGGATATCGTGCTGTTCGACCGCTTCATGATGGAAGAGCAGTTCGGCTGGCGCGTGGAGAAGCATTGCCCGCAGGCCCTGCGCGTGCTGGAAACCTCCGACCTGCAAAGCCTGCGCGACGCCCGCCAGCAACAGCTCAAGGCGCGCCTCAAACTCGACGCCGACACTGATGATTTCAGCAGCCTGTTCGCCCCTGCACAACGGGAGACCTTCGAGCAGATGGCCGTTACCGATCTGGCGCAACGGGAGATCGCGGCGATTTATCGATGCGACTTGAACCTGATGATTTCCGAATACGAAATCGATCTGCTCGTAGAGCACTTCAAGGTGCCCCGAGCCCTGCTGCACTGGTGCCCGTTGATGGTCGACAGCGTACCTGCGCAGTTCGTACCCTTTGACCAGCGTCAGAATTTCCTGAGCATCGGCAATTTCCGTCATGCCCCCAACTGGGATGCCGTGCTCTGGATGAAAACCGCGATCTGGCCATTGATACGTCAGCAACTGCCCACGGCGCAATTGCATGTCTATGGTGCTTACACCCCGCCCAAGGCCACTGCGCTGCACAACCCGGCACAGGGTTTTCACGTGCTCAACTGGGCCGAAGATGCGCTTGAGGTGATGAGCAATGCGCGGATCTGCATGGCCCCCCTGCGCTTTGGTGCAGGAATCAAGGGCAAAATCGCCGATGCCATGCTCTGCGGCACGCCCAACGTCACAACTCCCGTAGGCGCCGAAGGCATGCATGGCGACCTGCCGTGGGCAGGTGCCGTCGAACAGAGTGCCAGTGCGATTGCTGCCGCTGCGGTGCAGCTGTATCAGAGCCCTGACGCCTGGCATCAGGCCCAGCAGCACGGAACGGCACTACTGGCGCAGCGCTATTTGCAAAGTACCCACGGCCCGGCACTGGTCGAGTGCATCGAAGCCTGCCGCGCCGGCCTGCAACAGCATCGGCGCAACAACTTCACCGGTGCCATGCTGCGCCATCATCAGCATAAAAGTACCCAGTACATGTCGCAGTGGATCGAGGCAAAGAATCGAACGGTTTGACTAGGGCTGTGCCAGTCGCGTCGCCTTGAACATCTCGGCAATCATGATGATGCGGTCTTTTTCGCCCGGTATCTGGACGCTTGCCGACATTGGCGCAAATTGCATGGCGTCGGCACTTTGCGTCTTGTCTGGATTGAAATTGACCGTAATTCGGGTTCCATCATCAAACACCGTGCGCTGCAGGCTCCGGTCTGCACTGAGCACCTGAAAATCAACCAGTGCCTGGGTAAAAAGCCGTTGATGCAAGGGCGAAAAAACCTCGTTGTAGGCCGCGATAAAGGGCAAGTCGCGCTCCAGCACGGCGGCATTGAGGTGGTACATGGGCGGCGTCATGTACAACAGCTGCAGCAGTGCCGTGTTCTGCTGCTCATTGGAAAATTTCAACGATGGGTAGGCCCAGTGATGCGTGCTGACCAGACTGTCGTGAAGCACCATTTGGTAAAGCGGCAAGCGGTACTTCCAGGAGCGGACATAGGTTGCCAGTTGCCGTTTGATCCGAACAGTCTTGAAAAACAGTGTTGGCGTCTCCGGGGGCCAGTACTGCCCTACAAAGAAAGGTGACTGTTGATTACCGGACATGTCAGGGTCGGTCCAGTCGAATGGTTGTGTGGCAATGCCGTGGCTGTAGGCAATATTGGCTGCAAACGTAGAAACCGCCCCCTCGCTGCCCGTGACCAGCCCCAACGACTCGCCCGGGTAATCCAGGCGCCGGGCAATCACCCGGGCATTTTCACTTTCACTGGTTTCCCGGCCGGGGGTGTAGTCCGCCTGTGCAGTGACCGCAGCATCGACATCGAGAAAATAGCTGTTGAGCCCGGCAGCACCTGCCACAGCCTTGATGCGCTGGCGCGCATAGTCCTGGGCCTCCCGGGGATTGGCAAAGACGCCAATGCCATTAAACCCCTTGCTCGAAGCACCGCTCGCATCATGCTGCCCTGCACTGGCCAGGTTCGCGCCCATTTGCGCAGCGGCCCAGGTTTCCGGTTCGGCGGGTGCATGAGCGTCTGCGTAGTTGTCGTACACCGCCACCAGAAACCCGGCTTGCTTGGCCAATGCCACAGCCTGCGGGTGCCAGAATGCATCAAGCCAGTCCTTGGCACCCAGCCAGGCACGGGTGAGCCCGGCTTGTTTGAGCGCGTTGACCGTATCCACAGACAGCCCTCCTCCCCAGCGCTCGGCCGGTAACAGGTAAGGCCCGAAAGCCTCGACCAGCTGAGTTCTGGCTGCCTGCCCCCACAGCACCTCGCCAGCCGGATCATGCCCCCCGTCCAGAGGTTCCTTGGCGGGTACCGCTACAACCTGCCGCATTCCCTGGTTGATGGCACGAACCAGTTGCAGTTGATTGAACGGTGAAACCATTCGTAGCCGTGAGCGCGTACTCGACAAACTCATGTCAAATACGCTGCGGGTTTGCGGATCAAAGCTTGCCCATAAACTGGCAGCCAGATGCCCGGGGGTACGGCGCGCCCGGTCAAAAGCCGTGATAAAGCTTGCCCAGTTGAGGACGTCTGTGGTTTTCAGCGGCCCTGCGTCCCAAACGTAGATATGGGGTGCACCGCCGAGCAGGGCAGTTTGCGGCACCGCACGAACTTTATCTGTCAGTGAAACGAACTGGCCGTTGCTCTTGAGCCAGTTGCGATATAACCCTGCGCCATATAACGGTTGTGCGGGGCCGGGGGCGATGCTGATCACAAAGGGCGCATCAGGTGCAAGCCGGTTGAAGTCATGCTGCAATTGCGGCACCGCAGTGTTTTTGACTCGCTTGATACTAAACAGGGTGTCAAAGGGCGTTTCTACTATCCAGGTGACCGACAGGTCCTCGTGCAATTGAGTCCAGAACGGCATGCTCAACTCACCCAGCAACTGCCCGCCGGAGTAGCGCTTGACCAGCCAGTTAAGCCAGCCGGGGTCATTGGCCGGTATATAGCTACCCTCGCCAAAAGGAATGGCGTAGGCGCGAATGTCGGTTTGCAGGCGCGGCCAACGCAAGCTTGCAGGGCGGGACGCCTGTATCGAAACGCGCAACCTGTCGTCCTCAACCTTGATGTCGACCCGGTATTGATTCCCCTCCTGGCTAATCGTCCAGCTGTCGGAAGCCAGTTCAGTGACCTCGCTGTCCTGCCTGAATGCACCGCCACTGAGCAACAAGGGCGCTTTGCCGGGCCGTAGCAAAAACACCTCAAGGGTTGCCCGGTTCACATCGAAGGTACCCTGAGCGACAGCAAAACTGGCTCTGCCAGTGGCATTGGCAGAGCCCGGCATCACAAGCCCCCATGCTGCAAAAAGCAGGACACACAAGAACCCACGGTAACAACGCAAACAGGCAAGATGGGCTTTCATAGCTGACTCATGTAAACGACGCAATACAGGAGCCGAACTGTAGGCAGCTGTATCAACTTGACGCCATAATCTAATTCTACAAAACATGTACGAAAAAGACTTCGACGCAACTGCCTATTCACTCAGGCGGGTGCGTCTGCGCAGCAGATACGTGTCCATTATCCAGCCCTTGCTTGCTCGGGCAGTACTGCGGGCCTGCTTGATCTGCTCGCACACTTCGCTCAGTTTGCCCGCGATCAGAATCTCGTCCGCAGTGCCGATATAGGCGCCCCAATAGATATCGACATTTTCATCGACAAAAGCTTCAAAGGCACAATGTGCGTCGAGCATGACCACGACATTATCCAGATCCTCGGCCACCAGCTTGCGTCCGGTGGTGATGCGGATCGGCTGGCCGATAGTGTTGAGCGCAATGCGATGGCGCGCGGCCAGGGCCTGTACACTGCTGATACCGGGGATCACCTCATGCTCGAAGTCGCTGCAGCCCCCGGCCCGGACACGGTCGAGAATACGCAAGGTGCTGTCATACAGCCCCGGGTCGCCCCACAACAGAAAAGCCCCGCATTCGCCATCGGCCAGTTGGTCTTCGATCAAGTGGGTAAACACTTCGGCCCGCTGTTGGTGCCAATCCTCGACGCCATCGGTGTAGCACGCCGTTGAGCTGTCACGCTGCGGGTCGTTGACCTGCACCACACGGTAGCCCGGCTCACGGATATAGCGCTGGCAGATCTGCAGGCGCATGCGCACCAGGTCTTCGGTGGCCTGGCCCTTGTCGAGCACAAACAGCACATTGGCGCGATTCAGCGCGTTGATCCCCTGGACGGTGATGTGCTCCGGGTCTCCGGCGCCGATACCGATCAACAACAGTGTTTTCATCCTGTAATACCCTCAAATCTGACTGGACTTAACCGCAGGAACCGGCATGATCCACGCCATAACAAGACTGACGACGGCCCAGCCCATGACCCGCTCCGCCCGCGCCACAGACCCGTCCTACGAACTGATGGACGACCACAATGGCCTGTCGATCATCTATCGCCAGCATGGCTTCCCCTGTCCGCTGGTGCGCTGGCACTTCCATAAGGAATACGAGTTGCATCTGATCGTTGCCAGCAGCGGCAAGGTGTTTGTGGGCGACTATATCGGTAATTTCCACCCTGAAACATTATTCCTCACCGGGCCCAACCTGCCTCATAACTGGATCAGCCAGGTGGCCGGTGACGAGGTGGTGCCCACCCGCGACATGCTGGTCAACTTCACCGATGAACTGCTTGAGAACGCCGCCTCGGTACTCACCGAACTCAAGTCCCTCACGCCAATGCTTGAACGGGCGCGCCACGGGATCGAGTTCCGCTGTAAAGCCACGATCCGCAAGGCTATGGATCTGATGCAGGCAATTGCCGGCTCCAGCGGCATCACCCGGCTTGGCCATTTCCTGATCCTGCTGGAACTGCTGGCCGGCTGTGATGACTACCAGCTGCTGTCTGGGGTCACCGCCGGAAATCTGGCCGACGAGCAGACCATCGATCGCACCAACCGGGCCGTCGACTATATCTTCAGCCACTACACCCGCGAGCTGCCGCTAGAAGAAGTCGCCGACTACATGGGCATGAAGCCCACCTATTTTTCCCGCGTATTCAAGCAAGCCACAGGGCGCTGCTTCATCGAGTTCGTCAATCGACTGCGCATCAGCAAGTCCTGCGAGTTACTGGCCGATGGTCAAAAGCCCGTCACAGACGTGTGTTTCGAGTCAGGTTTCAACAATATTTCCAACTTCAACCGTCGCTTTCAGCAACTCAAAGGAATGACCCCGTCACACTATCGTCGCCTGGCGGTGCAGCGTTTGACCGAGCAAAACCAGCGTGCACCGAGTGAACGCCTGCGCAGTGCAAAATAGTATCGATTGATGTGCTTCCAGTGATTTGTCACGCCGGTGATTGAGGGCTGTAATCGGCCCAGGCGCTTGCCCCGTGCGAGCCGCTATAAAAACAATAACCGTCCTTCAAAAGCCGCCAGGCCGCTGAAGTGGAGTGCTCAATGAATATTCCTGTCAAAGCGTTATGTGTCGCCACGTGCATGACCCTGAGTGGCATCAGTTCAGGCGCGCAAACCCTGACCATTGCCACGGTCAACAACAGCGACATGATCCGCATGCAAAAGCTGGCGAAAACCTTCGAGAGCGAGCACCCCGAGATCAAGCTCAACTGGGTGGTGCTGGAAGAAAACGTATTGCGCCAGCGCCTGACCACGGACATTGCCACCCAGGGCGGACAATTTGACGTGCTGACCATCGGCATGTACGAAGCCGCACTCTGGGGTGCCAAGGGCTGGCTCGAGCCCATGACCGACCTGCCCGCCACCTATGCCATCGACGATGTGTTCCCGGCGGTTCGCGACGGCCTGTCCGTCAAGGGCACGCTCTATGCCCTGCCGTTTTATGCCGAAAGCTCGATGACCTATTACCGTACCGACCTGTTCAAGGATGCCGGGCTGAGCATGCCCGAGCATCCGACCTGGGAGCAGATCGCCGGCTTTGCCCGCACCCTCAACAAACCTGACCAGGAACAATACGGCATCTGCCTGCGCGGTAAGGCGGGCTGGGGTGAAAACATGGCGCTGATCAGCACCATCGCCAACGCCTACGGCGCGCGCTGGTTCAATGAGCAATGGCAACCGGAGTTCAACGGGGCCGAGTGGCAAAATGCCTTGAATTTTTATGTCGGCACACTGAAAGCCTCAGGCCCGCCGGGTGCGACCAGCAATGGTTTCAACGAAAACCTGGCGCTGTTCAACAGCGGCAAATGTGCGATCTGGGTCGATGCCAGTGTTGCTGGCTCGTTTGTCACCGACAGTAGCCAGAGCAAGGTCGCCGAGCATGTCGGCTTTACCTTCGCCCCCCATGCTGTGACAGATAAAGGCAGTGCCTGGCTGTACTCCTGGGCACTGGCCATACCCACCAGTTCCAAAGCCAAGGACGCCGCCAGGACATTCAGCACCTGGGCCACGTCCAAAGAATACGGTGCACTGGTAGCGGAAAAAGACGGCATTGCCAATGTACCCCCGGGCACCCGTGCCTCGACCTATACCGAGGCGTACCTGAAAGCTGCACCCTTTGCCAGGGTCACCCTCGAGTCCTTGAAAGTTGCCAACCCTCAGGACCCGACCCTCAAGCCCGTCCCTTATGTGGGTATCCAGTTGGTCACCATTCCGGAGTTCCAGGCGGTGGGCACCCAGGTTGGCAAGCTGTTCAGTGCCGCGCTGATTGGCCAGACCACCGTGGACCAGGCTCTGGCCGCGGCCCAGCAGAGCACCGAGCGTGAAATGAAGCGGGCGGGTTATCCCAAGTAGCACTGCCAACACCAAACTCTGGTCTGTGGGAGCGAGCCTGCTCGCGAATACCGCGTCGACTCCTTCGCGAGGAGGCTCGCTCCCACGCAAAGCAATTCAGGTGTATTGACGATGACGACTTCGACTGTTATTGCCGCGCTCGCCGCCCCGCCAACGGGGCGGCGTCCGCGTCTGTTCAATCCCGGCTGGTTTCTGGTAACGCCCTCTGTGGCGCTTCTGTTGCTGTGGATGATCGTGCCACTGGGCATGACCCTGTACTTTTCACTGATCCGCTACAACCTGCTCTATCCCGGCGAAAACCAGTTCGTGGGGCTGGAGAACTTCACCTACTTCCTCACCGATTCGGGCTTCCTGCCCGGCGCAACCAACACTTTGCTGCTGGTTGGCAGTGTGCTGCTGATCAGCGTGGTGCTCGGCGTACTGATCAGCGCCCTGCTCGAAGCCAGCGAATTCATGGGCCGCGGCATCGTAAGGGTGCTGTTGATCTCGCCGTTTTTCATCATGCCGACCGTGGGCGCGCTGATCTGGAAAAATCTGATTTTCCATCCGGTATCCGGTATCCGGCGTCCTGGCCGCCGTGTGGAAGTTGTTTGGCGCCCAGCCGGTGGACTGGCTGGCGCACTACCCGCTGCTGTCGATCATCATCATTGTGTCGTGGCAATGGCTGCCCTTTGCGATCCTGATTCTGATGACCGCCATGCAGTCTCTGGACCAGGAACAAAAAGAAGCCGCGCGGCTGGACGGTGCCGGCCCCATCGCGATTTTCTGGCACCTGACCTTGCCCCATCTGGCGCGCCCCATTGCCGTCGTAGTGATGATCGAGACCATCTTTCTGTTGTCGGTGTTCGCCGAAATCTTTACCACCACCAACGGCGGCCCGGGCTATGCATCCACCAACCTCGCGTACCTGATCTATAACCAGGCGCTGGTGCAGTTCGATGTGGGCATGGCCTCGGCCGGCGGTTTGATCGCCGTGGTCATCGCCAATATTGCCGCCATCATTCTGGTGCGCATGCTCGGCAAAAACCTGACAGACAAGCCGTGAGGGCTCAGTGATGACACTTCAACAATCGCGCCGCCTGCAAAGCCTGCTGCTGGGCACCCTGGCCTGGGCTATCGCCATCCTGATCTTTTTCCCGATCTTCTGGATGCTCCTGACCAGTTTTAAAACCGAACTCGACGCCTTTGCCACGCCGCCCCAGTTCATTTTCACGCCCACGCTGGAGAACTACCTGCATATCGAACAGCGCAGCGGTTACTTTCACTTCGCCTGGAACTCGGTGGTGATCTCGTTCACTGCCACGGCCCTGTGCATGCTGATCGCTATCCCGGCGGCCTACTCGATGGCGTTCTACGAAACCAAGCGCACCAAGGGCACGCTGCTGTGGATGCTCTCCACCAAGATGCTGCCGCCAGTGGGTGTACTGATGCCCATCTACCTGCTGGCCAAGAGCTTTGGCCTGCTGGATACACGGGCGGCACTGATCATCATCTATACCCTGATCAACCTGCCGATCGTGGTGTGGATGATTTACACCTACTTCAAGGATATTCCCAAAGACATCCTCGAAGCCGCACGGCTGGACGGCGCCACGCTGTGGCAGGAGGTGGTGCGCGTATTGCTGCCGATCAGCAAGGGCGGCCTGGCTTCAACCCTGCTGCTGTCGCTGATCCTGTGCTGGAACGAAGCGTTCTGGTCACTGAACCTGACCTCTTCCAGCGCCGCGCCTCTGACTGCACTGATCGCGTCCTACTCCAGCCCCGAGGGCCTGTTCTGGGCCAAGTTGTCGGCCGTTTCGACCCTGGCCTGCGCACCGATCCTGATTTTTGGCTGGATCAGCCAGAAGCAACTGGTGCGCGGTTTGTCCTTCGGCGCAGTCAAATAAAAATACTGATTGGAGGCCCACTATGGCCAACCTGAGAATCAACAATCTGCACAAGGGCTTTGAAGGTTTCTCGATCATCAAAGGCATTGATCTTGAGGTCAACGACCGTGAGTTCGTGGTATTTGTCGGGCCGTCGGGCTGCGGTAAATCCACACTGCTGCGCCTGATTGCCGGGCTTGAGGAAGTGACGCACGGCACCATCGAGCTGGACGGTCGCGACATCACCGAAGTCAGCCCGGCCAGGCGCGACCTGGCCATGGTGTTTCAAACCTATGCCCTGTACCCGCATATGAGCGTGCGCAAAAATATGTCGTTTGCCCTCGACCTGGCAGGCGTGCCCAAGGCCGAAGTGGCAAAAAAGGTCAACGAAGCCGCCCGCATTCTGGAACTGGCACCCTTACTTGAGCGCAAGCCCAAACACCTGTCCGGTGGTCAGCGTCAGCGCGTGGCCATTGGCCGGGCGATTGTGCGCAACCCCAAGATCTTCCTGTTTGATGAGCCGTTGTCCAACCTCGATGCCGCGCTGCGGGTGCAAATGCGTCTGGAACTGGCACGCCTGCATCAGGAACTGCAAGCAACCATGATCTACGTGACCCACGATCAGGTCGAAGCCATGACCCTGGCCGACAAGGTGGTGGTGCTCAATGGCGGCAGGATCGAACAGCTTGGCTCACCGCTGGAGCTGTATCACCACCCCGCCAACCTGTTTGTTGCAGGCTTTCTCGGCACACCGAAAATGGGCTTTTTGAAAGGCCGGATCAGCCGCGTTGACAGCCAGGGTTGCGAAGTCGAGCTGGACGCTGGCACCCGTATCCAGTTACCCCTGAGCAGCCCTGCGCTGAGCCTGGGCAGCCCGGTCACCCTGGGCATTCGTCCGGAGCACCTGAACCTGGCCAAACCCGGTGAGTGCACCCTGAGTGTGACCGCCGATGTCGGCGAGCGCTTGGGCAGCGACACCTATTGCCACGTCAATACTGCCTGCGGTGAACCGCTGACCATGCGCGTGCGCGGTGATATGGCCAGCCGCTATGGGGAGCAGTTGCAGTTGCACCTGGACAGTGAACATTGCCATTTATTCGATGCCGGGGGCCTGGCCCTGACCCGTCCATTGCGCGCAGCTGCCTGAACCCACGAGATTGCCCCATGAAACTCAATCGCCGAAACCTCGACACCCTTACCAACCTGGTGGCCAAACCCACCTACCTTGGCAGCGATACCCGGCAGGGCATTGCCCACATCGGCGTGGGCGGATTTCATCGCGCCCACCAGGCGTATTACACCGATGCTCTGATGAATCGGGGCCAGGATCTGGACTGGAGCATCTGCGGCATCGGTCTGCGGGGCGAAGACCGCAAGGTGCGCGACGCTCTGGCTGGTCAGGACTACCTCTATACCCTGTTCGAACTGGGCGACAGCGACGACACCCAAAGCCGCATCATCGGCTCTATCAGCGGCATGCTGCTGGCCGAAGACGGCATCAATGCACTGATCGACAAGCTGGCCAGCCCGGCCATTCGCATCGTTTCGCTGACCATCACCGAGGGCGGCTATTGCATCGATGACAGCAGCGGCGAATTTATGTCTGCACTGCCACAGATCCAGCACGATCTCACCCACCCCGAAGCACCGACAACCGTGTTTGGTGTGCTGTGCGCCGCCCTGGCCCGACGCCAGGCCAGCGGTATCCGGGGCTTTACCCTGATGTCCTGCGATAACCTGCCCCACAACGGCGCTGTCGCGCGCAAGGCCCTGCTGGCTTTTGCCGCGCTGCGCGGTGCTGAACTACATGATTGGATCGCTGCCAATGTCAGCTTTCCAAATGCCATGGTGGATCGCATCACGCCCATGACCAGTAACGCCCATCGTTTGCAACTGCATGACCAACTGGGTATAGACGACGCCTGGCCGGTGGTCTGCGAGCCGTTTATCCAGTGGGTACTCGAAGACAAATTTGCCTGCGGCCGCCCGGCATGGGAAACCGTGGGCGTACAACTCACCGACGACGTCACGCCTTATGAAGAGATGAAAATCAAACTGCTCAATGGCAGTCATCTGGCATTGACGTACCTGGGGTTTCTCAAGGGCTATCGGTTTGTTCACGAAACCATGGGCGATCCCCTGTTCGTGACGTATATGCGTGCCTATATGGATCAGGACGTAACGCCGCAACTGGCGCCGGTGCCCGGCATTGACCTGACGGCCTACAAGAACACCCTGGTGGAACGCTTTTCCAATCAGGCCATTGCCGACCAGTTGGAGCGCGTGTGCTCGGATGGCTCGTCGAAGCTTCCCAAGTTCACCGTGCCTGCCATCAACCGGCTGATCAGCGATGGTGGCGAGTTGAAACGTGCGGCACTGGTGGTTGCAGCCTGGGCGCTGTATCTCAAGGGGGTTGATGAAAATGGGCTGCACTATGCCATTCCCGACCCGCGGGCGGAGTTTTGCCAGGCCCTGGTGGCGGATGATGAGTTGATCGTGCAGCGATTATTGAGCGTTGAAGAGATCTTTGGCGGCGCCATTCCCCGGTCTGCCGAGTTTGTGGCTGCGTTCGAGTGGTGCCTGAACAGCTTGCGTGATGTCGGGGTGAGCAAAACCCTGGAAAATCTGCTTCATCTTTGATGCCCAGCCCAGCCCTCTCTGGCAGAGGGTGCTGAATTGAGCAGTCGCAAGTGCACCGTTATCCCCGATCAGTCCCTTATCCCTGCGGAAAGGGTCTGTTAGAGGCTTTTGATCTGGCTAAGAGCAGGTTCCCATGAGCACAACCCACTTATACCTGGGCATCGATTGCGGCACCCAGGGCACCAAGGCCCTGATCCTCGACAGCGAGTCCGGCCAGGTGCTCGGGCTGGGCAGCGCCCCACACACGTTAATCCAGGGCGCACAGGGGCGGCGCGAGCAGGATCCCGGGCAATGGCTGGATGCATTGCAACACGCCACCCGCCAGGCCCTGACCCAAGCCGGCATCAGCGGCCAGCAGATTCAGGGCATAGGCGTGTCCGCACAACAACACGGGCTGGTGCTGCTCGATAGCCAAGGCGATGTATTGCGCCCGGCCAAACTGTGGTGTGACACCGAGTCAACTGGCGAAAACAACCAACTGTTAGAATGGCTGGGCGGCGAAACCGGCTCCCTGGAGCGGCTGGGCCTGGTGATCGCGCCAGGCTACACGGTCTCCAAGCTGCTCTGGACAAAACACCATCATCCTCAGATTTTGGCACGCACTGCCCATATCCTGTTACCCCATGACTACCTGAATTTCTGGCTGACCGGACGCTGCTGCAGCGAATACGGTGATGCGTCCGGCACCGGTTATTTCAACGTGCGCACTCGCCAGTGGGATCGCGAACTGTTGCATCATATCGATCCCGACGGCCATCTGGAGCAGGCGCTGCCCGAGCTGATCGAGCCCCGCCAACCGATCGGGCGTATCCGCCCGCTTATCGCGCAGCTGCTGGGACTGAACCCCGATGCCGTGGTATCCAGCGGGGGCGGCGACAATATGATGGCAGCCATCGGCACCGGCAATATCGAACCCGGAATCATCACCATGAGCCTGGGCTCGTCGGGTACGGTGTATGCCTTTGACCCGCAGCCACAGGCCCGCCCTGAGGCCTCAGTGGCCAGCTTCTGCTCGAGCACCGGCGGCTGGCTGCCGCTGATCTGTACCCTGAACCTGACCAATGTCACCGGTGCCGTGCGCGAGCTGTTCGGCTTGTCTCTGGAGGGTTTCAACCAGATGGCCAGGCAGGCACCCGCAGGCGCAGAGGGCGTCAGTCTGCTGCCCTTCCTCAACGGCGAGCGGGTGCCTGCCCTGCCCGATGCCACCGGCAATTTTCAGGGCCTTACACTGACCAACATGACCCAGGCCAATCTGTGCCGCGCAGCCATTGAAGGCACCACCTATGGCTTGCGCTATGGCCTCGATCTGCTGCGCCGCAACGGCCTGCAAAGCCACGTCATCCGCCTGGTAGGCGGCGGTTCAAAAAGCCCCCTGTGGCGCCAGTTAGTGGCCGATATCATGGCCACCCCGGTAGTCTGCCCTGAGCAGAGCGAAGCCGCCGCACTGGGGGCTGCAATTCAGGCTGCCTGGTGTGTGGCTGCTGACTCACCGACACTGGCTGATCTGTGCCGGCGTTGCGTGCGCCTGGATCCTGCGGGTGAAACCCGGCCCGAGGCCGATAACGTCCGGGCCTACGAACACCTCTATCAACGCTACCGACTACAGGTCGCAGCCTTAACCGAGTAAATGTTATGTATCTGGTATGCGGAGAAGCCTTATTCGATTTTTTTGCCCGGTCGCCTGAGAGTACGCCGACGGGCCAGGTGGACTTCAAGGCCATTGCTGGCGGCTCACCCTTCAACGTGGCGGTGGGCCTGCGTCGCCTGGGCGTCGACACCGCACTGTTTGCCGGGCTGTCGACCGACTACCTGGGCCAGCGGCTGAAACAGGTGCTGGTGAATGAAGGCGTGAGCACGCGATACCTGCATGATCTGGACGCGCCCACCACGCTGGCCATGGTCGCGCTGGATGCCAACGGCTCGCCCGCCTACAGCTTTCGCGGTGAGGGCTGCGCCGACCGGCAATTGCACGCCCATCACCTGCCGCTGCTGGGGCCCGAGGTGCGGGGTGTGCATGTGGGGTCTTTTTCGTTGGTGGTGCAGCCGGTGGGCGATACGTTGCTGGCACTGGTCAAGCGCGAGAGCGGGCAACGGCTGATCAGCCTTGACCCCAATGTGCGCCTTAATCCAGAGCCGGACATCGAACGCTGGCGTCAGCGGATCAAGGAACTGATCCCCTATGCCGATGTGATCAAGGTCAGTGATGAAGACCTGGAGTTGCTGTACCCCGGACAGGACGCGCAGGAAATTGCCCGGTCATGGCTCAACCATCGTTGCCAACTGGTGTTTTTGACCCGGGGCAGCCAGGGCGCCAGTGTGTTCAGTCGCGAACATGGCCAGCGTTCGGTGCCCGCCAGCCTGGTGGAGGTAGCCGATACCGTGGGCGCGGGGGATACCTTCCAGGCCGCAGTGATTGCATGGTTGACCGGGCATGGGCTGGACTCGATCGAAGGCATACAGGGCCTGAGTGCGGTGCAACTGGACGCCCTGCTCGACTTCGCCAGCCGTGCCGCAGCCCTGACCTGCAGTAAAACCGGCCCGGACCTGCCCTACCGCGAACAGCTGCTATAACCGTTGTAGCCGCTGAGGAGCACAACGAGGCTGCGATAAGGGCCGCAGGACCTTCAATATTTCAGGGTCGCTGCGCAACCCATCGCCGCCTCGCTGCGCTCCTCAGCGGCTACAGCACTTACCAGATCGACAGGTTATAGCTGACGATCAAACGGGTCTCATCCACGTCACGGGCAAACTGGGAGTAGTTGGTGCGGTAGGTGGCATTACGCAAGCGCAGGCTGACGTCCTTGAACGTACCGCTTTGCACGATGTATTTCAGCTCGCTGTCACGCTCCCACTCCTTGCCCTCTTCGCTGCTGCCCACCACCTTGATATGGTCGCCATTGACATAGCGGGTCAGGAACGACAGACCGTCGATGCCGATGGCTTTGAAGTCGTAGTCGTAACGCAGTTGCCAGGAACGCTCCTGAGCGTTGGCAAAGTCGTTGACCTGCAGGTAGTTGACCAGATACGGGTTGCTGCCATCCAGGTACGGCATTGAAGTATCGCCGTTCATGCGCTGCCAGCCAGCACTGATCTTGTGCCCGCCCAGTGCATAGCCGAGCATGGCGCCCAATGCGCGGTTGTCGATAGTGCCAGCTTTGGCCGAACCCGAGTCATCACTTTTCAGCAAGCGCACATCGGCGGACAACACACCAGGACCGACCGGTTGATTGGCCTGCAAACCGACAAACTGCTGGCGATAGATATCCTGCAATTCACCGTAGTGGTATTGCGCAGTCAGATGCTCGTTAACCTTGTAATCCAGACCGTACATGCTGAAGTGATCAGCGGTGATATTGCAGCCATAACGCTTGTTTTTGCAGTTCAGGCGCAGGTCCTGGGAGTCGGTGGAGTCCCGGGCGGTATAACGGTCAAGGCGCGAGGCCATGAACTTGAGATCCCTGATTTCCTGGGATACCAGCATGGCGCCATTGAACATGTTTGGCAGTAAACGGCCATCATTGTATTTGAGCAACGGCAGATCAGGCAGCAGCGCGCCGTATTTGAGCACGGTGTCGGATACGCGCATTTTTGCTGTCAGGCCAAATTTGGCGTACTGATCCTTGGAACGACGCGGGTCGCTGCCGGTCGAAGGCAGCAGGCCACTATTGCTGTCGGCCGGGCTGGAATCCAGCTTCAGGCCCAGCATGCCCAGTGCATCCAGGCCAAAACCGACGGTGCCCTCGGTATAGCCCGATTGCAGATTGAGGATAAACCCTTGCGCCGTTTCATCGCGCTTGGAGGCGCCCTGGGGGTTTGAGCTGCTACCATCGCGAAAATCGCGATTGAAGTACACCGTACGTGCTTCCAGTCTGGCGCTGCTGTCTTCAAAAAAGCCGCCGGCCTGTGACGGTGCGGCAAAGCCGGCACACACTGCCAGCGCGCCCAAGTGTGCTACCCGGCGATGCGCCAACAATGAAAAAGGATGAACCATGTACAAGCTCCAGCAGCCAATCATTGGCAGGGTGAAAACGACCGAAGACACGCTCGGATACAAAGTGAGCGTCCTCAATCAAAAAAAGGGGCGCAATTGTACGAAAGGCTAAGCTGGAGCCTCATTCGACCTTAGTCGCACGGTCAAGACCGGGCTTTGCAGCAAGGCTGACAGCCTTGTACCGGTATGCGGCCTTAAACAGACCGACTTACAGATTCAAATTCAGGACCTACCATGCCAATCAAGAGTTCAAGGCGCCACCAACGCTTGCAGGCCAGCGCCACCGAACAAGCTTTGCTTGAGCTTAACGAAACCCTTGAGGAGCGTGTGGCCGAGCGTACCCGGGCATTGGCCGAGGCCAATATGCAATTGCAGCTCGAGATACAGGAGCGGGCCCGTGCCGAGGAAGCCCTGCGCCACGGGCAAAAAATGGAGGCGGTAGGGCAATTGACGGGCGGCATCGCCCATGATTTCAATAATATGCTCACTGGCATTATCGCCAGCCTGGACCTGATGAAACGCTACATCGCGGCAGGCCGTATTGATGAGGTCGAGCGTTTTGCCGATGCCGCCGTCAACTCTGCGCAGCGGGCGGCCGCGCTGACCAACCGCTTGCTGACGTTCTCCCGTCGCCAGTCGCTGGATCGCAAGCCGCTGGACCCCAATCAGCTGGTGAAATCACTGCAGGAATTGTTCAGCAGCAGCAAAGGCGCGAATATCGACCTGATCCTGGAACTGGGGCAAAACATCTGGCCGGTCAATACTGACAGCGGCCAGCTCGAAAGTGCCCTGCTCAATCTGATGATCAATGCCCGGGATGCGATGCCCGACGGTGGCACCCTGGTAGTCAAAACCGCCAATCATTACCTCAATGCCAGCGATCTCGGCACTCTGGAATCAGTCAGCTCCGGGGATTACGTCATGCTCGAGGTCAGTGACAACGGCACCGGTATGAGCCCGCGGGTCCTCGCCAGGGCCTTTGACCCGTTTTTCACCACCAAGCCCGTGGGCCAGGGAACCGGGCTTGGGCTATCGATGATTTACGGCTTTGCCCAGCAGTCCGGCGGGCATGTCAGCATCAACAGCCTGAGCGGATGCGGCACCCGTGTGTGCTTGTACCTGCCGCGCCATCATCACCCGGAGGCGAAAACTCAGGCATAATCCGCGACCGCGCACTATGCCCCACTGTTCCAAGGTACAGATCACATGAAAGCTCAAGCCCGCCATATTTTGGTGAAAACAGCCGAAGAGGCCGAATCGCTCAAACAACGCATCGCCAAAGGCGAAGCCTTCGATGTGCTGGCGAAAAAATTCTCCACCTGCCCGTCAGGCAAACGCGGCGGCGATCTGGGCGAAGTGAGGCCCGGGCAGATGGTTGGCATCATTGACCAGATCATCTTCAAAAAACCGCTGCGGGTGGTGCATGGCCCGGTCAAGAGCAAGTTCGGCTATCACTTGGTGCAAGTCTTTTACCGCGACTGAACAGCCCCCTGCCCTCTGACGGCACCCTCGAAGACAGGGTTTGGGGTACTCGAGATTTCGGTCACTGCAGTCGCCACCAGCGCGGCAGCAGTTGCTGCACCTTCGGCTCGGCAAAACGGTCATCAATCAGAAACAGCGTGCCCTGATCGCTCTGGGTGCGAATTACCCGGCCGGCGGCCTGCACCACTTTCTGCACACCCGGATAAAGGTAGGTGTAGTCATAACCGGCGCCAAACCGTGCCGCCATGCGCTGTTTGATCTGTTCATTGACCGGATTCAACTGGGCCAGACCGAGGGTGGCGACAAAAGCACCAATCAGCCGCGCGCCAGGCAAATCAATGCCTTCACCGAATGCCCCGCCCAGCACGGCAAAACCGACGCCCTGACTGGTCAGGGTGAACTGGTCGAGAAAGTCCTGACGTGCTGCTTCGTCCATTCGTCGTGCCTGCAGCCACCGTGATATCGACGGATGGCGCTCGGCCAGTAGTTCGGCAACCTGTTGCATATAATCAAAACTGCTGAAAAACGCCAGATAGTTGCCCGGACGCTGCCCGAACTGCCTGGCAATCAGCTCCACAATCGGCTCCAGCGAAGCCTGACGATGGACAAAACGGGTGGATATGCGGCTCACCACCTGCACGTCCAGTTGCTCGGCGCCAAATGGCGATTCGACATCCATCCACAGCGCATCCTCCGGCAAGCCCAACAGATTGGCGTAATAGGTTTGCGGGCTGAGGGTGGCGGAAAACAGCACATTGCTGTGAGCACTCGCCAGACGCGGGCCGATAAAACCGGCAGGCACAATGTTGCGCAGATTGAGTTGCGAGAGGCGCCGCTTGCCGCCTTCAACCAGACTGACGTCGAACAGGAAATTGTCATCGAACAACTCCGCCACCCGATTGAACTGCAAGGCTTCGAAGTAGAACGCCTGCAGGTTTCCCGCCAGCCCATGGGGGTGATCGTTGAGGTAATCGCCTATGGCGGTGATGCAGGAAGACAAGGCATTCAGCCATTTGGCTGGCAGTTGCGGGTATGCCTGATAGGGGCCCGCCTGCGCCTTGTGCAGGGCACTCCATTCGCGGTCAAGGCGTTTGAAGGGTTTGTCCAGCGGTGCCGGAGCCGTGTGCCGTACGCTGTTGAGGGTCTGCTGATCGAGGCTTGCGCTGTACATCCCGCGCGCCCGCTCGACCAGGTTATGGGCTTCATCCACCAGGGTCCCGACCCGCCATTGGTTGGCCTGGGCCAGACCATAAAGCAAGGCACTGAAGTCGAAGTAATAGTTGTAATCGGCAATCACCAGATCAGCCCAGCGCGCCATTTCCTGACTCAGGTAATAAGGACAGACCTCGTGCTCCAACGCGACATTGCGCAGGCTCTTCTGATCGAGGGGGGTTTGGCCAATCGCAGCCCTTCGCGCAGCGGGTAAACGATCGTAGAAGCCTCTGGCCAAAGGGCAAGAGTCACCATTGCAGGCGTTTTGCGGGTATTCACAGGCCTTGTCTCGCGCCACCAGCTCCAGCACCCGCAACGGAGCGTCCTGCCCTTCGGGAAAAAGCACCTGCATCGCATCGAGGGCGAGTTTGCGCCCCGGCGTCTTGGCCGTCAGAAACAGCAGCTTGTCGAGCTGCTGGCCGGGCATGGCCTTGAGCAACGGAAACAGGGTACCGATGGTTTTGCCGATCCCGGTAGGTGCCTGGGCCATCAGGCAGCGCCCGGTGCTGACGGTCTTGTATACCGCCTCTGCCAAAGTCCGCTGCCCGGTTCGAAACTGCTTATGGGGAAAGGCCAGGGCACGGGCGGCAGCATTCCTGGCCGCACGATGGGCCATTTCCTGCTCGGCCCAGGCCAGGAACAACCCGCATTGCAGCTCGAAAAATTGCTGCAGGTCCGATGCTGACCAGGTTTCCTGCAGGCGGGTTTCCTTTTCACTGATAATGTCAAAATACACCAGCGCCAGGTCAACCTGTGGCAACTGCAGGCTCTGGCACAATAACCAGCCATAGACCCGGGCCTGAGCCCAATGCAGTTGACGGTGGTTGGCCGGTATTGCAGTGAATTCGCCGCGAAAGGTTTTCACTTCTTCCAGGACATTGGCCGCGGGGTCATAACCGTCTGCACGACCGCGTACGCTCAAGGCGCCGAACTGTCCTTCCAGGCTCAGCTCCGCCTGATACTCCGGGCTGCGCCGCGATGCAACCGTGCGATGCCCGGCTATGCCCTGCTGCGCCGTGGGCGAAGGGGTAAATCGCAAGTCCAGATCGCCAGTCTTGGCGGTGAATTCACACAAGGCACGCACTGCAACGCGATAATTCACCCTTGCAGCTCCTGCCATTGCACATAACACACGGTCACCGGCATCCCGTGCTCTTCACAAAAGGCCAGCCAGCGCAGTTGGTTGTCCTGCAGACGGTCACCCGGGCCTTTGACCTCAATCATGCGATAGGTGTGTTGCGCCGTAAAAAACTGGATCAGGTCGGGCATACCGCTGCGATTGGCCCTGATATCCAGCAACAGACGCCGAAACCAAAGTTTCAAGTGCGCAGGGGGCAAACACCGTAATGCCTCTTCCAGCAGGTTCTGATTCAGGTGATTCCAGGCCACGAAGTTAGACTGCACGCCAAATTTGGCAGCATAGGTGTCGCGGATAGTGGTCAGGTAACGGCCATCATCGAGCTGCGCCAGGCAAGCCTCGAACCTGTCGGCACGCTGCTGATAGAAATCATCTTCCAGCATGTCTGCCGGACCACTCTGATACGGGTGAAAAAAGGCGCCCGGCAAGGGTGCGAAAATCGCCGGCCAACACAGCAGACCGAAGAGCCCGTTAACCAGGGTGTTTTCCACGTAATGCACAGGCGCTGCAGCGCTGTGCAAGTGCGCGGCAGCCATTAGCTCGACACTGGCCGCTTCGTCCCGTGGCAGGCTCAGGTCGAGCCGGTCGGGTGCCATTGCCTGGGCCACGGGCAATGGCGCCAAGCCCAGCTTGCGGCGCAAGCGCGGGATGATTCGTCGCAGATGCTGAAGCTCGGCATCAGTCAGTGGGGCCTGTTGCGCGTCTTCGGCCAGCTGCAATGCCGGTGCATAGTGCGCCTGACGTTCGAGCACGCGAATGCTGCGCTGGCGTGCCTCGGGGTGCAGGCTGTGCTGATAGACCTCCAGTGCCCGCGTCAGATCCCCTGCCCGCTCCAGATGCTGACCCAGCTGAAACAACAAGCGCCCGCGGCGCCGTTGCAGCCAGCGGTTGCCTGCCTGGTAGTCGAGCACCTGTTGCAGCACGGCAGCGGCATCGCCACTGAGCTCAAATTGCTCGCGACAGGCATGGAGCTGCAAATAGCCCTCTATATCGGCCCGGCACCCCAGAGCACGGGACTCGTGGCTGAAATCGACCTTCTCATAGGTAAACAGGCCGAGGTCGGCCAGTACCAGATCGGACCAGCTCTGCCCCAGGTTGCCAAAAAACATCAGCCGCAGGCGGTCACACAGCGCTCGGTGGTTGAGGGTGTAAAGCGGCTCGGTAAGGCCGGGATGCCATTGGGAAAGGGGTTGGCGCTGGGTAAAGTCGGCAGCCAGTTGCTCGAACCAGTCCGTTTTTTTACCCTTGGGTTGCGTGATACGGGCACTGAAACAGGCCAGGATTTCCGCTTTTTGCAGTACATCAAACACGTCGGCCAAGGCCAAGGGCGCCTGATTATCCAGCCAGCCAAGGGCCAGCAAGGGGGCCGCCGCCAGCGCGGTATCACCGATTTCCGGGTAATTGAGCCTGCCGGCCCGGAAGTGATCGCCCTTGCGCATGATCATGCGCACCCACAGCGCTTGCGAGGGGCCGGGTAATTGGGCAAAACCTGCGATAAACCGTTGCTCGTCGACAGTCAGCACGTCTTCATAACGGGCAGCGATCCAGTCAAGCACATGCCGGAAGTTTTTCAGGTAGTAAAACGGGTCTTCGAGGGGATTGGAAATCACAGGCAGAACTAACCACTGAGCATGAATACTGGATATGCGTACAGATATCAGTTTGCCCGGGGCTCTGGCAAATTCTATTGGATGAGCGGTGCGTTCGCCGGGTCCCCGCCAGCAGGCCGGGGTGGTACTCACCCGCCCCCAAACCACCTGCCTTAGCCCGCAAGTACTGGGTGCCAGAGTTTTTTGCTTGGGTCGTGAGCGCACAATGTGGCAATCAGGGTGTTGCTTGTTCTCACGTCTGTTTTTTCCATTTGATAAAGCGCTTGCAACGATGCAAGGGGCAGTCCGCTTACAGACTCCAGCCAGGCGATATCGACCTGCGAAGAGCTGTCCGGGTCCATCAGTACCCGTCGAAACTCGTGGATGTATTGCAATTTTTCGGGGTAGCAGTTTTGTAGAAAGGACTCCAGGTCATCGGCTTTATTAACAAAAGGCGAACATATAAAGCAGCCCAACTGTTCATTATTGACACCGTGCAGTTCACCCAGGTACTGAGTGGCGACACCGTGCAACTTTCTAATTCGTTTCGGTGTATTGAACGAAGCGCCGAGCCTCTTTATCAATTGACCTTTAAACCGTTCATTGCACTGATTTTCCAGCGATGCACGGCGCAAGTAAGCATCCGCACCGACACTGTATTCCACCCCGTACTGGTAAGTGCCACGCAAACCCTGGAGGTGGGCAGCCACTAACACGACCGCCGCTTGCGGCTCTTCAATGTCCAGCATTTTTATATTCCATGGTCCCTCCACAAACATCAGTACCTGAGAACTCAACACGTCCGCTTCGTGGCATAAACAATCAAAAATATTGATCACGTCAATATCATTGCTGCCGCCACTGATTGCAGAAAACTCACCCCGATACGCGGGAGGCAATTTCAAGAACTCTTTATAGTCATCATCCAGCTTGCTGCACAACTTGACTGCGTTTTCAAAGCTTTCATGGTCATCACCCGGCGGTGCATGCCCGTGCTGCTCTGCAACCTGCTGGATCCACGTCACGTATTGCCCCAGATGGCTGGGCGGGCGCCGGTCAATCAGGGCGTCCACCCTGGCGCCCCATCTGCATGCCTGACGGTACAGCTTGGCCCGGGCCAGCAGGTCGGAGTAAAAGAATGTCGCTCTGGCGTCGCCTTGGGTCAGGTGTCCTGACATCAGCACCTGAGTACGATTCATCACCGAAGGCAGGCTCTCGAAAACCGTCTGTTTATGCAGCCTGGTTGTACTCTGCTCATCGACAATCAACAACTCGACACGCATATCTTCATAGATAAACAACTCGTTGCACTGGGTCTGAATTCGCTCCATCACATTGGCGGTCATGCGTGGCTGGCGCAGTATCGCAATGCGCAACTTGAACGTCTCTGGCGAGCGCCCGGCAATACTCAGTTGTGCGGCGCGTAAAAAAGCCAATGTATAGGCACACTCCTTGCCGCCCTCATGAACCACCATTACCCGGTAATTCCCTATGCGCTCCACGCCACCGGCCGCCACTAATAAACGTTGAATCAACAACTGCAATGCAATGCGCTCGGGACGACTGAAACACCCCAGAAGCCGATGCAGAACTTGTTGATACACAAAGCCCATGGCCTGTTCATGAAAGTTGTTCATGGATTATCCTCCGGATCGAGCTTCTTATTATCAGCACGCCCAATTAGACGCGCCCAGATTTACTGCAACTCTTGGACCCGGAAGAGACGAGACGCACATACGCACAGGAAGAAACCTACAAAAACCACTCAATAGAATACATGCTTTCTTATGCTGCACTCTTATGACATGTTCTTCAGCCGCACTTTCTTTCTGGATAAAGCAAACCAAAAGTCCGCTGGGGCCAGACACAAAAAAACGCGGCCCTGAACACTATGTTCAGGGCCGCGTTTATGAGACGGGAAGTTTTGCGCAGCCTTGTCAGGCTTCAGGTCGCAGCCACTTGCAAAGCAACTCGCCCCCGGCACGGACAACCATCCATATAACGATGGGCTTCTACAAAGTCCTCAAAAGGGAACACCTTGATCTCCAGCGGTGTGAGCACCCGGTCAGCAGTTAGCTGGTTGATATCACGCAAGGCACGTTTCATCGCCTCTTCGTCCTGTGCGATACCCAGCTCGGGCTTGCCAGTGAAGTTACCGATGCAGTGCACGAAGAACTTGATGTTCTTCTGAAAGCACGCACAGCCCGGAAACCCTGTCTGGTTACCGCCTTGCAAACCATACAGAACAAGGCTGCCACGAGGCGCCAGGACATCACCCAGCACTGACATTTGCGGGCCACCCAGACCATCGAGCACCACATCCACGCCCTTGTTGTCGGTGATCTTGTTGATCTGCATCAGCAAGTCCTGCTCTTCGGTGACAATCACCTTGTCGGCACCCAGTGCCAGCAGGCACTCGCGCTCACTGGCGTCCTTGGTCGCAGCAATCACCTTCAGGCCCATCGCCTTGCCCAACTGCACGAACGAAGGACCGGCGCAATGGCTGGCATCGGTGATCAGTACGGTCTGCCCGGGCTTGACCTGGGCCAGATCGACATATGCGAAATAGGCGATCAACAGCGGTGTGTAATGTACGCTGGCCTCTACCGCAGACAATACGTCCGGGTAGCGGGTCAGCGTGGAGCGTGGCATCAAAATCAGCTCGCCATAGGTCGGGTAGTCATTGGCGCTCTGGCCCGGAAAGCTGGCGACCTTGTCACCAATCGCCAGATCATCAACCCCGGCACCGACGGCGGTGACGATACCTGCCATTTCATGGCCGATACCCGCAGGCAAACGGGCGTGGCTGGGGGCCAGGTTCTGCCGCCAGAGCACGTCATACCAGCTGATGCCAATGGCTTGAACACGGACCTGCACTTCGCCGGGAGCAGGCGCGGCGACTTCGTGCTCTTCGCACTTGAGCACCTCGGCCGGACCAAACTTGTGAAAACGGATCGTGCGCGACATTACCAACCTCGCCTAATTAATCGCTAATACCACGGGACTTTATCCGGGCTTTGTGCGCAAGACTAACAGACAGCATTAATAGTCGACATGCCTGGCATTGATCCGCCGACAGGTTTACAGCGAGCAGAAGCCCTGAAAAACCGGGGAAACCACCATAAACAGGAGTTAAACCTCCTACAGTCAAGCAAGAAAGAAAATCTACCGAGTGACGAAAAAACAGTTTTGCCAGTAAGATCCGTTACCTCACTACCTGTTGAACCGACTGCGAAGCCTGCCCGATGAACCGTAACGACTTGCGTCGCGTCGATCTGAATCTGCTGATCGTCTTTGAAACCCTGATGCATGAACGCAGTGTGACCCGTGCAGCCGAGAAGCTGTTTCTGGGCCAGCCGGCCATCAGTGCGGCGCTGTCACGCTTGCGCAATCTGTTCGACGATCCGCTTTTTGTCCGTACCGGGCGCAGCATGGAGCCGACTGCCCGGGCGATCGAGATCTTTGCCCTGCTCTCGCCTGCCCTTGACTCGATTTCCACGGCGGTGAGCCGCGCTTCAGAGTTCAACCCGGCGACCAGCACCTCAGTGTTTCGCATCGGCTTGTCGGACGATGTCGAATTCGCCCTGCTGCCGCTGCTGCTCAAGCGCTTGCGTGCAGAAGCACCGGGTATCGTCCTGGTTGTCCGCCGCGTCAACTACATACTGATGCCGCCACTGCTGGCCTCGGGCGAGATTTCGGTGGGCGTCAGCTACACCAGCGACCTGCCTGCCAACGCCAAGCGCAAAGTACTGCGCCGTAGCCGTCCCAAACTGTTACGTGCCGACACCATGCCCGGCCCCCTGAGCCTGGACGACTTCTGCGAACGCCCCCACGCACTGGTGTCGTTCGCCGGTGACCTGAGCGGGTTTATCGATACCGAACTGGAAAAAATGGGCCGCAAGCGTCATGTGGTGCTCGCCGTACCGCAGTTCAATGGCCTGAGCACCCTGCTGGCAGGAACCGATATCATCGCCACCGTGCCCGACTACACGGCCGAAGCCCTTACCGCGGCGGGTGGCGTGCGCGCCGAAGACCCGCCGCTGGACACCCAAAGCTTCGAGCTGCATATGGCCTGGCGCGGCGCCCAGGACAACGATCCCGGGGAGCGCTGGTTGCGATCACGGATTCAGATGTTTTTCGGGGATCCGGACAGCCTTTGACACCTGCAAGGCGCAGGAGCAATTACCACTCACCTGGCAAATTCCTGCTGTGACTGAGCCTGTGCTGCAACATTCAGCGTGCGCAGGCCAAGCAATACAATCAGCACCATCACCGCTCCCGCGACAATAGGAACGGCAAAACCGGCGCGGGCGCCCCAGGCGTCGATCACCAGGCCTGCCACCACCCCGCCGAATGCCACGCCGATGCTGATGCCGGTGGACATCCAGGTCAGACCCTCAGTGACCCGCTGCGGCGGCAATATAAGCGTGCCCAGGTTCATGACAATCACCATGGTTGGTGCGAAAGACACCCCGGAAACAAACAGCAACAGGGCCAGGACATAGACACCGGATGAAAAAATCGGCAATACCGCAGTGATGGCCGTGACCAGAATCCCGATAAAAAATTGCTGTGCCATGGGCATGGCAATTCTGAAAGCGCCAAAGGCCAGACCGGCAATCAATGACCCCAGAGCATAGGCGGCAAGGATAAAACTGGCAGATGCCGGCCAGTCATGGGCGTTGGCAAAGGCAACCACGGCCACATCGACGGAGCCGCCGATAACGCCCATGCCCAGCAAGGCCAGGACAATGGTAGGCAGCCCCGCAAGACGCCAGGTCGAGCCTGTATGAGTGCTGGCCGATTTGATGATCTGTGGCTCAGTCTGGCGCTGCATCACAAACGCCGTAACGCCCACCGCCAGTAGTACGGCCACCGCCAGGGGCCCGGCTTCGGCAAACAGCCCGGTGCTCAGGCCAATCGCCAGGGGCGGCCCCAGGATAAAGGCCATTTCAGTCAGCACGGTATCCAGGGAGAACGCGGTATGCAGCAGCGACTTGCCGCGAAAAAGCTGGGTCCAGCGCGCCCTGGTCATGGCCGGCATGCTTGGCATGGTGCCTGCCAGTGCCGCCAGGACAAACAGCAACGGTGCGTCGGCACGCAGATGTGCTGCGGCGATCAACGCCAGCAGCATGGCGATGCTGAATGCGGTGAACACCGGCAGCACCCGGCGCTGGCCCAGCCGGTCGACGCGTTTTGATATCTGCGGCCCCACCAGGGCATTGGCCAGGGTAAAGGTTCCGGCCACCGCCCCGGCCAGCCAGTAAAGCCCTGTTTGCTGCACCAGCATGGTGATGATGCCGATGCCGATCATTGCCTGCGGCAAACGGGCAATCGAACTTGCCACCACCAACCCCATGACGCCAGGTATTGCCAGAAGTTCGCGGTAAGGGTTGGCCATGGTTATTCCTGTTCAAAGACGCTTCAGATAAAGAATCCAGCGTCGTATCCTTCTGGCGATAAGTCAAAGCCGGCGGCCTTGACCGCACTTTAAAACTGCCCGATTGCGGAGCCACAATGCACGAACATATTGCAGCCGTCCCTCTGGACAAAGCCTACCGACTGCTTAATCACGGCCCGACGATTCTAGTCTCGTCCCGCCATGCAGGGGTGCAGAATGTCATGGCAGCAGCCTGGGCATGCGCCCTGGACTTCGACCCGCCCAAGTTGACCGTGGTGCTGGATAAAAACGTGAAAACCCGCGCCTTGGTGGAAAACAGCGGGGTCTTTGTGATCCAGGTACCTACCGTAGCCCAAATCAGGCTGACCAGCCTGGTCGGCAGCGTCAGCCTGGTCGATGACCCGGACAAACTCGAGCATTGCGCGGTGCAACTGTTCGAGATGCCTGGTCATGACCTGCCATTTGTTGAAGGTTGCTCAGCCTGGCTGGCCTGCAAGTTGATCCCCGAACCGCACAACCAACAAACTTACGACCTGTTTATCGGGGAAGTGGTTGGGGCCTGGGCCGACACTCGCGTTTTCAGCGAAGGTCACTGGCACTTTGAAACGGCCGACCCGACCTTGCGCAGCCTGCATTACATCGCCGGAGGACATTACTACGCTATCGGCCAGGCGCTGGATGTGGATGTGGATGTGGATGTGGATGTGGATGAGAGCAATCTGTAGAGGCGCTTCCTGTCGTTGCGGGCAATATTCTGCAGTCCTCTTTGCCCTGCACACAGAAGAACAAGGCAAGCGTGTGCTAGCAACGCTGCCAATCATCAATTCAATGCCACAACTAACCGTGTAACATTCACCTACTCCAGCCAGCCCATCACGGCTCCCGCATGGGAAGCCGCAGACCGCTCCACTCTCTGCAACAGCATGAGCCTGGCTATTTTTTCAAGCTGACACCGTTCAACAACTTACAAACCGGGTAACAACCATGAACCGTCGTAAAAAAATCAACCAGATATTGAAGGCCAATGCCAAGAAGGCCAACGCCAAGCTGGCCCCGAAGAACAAGAACCCGTACATCAGCAAGGCTGACCGCCTGAAGCTGGCCGAGCAATCGGAGCAGGACACCACAACAACCACTGGGGATTAAGCCATGGTCATACCCGAGCCCCTCTTCAGGCAGGCAACGCCCCAGGATGCCGAATCCTGCTATCAGATCGAGGTTTCGGCCTATGAAGGCGATGAAGCAGCCACCCTGGAGAAGATCCGAACGCGAATCGCCCAGTATCCCCAAGGGTTTCTTGTGCTTGAGCAGGCTGGGGAAATCGTCGGGTTTATCAATAGCGGCTGTGCCTACAACGTCGTGATGTCGGATGAGGCTTTCAAGGAGCTGATCGGCCACGACCCTGTTGCACCCAATGTGGTAATCATGTCCGTAGTGGTTGCCCCCGCACACCAGGGCAAGGGCTTTGCCAGGCTGCTCATGAATGAGTTTGTCAGGCAGATGAGCAACCAGGGCAAGCACTCGATCCATCTGATGTGCAAAGAACAGCATGTACCTCTCTATACCGGCATGGACTATCAGTACGTCCAGCCATCGCCCTCCGGGCATGGCGGCATGGCCTGGCATGAAATGGTCATGGCGCTCTGACGGCTGAGAAAGCTTGCCGGATCAATAGCCCACCGCGAGAGTCCTACTTTTGACTCTCCCGCACCTCAAGCCTGTCCGGGCTGCTGCATCAAACGCAGGCCACTGGCCAACGCACCCGCCAGGGCAAAAGCGCAGCCCAGCCACAATGCATGGTACGGGCCGCTGACCGCAGACAAGTGAAAGCACAGCGCCACCAGTGACGCGCCCAGTGTCTGCCCGAGCAACCGCGACGTGGCGACAATGCCGCTGGCACCACCACTACGGGCCAGCGGCGCACTGGTCATGATCGCCTTGAGGTTGGGCGACTGGAAAAACCCGAAACCGGCGCCACACAACGCCATGCGCCAGCCAATATCAAAGGTCGAAGCGCCTTCGCTCAATAACGCCAGCGCTGCCATGCCTGCGCTCAACATCAACAGGCCGATGCCGCACAGCAGTGCCAGCGATACGCGGTCCGCCAGACGCCCGGCAATCAGCGCCATAACCGCTACCACCGCGGGCCACGGCGTCATCAAAAAACCGGTAGCCACCTGGCTGTGGCCAAGCGCCGTCTGCAACAGAAAAGGCAACGAAACAAACGCCAGCCCCTGGGCGCTGAACGCACAGATTGCGGTCAGAGAGGACAAGGCAAACAGTGGCCGCTTGAACAGATCAATCGCCAGCATCGGTGCCGGATGCGCAGCCTGACGGCGCATCAGCCATACCCCGCACACCAGCGCCACGCCGATCAGCCCCAGGCTTAAATCGCCCTCGGCGCCATGTACCGCCGAACCCAGCCCCAGCACCAGCAAGGCAAACAGCCCGGCACACAAAATCGCGGCCAGCCGGTCAAACGCGTGTCCGCTTCTGGGAATTTCCGGCAGCGAGCGCAAGCCCAGTACAACGGCCAGCAGTCCCAACGGTACATTGATCAGGTACAGCCAATGCCAGGTCGTCACCGACAGGATGGCCGATGCAGCCGTTGGCCCCAGAGTGAAAGCCAGCCCCACCACCAGCGAGTTATAGCCCAGCCCCTGCCCAGAATTTTTGCCGGATAGATGTGGCGCAACAACGCGATATTCACACTCATGATCGCCGCAGCGCCCAGCCCTTGCACCACCCGCGCGGCAGTCAGCGTGGGCAGCGACCACGCCAGGCCGCAGAACAGGGAGGCCAGGATAAACACCAGCAGGCCGCCGAGAAAAACCCGGCGATGGCCCAACACGTCACTGAGGGAAGCAAACGGCAACACCGCGGCAATGGTCGCCAGTTGGTAAGCGTTGACTACCCAGATGACCGAGGCGGAGTCAGTGCCGATGCCTTCGGCCAGGGTTGGCAAGGCGGTGTTGATGATGGCGGTATCGAGGGTCGCCATGCCAATCCCCAGGGAGATCGCGATCACGGCAGGCAGGCGTTTGTTACTGGGCAAACCATCGACAACTGAAGACATGAGCAATCCGCGTACACGACAAAAACGTCAAGATTAAGGCCTGCAGAGGATATTTTCTGTGGCCGATTGCGCACTCGGACGAAATTTCATGTTCGTCGATAGCCTTGTAGCCACACCGGATTATTGCTGCTTTACCAACAATGTTTCTCAGGCCTGAGGATTTCTCCCAAAAAACATCCGAACGTTCGGCAGCATGAGTGCGATTGATCTCAATACGCAGAAACTGGTGAGCAAGTGTGGAAGGCACGTTTGCCGGTGGGTGCGGTTGCAGCGCCGTTGATCTACAAGTCGCCGGCCACGGGCAAGCAATATGTGCTGATCTCGGCGGGCGGCATGAGCCACTCGCCTGATGTGGGTGACTACATCATTGCCTATGCATTACCGGACTAAGACGTTGTAGTCGCTGAAGAGCTTTGCGGTGTTTCAGTAAAACTGCGCGCCTGGGTTCTACACGGCTTTGCGGTCTGTCTCTAATCCCCTGTCCGGGCTTCCAGCGTTCCCAGCCAGCGCGCCTGGGAACACAGCAAATGCTGGCGCATGGCAGTCTGGGCAGCAATCACATCCTTGCATTCCAGGGCCTGCAAAATGGCCTCGTGCTCGACCACCGCGGCATCCCAGGTGCCGTGGTTTTCCGAACGCTCGCTCAACTGCGCAGAAATCGGGCTGTGACGCTCATCGAACAGCGCAGTAATGATGCGCACCAACGCACCATTGCCGGTCATCTTTGCCAGGCGATGATGAAACTTTCGGTCGTCTTCCAGCGGCGGACGGTTCGCTTCGATGCTCGCGCGCATGGCATCAATGCACTCCTTCAGGTAACGGTAGTCGCTCTTTTTCCCGTGCATGCAGGCCAGTACCACCGCTTCGCCCTCGATCAGCGCGCGGGCCTGCATCAGTTCAGTCGGGCTCTCGCCATGAGTGCCGGTACGGGCGCCGCCTTCGCTCGGTCGGGCAGCCACATAGACCCCCGAGCCCATTCTGATCTCGATGCTGCCTTCGATTTCCAGGGCAATCAGGGCCTCGCGCAACGACGGGCGCGAGACGCCCAGCAACTGGGTCAAATCGCGCTCGGGAGGCAGGCGCGAGCCCACCTTGAAGTCACCCTGGACGATGTAGTCGCGCAATCGGTCGGCGATTTTCTGATAGAGCTTGCGCTCTGAAGGAGCAAAGGTGGAGACCATCGAGGCAGCGTCCAAAAAATGATGCCAAAGGCTACCACACAGGCCCGGGTGCGCTGCACAAAGCTTGGAGCCAGCCCTTGGACGTGTGGGTGTTACATCACCGCGCCAATTTGCCAGGGCACAAATTCGTTGTCGCCAAGGCCGTTTTCCTCGCTGCAGGTTTTGCCGCCTGACGCGGTTGTGAGCATCAGTGCGAACAGGCGTGCGCCCGCCTCGATCACCGATTCCTCGCCATCGACAATCGTTCCGGCATTGAAATCCATGTCCAGCGCCATGCGCTCAAACAGGCGGGTATTAGTGGCAACTTTCAGCGATGGCGTCGGTTTACAGCCATAGGTAGAACCACGACCAGTGGTAAAGCAGATCAGATTCGCACCACCCGCCACCTGGCCAGTGGCAGACACCGGGTCATAGCCGGGCGTGTCCATAAACACCAGACCTTTATGCTGGACTGTCTCGCCATATTCATAGACCGCCATCAAGCCGGTAGACCCCGCCTTGGCCACTGCACCCAGGGACTTCTCGAGGATGGTGGTTATGCCTCCGGCCTTGTTGCCCGGTGAAGGGTTGTTGTTCATGTCGCCGTCATGCTGGCGTACATAGGCCTCCCACCAGTGGATACGGCCCATCAGTTTGTCGGCAATCTGCGCTGACGCTGCGCGGGCCGTCAGCAGATGCTCTGCCCCATAGATCTCCGGTGTTTCGGAGAGAATGGCGGTACCGCCGTGGCGCACCAACAGGTCGACCGCCGCACCCAGCGCCGGGTTGGCGGTAATCCCCGAATAACCGTCCGAGCCACCGCATTGCAGGCCTACGGTGAGGTGGCTGGCCGACACGCTGCTGCGTTGCTGGCGGTTGACCTGATCGAGCATGGCGTTGACCAGCTCTTTGCCGCGTTGCACGGTTTCGCGGGTACCGCCGGCGTCCTGGATCACCAGGCCTGCTTTGAGCACCGCGTTGCGCTCGGCCAATTGTTCCATGAGCGGGGCCAGTTGATTGACTTCACAGCCCAGGCCGATCACCAGTACACCGGCGAAATTGACATGATCGGCATAGCCACGCAGGGTGCGCTTGAGAATCTCGATGCCCTCGCCCTTGGCGCCCATACCGCAGCCGCTGTCATGGGTGATTGCCACTACGCCGTCCACATTGGGATAGTCGCGCAGGTAGCCCGCATCAAATGCCGCGGCAATCTGTTTGCACACGGTTGCCGAGCAGTTGACGCTGGAAATCACCCCGATGTAGTTGCGCGTACCGACACGCCCGTCTGCACGGACATACCCGGCAAAGCGGGCACCGCCGCCATCCTGGACGGTAGGTTGGTACACGTTGGCCAGCGTGTGGTTCGAGCTGGTCTGCGGCATCTGCAGGTTGTGCACGTGAACATGATCACCAGGGTGCAGGGCTGCACTCGCCTGGCCGATGGACTGCCCGTATTTGCGCACCAACTGCCCTTGGGCAACGGCACGCAGGGCGATTTTGTGCCCCGCAGGGATATCGGCCAGCGCAGTCACGCTCAGGCCATCGGCAAACAGTTGCTGACCCTTGGCAATGTCGCCGCGCGCCACCGCCACATCATCACCGCCAGTCAGTACAAGTAATCCAGGGTTGCTCATTTTCATGCTGGTTCCTCAACGGTTAGGGTGCGCTGCTAGCACTCGATAATGGCCTTGACCACGCCCTGCTGCGGATCCAGCAGCGTGGAGAAACGGCTGGCCACTTCGTTGAGGGGAATACGGTGGGTGTTGAGCGCCTGATCGGGGATCAGGCCGTCGCGCAGGCATTGCTCCACATAGCGGAAATCTTCGACGGTGGCATTGCGGCTGCCCATCAGGGTGGCTTCGCGCTTGTGGAACTCGGGATCGGAGAAGGTGATCGTGTCACGCACCACCGAGATCATCACGTAGGTGCCACCGTGGGCGATAAATTCAAAGCCACGCTCCATGGCCCGGGCGTTGCCGGTAGCATCGAAAACCACATCATAAAAATCGCCATCGGTAAGGTCGGCGAGCGCATCTTTATCGCCGTCGCCAATCTTCACCGCGGCGTGAATATTCAGATGTTTGCGGCAAAAATCCAGACGGTCGTCACGGGTATCCAGCACCGTGACCTGCGCTCCGCGCAAGCCGGCAAAAATCGCCGCGGCCATGCCGATCGGACCGGTACCGACTACCAGCGTGCGTTGCCCGGCCTGAAGGTTCGAACGGCGCACCGCATGGGCGCCAATGGACAGGAATTCGATCATTGCGGCCTGGTCCAGGGTCACCCCGACGGCCTTGTGGATGAACTGATGGGCGACACTCAGGTACTCGGTAAAGGCACCGTCACAGTGCACACCCAGCACCTGGATGCGCGAGCAGCAGTTGGTCTTGCCCTGCCGACAGGCGATGCACGTACCACACGAAATGTAAGGCATCACGTAGACCACATCGCCCGGCACCAGGGCGCTGCCCTCTTCGCTGGCCTCGACGATGCCGGAAAATTCGTGGCCCATCACCCGCGGGTACTCCAGATACGGCTGGTTACCGGTAAAAATGTGCAAGTCGGTACCGCACACACCCACGCGTTTGATCCTGATCAGGGTTTCACCGGGGCGACGCTCGGGAATAGGGCTTTCGAGGGTGGTGAGCAAGCGGGGTTCGTTACAGATCACAGTCAGCATTTTTTATTCTCCGTCGATAGCGCAAGGGCTACCGGGTATTGGCGAGACCACAATGGGTGCGGCTCGAAAACTACACGGAGGAAAAAATATTGGCAAGACCAATTATTTTTTTAATGAATTGGCCTTACCAGATTCCATGCCTGGATTTACCCCCCGAACGGGTCAGCAGGAGTCGCGCTCAACCAGCGGGCAGGCAATCTTGTGGATGGCGCAGTCGTCCCGGCCTTCGATCAGATGCAGTGCCGCGCGGCGACCCATTTCGTAATACGGCAACTGCACGGTGCTCAAGGGTGGGTAAAACAGCTCGGCAACCCCCACCATATTGTCAAACCCCAGTACCGCCACATCGTGCGGAATACGCAAGCCGCGACTGAGCAGATACTGATACGCCACCAGGGCAATCCGGTCGTTGCCGCAAATCAGCAGGTCAAAGGGCGGAGTTCCATTACCCGCTAGCAGCTGTTGCTCCAGCACCACAAGGGTGTGCTGATAGCCGTCATCGTCGGGCAGGTCGAACTGAGGCAGTTGCGCGGCACTGATCCCGGCCTCGTCCAGAGCGCGGGCCAGTCCGCGTTGGCGCAACCCCCAGGCCATACTGCTTTGCGGCAGGTTTATGCAGAGCGGACGGCGGTAGCCCTGTCGCAGCGCTTGGCGTACCGCCTGATACTGCCCGTCTTCATCGTCTGATATATAGCAAGCAATGCCGGTTTCGGTGCTGACGCAATTGCCCAGAACCAGCGGTATGCTGCGCAGTACCTGCGGAATTTCCACCCGGCGAAGCTGCATGGCGCTGAAGATGATGCCGTCCGGTTGATGGGAGAGCATCAACTCGATGGCCTTCTGGCAGGGCGGGGCTTCAAACACGTTGAGGATAAACACGTTCCAGCCATGCTCGCGGGACGTACGCTCCATCGAGAGCAGCATTTCAACGGCAAAAGGAGTGGTGGCCGTATCCAGGGCAAAGATGCCAATGGTCTTGCCACTGGAGTGGCCGCCGCGGGTCTTGCGCGCAGAAAGACTGGGCACATAACCCAGGGTCTCGACGGCCTGCAGCACTTTGGCCAGGGTCTCCTGATTCAACTTTCCCGGGGTGTTGAGGGCCCTGGAAACGGTCATCAGGGAAACCCCCGCCAGCCGTGCAACATCTTTTACTGAAGCCATGGGTACGCGCCATACGTGTCTGACCGGGCATGATGTCATGCCTGATAGCGTCAGAACAGCATGAGCAAGGACGGCGCGCCCTGCGCCAAAAGGCCTGACTTCATAGCTTCAGATCCGCCAGCCCCCACACCAGGGCCTCGCCAAAATGGCCTGTGCCATTGACGGCATAAGCCCGCAGCGCAAGGCTGTCAGTCTTTGGGTAAATTCGGCTGCTCAGATTCCAGGCGCCATCGTCGACGAACACTTCGATGGATGAACGATCGAGATAAATTCGCAGGGCAATGCGTGTCTGCCCTGCCGCGATCGGTACACTGCGAACTCCGCTCACCCCGGTGCCGGAATGTTGCCTGTCGAGCACCAGGCGCCGGGCCATGGCATCAAAATACAGCAAGGTACACTCCTGCTGGTCATCACTGCAGCGCAATGCCAGACCAAAATGTTCAGCGCTGCTGGCGGCAATATCCAGCTCAAGTTCAATCTCCAGCAGCGCCCCCCAGGTATCCAGCAACTGATTGGCAGACTTCAGCGCACCTATCTGCAGCACCTGCCCCGCCTGCCTCAATGCAATCAGCTCGCGGGCCGGACGCATCAGCAGTCGATCACCGTCGCGACTGACTTCACGGGGTAATGTCAGCGCCCCGCACCAGTGCTCGGCCTGGCTGGGCATCGGGCTTTCCCACATGTCCATCCAGGCCCATAACAAGCGCCGGCCATCTGGTGCGAGCAAGGTCTGGGCAGCATAGAAATCGTGGCCATGATCGAGTTCATGGAGCGGCCCACCGGGTTTGAACACACCCTTGTCGTCCAGTTGCCCCATGCGGTAGCTGTTCTGATACAGGTTCCAATTGTCATATCCGCAGGGCTTCAAGCCCTGGGGCGAGTACAGCAACACATCGCGCCCCTCCAGCTCGAAAATATCCGGGCACTCCCACATATACCCATCAAGTTCACGTTGCCCCTGCAGCGCACAGCCCAGAAAGTCCCAGTGCAACAGGTCATCTGAACGATAGAGCAGCAACTGCGGGTCATCCCCAAGGCGTGCCCCCAGCGCCATCCACCAGGCCCCGTGGCGCTGCCACACCTTTGGGTCACGAACATGCATGATGGCCGGGTCAGGCGGTGTGTCGATGACCGGCCCGTGCTTGATAAAGGTAATGCCATCGGTGCTGCTGGCCAGGCACTGGACCTGACGGATGTGCTGGTCATCACCCGGCTCTTGCAACCAGATGTGACCGGTATAGATCAGGTACAGGGTGTCATCGAGTACCACTGCCGAGCCTGAGAAGCAGCCATCACGGTCATAACTGTCACCCGGTGCCAGGGCGATGGGCAAATGCTGCCAATGCACCAGGTCGTCGCTGCTGGCGTGCCCCCAGTGCATGGGGCCCCATTGTGCAGAAAAAGGATGATGCTGATAAAACATGTGGTATTGGCCGCGAAAGAACACCAGGCCGTTAGGGTCGTTCATCCACCCGGCTGCCGGGGCCAGGTGATAGGCGAGGCGATAGTCGTTGCCGCGTTCGGGCAGTGTTTGTTCAATGGCGCGATGGGCCATGTCCAGCCGTGCAGCGTGCATGGGGTGGTCCTTGTCAGGGTTCATAACGGGTAACTGATTGAGTGATGGCGGGTAATGCCAGCGCTTCGGCAACAGCGTTTTTGCCCGGTGGTTGCCGTGGATCGTTGCGCAGCAGGGTCCAGGACAGCAGCAGGCAGGCGCCAGCCAGAGCGGACATGGCCAGGTACACATCGGCAAATCCGTATTGGTCATAACCGTAGCCAACCAAGGGCGACAGCAGCATGGCGGTGAGTTGCTGGGCGAAGTGAAAGCCCACCAGATAGATCGAGGCAGACAGGCGCGGGTCGAAATTGAACGCGATATATTTGAACACCGAGACCAGCAGGATCGGCACCTCAACCGCATGCAGCATCTTGAACACGGCGATGGCCCAGGTTTCTGTAGCCAGGCCGGAACCCAGAATGCGAAAAAACATGATGCTGCCCGCCAGGATCAGCCCGTATTTCGCACCGGTACGGCCAACCACCCAAGGGGCAACCAGGAGCAAGCCGGCCTCCAGCAGGACCTGGGATGAGTTCAGGTAACCATAGGCCTGAATGCCCTGTTCCGGGGTCGCAAAAAACGACGAGAAATACACCGGAAACTGCTGCTCGTAGATCATGTAAATTCCGCACACCCCGGTCAGATAGACACTGAAGGCCCAGAACCGCGGCAACTTGAGCAATTGCCATAGATCACCGACAGATACGGGGGCAGCGCCACTTGCGCCGCTGGCGCAGCCGGGTTGGTTGAACCGGCTCAGGTCCAGTCGAAACAGAATGAGCAAAAACGCCACGCCGGCAGCACTGCTCATGTAGAAGGCAATATTGGGGTTGATGTTGAACACCACACCCACAATGCAGGTGGCCGCAGCCCAGCCCAGGGAACCCCACATCCTGCTGGTGCCGAACTCGAAACCCACGTGCCGTGACAACCGTTCGGTATAACTTTCGATCACGCCAACCCCGGCCAGCATGGCAAAGGCCAGGAAAACCGCCCCCACCACTGCGCCGAGCACTACGTTCTGAGCCAGCAAGTGGCTATAGACATAAATCGCGAAGGGTGCGGCGGCGCACAGCAGCAGGCCAATCCATACCAGCAGCTTGCGGGACAGGCCGAGCTTGTCCTGCAATGCCCCGTAGAACGGCTGGATCAGCAGTGCTGCGATTGCATTCGCGGCAAATACATAGCCGGTCTGCGCGCCATTGAGGCCGATGACCTGATGCAACCAGATGGAAAAAAGCGAGTAACTGGAAGACCATGAAAAAAAGAAAAAAAACAGCAAACCGCTGATAAGCCAGTAATCACGCTTGACCGTCCGTTGCATGGGTGTCCCTCTTGTTCTTATTTAAGTTAACGTTAACATTTTCTCCTATTACGGATGCCTACAGCTTCGCTGTCAAGCTCATGGCTCAGGAAAGCAGCAATGGACAGGGGCTGGAAGCTCATATCAGGTCGCGATGACCCGGTGCCTGATCAGGTGTTTTTTTGACACCTTGCAGGGGAACCCCTGCGCAAGGACATCAAGCAGGTTAAGGATTAACCCGACTACGTCGCCGGCCTTCAGTCGGGCTCAGGCTAGCCTGTAATGTGCTGGCATTTGCAGGCTGACCCGTGCCAGGTAACAGGCCGCAGGGCGACTGGCACAAGGCTTACCCGCTAAGTTTCGTATACCATATATCTTTTACAAGCGAATGATGACCACCGTGGCCCATCCAAAACTCAATGCACCCGACCTCGGCAATTCGCCTTCCACATCGGAAATCATCACCCTGCATTTGCGCGATGCGATTGTCGCCGGGCATTTCGCTGAAGATGAACCGATTCGCCAGGATGATATCGCCCGCCAGTTCAATGTCAGCAAAATCCCCGTGCGCGAAGCCCTCAAGCGACTTGAAGCTGAAGGGCTGGTGATGTTCCAGCGCAACCGCGGCGCCATGGTCACGCGCATTTCCGAGGCCGAACTGGCGCAGATGTTCGAAGTGCGCATGCTCCTTGAAGACAAACTGCTGCGCCTGGCCATTCCCAACATGACCGCAGACACCTTTGCCCGTGCCGAAAGCATATGCCAGGAGTTTGTCGGGGAAGATGACGTGGGCCGCTGGGCCGAGCTTAACTGGGAATTGCACGCCTGCCTGTACGAGCCGGCGCAGCGACCGTTCATGATCAGCCTGATCCGCTCAGTCAATGACAAACTGGAACGCTACCTGCGTATGCAAATGAGTTTGTCGGCAGGTAAACACCGTGCCGATCACGAACACCGGGAGATCCTTGACGCCTGCCGCGCTGGCGATGTTGAGCTGGCCGTCAAGTTGCTGGATGAGCATATTGCCGGCGTGTGCAAAACCCTGTTCGAGCATTTGCCGCAAAGCCATTGAGCCTGTACGCAACGCTTTAGCTTGTAGTCGCTGAGGAGCGCAGCGAGGCTGCGATCGGTTTGGTGCGCCACTGCGACACAGCAGTCGTAAAATCGGTTAATGCGTTGGGCCAAGTACATCCGGGGCTCAGGGTTTACGACCGCTTCGCAATCGATCGCAGCCTCGCTGCGCTCCTCAGCGGCTACAAGATTTCGTGTTCTTCACTCCCCCACCGAGTACACCGTAATACACAGGTCGATCCCCAATGACTGCATGCGCAGCAACGTATCGATCGGGATCGGGTGGCTGACGGAACGTGGTGTAACTCCGCTGTTGTAGCCAATATCCAGGGTCTTTTTTGTACAGGCGTGCCATAACGGCTGCAGTGCTTGCGGCAATTGCTCAATGGCATCGAGCAAGGCCCTGATGCTTTCATCAGGGGTGGGGTAACTGCCTTGCGGGCCAAAGGCTTCGAAAACAGAACGATAGAGGTCGCCGTCAGCCTGACTGTCATGCAGGCAACTGATTGATTCCTCGGGCAGATCTCCAGGCGCCATGGCTTGTGCCAAGGGCGCCAGATTCACCGGAGCCGTGAGCATCAGGTCTGTATTGATGTAGTACACCCAGCAGTCATCATCGATAGGCACAGGCTTCACACTCCCAAAAAAAGTACCTAGCCCATACTGCCCGCAGGGCAAAAAGTAGCCAATACCGCCAAAAAGCCAGCAAGTGTTCCTTTGTGGGGCATTTCCCACAGTAATGCTCCCTTCTGTAACACCCCCCTGCTACCGCTCAACCCCTCCAGTACCAGAGTGCCATCACGCAAGCCTGCAAATACCGCGCTCGCTCACTTATTGCGGCCTGCGGCAAAAATCGGCACACGCCTTGCAAAACAAATATCGTATACGAAATCCAAAGACCGTTAATCAACAGCCCTTCAACGACTCCGAGGCTTCCATGAAAAACCCCGTACTTGCCGTAGCTCTCAGCGCTGTTCTCAGTACCTCCTTTATTGCCACGGCGCAGGCCGACAAGCTCGACGATATTATCGGTTCGGGCAAGTTGCGCTGCGCCGTCACCCTGGACTTCCCGCCCATGGGCTCCCGTGACGAGGCCAACAAGCCCGTCGGCTTTGATGTGGACTACTGCAACGATCTGGCAAAAGTGCTCGGTGTCGATGCCGAAATCGTTGAAACCCCCTTCCCTGACCGGATTCCGGCGTTGGTCTCCGGGCGCGCCGATGTCATTGTGGCCTCCACTTCCGACACCCTGGAACGGGCCAAGACCGTTGGCCTGAGCATTCCTTACTTTGCCTTCCAGATGGTGGTGCTGACCCTCCACAACACCGGTATCAACAGCTTTGAAGATCTCAAGGGCAAGGCCCTGGGCAACACCAGCGGCACCTATGAAGCCATCGCCCTGGAAAAAGACGTGAAAAACTGGGGCAGCGGTTCATTCCGCGCCTATCAGTCGCAGAACGACACCCTGCTGGCCGTTGCCCAGGGCCATATCGAGGCCACCGTGGTCACCAACACCGTGGCTGCGGCTACCCTTAAATCAGGCAAGTACAAAAACCTCAAGGTCGCCGGTAACGCGCCTTATGTGGTCGATTACGTGTCCCTGGGCGCCAAGCGCAACGAGTACGGCCTGCTCAACTACCTGAACCTGTTCGTCAACCAGCAAGTACGCACCGGACGCTACAAGGAGCTGTGGACCAAATGGGTCGGGACCGAGATTCCACCGGCTGATCTGACCGTACCTCACGTTTATTACTGAGGTATCCAGCATGTCCGGGATAAGTTCTCTTGAAGGCCGCAGCCTGGTTGATGGTTGTGCATCCGCCCCGCTGCTGTACGCCGAGGTCGGCCTGAGTTTCTGGGGCGGCGTCGATCCGTTCAGCGGCGAGGTGATCGACCGCCATCACCCGCTCAGCGGCGAATGCCTGGCCGGCCGTGTGCTGGCAATCCCCAGCGGGCGCGGCTCCTGTACCGGCAGCAGTGTGCTGATGGAACTGATCAGCAATGGCCATGCTCCTGCTGCGCTGGTGCTGGCCGAGGCCGACGAGATCCTGACCCTTGGCGTGCTGGTGGCACAGACCCTGTTCCAACGTTCCCTGCCGGTGCTGTGCATCGGCAAGGAAGCCTTTGGCCAATTGCGCGGCAAAGCGTTCGCCAGGGTCGATGGCACCGGTTTGAGCCTTTACGATTCAACGCCTGACGATACTCCGGCACCACGCAACGACAGGCCAACCGAAGATGCACACAGCTCGATCGAGCTGACCGCACACGACCGTGCACTGCTCGACGGCAGCCAAGGCAAGGCCGCTCAGGTGGCCATGCAGATCGTTTTGCGCATGGCGCATATCCAGGGCGCCAAATATCTGGTGGACATCACCCAGGCCCATATCGACGGCTGCATCTATACCGGGCCGGCGAGTTTGCGCTTTGCGCAACAACTGGTGGCATGGGGTGCCAAGGTGCGGGTACCCACCACCCTCAATTCGATTTCCGTGGATCAGCGCCGTTGGCGCGAACTGGGTATCGACCCGGCGCTCGGTGTACCCGCCAGAGCGCTGGGCGATGCTTATATGGCCATGGGCGCACAATTGAGTTTCACCTGCGCGCCTTATCTGCTCGACAGTGCGCCCAAGGCCGGCGAGCAGATTGTCTGGGCCGAATCCAACGCGGTGGTTTACGCCAACAGCGTGCTCGGCGCACGCACCCTCAAGTACCCCGACTATCTGGATATCTGTATCGCCCTCACCGGCCGGGCACCGCTGATTGGCTGTCATCTGGAAGATCAGCGCAAGGCCCGTTTGCACATAGAAGTGCCGCCCCTGTCCAACCTTGACGACTCTTTCTACCCGCTGCTCGGCTACCACATCGGTGCCCTGGCCGGCAGCCGGATCCCGCTGGTTTCCGGGCTCCAGCAGCAGCATCCGAACCTGGACGATCTCAAGGCATTCGGTGCGGCCTTCGCCACCACCAGCGCCGCTGCGCTGTTTCATATCGCCGGGGTTACCCCCGAAGCTCTCGACCCGACACGGGTGATCGATGGGCCGCTGCCGGTGTTCAAACTCAGCCTGGAGGAATTGCGGCTCAGTTGGCAGGAGCTCAACAGCGCCCGCGATGCCAGGGTGGATGTGGTGTCATTGGGCAACCCGCACTTTTCCCTCAGCGAGTTCGCCCGTTTGGCAAGCCTGTGCCAGGGCCGCCACCGTCATCCCGACGTGGTACTGGCGATCACCTGTGGTCGCACCGTGCTGGAGCAGGCCCGCGTCGCCGGGTATATCGCCGTAATCGAAGCCTTTGGTGCCGTGATTGTCAGCGATACCTGCTGGTGCATGCTCGGTGAACCGGTGATCCCGCCAGCCGCCAGAAACCTGATGACCAACTCGGGCAAATACGCCCATTACGCCCCCGGCCTGGTGGGCCGCAAGGTTCACTTCGCCAGCCTTGCCGAGTGTGTGGATGCGGCGTGCAGCGCCACGGCCAGCGGGCGCTTGCCGCAGTGGCTGCAAGCCGCTGCCTCACTGGAGAACGCACCCCATGTTTGACTATACCTTCCAATGGCGCTCTGCCCTGCGCGCCTTGCCAGACATGCTCGCAGGCGCCCTGGTGACCTTCGAGACCGCTGCCCTGTCGATGATCTTCGGTGTACTGATCGCCCTGGCCCTGACGGTGATGCGCGAAAGCAAAAACCCGCTGCTGCGCGGCGCCGGTAATGCCTGGGTGTCCATTGCCCGTAACACGCCCTCGTTGTTCCAGATTTATGTCCTGTACTTCGGGCTCGGCTCCCTGGGCCTGCATGTCAGTTCATGGGTCGCCCTGCTGGCCGGGATCACCTTCAACAACGCAGGTTACCTGGCCGAGAACTTTCGCGGCGGGCTCAAGGCCGTACCCGAAACCCAGGTACGCGCAGCTCGCTCGCTGGGTATGAGCGCCTTCCAGACCTACCGCATGATCGTCGTACCGCAGCTGCTGCGCATCGTGTTTTACCCGCTGACCAACCAGATGGTCTGGGCGCTGCTGATGACCTCGCTGGGGGTGATCGTGGGCCTGAACAACGACCTCACCGGTGTGACCCAGGACTACAACGTCAAAACGTTCCGCACCTTTGAATACTTCGCCATTGCCGCGGTGCTGTATTACCTGATTGCCAAGGCGATCGTTGCAGCAGCCCGGCTCATGGCCTGGCGACTGTTCCGTTACTGAGGACTGCCCATGTTTTCCACCAGCTTTACCTGGAACGATTTTCTGTTTTTGCTGCAGGGGGCATGGGTCACCCTGCAACTGACCAGCTGGGCGATTTTGCTCGGCACCGTTGCCGGCCTGCTGTTCGGCCTGATGCGTGCCTTGCTGCCACGGGCCAGCCTGCCGCTGGCCTGGGTGCTGGATGTGTTTCGCAGCGTGCCTTTGCTCATTCAGTTCGTGCTGTTCAACTCGCTCAAGAGCATCGTCGGCCTGAACATCAGCGCTTTCAGCGTCGGCTGCATCGTGCTGGGGGTCTACGCAGCCGCGTACTTCACCGAGATCGTGCGCAGCGGCGTGCTGGCAGTGCCGTTTACCGTGCGCCGGGCCAGCCGTTCGCTGGGCCTGAGCTACCTGCAGGACCTGCGCTACATCGTGTTGCCCATTGCCATGCGCGTGGCCTTCCCCGGTTGGCTCAACCTGGTGCTCAGCGTGATGAAAGATACCGCACTGGTGATGTGGATCGGCATCGTCGAACTGCTGCGCGCCTCGCAAACCATCGTCACCCGCATCCAGGAACCGATGCTGGTGCTGTGCATCGCGGGCCTTATCTATTACGTCATGAGCCTGGTGGTTGCGCGCCTTGGTGCTCGCCTGGAAAAAAGGTGGCAAGAAAATGATTGAGATCGACAACGTCTACAAATCCTTCGGCGACCTCGAAGTGGTCAAGGGCGTCAGCTTGACCGTGAACAAGGGTGAGGTGGTCTCGATTATCGGCGGCTCCGGCTCCGGCAAGTCGACCCTGCTGATGTGCATCAACGGCCTGGAACCGATCCAGAAAGGCCATATCCGCGTCGACGGCATTGCAGTCCACGACCGCGCCACCAACCTTAACCATCTGCGCCAGAAAATCGGCATCGTGTTCCAGCAATGGAACGCCTTTCCACACCTCACCGTGCTGGAAAACGTGATGCTGGCGCCGCGCAAGGTGCTGGGCAAAAGCAAGGCCGAAGCCGAGGCCCTGGCGGTGCAGCAACTGACCCATGTGGGCCTGGGCGACAAGCTCAAGGCCTTCCCCGGCAAGCTTTCCGGCGGCCAGCAACAGCGCATGGCCATTGCCCGCGCCCTGGCCATGTCACCGGACTACATGTTGTTCGACGAAGCCACCTCGGCCCTCGACCCGCAATTGGTGGGCGAGGTGCTCGACACCATGCGCATGCTCGCCGAAGACGGCATGACCATGGTGCTGGTCACCCACGAAATCCGCTTTGCGCGGGATGTATCCGACCGCGTGGCGTTCTTTCGCAATGGCCTGGTGCACGAAATCGGTACCCCCGATCAAGTCATCGGCAACCCTGTGCACGCGGAAACCGCGGCCTTCCTCAAGTCGGTCAAATAGGAGCAGAACATGCGTTCATCGAAAGTCATTCATGTGGTCAGCTGTCACGCCGAGGGCGAGGTCGGTGACGTGATCGTCGGCGGTGTGGCGCCGCCGCCCGGCGCTACCGTATGGGAGCAGTCGCGCTGGATCGCCCGGGACGAGACCCTGCGCAATTTTGTGCTCAACGAGCCTCGCGGCGGGGTGTTCCGGCACGTCAACCTGCTGGTGCCGGCCAAGGATCCACGGGCGCAAATGGCCTGGATCATTATGGAACCGGCCGACACTCCGCCCATGTCGGGTTCCAACTCGATCTGCGTGTCCACAGTCTTGCTCGATAGCGGCATCCTGCCCATGACCGAACCGCAAACCCGACTGGTGCTCGAAGCTCCCGGTGGCCTGATCGAGGCCGTAGCCGACTGTCGAGACGGCAAGGTACAACGGGTCGAGATCAAAAACGTGCCCTCCTTCGCCGACCGCCTGGATGCCTGGATCGAAGTCGAGGGCCTGGGCTCGCTCAAGGTCGACACCGCCTATGGCGGCGACAGCTTCGTACTCGCCGATGCCAAGGAACTGGGCTTTGCCATCAGCCCGGATGAAGCCAGGGACATCGTTGAGACGGGTTTGAAAATCACTCACGCCGCCAACGAGCAACTGGGCTTCACCCACCCGTTGAACCCGGACTGGTCGCATATCTCGTTTTGCCAGATCGCTGCGCCTGTGGTGTATGAGAACGGTATTGCCAGCGGCGCCAACGCGGTCGTGATCCGCCCGGGCAAGATCGACCGCTCGCCCTGCGGCACCGGTTGCTCGGCGCGCATGGCGGTGTTGCAGGCCAAGGGGCTGCTCAAGGTGGGCGAGCGCTTTATCGGCCGTTCGATCATCGGCTCTGAATTTCATTGCCGCATCGACTCCATGACCGAAGTGGCCGGCCGCGTCGCGATCTACCCGTGCATCTCCGGACGGGCGTGGATTACCGGTACCCATCAACACCTGCTCGACCCGAGCGACCCATGGCCACAGGGCTATCGCCTGTCCGATACCTGGCCGGGTGCCAACTGACCAGAGCATTTACGCAATACCCGTAGCAGCTGACGAGCGCAGCGAGGCTGCGTTCGTCATCTACAGGAACACTGCAACTGTGGGAGCGAGCCTGCTCGCGAAGGTCGTTCGCGAGCAGGCTCGCTCCCACAATAGGGCTTGACCTGCAACAGAGTATCTACATAAAACCGTGACTAAACGTATACGAAATACTATTTTAGCGACCGGAGGCAACAAACATGAGCAAGCGCATCAACTGGAGTGGCGTCTTCCCTGCGGTGACCACTCAATTCAACGATGACTTCAGCATCAACCTGGACAAGACCCACCAGGTGATTTCCAACGTCATCCGTGACGGCGTGTCGGGCCTGGTGGTCTGTGGCTCGGTGGGGGAAAACACCTCCCTGACCGCCGAAGAAAAAATCGCCGTGACCGAAGTCGCTGTGGCAGCCTCCGGCGGCCGGGTGCCGGTCATCTGCGGCGTGGCCGAGTTCACCAGCGTGCAAGCCGCCAAGGTGGCCAATGCCGTGCGCAAGGTCGGCGTCGATGGGGTGATGCTGATGCCCGCGCTGGTCTACGGTTCCAAGCCTTTCGAAACCGCCGAACACTACCGCTATGTAGCCAAGCACGCCGACGTGCCACTGATGGTCTATAACAACCCGCCCATCTACAAAAACGATGTCACCCCCGACATCCTGATTTCTCTGGCCGATTGCGACAACGTGGTGTGCTTCAAGGACTCCTCGGGCGACACCCGCCGCTTTATCGATATCCGCAATGAAGTAGGCGACCGTTTCGTGCTGTTTGCCGGCCTCGACGACGTGGTGCTGGAGAGCCTTGCCGTGGGTGCCGAAGGCTGGGTTTCGGGCATGTCCAATGTGTTCCCCAGGGAAGGCGAAACCATCTTCCGCCTGGCCAGGGCCGGACGTTTCGCCGAAGCCATGCCGATCTATGAATGGTTGATGCCGATCCTGCATCTGGACGCCCGTGCCGACCTGGTGCAGTGCATCAAGCTGTGCGAAGCCATTGCCGGTCGCGGCAGCGCCTTGACCCGTCCCCCGCGCCTGGCCCTGCCACGGGAAGATCGTGAATTTGTCGAACGAATCATGGCCAAGGCTCTGGCAAACCGCCCGCACTTACCTGATGTCGGTCTTTGATCAACGGCTTACTGTAGATACTCTGTTGCCGCCTCCCCCCTTGTGGGAGCGGGCTTGCCCGCTCCCACAACAAGCGCCACCCCGGCAAATCTATCCCTTCAGCAGCGCCTGCAGGTCATTGAACAAGGCTAACGGAATTTGCACCCCCTCCGCCTCGCTGCGCGCCCGCGCCTCATACCGGCGTTGCGACGGCAAGCGCGCGCCCTGCCCTTCGATCCCGGCAAACAAACCCTCGGCCCGGGCCAGATGCTCTTCGGTTGCCGCACCCAGAAAGCGCTGCGGATCAAACGCGATAATCAACTCGCCATGATAAGGCGATGACTTGCTCCCCGCGTCGTAAGCCAGGGACTCGGCGCTGGTCAAATCGCCAATCAGGGGCCCGGCAATCAACTCCACCATTGCCGCCAGTGCCGAGCCTTTATGCCCGCCAAAGGTCAGCATCGCGCCGCTGTCGAGCACCACATTGGCATCGGTGCTGGGTTGCCCGTGCGCATCAACACCCCAGCCCTCAGGAATAGCCTTGCCGGCCCGGCGATGAAGTTCGATATCGCCACGGGCAATGGCACTGGTGGCAAAGTCAAAGACAAACGGGTCACGCCCCGCCCGTGGCCAGCCAAAGGCAATGGGGTTGGTACCGAACACCGGCTGGCAGCCCCCCGCCGGGGCCACCCAGGCATGGCTCGGGTTACAGGCCAGCGCTACCAGCCCCGCCGCGGTCAACTGCTCGATTTCCACCCAGAGTGCGGAAAAATGCACACAACGATTGATCGCCAAGGCTGCAATGCCGTTGGCCCGGGTTTTTTCCTGTAACAGCGGCAAACCCGCCTGGAACGCCAACTGGGAAAACCCGCCGGCTGCATCCACCAGCACTATCGACGGCGCCTGGTCGATCACCCGCGGCGCGGCATCGGCCGAGACCTTGCCCGCGCGCAGTGAATTGACACAGCCCAATACCCGGTACAGACCGTGGGACGCGCAACCATCGCGCTCCCCGGCCAGCACCGTGGCGCTCACCGCGCGGGCATGGGCCTGGTTGAAACCGTTATGCAACAGGATCGATTCGGCAAGCTCGTAAGCCTGGGCCAGGGTCAGTCGTTTCATGGTCAGCTCCTTGAACAGACCTTTCAGACTGGACCATCCTCAGGCTCACGGCTTGATCGGTTCAGGCCGTGGGCATGACGAATTCAGCACAGAGCGGGCCATGAAAATACCCGGCAATTGCCTCAATCAACGCCGCATCCGTGACCGGGTCCAACCCCGGATACGGCTGGCCGTTATAGCTGCCGGTAAACGTCAGGACCGCCTCGATGCTGCCATTGTCCTGATACAGACTACGCATCTGCTGGCACTCCAGATCCTTGCTGTCAGTGCTGCGCAGCGCATAGTGCAACGCCAGCGCCGCGCCGAACTGCAGGGCACTGCTGTCAATCCCGTGCTTTCTGGCCAGATCGATACTGCGAAAAATCCGTTCGTTACGTTGCAGTTTGCGTAGTGGATCACGTCCGACACGGGCACAGGGGTCCTTGAAGGAGGTATTGCAGCGCTCCAGAAAGGTGGCTGAAAATGCTGCCACGGCATCTTCCATCTGCGGGTTTTCGGCCACCAGTGCCGGGCCGACTGCCTCACCGATCAAGCGCTGCGCCAGCTCACTGACGCGCGGGTCGCCCATGCCCTGCCCCAGCCAGGAGTACCCCAGCAGGCTCGCATACCAGGCAATGATCGCGTGCGGGCCATTCCACAGCAGGTTCTTGATGACTTGTGGCTGGGTGATGTCGTCGACCGTCTTCACCTGGCGCAAGCGCTCAAGCAGATTGCTGCAGCGCTGGGCGTACAGGGGCATGTCCGGCTCGCTGTTGAACAGGATCAGATGCAATTGGCTCAAGGCGTTGCTGGACTGGGTAAAAGGTCGAAAGCGGCTGATCAGGCGCTCGTACTCGGGCACCGGAGTGCGCGGTGCGGCGCGAGGTGCGTCAGGCTCGTCATCGAGGCTGTTCTGGAACATCTTCGACTTGATCCGCAACTGGCGCACCAGCGCTTCGTTGGACAACTTTGAGACGATGCGGCTGACCACCGTTTCTACAAAGTGGGTGTTGTCCAGAATCTTGCGGCACAGCTCGGCAGACACCAGCAACTCCAGTTGCGCCTGCACATGGCGACGCACAAAGTCCGCACCGCCGACCTTGTTCAGCACAATCAAAATGGTCAGCTCACGCCCCCGGCGCTCGTAGCGGCGCACCAGGCCCCGGGCAATCACCCCGGCCTGCTTGCGAATTGCCGTTTCAGGCAGGCTCAGGCCGATGATTTCCGCCACGTCATACATGCGGATCACTGCTTCGGCGTCGTCCATATCGATCATGCGCAGGTTATCGATGGTCTGATCGAAGGACGTGGCGCTGTAGCGCACACTGAAGCGGCCAAACGCCTGGATGGTCTCGCGCAGCATGCGTGAGCGGGTGGCGGCGATGATCTCGCAGGGTCGGGTGTAGCCGTCCCAGTGCGAGAAAATCTGCGTCAGGTAACCGCCGCCCATTGCGCCAAAACCATGAATACCGGCACTGAACTGATTGAGGGTGGGCGGGAAACTGTCGGTCAGCGCGGGAGGACCGAGATCGGGCATGCACTCGTTCAAGTCACCCAAAAAACCGTGCATGCTGGTGTAGGCCTTGAGGGCGCAGTCCGCGACTTCAGGCGCTGGCGGCTTGATATCCTCAATCAGGATCGGCTGGCCGTCGGCACGAATGGCCGACAACAGACCGTTTTGCGAGTCCTCCAGCATAAGGCAATGCTCTGGCAGACAATTGAGCGCGCTAGCCGCCTTGAGGAAAATCTCCGGGTGGGGCTTGCCCTGGGTCACCTCATCACCGCACACGGTAACGTCGAAATACTTCAGCACATTGGCATTGATCAGGTATTCCTCGGCGATGGCGCGACGGCTCGACGTAGCCACCGCCATGGTCAGGCCGTATTTGCGCAAGCGCTCCAGCACTTCCAGCAGGCCATCCTTGATCGGCACGCCGTGGTCACGCACATGGGCCAGCTCCAGCTCGTCGGCACGCTGGCGAACCTGGGCATAGGGGAAGTCTTCGCCGTGGTTGGCCCTGGCCAGGGCCTCAGCTTTTTTGGCACTCAGGCCTAATGAGCCGATCAGTGTTTCTTCACTCAGTGGCGTGCCGTAAATCTCCTCGGCGGCCTGCTTGAGCGTTTTGAAGCGCAAGCGCTCGGTGTCGAACATGGTGCCGTCCATATCGAAGATGGCACTGAAAATTCTTTTACCCTGAAAATAAATCATCAACACAGCTCCTTGTAGCGCGAGCAATTATTGGCTGCCCGCGGAAACGCTTTGGATCAAAAACGTGGTTTCAAATACAAATCCCGGGCAGCAGAACGCACCATTGACAGCGGGGCGTGAGTGCACCGGAACGGCTGGCGGTCAGAAATAATCAGGCGGAGGGACGTAACAATGGCGCCAGTTGGCGCAGCTGCCCGAGAAGCAGGGTCTCAGGTGGGGGATAGCGAAGTTTGCGAGAAAGCGGGAAATAAACCCTGTGACTGCACTGATGCAGCATTTGACGTGAGGCCCACAGCTTGCAATCAGGGATGCGAAGTGTGAGCCCAACTGGCGATTGATACGTGTGATTCCATCCATAAGGGCGTTTTAATTTCCTGTAATACTACGACTGACCTTTTTAGCTATAACCCATGCAACACGTCTAAATCAAGGATTGCCTTGAGCCACAGGCTGTAACGGCTGCGCAAAAAACCCGTCGGGCCAGGCCCTGATAGGCCGTCATGGCAGGCTCCCTGATGGCGAAGCGCCAAGCGCAACCCGGCTTGCGACTGTATGATGGCGCGCTTGAGAAACAGGCTCGGGTCTCAAGCCTGCCCACCGTTCAGGAGCTGTGCATGAACATGCTTTACCGGACTTTCAGCCAGGGAGAGTCCGCCCCGCGATTCTCTCTCAGTTTGCTTAGCCTCGGCCTGCTGCTGGGCAGCGCCATGCCTGCGGCACATGCAGCCGGGACCGAACTGCCGGCGACGTCGGTGACGGCCACGGGCAACGGCGATTATCAGGCCGACAACGCCTGGGTCGGTGGTTTCGACGCGGCGCCCTTGCTCGATACGCCGGCCGCCATTGCGGTGTTTACCGATGCCCTGATTGAAGACCAGCAAGCCCGCCTGCTCAGCGATGTGCTGAAAAACGACGCATCGGTCGGCGAAAGCTACGCGCCCGTCGGCTACTACGAGAATTTTGTAGTGCGCGGCTTTTCGCTGAACTCGGCCAGCAGCTACAAGATCAATGGTCGCACCATCACCGGCGAGCAAAATGTCGGGCTGGAAAACAAGCAGCAGGTAGAGCTGCTCAAGGGGCTTTCAGGCTTGCAAAGCGGCGTTTCCGAGCCCGGAGGCGCGGTCAACTATGTGACCAAGCGGGCAGCCGATGTGCGCTCTGTAACGGTGTCTACCGACGATCGCGGCAGCGGTTACATCGCCACCGATGTGGGGGGCTGGTTCGGCAGCGAACAGCAGTTCGGCCTGCGTGCCAACGTTGCCCATGAAGATATTCACTCTTATGTCGATCACGCCAACGGCCAGCGTGACTTCGCCTCTGTGGCGTTCGACTGGAACATCAACCCCGATGCCCTGCTGCAACTGGACGTGGAGTATCAGAACAAGGAGCAGCGCTCGGTGCCGGGCTATCAGTTGCTCGGCGGCAGCGAACTGCCGCATCACGCCTCGCCGAAAAAGCTGCTGGCGCACCAGAGCGGCTCGAAACCTGTGACCATTGATTCACTGAATATCAACGGCAACTTCGAATACCGCTTCAACGACAGCTGGAAAGGCAGCCTGAGCGCCTCACGCAGCAAGGTGGTGATCGACGACTACAGCTCGTTTGCCTGGGGCGGTTGTACTGTCGGCTGCGTTACACCCAATGTCGGCAACTACTTCACCCCCGAGGGCGGCTATGACATCTATGACTTCCGCAGCCCTGACGATACCCGGCGCAATGATGAGGTACAGGCAGCCCTCAGCGGTCGCTTCCATACCGGCGCAATCGGTCATGAGCTGACCGTGGGCAGCAGTGCATTCCGGCGCGTGGTGAATAATCGTGAAGCCATCAACCATTGGCTCGGCAGTGGCAATATCGACAGCGAGCCTGAAAACCTCGAGCGCTACAACGGCGCCCTCAACGACAGCCATCGCCGCCTGGACAGCCGCCAGTACGGGGTGTTTTTCAATGACCTGATCAGCTTCAACGAGCAATGGCAGACCATGATCGGCGGGCGCGAAGTGCGTCTGGATGAAAAGACCTTCGACGATCAGGGCGACACCACCCGCCACACCCAACGCTATGAATTCCTGCCCCAGGCCGCGCTGATCTACAAACCGGTGCAAAACATGACGTTGTATACGCGCTACAGCAAGGGCCTGTCCCTGGGTGGCACAGCGCCGTGGTTTGCCAGCAATGCCTTTGACATCCTGCCGCCCACCGTATCGCGCCAAATAGAGGCCGGGATCAAATACGACTGGCAGCGCATGAGCCTGAGCGCCACACTGTTCCAGATCCGCCAGGCGTACCAGTATGCTCGCCCCGAAAATGGCGAGTTCACTTACGTCCAACAGGGCCAGCAGAAAAACACCGGCATTGAGCTGGCGGCCAACGGTCGGGCCACCGAGCGCCTGCAGATTGCGGCCAGCGTCGCGGCGATCCGCTCCCGGGTCAGCGGCAGCGGCACGCCCGAATATGAAGGCCACCAGACCATCAACGTACCCACCCTGCGCGCCAGCCTCTACGGCGACTACGCCCTGCCCTGGATCGACGGCCTGGCCCTGCTGGGCGGCGTGCAGTACAGCGGCAAAAAATACGCCAGCCAGGTGGGTACGGTACAGGCCGACGCGTACGCCATCTTCAATATCGGCAGCCGCTACAGCACCCGTATCGAAGGTTACGACACCGTTTTTCGCCTGACCGTCGATAACCTGTTCGACAAGCGCTACTGGCGCGATGTGGGCGAATACATGGGCGATCACTATGTCTTCCAGGGGGCGCCGCTGACGGCAAGGTTGAGTGCCTCGATCAACTTCTGATCATGCTGCATTGCAGGGGGCATGTAGCCTCCTGCCTTCACCCTCTTGCATAAAAGGCCTGCGTCCGGAACACACGAACGCTTGTCATTCAGCGACAATTCCCAAGCTTTTCAGTGCTTTCAGCTGGCCGAGAAGCCAGGTATGGCAATGCTAATTTTCTGCACGCGCCGTGGATCACCCACTGCGTGCACAGGAGATTTACCATGCCAACGGACACCGCCTCTCCCGACTCGGGCCCCACCTGGTCAGCCCTGTTCAAAGACGACTGGGATACCTTTTGCTCACCGACTTCCCTCGCCGCAGTCGACTCGCCCGCGGCGTATCTGCAGGCGCTCTACCGGTTTGCCCTGGAAGTGGAGCAAACCGGCAAAGGCACTCAAGACAAAATCACCCTCGCTCAACGTGTACCTGCGCTAAAGGAACTGGTGATCAATGCTGAAAACACTTCCCGTCAGTTGCCACTGCTGACGCTGGTCAACGAGGCCCTGAACGCACCGGTCAAAACCTACCTGGACACGCATCGCGACATTTATGGCGGCCGCACGGTGCATCAGGTGCTGGCCGAATTACGCTACCCCCTTGAATTGCCTTTCGACCTGGCCCATCAGCAATGCGCGCTGGGGCTTGCGGGCAACAAGCCGGGGCTTGGTGCATTGAATTATCGCATCAGCCTGAAACTGCCCTATGACCAGCAGCCGGAGAACAAGTACGGCACGGTGCAGCAGCAAGCCTATGAGGCGCAGCGTCTGCTCACCCTGCTCAGCCCTGCACAACAAAACCTGTTGACCGAGGACTTTGAAGAACAGGGCACAGACACCTTTTACAAAAAACACTATGGCCACAGCCAGCCCATCACTGACCAACAACAGTTCATGCAGCACACCGGCCTGAGCACCGAGCAGTTCCATGAACTGCTTGCCCACGCCAGCTATCAGCCGCGCTTGTCTGGCAACGTCGTGCAGACGGCAGATCAGATTGCCCGGGATCACACTGCAGGCGCTCGCTTTATCAATGGCCCCTACAGAACAGGGCAAAAGAAACTGGGCCTGAGCATCGACTCATCAAAAAAAAACCACCTGCAAAATACAACTCCACAGCGTCATGACCGTTTGCAACGGATGATCCGCCTGCAACGCTGGCTCGATATGCCTTTCGCAGATCTGGATACCTTGCTCTATAGCATCGCCGGTTGTGAAGGCAGCAGCCCTGAACACCTTGCCATCAACGACAACAGCCTGCGTGCAATGGGTGTCTTTCGCTACCTGAACCAACGCTATGGCCTGACACCCGGAACATTTTCGGCATGGCTTTACCACATGCCCGTTCATGGGGTCGGGCAACACCCATCGCTATTCGACCAGGTATTCAACCCGCCGCACTGGCTCAACGCCCCCCTGACTCTCGACAACCAGCCGCTGGATCTCGGTACGACACAAGGGGTTCTGTATCGTGCCTGTGGCGCTCTGGGCCTCGAAGACACACCACAGTCCCTGGGGTTGCTGAAAACCCGTACCAAGCAATATTTCGCCACGCCTCGCCGGAATATCGAGACGTTTTCCAGCTTTTACCGACAGGCCACATTACCCGCAATGTTCGGACTGTCAGTCATGGACTGCGATCATCTGTGCCAGTTGCTGGGGGGCAAAACCTACCACCAGCAACTGGTCAAGCCGGGCTTGCGTCAGTCAGGCAGCAACTCGCCAGCGGACTTTCTCGATGTGTTGATGCAACTGGACTGGGCGGTTAGCTGGCTCAATGACAGCGGTAAAAGCGTTCAACAGTTACGCCAGCAATTGTTACTGGAGAGCACGTTGCTGCCCTCCTCCGTACAGCAGCGGCTCACGCAGGTCGAGGCGGTGTTGCAACGCATGCCCCAATATCTGCTGGCGCAATCCACACTCGATGAGCTGGACTTGCCGCAACCGGAAGCCGGTAGCAAACCCCTTGCCTACACCTGGAATGTGCTGCTGGCCAAAGGACTGCTCCGGGTCCAGTCCATGCTGCCCGCGCAACCCAAAGCGGACAGCCTGGAAAAAGGCGTGGCCTACATGGTCGACAAATACGTCAACCTGAGCCCCGATGCGGGGCGCAACCAGGCACTCAAGGCCCGGGTCAAGCAGATACTCAATACGCAGCTGTCCGCAGCCTACTCACAATTGCATCCTTTCAAGAAAGAAATAGATCAATTACTCAAGGATACCTCCCTGGCCAGCGAGGCCCCCGAGCTGATGAAACAGGCCTTCAGGCAAGCTTCGCGTATTTTCGCCAGTGCCCTTGGCAGTGATAAACCCAATGAATCCCTCAAACACCTGCTGCTGTTCTTTCCCCATGCAGAAACCGAGCTGCAACTGCCCATCAGCCGTGAAGCCCTGCAGGCTTTTCTGCTTGACCCCGGTTGGCTGGAGTCCGAGCAATCGGCACATTCAACCCTCAAGTTAACCCTGAGCACCCTGTATCTGTTCCAGAGGTTCAGTCATTTCAGCGACGTTTACGGGATTAACCACGCCACACTGCTCAATTATCTGAACCAGGCCAACCCTCAAAAACAGAACGGCGAACAAACCGGTCTGAACTCGCAAACCAGCGAATTGCTGGCCCAGATGCTGGGGTGGAACGCCAGCGAGATAGAGGTATTGATAAAGCCCCTGCTGGAAAAACGCGTGCGCTCGATGACTGAACTGGACTGGCTAATGCGCTGCCATGAGACCGCCAGGCAGACAGGTCTTTCGGCAAGCATGTTGCTGATGGCGACAGGCTTGACCGCCACCTTCAGTTCCGATGACTGGCAGCAGGTCGGCAGCGCCGTCTTCGCCACCGCCCCATGAGCGCAACGCTCATACATCTTTCCGAGGAATGTCCATGTCTGACCAACGCCACCGGCAACTCAATGAGCAGCTGCGCGATGCCTTGCTCGCGTTCTACCTCACCTACGTGCTGCCTGAAGACACCACCCTGCAAACCCCGGCTCGCAAGCACACAATCAACAACGCCAACGACCTGTACACCTACTGGCTGCTGGATGTGCAAGTCAGTCAGGCAGTGCCTACCAGTCGTGTGGCCAGCGCCATTGCCAGCCTGCAGCAATATATCAACGCCATTTCAGTGGGGCTGGAGCCTGGCTACGACAAACTTGGCATGACAACCAAACAACAAAACACCTGGCGCAACAATCTGCATGCCTATTCGGTTTGGCGTGCGATTCAACAGTTACGCAGCTTTCCGGCCAACTATCTGAACCCGATGTTACGCCGTGATAAAACCGAAAGTTTCCAGCAGCTTGAGAACGACATAAATCAATGTCGAATTAACTCGGACAATATACTGCCTGCCATTCAACGCTACTTGGCCCGATTTGAAGAGATCTGCAGCCTCAAGACCCTGAATGGTTACATTGATGGTGAAAAAGACAGGTTCGCCGAGAGCACTTACTACTTTGTTGCCCGATCAACTGTCGAGAACACTTACTACTGGCGCTCGCTGGATATGTCCAGGCGCTACTTGCATCCCGCCACAGGGGGTGCCCCTGCCCTCAAGCAGGACGCACCACAGCCCGGCGCCTGGTCTGACTGGAAAATAATACCTCTGCCTGCCTCGGAAAACATCCCGGAGCACAGCGTCCGTCCGATTTGCTTTAACAACCGCCTGTTTGTTGTCTGGGCTCAATGCATATCCCCGGCAGCGGCCAGTTACAGCGCTGATTATTTCTGGTCAGAGCCTGACGAATCGGAAAAAAACTATAAAGCACGCCTGGAAAACTACCTGAAAAGTCGTTTCATTCAGTTCCGCCTTTACTTCTCCTACATGAAATACGATGGCAGCTGGAGCGTGCCACGGGTGTGCAGTGATGAATACTGCGTGATGAAAGAGCTTAACAAACTGGACCAGAACGCCTTGATGCAGGCGACTGAAACAGTGGCAGTGCTGGACACCAGTACTAGCCCGGCATCCTTGTTTTTAGGGCTGAACGCCCATGCTCCGCAAAAGCCCGTCGCCGGCAGGGATCACACCCGCAGCGACTTTTTCCAGGCCGTGAGACTCGACCAGGACTTAAGCAGTGAGCGGTTATTCTCAAGGGGCACAGTGGCAGACCTTAAACCCAACGCTGAACACGAAAAACTGGCAAAACGTTATTTATCCCTGTTCATCTACAACAATTCGCGAAATTTCAATTTCCACGCCCCGACCAGCGAAACCGTCGCAATAACAGACATCGTCAGCAGTACCCCGACCCCGGCATTTACAGGTTGGAACTTCGAGAACAAACAGGCTTATATAAGTGACCAGCACTACCACAGCGATATTGTCTTCAACACCACATCCTGTGCGCTGGAAGTCAACGCCAGGCTTGAAAAAGCATTCCCCGAACAGCAGTCGGTCACCTTCAGGGCGAGTACCAACCGGGCCGAACTTACTCTCCATCTTGCCCTTCTGCGGCCGCTTCCCGGTAGCAGCGGCAAACTCAAGCTGGAACCTAGCTCGCTGCTGACTCTCAAGACCGAACTGATCCCACCCTGCAGCTGGGTATCGGTCTCCATGACCAGTCACAAAACCGGCGTTACCTATTCCAGCCTGATATATGAATTTCCCGACGACGCCCTCAGCGTCGTAAAACCGCAAAGGTTAAGTGCCGTACGCAAAGACTGGAACGTTTCGCTGGAAGGCAGATACATCGAATACGACGCTTTCAATACCTTGTTTGAAAACGCTCATTCCGACCACCGCATTACTCTTCATTTTTACGCCACACTCAATGAGCAAGTGAACAGTCAGAACGACTGGTTATTTGATAGTGTCATTGCCACGTTATATACCCGCCACTACAAGCCCGTGATCATGACTCCACGGGACGAAAACACACCGCACCCTTACAACATCCATCGCAACAACAGCTATATCGTCGGTGAACCCAATACCTCCCGCCGCGCACTCAACGGCGTATTTACAAGCCTGACCCCGGCCCATCTGTTCAGCGCCCATATTCAACTCAATCCTGAAACGCTCCGGCCTGAAGAGGAAGTGAGCAGCATTGCAAGCACGGGTACCCGGCCAATCACGATCCTTCACGGAGTATTGATTTACGACACGGACACACGCCATAACAGCCGCAGCCTGCGAGGTTATGCACTGAAGTCCCTGAGACTGAAACTGGATCCCAATAACGCCACCCCCATTACACCTCTGGCGCCCAGAATCTCACGCAGCCCGGCGCAGCCTGAAGGAACAGCCGAGTTTATCGACTTCAGCGGCTCCCTTCTCAAGTACAGCGATGTGGCTTCACCGAGAACCCTTCGTGCGCCGATCCACATGAACACCACTATTGGCAGACACCTGAGCGCCGCCGCCAATGTCAGTCTCGACCGGCTGTTTACGATAGCCACAAATCAATCGCACGAACCGGCGCTTACCAGCAATGCCACGCCCCACTCCCTGGATTTTCATGGCGCCCATGGCAAGTATTTCCGGGAGTTGTTCCTCTTCCTTCCTTGGCTGGTGGCCTGCCGATTGAACATGGAGCAGCGTTATGCCGAGGCCCAATCCTGGCTCAAATACATCTTCGATCCAGAAAGCAGGGCAACTGAACCGCAGCAACACTCAAGATATTGGAAAGTGCCCGCCCTGACCCAGGACAAATCAGAGCCGGGTTACCAGCAGGACAACCCGGACGATCCGCACCAGATAGCCCTCAGTAGCCCGTCCTGTTTCCGCCAAGCGTTGTATATGTTGTACCTGGACATCCTGCTCAATCGCGGCGATGCCGCTTATCGTCAAGCCAGTGCCGATAGCCTGGCAGAGGCCAAGCTCTGGTACGTTCGGGCCAGTAGCCTGCTGGGGCCAAGGCCGCAAATCAGCCGAGCCGATCCCTGGCAACCCTTAACCCTGCAGGATCTGGGCGCATCAAGCCAGAGCACCCTGTACCTGCCCCTGAATCCGGACCTGGTGTCACGCTGGGACAAACTTGAAAGTCGCCTCTACAACCTTCGACATCACCTCAGTATCAGCGCAAAACCCTTGCAACAGGCACTGTTCGCACCCGCGCTGGCTCCGCACCTGCTGTTGAGCCACTACGCCCACAATGCCAGCTCTGACCCATTGTCTGCGACCCGCCAACAAACCAGGGAAATCGGCCATTATCGCTACCAGGTTGTCCATGCCCATGCCGCGACCCTGGTCGAGAATGTCATCCAGCTCGGTAATACCCTGCTTGTGCTGTTCGAGCGCAAAGAGCAGAACGAGCACCTTCAGTTACAGCAACAACATGCCTGGGACCTCGCCAGAATCGCCGTCGATCAACAACGTCAGGGCATGCGGGCTGACGAAGCCAACCGCGAGGCGCTGCTGGCCGGTCGCCAGGTACTGGTAAGCCGCCAGCAGTATTTCGAAAAACTGCTCAATGAGGGTATCTCTCCAGCCGAAGCACAGGCCAGCCAGCAATATCTTGAAAGCGCACAGTGGGAAACCAAAGCATCCGTAGCCGAGGCTGCTGCAGGGCTGGCGATGCTGGCACCCAATATTTTCGGCACCTCCAACGGCGGGATGCGCTATGAAGGCGCCTTTTATGCGATTCAGGCTGCGGCCCGAAATATGGCTAATGAGAAACGCGCCAATGCCGGTCATCTGGATCGTACAGCGCTGTTCAACCGCCGCGTCCAGGAGTGGTCCCAGGCCCTGGAGCAGTGCCGTCAGGAGCTCACTCAGGCCGACTTGCAACTGCAGGCCCACGAACAGCAGAACACGGTGCTGCGCTTGCAACTCAGACACACGGAAACAGCTATGGAGCAGGCCAGATTCACCTACGAGGTGCTCAGCAAGCATTTTTCCAGCGCACAGTTGTATCAGTGGCTCAATAGTCATCTGGCTTCTTTCTACTATCAGGCCTACGACGCAGCCCATTCGTTGTGCTTGAGCGCACAGGCATGCTGGCAATTTGAACGTGCGGACTGGAACACCCGTTTTATCCAAAGCAGCCACTGGCACAATCAATTCAAGGGGCTGACCGCAGGCGAGTCGCTCAAGCTCGACCTGCAGAACATGAATACTGCCTATATGCAACGTAACCAGCGTGAACTGGAAATCAGCAAAACCCTGTCCTTGCGCCTGTTGCATGGCAAGGATCGGGTGCCCACGCTGAACAAGGACTGGGCGTCGCTGAAGCACGAAATGATCGTCAATGGCACCGTGGATTTTGAGTTGAGCAAGGCGCTGTTCGACGACGACTACCCCGGTCATTACCTGCGCCGGATAAAAAGCGTCAGCGTCTCGCTGCCTGCCACGCTCGGACCTTATGAAGACATTTGCGCGACCCTGACCCAGACCTGGAACCGAACCCACCTGTCTGCAAAAGACGACGATATGCTCGACAACATGCGGGTCAGGGAGCAGGTCGCACTGTCCACAGGGCTCAATGACAGCGGCCTGTTCACCCTCAACTTCGACAATGACGAACGCTATCTGCCCTTCGAGTACACCGGGGCAGTGTCCAAATGGCGACTGGCGTTTCCCAACCCTGCAGCCCAGTCATCCATGCTCAATTCCCTCAGCGACATCATCGTGCATGTGCGCTACACCGCGAGAAGCGCAGGAGGTCAGGGATGACGACCCAACAACACAGCACAGGCGAGGTGCAAACACCGTCCTTGCCCAAGGGCGGAGGCGCAATACAAAGTATCGGCACCACATGGGGAGCCGTCGGTATGACCGGTGCGGCATCGTTCGAGGTTCCCCTGCCACTGTCGCCGGGCCGGGGTTTCGACCCGGCCATCAGCCTGACTTACAACAGTGCCCTGGGTAATGGCCCGTTCGGAACCGGTTGGGCAGCCTTTGCTGGCTCGATTGCACGCAGCACGCTCAAGGGCGTACCCGCCTATGACAGTGAGGATGTATTTATCGGTCCGTCAGGTACGGAACTGCTCCCCGAACGGACAGCCCAAGGCATGCTGCAAACCCGTTCCAGCAGCCGTTTCAACGGGCTTCAACTGAACACCACCTACACTGTGGTGCGCTACCTGCCACGCCACGAAACCACTTTCGATCGCATTGAGCACTGGTCATCGACGTCAGACCCCGCAGGGTTCTGGCTGGTCCAGGGCGCAGACGGCAACCTGTACCTGTTTGGCAAAACGCACGCGGCCCGCATCGCCGATCCGCAGGCGCCTGCCCATGTTGCCCAATGGCTGCTTGAGGAAAGCCTCAACCCCCACGGCGAGCAGATCTACTATCAGTACAAGGCTGACACCCGGGGCAGTGGCCCTCGAGACTACAGCGCCCAGCGCTACCTTGCCCGTATCGGCTACACCAATATCGTGCCCAGGGAGCATCTGGAACTGTGGACAGTTGAAACACCGGCGCAAAAACAATGGCATTTTGAATTGCTCTTTGACTACGGCGAACGCACAACTGATCTGACTCGCCTCCCTTCCTATGGGGTGCAACAACCATGGCCGGAACGCAGTGATCCAATGTGTAACTATGCCTATGGCTTTGAACTGGCGAGCCGGCGTCTTTGCCGGCAAGTCCTGATGTTCCACTACTTTCCTGAAGAGCCTGCAATGGGCCGCGAACCGGTGTTGACCCGCCGGCTGCTGCTGGAGTACATGACCACCGCAACCGCAGGCAGCCTGTTGCAGGCCCTGCACAGCCAGGCCTGCGATGCCAGCGCAAAGATCTGCCACTGGCCGCCCCTGGAGCTGACTTACAGCGACTTCCAGTTAACTGGCATGCCTTCAGGCTATCAACGCTTTGACGCTTTGGACGGTATCAACGACAACCAGCGCTATCAACTGGTTGACCTCTACAACGACGGCTTGCCGGGAGTGCTCTGGCGCTCTGACAAAAGCTGGTACTACCGCGAACCCGTCCGGGCTGCCAACCCGGTCGAGCCTGATGACGTCGCCTATGGCCCGCTGCAAATGCTGGAGCGTATCCCGGTGGCACAGCAGACCGGTGCGCTGTACCAGTCCCTGGCGGACCTCAATGGCGACGGCCAGCTGGAGTGGATCATCGCCCAGCCGGGCATGAGCGGTTTTTTCACCCTGGAAAACGACCGGAGCTGGGCAAGCTTCGCGCCTTTTGCAGCATTGCCGCAGGAGTTCTTCCAGCCGACAGCCCAGCTCGCCGACCTGATGGGTAACGGTATTGACGACCTGGCGCTGATTGGCCGCAACAGTGTGCGGCTCTATCGCAACAAGGGCTCGCAGGGTTTTGCCCCTGCCGCGGACATGCCGCATCCCGATAACGATCTGCCACTGCCTGGCAATAGCGAAACTGAACTGATGGCGTTCAGCGATCTGCTGGGCAGTGGCCAGCAACACCTGGTACGCATTCGTCATGATGAAATCAAGTGCTGGCCAAATCTGGGCCGGGGCCGATTTGGCAAAGGGTTCGTATTCGCCACCCTGCCCTTCACCTACGCCGAATTCGAGGCCTCGCGAGTACTGCTGGCCGATCTGGATGGCTCCGGCGCCAGTGACCTGATCTACCTTCAGCCCGATCGGGCACTGATTTTCATGAACCTCTGCGGCAACGGCCTGCAAGCCGTGCCGACAGCGCTGCCCTGGCCCGTGGGGGTCAGGCATGACCGCTTTTGCCAGGTCAGTGTGGCCGACCTGCAAGGGCTGGGCTGTACCAGCCTGATCCTCTCCGCCCTTCTCCCTTCAGCCCGTCACTGGCGATACGACTTTGTCCGGCAAAAACCCTATTTGTTGATCGGTACCGACAACAACATGGGGGCATCAGGCCGGGTTACCTACCGCAGCAGTGCCCAGGAGTGGCTGGACGAAAAACCGCAACGGACACAGCGCACCGGTGGCCTGCCATTTGCGCTGCATCTGGTCAGCGAGCAGCAACAGCTGGATCAGATCAGCGGCAATCAGCTGACCCAACGCTTCACTTACAGGGAAGGTTTCTACGACAGTCTCGAACGCAAGTTCCAGGGCTTCGGTTTGCTGATGGCAACCGACACCGAGGGCCCTGCCGGCCAGAAACTCGACAAGGCAGCAACCGCACCCTTGCTGCGCAAGACCTGGTTTCACACCGGAAAAGCCCTTGATATGCCGCAGGACCAATACTGGGCGGGCGACAGGTTGGCCCTTGCGCCAGGCAACACACTGCTGACCCGCCTGGAAGCCGATAAGGAGCAAGACAGCGTACTGCCACCGCCTGCTTCCGGGCGCAGGATGGCTCTGGCACTGAGCGGGCTGGTACTGCGTGAAGAAGTGTTTGCGGCCGATGACCCGGAATCGTCACGAGTGCCTTTTACCGTCAGCCAGTACCGCTATATGCTGCGTCAATTGCAGACGCCCGAATCCCTGCTGGTACTTGCCCTGGAGTCACGGGTCTACCGCTACGAGCGCGAGGCAACCGACCCCGCCTGCCAGCACATCATCAATCTGCGCCGGGATCGTTATGGCAGCCTGACACACGGGGTAACCATAAATTACGCCCGGCGCAAGCGCGCATCCGACCTGCCGCCATTCGATGAGGCCCATCAACAGACCTGGTGGCGCGATACCCACGACCCGGCCCAGCAGATGCACTACATCAGTGAAATCCGGGCGCAGTTCATTCATCTGGACAATCCTCAACGCTGGCGCCTGCAACTGCCTTACCGGCAACGCAGCAATGCACTGGTGCTTGAAAAAGAAGCCCTCAACAGCGCGCATACCAGCTATGAACTGTTAATCGGCAACACCGCTGACAACCCTGTGCGACCGCAGGCACAGCGCACTCTGGGGGGGTTGTCCGTGCAATATTACTGCCTGGCGCAGAGTGACGCCCCGTTACCGGCGGGCCAGGCCAGCTTTCAGGCGCTGACGGCCTTCAAAGAGTCGGCCGAACTCGACGACCAGGCACTTGCCGCCTACGACGATGTGCCTGCACTGCCCGGAGGAACCCCGTTCGACCTGGCCAGCACCCTCGTCCAGGAGCATTACCATCCCATGAGCCTGTTCCTGCCTGAGCCAACAGACACCCGCGCAGCGCCAGCCCTGTGGTCACTCAAACAGGGCTTTACCCGTTACACCGACGTGCATGGTTTCTACCGGGCCAATCAGTTGCGAGCCTCTGAAAGCCACTCAGCGACCACACTCACCCATGACCGTTACGGTTGCCATATCGCCGCAGTAACGGCCGTGGACGGTTGCAGCACCCAAGCCGTCTATGACTACCGGTTAATGTTGCCCATCGAAATCACCGACCCCCAGGGGACTGTTCGGCAAGCGCGCTACGATGCATTCGGCCAGTTGCAAGTAACCAGTGTTTACGGCCAGGAAAATGGCAAACCAACAGGGTTCGCCCCGCTGACGGACTACAGGCGCCCAGCCAATGACAGCCCCGCTTTTGCCATCGACAACCCTCAAACAGCGCTGCTCGATGCTGCCAGCGCCTGCTTCCACGCCCCTTTCAACTGGATGGGCCACATCCCGGCAGCCCCCCCGGGCACACAATGGGTAACGCAGGGATATCTGACTCCGGACGGATATATTCGTGCCAGCGGCCGCATGCGCCTGGCAACACTGGACATGAGCATCACGGCGAATCGCCAACTGAACGAACAGATCCTCCAGGCACGCCGCGAACCGGTCTATGCCGCTGTGCTGCAAGCCGATAACTACCCGACGAGCGACGACAGCGTTAACCGGCAACTCCGGATCAGCCTGACGTTCACCGATGGCTTTGGACGTGAGCTGCAAACCAAGCAGAAAACTTCGGCGGGTGAAGCGTATGTGGTTGCCCCGTCGGGGCGACTGAGCCTTGACAGTGACGGCAAGCCCCTGCGTGCGTTCAGCGAACATCGCTGGCGGGTCAGCGGCAGGGTCGAATACAACAACAAGGGCCTGGCCATTCGAAACTATCGGCCTTACTTCGCCGATCACTATCGCTTTATCGATGATGAAGCCCGGCGCATAGATGGCTACTGCGATCAGCTGTTCTATGACCCGTTGGGCCGCATGACGAGCAAGCTCAACGCCAGGGGGCATCTAAGCCGCCAGACCCATTGCACCTGGTACAGCATCAGCGAAGATGAAAACGACACCTGGGAGCCTGGTTCAAGCTGACCAACCACATCGCGATGCAAGCCCGGGCCCGGAGGAAAATAGTCATCCTGCAGGCTTGCTCGCGAGGGCATCATCAGTGCGGGTTGCGCACCCCGACCACCCGGTAGCGCGGCCCGCCAAGGTGGCGAAACATCAACCGCATGGAGCCGCGCCTGGGGTTCGTCCCCAGCACGCTGCCGGTGGTATGCCACCGTGCGCACAGTTGAGCCCCGGGAATCGAAGGCCGTGAGTAAAGGTGTGAATCGATGAAGGGAAGACATGGATGCGTGACCTGACTGGCACATAGACGCACGCAGCCTAGGCAAGCAATCAGCGTGGCAGGTGGTACATATTGGTTATTATTACCCGTCGTGCAACACACCCTACGCTGGCAATAACACAGAATTTAATTGATAGTTTCCTAACAAAAAGCGCAGGCTAGAGAGCTTGGTAACGCTTTGTATCATTCCGGATGATATTGATCTTCGCTGGGTTCGATTCGTGCGCCAGCACTCGCGCCAGCATTATCCGCCCATCTCAATAGATCGGCGGACTCCCCTCATGGAACAGTCACTTAAACATTTGCGCTTCCCACTTGCGGCCCTGGCCATTGTGGTGATGAGCGCATGCGGCAAAACTCCCCAAGCGACTGCTCCGGCTCCTGCTGCAAAAGTCAGTGTGGCCAAGGTGCTTGAGCAACCGGTCAACGAATGGGATGAATTCACCGGTCGCCTGGAAGCTCCAGAGACTGTAGAAATTCGTCCACGCGTGTCGGGCCAGATTGATCAGGTCGCCTTTACCGAGGGCGCCCTGGTGAAAAAGGGCGACTTGCTGTTCCAGATCGACCCGCGCCCGTTCCAGGCCACCGTGCGTCAGCTTGAAGCCCAGGTGCAACAGGCCCGCGCCAATGCCAGCCGTACCGACAACGAAGCCCAGCGCGGCGAACGTCTGCGCCAGAGCAATGCCATTTCGGCAGAGCTGGCCGACTCGCGCACCACCGCTGCCCAGCAAGCCCGTGCCGGCGTCGCGGCCATCCAGGCAGAACTGGACCTGGCCAAACTCAACCTGAGCTTTACCCGCGTCACTGCACCGATCAGTGGCCGCGTCAGCCGTGCCGAAATCACTGCGGGCAACATCGTCACCGCCGATGTCACGCCGCTGACCAGCCTGGTGTCCACTGACAAGGTGTACGCCTACTTCGATGCCGACGAGCGTGTGTTCCTCAAGTACAACCAGCTTGCTCGTCAGGGTCAACGCGGCCAGACCACACCGGTGTACCTGGGCCTGTCCAACGAAGACGGCAACCCGCATCTGGGCCAGATGAACTTCGTCGACAACCGGGTCAACCCGCAAACCGGCACCATCCGTGGCCGCGCCGTGTTCGACAACGCCGACGGCAGCTTTACCCCCGGCCTGTATGCTCGCCTGAAACTGGTCGGTAGCGCCACCTACTCCGCCGTGTTGATCAATGAAGAAGCCGTGGGCACCGACCTGGGCAAGAAATTCGTGCTGGTGATGGACGCCGACAACAAGTCGACCTACCGCGCCGTGGACCTGGGCCCGAAAATCGAAGGCCTGCGCATTGTTCGCAGCGGTCTGAACAAGGGCGACACCATTATCGTCAAGGGCCTGCAGAAAGTGCGCCCCGGCTCGCCGGTAACGCCTGAAGTGATCCCGATGGCCAACGAACAGACCCTCGCCGCCCTGGCACAACAACGACAAGCCCTGGAAGCCAGCAACCTGCCACAAATCAAGCCCGCCACTGGCGCGCCGAAGTTGGCCAGCGTCGCGACTCCTCGCGGTTAAGGGACGATAACTCCGATGAATTTTTCCCAGTTCTTTATTCAGCGGCCGATTTTCGCCGCTGTGCTTTCCTTGCTTATCCTGATTGCGGGCGGCATTTCGCTGTTCCAGTTACCGATCAGCGAATACCCTGAAGTGGTTCCGCCTACCGTTGTGGTGCGCGCCAACTTCCCCGGTGCCAACCCCAAGGTGATCGGTGACACCGTGGCCGCACCACTGGAGCAGGCCATCACCGGTGTCGAGAACATGCTGTATATGTCTTCGCAGTCCACCGCTGACGGCAAGATCACCCTGACCATCACCTTTGCCCTGGGCACGGACCTGGACAACGCCCAGGTGCAGGTGCAAAACCGGGTGACGCGCACCCAGCCCAAACTGCCGGAAGAAGTGACGCGCATCGGCATCACGGTGGACAAAGCCTCGCCAGACCTGACCATGGTTGTGCACTTGACCTCGCCGGACAAGCGCTACGACATGCTCTACCTGTCCAACTACGCCATCCTCAATATCAAGGATGAGCTGGCGCGCCTCAACGGTATTGGCGATGTGCAGATGTTCGGCATGGGCGATTACTCGCTGCGGGTATGGCTCGATCCAAACAAAACTGCCTCGCGCAACCTGACAGCCACTGATGTAGTGACCGCCATTCGCGAGCAAAACCGCCAGGTGGCTGCCGGTGCCCTCGGTGCCCCGCCCGCCCCCAATGCCACCAGCTTCCAGCTGTCGGTCAACACCCAGGGCCGCCTGGTCACTGAGGAGGAGTTCGAGAACATCATCATCCGCTCCGGTGATGATGGCCAGATCACCCGCCTCAAGGACATTGCCCGGGTTGAGCTGGGCTCCAGCCAGTACGCCTTGCGTTCCTTGCTGAACAACCAGCCGGCGGTGGCGATCCCGATCTTCCAGCGTCCGGGTTCCAACGCCATCCAGATCTCCAATGACGTTCGCGCCAAGATGGCCGAGCTGAAAAAGAACTTCCCGGAGGGAATGGATTTCGACATCGTTTACGACCCGACCATCTTTGTTCGTGGTTCGATCGAAGCGGTAGTCCACACCCTGTTTGAAGCCCTGATCCTGGTAGTACTGGTTGTAATCCTGTTCCTGCAAACCTGGCGCGCTTCGATTATCCCGCTGGTCGCTGTGCCCGTATCGCTGATCGGTACGTTTGCAGTGATGCATATGTTTGGCTTCTCGCTCAACGCTTTGTCCCTGTTCGGACTGGTGCTGGCCATCGGTATCGTGGTGGACGATGCGATTGTGGTGGTGGAGAACGTCGAGCGAAATATCGAGCTGGGGCTTAACCCCGTCGATGCAACCAAGCGGGCCATGCGCGAAGTAACCGGACCGATCATTGCCACCGCGCTGGTACTGTGTGCGGTGTTTATCCCGGCCGCATTCATTTCGGGCCTGACCGGCCAGTTTTACAAGCAATTTGCCCTGACCATTGCCATTTCGACGGTGATCTCGGCTTTCAACTCGCTGACCCTGTCCCCTGCACTGGCAGCAGTATTGCTTAAAGGCCATCATGCGCCGAAAGACCGCTTCACTCGTCTGCTGGACCGTATGTTCGGTGGCTGGTTGTTCGGCCCGTTCAACCGCTTCTTCGTCAAGGCCAGTAACGGCTATGTCGGTACCGTGCGACGGATCATCCGTGGCAGCGGCATCGCCATGCTGGTTTACGCAGGTTTGATGGTGCTGACCTGGGCTGGCTTTGCCCACACGCCCACCGGCTTTGTACCACCGCAAGACAAGCAATACCTGGTGGCCTTCGCCCAACTGCCGGACGCCGCGAGCCTGGACCGCACAGAAGCGGTGATAAAACGCATGTCCGAAATTGCTCTCAAGCAACCTGGCGTTGCCAACTCGGTGGCCTTCCCCGGCCTGTCGATCAACGGTTTTACCAACAGCCCGAACAGCGGCATCGTGTTCACCCCGCTCAAGCCGTTTGATGAACGCAAGGACCCAAGTCAGTCGGCAGCGGCGATTGCCGCCGCGTTGAACGCACAGTTTGCCGACATTCAGGACGCCTATATCGCCATCTTCCCGCCGCCGCCGGTACAGGGGCTGGGCACCATTGGCGGTTTCCGCCTGCAAGTCGAAGACCGCAGTGGTCTGGGCTATGACGAGCTGTACAAAGAAGTGCAGAACGTGATTGCCAAGAGCCATAACGTGCCGGAACTGGCCGGGTTGTTCACCAGCTATCAGGTCAACGTGCCGCAAGTCGATGCCGCTATCGACCGCGAAAAGGCCAAGACCCACGGCGTTGCCATCAGCGACATCTTCGATACCCTGCAGATCTACCTGGGTTCGCTGTATGCCAACGATTTCAACCGCTTCGGTCGGACTTATCAGGTGAATGTGCAGGCCGAGCAGCAGTTCCGTCTCGAACCCGAGCAGATCGGCCAGCTGAAGGTGCGTAACAACAAGGGCGAAATGATCCCGCTGGCGACCTTTATCAAGGTCAGCGACACCGCAGGTCCTGACCGCGTGATGCACTACAACGGCTTTGTCACCGCTGAAATCAACGGCGGCGCAGCACCGGGTTACAGCTCGGGCCAGGCCGAGGCGGCGATGGAAAAACTGCTCAAGGAAGAACTGCCCAACGGCATGACCTACGAATGGACTGAGCTGACCTATCAGCAAATCCTCTCAGGCAATACCGCGTTGTTCGTGTTCCCGCTCTGTGTACTGCTGGCATTCCTGGTACTGGCTGCCCAGTACGAAAGCTGGAGCCTGCCATTGGCGGTGATCCTGATCGTGCCCATGACCCTGCTTTCAGCCATTACCGGGGTGATTATCTCGGGGGGTGACAACAACATCTTCACCCAGATCGGCCTGATCGTACTGGTGGGGCTGGCGTGCAAGAACGCGATTCTGATCGTCGAGTTTGCCAAGGACAAACAGGAAGAAGGCCTCGACCCGCTGGCAGCGGTGCTGGAAGCCTGCCGTCTGCGTCTGCGGCCGATTCTGATGACCTCCTTCGCCTTCATCATGGGTGTGGTGCCTCTGGTGCTGTCCAGCGGTGCCGGTGCAGAGATGCGCCATGCGATGGGTGTTGCGGTGTTCTCCGGGATGCTCGGGGTGACCTTCTTCGGCCTGCTGCTGACGCCGGTGTTCTATGTATTGATTCGCCGTTATGTAGAGCGCAGTGAAGCGCGCAAAGCGGCCAAGCACCTCACGTTGGAGTCGCAACAATGAGCGTGAAAGTTTTTCTGCCGAGCCTGTTGGTGCTGGCCCTGAGCGCTTGCGCCGTGGGCCCGGACTACACGACCCCGGCCACGGCCCCGGCACAGATCAGTGCCGACAACCTCAAGGGCTTTGATCGGGCACATTTTGAAGGGATCTGGTGGCAACAGTTTGACGATCCGACCCTCAACCAGCTGGTGACCCAGTCTCTGGCCGGCAACCGCGAGCTGCGCGTGGCATTTGCCCGCCTACGGGCGGCCCGGGCGATTCGCGATGATGTCAGCAACGACATCATGCCGACCATCACCAGCCGCGCCAGCAGCGATGTGGGCAAGGGCCAGATCCCGGGCACCACCGAGAAGCGCGTCAACAGTGAGCGCTACGACCTGGGCCTGGACATGGCCTGGGAAATCGACTTGTTTGGCCGTATCCAGCGCGAGCTGGAGGCCAGCGATGCCGACGAGCAGGCGGCTGCGGCCGATCTGTATCAACTGCAAGTGACCATGATTGCCGAACTGGTGGATGCCTATGGTGAACTACGGGGTGCACAGCTGCGCGAGCGCATCGCCCTGGATAACCTGAAAAATCAGCAGGACTCCAAGGCCATCACTGAAAGCCTGCGTGACGCCGGAGTTGGCGATCAGCTGGACGTGGTGCGCGCTGACGCCCGCCTTGCCTCGGTTGAAGCCAGCGTGCCGCAATTGCAGGCCGAGCAGGTGCGCGAGCGCAATCGTATCGCCACCTTGCTGGGCCAGCGACCTGAGCAGTTGAGCGTGGATCTGAGCCCCAAACAGCTACCGGCCATTGCCAAGGCGCTGAATATCGGCAATCCCGGCGACCTGCTGCAACGACGCCCGGACATCATGAGTGCCGAGCGCAAACTGGCGGCGGCGACGGCCCGTATCGGCGTGGCCAAGGCCGACCTGTTCCCGCGGGTCAGCCTTAGCGGCTTCCTCGGTTTTACTGCCGGACGTGGCTCGCAAATTGGTTCAGCAGCAGCCAATGCCTGGGCACTGGGCCCACGCATTACCTGGCCTGCATTTGACCTGGGCAGCGTGCGGGCACGACTGCGCGGTGCCGATGCAGAGGCCGATGGCGCCCTGGCCAGTTACGAGCAGCAAGTACTGCTGGCGCTGGAAGAGTCGGAAAACGCCTTCAGTGACTACGGCAAACGCCAACAGCGCTTGCTGTCGTTAATACGTCAAAGTGAGTCAAGTCGTACAGCAGCTGACCTCGCAGCCATTCGCTATCGCGAAGGCACGGTGGACTTTCTGGTGCTGCTCGATGCCCAGCGCGAGCGTCTTGCGGCAGAAGACAGCCAGGCCCAGGCCGAGGTTGAGCTGTATCGCGGCGTAGTGGCTATTTACAAAGCATTGGGCGGCGGCTGGCAAGCCGAGACTGTCGCCAGCGCGCACTGATTCAACGAGCTCCTTTGGTTGGCCGCAACCAACCATTTTTTGGCCCCGCGTACATTCGGTCGCGGGGCTTTTTTTTGCTTCGCTGAAGCCCGGCAAACACACAAACACGAACGCTGTTTTGAGGTAAGGAGTGCTTGCCCTTAATACCGCGCATCCACCGGTTTGCCACCCTTGGGCCAGTCCTTGGCCTTGTCGACAAAATCAGGTCGTGGTTGATGGGAGAAGTACTCAGCCACATCCACTGCCTCCTGATCCGATAATCCACCCTGCCCTAACGGGAATTTCTCGTGGAAGCCGATCGGCATATTGCGTTTCACAAACGCCGCCGCCGTGTAAGTGCGCGCCATGCCCGCGCCGATATTGAACGACTCGTTGCCCCACAACGGCGGGTACACAAAGCTGCCATCGGCCTGTTTCAGGCCCTGGCCGTCGTCACCGTGGCACACCGCACATTGCTGCGCATAGATCAGTTTGCCGTTTTCCGGATCGGGGACGATTTTCGGATCGACCTTGCCCACGCCACGGCCCGCAACCTTGTCCCCCGCTACCGTGTTCATTTTCATCCAGTCAAAATACGCCACCATCGCCTGCATATCCGGCGAGGCTACGGGCAAGGGTTGGCCATTCATCGAGCGACGGAAACAACCATTGATCCGCTCCTCCAGTGTCACTTCCTTGCCCGCCCGTGGCGCATAGCCGGGGAAGAACGCCGAGACCCCGACAAAAGGCGAGCCATCGGCCACGGTGCCTGCGTTCAAGTGGCAACTGGTGCAGTTCAGGGCATTGCCGACGTTATCCGGTAACAGCGCCTTGGTTTGCAGATGCAGGCGCATGCCGCGCACCACCTGATCGGCATTGGCGGCACTGAGCAGATTGGCCAGGCGCGGGGTGACAAAGGCGGTCTCGTCGACAGTCTCGGGGTTCAACTGCTTGCGCATCTTCGCGACTTGCCCTGGCTTGATCGCTGGAGCCGCGTTGCCCCAGCTGCTGCGCACAAAGCTGAGGATCTCGGCAATTTCATCATCGCCCAGCCGGGCGAAGTCAGGCATGGTGTACACCCGCGGGTGCGTTGCTGTTTGCGGGGTTTTCCAGCCGGTCAGGGTGATATGCAAGAGTGTCGTCGGGTTGGCCGCGACGATCCCCGGGTTGCCGTTCAACGGCGGGAACATGCCTTTGACCCCGCCGCCATCCGGGCGATGGCAATCAGCGCAGAACTGCGTGTAACCCAACCCGCCACGGCTGCTGTACAGCGTATCCGGTGCCTTGGCGGGTGTGATCGCCACGGCTGGCATCGGTAAATCATCCTTGCCTGCAGGTAGCGATTTCAAATAGCTGGCGATGGCAGTCAAGTCTGCATCGGTAAAGTGCTGGGTACTGTGGTGGATCACATCAGCCATATTGCCCGACACCGTAGCAAAACGGTTTTGTCCGGTCTTGAGCAACTGCACGGTGTCCTCCACCGTCCACAGGTTGCGCAGGCTCAAGGCGCGCCAGTGCTCGACGGTTTCCCCCGCCAGATAGTGCTTGCCGGCACTGCCGTCATCGCTCATGGCCTTTTCCTGAAAGGCGATACCACGCGGCGTATGGCACGAGCCGCAATGCCCCAGGCCCTGCACCAGATAGGCGCCACGGTTCAGTTCGACGCTTTTGTCCGGGTCGGGGACAAACGGCTGATTGTCGACAAACGCCCAGTTCCACAGCGCCAGCCCCCAACGCTGGTTGAACGGGAAGCCCATATCGGCCTCAAGATTGGCCATTTTTACCGGGGCCACGTCGTGCATCAGGTAGGCATACAGGGCGCGCATATCGTCTTCGCTCATCTTCGCGTAAGACGGATACGGCATCGCCGGATAGAGGTTTTTCCCCGCAGGCGTCACACCCTGGCGCATGGCCTTGTCGAACTGTTCAAAGCTGTACTGGCCGATACCTGTCTCGGGATCCGGGGTGATATTGCTCGAGTAAATCGTGCCCATTGGCGTTTTCAGCTCGAGCCCGCCCGCCATCTCGGCCCCGCCCATGGCGGTATGGCAGGCAATGCAGTCACCGAGCCGGGCCACATAGTGGCCGCGTTCAATCAGGTTTTTCTCGGGGTTGGCTGCCGGGGTCGGCTCGCTGGCCTGCACCTCAAGGGTACACAGCAACGTCAGGCCGGCTAATGCCAGACGTGGAAAGGTAGAAAGCATCGCGTTATTCCTTTAAGGCGTCGATCTGGGGTGGTCCCCTCGAAACGGGCCGTGCTGGTTTTGTTATGGACTCCTCACAGGACGCTTGTACCGGCTTTTACCGCCACGACGTTTGACCCGGATCATGCACGCCGCAACCAGGGTGTGTGGCCGGGCGCTCTAAGCAAGTTCCAAAACGGTATTTTCCCCTTTGATTTAAAGCACTTAGATTCGCTGCACCGGACCGCCGGACAGCCCCTTCTTATCTTCTTACAACAAGGTCCAAGCCATGTCCGTGCGCACACTCCTGATTGCTCTTTCCCTCGCAGGCCTCAGCTTCGGCGCGCAGGCAGCTGATTTGACCATCGGCTATATCACCGGCATCGACCCCACCAAACTGGCCCAGGCCGAGGGCAGTTACGACAAAGCCATCGGTGAAAAGATTGACTGGCGCCGCTTTGATTCGGGTCCGGCGGTGGTGTCGGCCCTGGCCTCCGGGGACCTGCAGATCGGCAATCTGGGCTCAAGCCCGCTGGCTGCCGCGGCCTCGCGCAATGTGCCGCTGGTGACTTTTATCGTCACCGCGCAGATCAAGGGTTCCGAAGCTCTGGTGGTGCGTGACGGCAGCGGTATCAACGGCCCGCAGGACCTGATCGGCAAGACCATCGCCACGCCCTTTGTTTCGACGTCGCACTACAGCCTGCTGGGCGCGCTGAAACACTGGAACCTGACCCCGCAGCAGGTCAAGGTGGTCAACCTCAGCCCTGCGCAAATCACCGCAGCCTGGAAGCGTGGCGATATCGACGGCGCGTTCACCTGGTCGCCTGCCCTGGGGGAAATTCGCAAGACCGGGAAAATCCTCACCGACGCCGGCCAGGTCAGCGAATGGGGCGCACCGACTTTTGAAGTCTGGGTCGCACGCAAGGATTTCGCGGATAAACATCCGGAAATCGTCGCTAAATTCGCCAAAGTCAGCCTCGATGCCATCGCCGACTACAACGCCCACCAGACCGCCTGGACTACCGATTCGCCGCAGGTGCAGACAATCGCCCGACTGACCGGCGCCAGCCCCGAAGACATCCCCGAGTTGCTGCACGGCGCGCACTTCCCTTCGGCAGCCGAGCAAAAGTCGGCGCAGTTGCTGGGGGGTGGCACGGCCAAAGATATCGCCGGGACGGCCCTGTTCCTCAAGGAGCAGGGCAAGATCGAAACCGTTCTGCCCGACTATTCAGCCTTTGTCAGCGATAAATTTTTGCCGCAATAACAAGCTGTTAGCCACTGGCACAACAAATGCTTCGTTACGCCCTACAACACAGTGCCTTGCACCGCCGGCTCCGCTCTGGCGCTGCAACAACCTGGGTGAACCCCGACGCCAGACGCGTCCCGGATCATAATAAGGAGCGTAAGGATGGCAACGCCTGTTACAGCGTCACCGATAAATATGCCTGCCGTGAAGACCGTGGGCTTTCTGGTGATACCAAACTTCACCACCATCGGTTTTGCCTCGGCCATCGAAACCTTGCGCATGGCCAATATGGCAGCGCGTTGTGAAATGTTTCGCAGCGTTATCATTGCCCCCACCCTTGATCCGGTCATGGCCAGCAACGGCATGCGTATCCTGCCCGACTATGTGATCGGCGATGCACCAAAACTGGACATTTTGCTGGTGGTGGGTTCAAACCCGATCGTCTCCCACCTCAGCAGCCGCCCGGTGCTCAACTGGCTGCGCAAACTGGCCCACGAACAAGTGGCGCTGGGCGGGATCTGCACCGGCAGCTACTGGCTGGCCCGCGCCGGGCTGCTCAAGGGTTATCGCTGCACCATCCACTGGGAAGATATCGAAACCCTCAAGGACCATTTCCCGGGGATCATTATTTCCAATCAGTTATTCGAACTGGATCGCGACCGCTATACCTGCTCGGGTGGCGTGGCGTCGATGGACATGACCTTGCAATTGATTGCCCGCGAACCGGGTGGCCGCGAGATTGCGGCCCACGCTGCCGAGTTGCTGCTGTGTGACCGAGCCCGCGGGCCGCAAGAGCAACAGCGCGTACCGCTGCGCCAGAAGCTGGGTACATCGCAGCCCAAACTGAGTCAGGTGGTGGCAATCATGGAGGCCAATCTGGAAGAGCCGGTCAGCCTGGAAGACCTGGCGCGGTTGAACGAAGTGTCGGTACGTCAGCTAGAACGCCTGTTCCACAAACACCTGCAACGCACACCCAGCCAGTACTACCTGGAGTTACGCCTGGCCAGGGCCCGGAGCCTGTTGCTGCGCAGCGAATCACAAGTGCGGGATATCGCCCTGGCCTGTGGCTTTGTCTCGGCGGCGCATTTTTCCAAGTGCTATAGCCGCCTGTTTGGTGTATCGCCCATTGGTGAGCGCAAGCAGGTGGCGTTGCACTAAAACATCACCCGTAGCAGCTGCCGAGCGGAGCGAGGCTGCTACGGAGGTGGGAGGCGGCAGGTTAATCCTGCAACGCCTTGTGCGCGGTCTCGCGGCTGGCCAGCATCGCCACCAGTGCCACTGCCGCGGCGGCCAGCAGGTACCAGGCCGGAGCCATTTTGTTGCCGGTCATCTGAATCAGCCAGGTGGCAATAAACGGCGCAGTCCCGCCAAACACGGCGTTGGCCACGTTAAAGCTGAAGGCAAAACCGCTGAAGCGCACCCGGGTCGGGAAGATCTCGGCCAGAAAGCACGGCAAGGTGCCGTCGTTCATTGCCAGGATGGCACCGAAGGCAATCTGGATCATCAGAATCACCAGCAGTGACGGGTTGCCCAGCATCCCGAACAGCGGAAAGGTCAGCAGCAGGAACATCACCGAGGCACTGACCAGCATGGTCTTGCGGCCATAACGGTCAGACAGCTTGCCCATCAAAAAAATCAGACCGATATAGGTCGCCAGCGACACCGTGGAAGCGATAAAGGAATCACTCTCGCTCATGCCCATTTCCGTCGACAGGTAGGTCGGCATGTAACTGAGCAACAGGTAGAAGGCCACCGCATTCAGACAGGTCACGCCAATCCCGATCAACACTGGTCGACGATGCACCGTGAGCAACTCGCGAACCGGGGCATGGGTCGCACACTCCTTGGCTTCCAGACGCTTTTCCATCTCAAGGAACTTGGGTGAGTCCTGCAAATGGACACGGATATAGCGCCCCACCAGGCCAAAGGGTGCTGCCAGCAGAAACGGCAGGCGCCAGCCCCAGTCGTGCAGGTTTTCAACCGTCATCAAGGCATGCATGCCCGCGACAAATACCGCGCCAAACAACAGGCCGGCCGCCGTGCTCGCCGGTACGATGCTGGTATAAAAACCGCGCTTGCCCTCAGGTGCATACTCGGCCAGAAACGCCGAAGCGCCCGCGTATTCCCCTGAGGCCGAAAAGCCCTGCACCAGACGAATCAACAACAGCAACACCGGTGCCCAGAGGCCGATCTGGTTATAGGTGGGCAGCATGCCGATGCAAAAAGTCGCCACGGTCATGATCAGGATCGACCAGGACAAGGCGCTGCGCCGCCCGTACTTGTCGCCAAAATGCCCCCAGACCAGACCACCGAACGGGCGCACGATAAACGACAGGGCGAACACCGCGAAAGTGGCCAGCAGCCCGGTGGTGGTATCGGTTTGCGGGAAGAACGTCAGGGCGATGACCGTCGCCAGGTAACCATAGGCAGCGTAGTCAAACCACTCGACAAAGTTGCCCATAAAGCTGGCCGTGGCGGCACGGCGCAATGCCTTGCGCTCACTGAGGCGCTCGACCTGCTGTTCGGGGGTCAGGGGCAATGCGATAGTTGCGCTGGGGATACTCATTGAGCACCTCCTGAGAAAGAGATGCGTGATGGAAAAATGGCAAGCAACGTCGCGACATGGGACATGACAGATACCCTCATTGTGTTCTTTTTGGCAGGGGTAAACAGGTCAGAAAACGCTGCGCAATCTGTGTGCGCATACGTTGGTATCGAGCTCGGAGTGGGAGCGAGCCTGCTCGCGAAGGTATCACCCCGGATTGACGAGGCGCCGCGGTGATACCTTCGCGGGCAGGCCCGCTCCCACAATGCCGCGCAATGACTATTTTTTGATGATGTTGTGCTGCGGGCCATACGGGAAGTGGGTGATGTTCTCGCCGCCCTTTTCGTTGACAATCAGGATATCGTGCTCGCGATACCCACCTGCTCCCGGACGACCTTCAGGGATCATGATCATTGGCTCGATCGACACCACCATGCCCGGCTCCAGCACCGTGTCGATATCTTCACGCAACTCCAGCCCGGCCTCGCGGCCATAGTAATGACTGAGGGTGCCAAAGGAGTGACCATACCCGAAGGTGCGGTATTGCAGCAGGTCGTGTTCCATGAAAATTTCATTGAGCTGCAGAGCAATGTCCGAACACTTCATGCCGGGCCTGATCAGCTTCAGGCCGGCCTCGTGTACCTTGACGTTGACCTCCCACAGGCGCAGGTGCTCGTCGGAGCAATGGTCCAGAAACAGGGTGCGTTCCAGCGCCGTGTAGTAACCGGCAATCATCGGAAAGCAGTTGAGGCTGAGGATATCGCCCTTGTTCACCTTGCGGCTGGTGACCGGGTTATGGGCGCCGTCGGTGTTGATCCCCGACTGGAACCAGGTCCAGGTATCCATCAACTCCGAATCGGGAAAGGTACGGGCAATTTCACGCACCATCGCCTGGGTGGCATGCAGCGCCACTTCATATTCCGGCACCTGATCGCGCAAGGCCTCGACGATGGCCGCGCCACCAATATCGGCAATCCGTGCGCCGTGGCGAATGATGGCGTGTTCTTCCGCCGACTTGATCATGCGCATACGCATGCACGGCGCGGCGATGTCCACCAGCTCGGCCTGGGGATAGCGGCTGGCGAGCTTGTCGCGATTGAGCAGGTTCATGTGATCGAACTCGATACCGATGCGCCCCGCCTTGGGCAGCGCCTGCTGGATCGCCACAAAGTAGTTGTCGCGCTGCCAGTCGGTATACACGATGTTGTCGGTGCCCATGGTCCGGCGCCACGGCTGCCCGCCGTCAATATTGGCGCTGATGGTCACCGCGCTGTCCTGGGTCACCACCAGCGCGTAGTTGCGGCCAAATGAGCAATACAGGAAATCGCTGTAGTAGTTGAGGTTGTGGTACGAGGTGAACACAGCAGCATCGATGTTGTTCTGCGCCATATAGGCCCGCAGTTTTCCCTGGCGGTTGGCGTACTCCTGGGCCGAGAACGTCGGAGTGACCTTTTCGCCGTTCTTTATCTGGATGGTTTTCGGCATTTGCATGGCATATGTCCCTGTCATTGATCGAGCGTCAGGAGCCGCCGGCAGGCGGGTCGTTGAGGAACATTCGAACAGATACAGGCACGGCTTTTTTGCGCGAATCCGACCTGTAGTTGATCAGATCCGCTGTGCAATCTTGCCCTCTATCCTTGATAGCATTTGCGCAGCATGGCCAATGATGGGATATTCGCAAATGTGAAATATTCTCATTAGAACCCCTATGCACACATCCCCCCGGCTACTTCTGGTAGAAGACGACTTCAGGCTGCGCCACGATCTGGAGCGACATCTGCTGCAACGCGGCTTTGCCGTGACATCCTGCATCGACGGCATCCAGGGCCTGAGCGCTTTGCAGTCGCAGTGTTTCGACCTGGTGCTGCTCGATATCATGCTGCCCGGCATGGACGGTCTGGCGCTGCTGGAAGCCCTGCGCCTGCAACAAAACGTCCCGGTGATGCTGATGTCGGCCTTGGGCAACGAGCAAGACCGAATCACCGGGTTTACCCGAGGTGCCGACGACTATCTGCCCAAACCCTTCAGCCTCGCCGAGCTGGACGCCCGCACCGATGCCCTGCTGCGGCGCATGGCCATGTTCCAGCGCCCGCCGGGGCTGCCGCACCACCCGCGGCTGAGCTTTGATGAAGAGGCTCTGGACGTGGTGCACAACGGCCAGAGTGCAGGCCTGACCCACTCCGAATTCCGCCTGCTGAGCATCCTGCACGAACATGATGGCGAGGCCTTGAGCAAGGCGTTTCTCTACCAGCAGGTGCTTCACCGCGTCTACACCCGGCTGGACCGCGGCCTGGATGTGCATGTGTGCAATGTGCGGCGCAAGCTGGCGGCCATTGGCGTGCGGCATGTGCAGATCCAGGCCGTGCGTGGCCAGGGTTATATCCTGGTCAGCATGGATAACCCCTGATGCGCCGCCATCCCTTGCTATGGAAACTGGCCCTGCTGCAAATCGCTTTCTGCCTGCTGCTGACCTGGATCATCTGGATCTGGGGAGTGTCGGCCGAACGTCGCACCTATTTTCTTTCGGCCGCCGACCAGCAGTACCTGGCCGACTACGCACAGCAGGCTGAAGGCATCTGGCACAACCAGGGCCCGGCCGGGCTGGCACGTTTTAGCGAAGAGCTGATGGCGAGGGAGGACACTTGGGTAACGGTACTGGGGCCAAACCTGCAAAGCCTGAGCAATACCCCTCTCACCGCCCACAACTATCGCCAGTTGACCTTTATGCGCCAACTGAACTGGCCCATGAGCCGACGTCTGCAGGACGAGCTGCCCTATGTCAGCATCCCCTTTCCCGGGCAGCCGCAACAAGGCCAGCTGGTGATCCAGCTTCCCGAGCGGTTGCTGCCCGGAGGCCTGACACCCTGGACCCATGTGCTCAGTCACGGCGTGATGCCAACGCTGCTGGCCGCGCTCCTCGGGCTGCTGATCTACCGCCACCTGGTGCTGCCACTCAACCGTTTGCGTGACCGCGCCGACGCCTTGCGTGCCGATGACCTGGACAGTGAAGCACCGCTGCCGCTGATCAAACGCAGGGATGAACTGGGGGAACTGGCCCAGGCCTTCGAACACATGGCCAGCCGCCTGCGCCAGAGCCTCAACCAGCAACGCCTGTTATTGCGCACCCTGTCCCATGAACTGCGTACCCCCCTGGCACGATTGCGCATCGCCCACGACAGCCATTTACCGGCTGAGCACATGCGCCAGCGACTCGATCGCGAGATCGACGATATGCAGCGCCTGCTGGAAGACACCCTCAACCTCGCCTGGATGGACACCGAGCGCCCGCAACTGGCAAGCGAGCCGGTGCTGGTACTGTCCGTATGGGAAGCCCTGTGTGAAGACGCCTGCTTTGAAAGCGGTTGGCCGGTCGAGCGACTGCCCTGTCTGCTGGGCGAAGACTGTTACGTGCAAGTGCATCTCGACAGCCTGGCCCAGGCCCTGGAAAACCTGCTGCGCAATGCAATACGTTATTCACCGCCTGCAGGCAAAGTGACTTTGAGCGGCTGGCGTGAAGGTGATACCTGGCACCTGTGCCTGAGCGACCAAGGCCCCGGCGTCGATCCGCAGGACCTGGCCAGCCTGTTCGTGCCCTACCAGCGCCTGAAGGGTTCGATAGGCGAAGGCTTCGGCCTGGGCCTGGCCATCGCCCAACGTGCCATTGAACTGCAACAGGGCCGGTTGTGGGCCAGCAATGGCCAGCCGGGGCTGTGCATGCATGTGCTGTTGCCGGTGGCGCGTCCCCCTGATTGAAACAGAAAACCCTGTGGGCTTGCCCGCGATGCCGCCAACTCGGTTCAACAGACAAACAGCGGCGATCCCATCGCGGGCAAGCCCGCTCCCACAGTGAAGTGTTTAGAAAGTTAATGCGCTTTACTCTCAATTAGCAGTAATTATCATTCGTGATCTTCCTGTATCAGGCTGTCCCGGAGATCACCCGATGTTGCAACATGCGCTGCGCCCTATCGCTCCCTTCGTTCTGTCCGGCTGCTGCTTGCTGGCCAGCTCCGTGCATGCCGCTGCCGCGCTGGAGCTGGAAAACACCAACGTGGTTGCCACCGCCCTGGAAGAAACCAAACAGGCACCCGGGGTCTCGGTGATCACCGCAGAGGACATCAAGAAACGCCCACCGTCCAACGATCTGTCGCAGATCATCCGCACCATGCCCGGGGTCAATCTCACGGGCAACTCCACCAGCGGCCAGCGCGGCAACAACCGTCAGATCGACATCCGCGGCATGGGCCCGGAAAACACCCTGATCCTGGTCGACGGCAAACCGGTCAACAGCCGCAATTCGGTGCGCTACGGCTGGCGCGGCGAGCGTGACAGCCGTGGCGATACCAACTGGGTACCTGCCGATCAGGTAGAGAGCATCGAAGTGCTGCGCGGTCCGGCCGCCGCCCTCTACGGCAACGGCGCGGCTGGCGGCGTGGTGAATATCATCACCAAGCAGGCCGGGGCCGAAACCCACGGCGACGTCACGGTCTATTCCAACTTCCCGACCCACAAGGACGAAGGCGCCAGCAAACGCGTGAGTTTCGGCCTCAACGGCCCGCTCACCGACAACCTGAGCTATCGCGTATACGGCAATATCGCCAAGACCGACCCCGATGACTGGGACATCAACTCAGGCCATGAATCAGAGCGCACCGGCAATCAGGCCGGCACCCTGCCCGCTGGCCGCGAAGGCGTGCGCAACAAGGATGTCAACGGCCTGCTCAGCTGGCGCATGACCCCGCAGCAGACCCTCGACTTCGAGGCTGGTTACAGCCGTCAGGGCAACCTCTATACCGGCGATACGCAAAACACCAACAGCAACGCCTACGTCAAAAGCCTGCTGGGCCACGAGACCAACCGTACCTACCGCGAAACCTATGCCCTGACCCACCGTGGTGAATGGGACTTTGGTAACAGCATGGCCTACCTGCAATACGAAAAAACCCGCAATACGCGGATCAACGAAGGCCTGGCAGGCGGCACCGAAGGCATTTTCAGCAGTGGTGATTTCTATACTGCGGTATTGCGCGACCTGACCGCCCACGGCGAGGTCAATCTGCCGCTGCACGCAGGTTTCGACCAGACCCTGACCCTGGGCAGCGAATGGACCCAGCAAAAACTCGACGACCCCAGCGCCAATACCCAGTCCACCAGCGAAGGCGGTTCGGTCAGCGGCCTGAGCAGCAGCAATCGCAGCACCACCTCCTCGGCGCAGATTTTCTCGTTGTTTGCCGCCGACAATATCGAGCTGCTACCCGGCACCATGCTCACCCCCGGCCTGCGTCTGGACCACCACAGCGTGGTCGGCAACAACTGGAGCCCGTCGCTTAACCTGTCCCATGCCCTGACCGAAACAGTCACCCTCAAGGCCGGCATCGCCCGCGCCTATAAAGCGCCTAACCTGTACCAGCTCAACCCCGATTACCTGCTCTACAGCCGCGGCCAGGGTTGCTATGGCCAGAGCACCAGTTGCTACCTGCAAGGCAACGCCGACCTGAAAGCCGAAACCAGCGTCAACAAGGAACTGGGCATCGAGTACAAGGAAAACGGCGTCGTCGCGGGCCTGACTTACTTTCGCAACGATTACAAAAACAAGATCGAATCCGGCATGAGCCCCATCGGCAATGCCGTGGGCGGAACAGGCACCTATGCCAATGCCGCGATCTACCAGTGGGAAAACGTACCCAAGGCACTGGTCGAAGGCCTTGAAGGCACCCTTACCCTGCCCCTGGCGCCGCAACTGACCTGGACCAACAACTTCACCTATATGCTGCAATCGAAAAACAAGCAGACCGGTGACGCCCTGTCTGTCACCCCGCGCTACACCCTTAACTCCATGCTGGACTGGCAGGCAACCGATGACCTGTCGCTGCAAGCGAGCGTGGCCTGGTACGGCAAACAGACACCGAAAAAAGTCGACTACCACGGCGACCGCGTCACCGGCACCGCCAACAACCAGCTTTCGCCTTATGCCATTGCCGGCATCAGCGGCACCTACGCCATTACCGCCAACCTGAGCCTGACCACGGGTATCGATAACCTGTTCGACAAGCGCCTGTTCCGTGAGGGCAACGCCCAGGGTGTGACCAATATCGCCGGGGCCGGGGCGGCGACTTACAACGAGCCGGGGCGTACGCTCTACACCAGCCTGACCGCGTCGTTTTAAAGCATATCGAGATCGCCTGATGAGAAACCTGACCCTGCCATTGACGCTGCTGCTTGCCCTGGCCCTCCCCGGGCAAGCCGCCCAGGCCCGGCCCGCGCCTGACCAGCTGATGGACACCCGCCTGCTGCAGCGCACAGATATGGACTACCGCTTCAGCCGTTTGCTGATCGACTCCGCCGATGGCCAGCGCCATTATCAGCTATGGATCGGTCGACCCAATGCCGCGCCGCCGAAAAACGGTTTCCCGGTGCTGTGGATGCTCGACGGCAATGCCGCCATCGGCGCACTGGATGCCGACCTGCTGCGGGATCTTGCCCATGGCAAGGCACCATTACTGGTCGCCATCGGCTACCAGACACCACTGCGCATCGAGCGCACTGCCCGCACTTACGACTACACCCCGAACAGGCCTGGCCTGACCGCGCAAACCGACCCGCTGAGCGGGCTGCCCAGTGGCGGTGCGGATGTCTTCCTGGACCTGTTGCGCGAGCGCATGCGCCCGGCGGTGGCGGCCAAGGCACCGATCAACCTGCAGGAGCAAATCTTATGGGGCCATTCCTATGGCGGCCTGCTGGTGCTGCACGCCCTGCTCACCCGCCCCGGAGAATTTGCCCGTTACGCAGCGGCCAGCCCGTCGCTGTGGTGGGCCGACATCCACCCCGGCGCGGACTTCAAGCAACGCATGAACGGGCACAAGGCCGATTTGCTGTTGATGCGCGGCACGGCCGAACCCGCTAACCCGCGCGGCCCGAGCGACGGCGAGCCAGACAGACTGATCCGCCAACTGGCGGGTGAACTGAGTGATATCCCGGGACTGGCGGTTGACTATCAGACATTCGACGGCATGAGCCACGGCGAAACCCTGCCGGCTTCGCTGCGGCGGGTATTGCAAAACTTGTAGCCGCTGCCAGCCCAGTCAACTTTTGCGGGAGCGGGCTTGCTCGCGATGGCAGCGCCTCGGTTGGTCTGGCAGACTGCAGCGCCTGTATCGCGAGCAAGCCCGCTCCCACAAGGTATGCGGCGGTGTCCATCTCTCCTGGAAGTTTACGTGTTTGAATTAACCAGCTATCTGGGTCTGTTCCTCGCCGCCTTTGGCGCAGCATCGCTGCTGCCCATGCAGTCGGAAGCCGTGTTGGTCGGCATGCTGCTGTCAGGCAAATATGCAGCCCTGACCCTGCTGGCTGTCGCCACCCTGGGCAATGTGCTGGGCTCGGTACTGAATTGGCTGTTGGGCCGCTCGGTGGAACGCTTTCGGCACAAGCGCTGGTTTCCGCTCAGCGAGCAAAAGCTCGACAGGGCCCAGCAGTTCTATCTGCGTTACGGGCGCTGGTCACTGCTGCTGAGTTGGATGCCGATTATCGGCGATCCGCTGACCATGATCGCCGGGGTCATGCGCGAACCGCTGTGGAGTTTCGTGCTGATCGTCACCCTGGCCAAAGGTACCCGGTACCTGCTACTGACCGCGGCAACCCTGGGCTGGTCCTAGACAACCAGCCTGCGGGGTGTCAAACCGGCTCTGCGGCGATGCGGTTTTCCATGGCCGGAGGGTATTCAGGCAGCCAGGACAGTGGCATCAGCTGATTGTACTTTTGAAAGAACGAGGACTGGATCCGCCCGCGAATCGGCTCAAGCTGCTCAATCAGCTGCGTCAGTGCCTGCTGTTGCAAAGCCAGGTTCACTTCATCCTCGGCCGTATTGCTGTCGGGCAGTGCCAGCGACTGCAACACAATACTGTCACTGAAGTAAGCCGGCACCCGCCGACCATTACGGTGCAGCTGGTTTTCGGCGCGATAGCATTGCACAAGCCCCGCCATGACCATTTCGGCCTTGTTCAGGCCACTGGCCAGGCGCGGTTTCAGATTGCGTTTTTCGTCCAGAACTGACTGATACCTCACCAGTTGCTCATTGCAGGCCAACACATCGGACTCCAGCTGTTCAAGGAACTCATGCTTGAGTGCCATCAGTTCGTTGCGTACATCTGCAATTTCGTCCTGGTACACACCCAGTGCTTCGTTGCGACGCTTCTGCTGTTTGCCATACCCGGCGTGATTTTGCGCACGCAAGGCGCACAATTCAGCCTCGCGCTCCCGTGCGCGGTATTCCAGACGTTGCAGGCGTACGGCGTAATTGTTCAGCAGGTCCTGTGCCGCCCGCTCGAACGCCTGATCAAATTCGCCGCAACGTTTTACCGTGCCAACAATATCCAGCGCTGTCAGGCGGGTTTGCACCAGGGCAATGCGCGCCTCGGCCCAGGCCAGCACCTTGTGCCGTTCTGACTCAAGGGTCGTGCGGATCTGTTCTACAATGGCCGTCAGCCGGGTGGCTTCCACAGGGGGATAGCCTTGCTCGCCATGGCGCCGGGCTTGCTCGACGATATTCAGCTCACGCTTGAGGCTTTCAAATTCAAGCGGTACCAGAAAAGGGTTATCCACGTGAGCACGGCTGCGCTCAGCCTGCCCCAAAATATTCAACAGCTTTTTGAATAACTGCATGGCGTTCGCTCCGCTAAACCCTTGATCTCAACAGCCGGCACTTCAGATTAATATCATCATGCCAATGCCTTTGCATAACAACAATAGATTAGTAGCACTTTGACATCTGCACAGCCAAAACCGTGGAAAAACAGCGTTATGGCGAATGATTCCTGATGCCAAATCTATAAGCTGACAGGCCTGTCAAGTTTATAAAAATTTATCCTGGCCACCCTGCAACGAAATACTATTTCAAGCAAATGCCTGCAAAATCCTGAAAAGACGGCACTTTTAACCACAAAAATCAGTTTAGTTTCGATATTAAAAAAAACAAAAAAATACACAAAATCTGAAATCAAAATGAAACAGCCCCCCTCTACCTTTGCAACCTGTCACTTGAGACAGGTTCTGGGCATTTCTTCTGCGTCCTGGCAAACCGCAAGTGAAAACCTGAACGGATGTTCAGCTTTTTGATCCCCTCTGTGGATTGGAGTACACGCAATGCGAAGCTGGGAAGAACCCAAGAAAAAGCGTCTGCATATCGAAATCATCCCGATGATCGACGTGATGATGTTCCTGCTGGTGTTTTTTGTATTGATCAGTCTCAACGTGATACCCGCACTCGGCATCAAGACCCAGTTGCCAGGTGCCGCTCATGCGCAGCAGCTCAAGCCGCAAAACAAGGCGGTCATCACCCTGGGCCTGGACGAGCGCCTGCAACTGGATGGCAAGGATCTGAACCAGAGCGATCTGGTGGCTCAACTCAAGGCCATGGAAAACCCTGACGAAAAAATGGTGATCATCCTCAACAGCGATGCAGGTGTTGAGGTGGCGCGTCTGGTCAGCGTGATGGATGTGCTCAAGGGCAGCGGCTTCTCGTCTGTCTCCATTGCGACGCGGAAGCTGTAGGCCATGTCGGTTTTTTTCAAATCACGCAAAGCCATCGCCTGTTTGCCGGCCATCTGCCTGCTGGCGGTGGCCGTCCATAGCAGCATGGACACGGACCTGAAAATCACGCCCAAATACGACGACAGCAGCGTCGAAGTGGCCCTGATAGATCTGGATGAACTGCTGCCTCCCCCTCCCGAGCCTGAACCGGAGCCCGAGCAGGTCGCCGAGTTGCCACCACCGGAGGAGGAAGTGGTCGAAGCCGTGGAAATCGCGCCTCCCCCACCACCCAAACCCAAACCGCCAGCTCCCAGGCCGCCGCCACCCAAGCCCAAGCCGCAGGTGGTCAAGGCCGTACCGACACCACCCAGGTCTCAGCCTCTGCCTGTGCTGCAAGCGCCCACGCCTGCACCCGCTACGGCCCCCCCTGTAGCGCCAGCCAGACCGATTGCCCAGGCCCCGCGCGCCAACCCGGCAGACCTGGAGAGCCGCTATATCGCCCGGCTGCTGGCGGAGCTGGAGAAATACAAGCAATACCCGCGAGGCCGCGAGGCTTCACTGCAACGCCCGCAAGGCAATGTGGTGGTGTGGTTGCTGGTTGACCGTAGCGGCAAGGTGCTCGACTCGGGCATTGAAAAGAAGGCGACCAATATGCTGCTCAATCGCGCCGCACAAACCAGCTTGCAACGCCTCGATAAAGTTGTGCCCTTCCCCGAGGAAAGTTTCTCGGGCAAGGATAAATACCGTTTCAGCGCCACGCTTGTATACAACACAGAGCCATAACTAAAGCACGTCAGCTCTGACACTTACGCTTAGGGGAAACTGTTTTGAAACTCAATACTTTATTCGCAACGCTACTGGCCGTTGGGGTTGGCGGCTGGACGTTATCAACGCTCGCAGAAGACACCGTTGATATAGGCAAGGTTAATGTCACCGGACAGAGTCTGGGTAATGGGCTTATGGTCGAAGAAGACAGCGCCAAAGGCCGTTCGACCGTAACCAAGGAAGCGATGGACGAAATGGCACCGACTGCCAACGCCATCGACAAGCTCAAGTACACCCCCGGCATCAACGTTTCCAGCACCGACGCATCAGGGGTAAGCGGCACCAGCTTCACCATGCGCGGGATGAACTCCGACCAGGTCGGCGTCTCCTCGGACGGTATCCCGATCAACGATTCCGGGGACTATGCGGTGTATGCCAACCTGCTCGGCGACCCGGAAAACCTCGGCGAAGTCTTTGTCACCCAGGGTTCTTCGGAAATCGACGGCCCGCATATCGGCTCCAGTGGCGGCAACATTGGCCTGGTGACCCTGCGCCCGACCAAGGACTTCGGCGTCTTTGTCAAACAGTCGGTCGGTTCCAACAGTTTGAACAAATCATTCGCGCGGATTAACACCGGCGATTTGAATGGTTTTAAAACCTTTGTCTCGGCGTCCCATACAGAAGGCGAAAAGTGGCGCGGCAAAGGCACCGTACGCGCCGACAGAGTTGAGTGGAACACCTTGTTCGAAGATGGCAACGGCAACTCGACCAATGCCATCTTCAAATACAGCACCCAGGAAAACTACAACTACAACACCCTGAGCAAGGCACAGTTTCAGAAGTCGGGCCGTGGCCTGGACTATGCCGAAATCCCGATCTACAACAGCAGCGGCAAGTTGACCCAGTACTACAAGATCAACCGCAACCCGTTTGAAAACGCATCAGCCACCCTGACCCAGCGCTTTCAGTTGCGTGACGACCTGGCGCTGACCATCGCGCCCTACTACTTCTGGTCCAATGGCGGCAGCTTCAGCGGCCAATCGGCGACCGGGCTGTCTTCGACCAGCGACAAGGCCGGCAACTTTGACCTCAGCGGACTGGCCTACGACACCTACTACCGCCCATCATGGACCGAGAGCTGGCGCCCTGGCGTGACCACCAAACTGAAATGGGACTTCAACGAAGCCCACAGCATCGATGTCGGTTACTGGTATGAACGTGCCCGCCAGCGCCAGACCCAGCCTTTTATCAGCATCACCGAAAACGGTACGCCGGATGATATCTGGGGCGACTACAACAGTGGCAACCAGCTCACCGACAAAAATGGCGCCACGGTACAGGGCCGTCACCAGTACACCGTCACCCCGGCACAGAAAATCTGGGCCCAGGACGTGTGGACGGTCACCCCTGACCTGACCCTCACCGGCGGCATTGCCTACCAGTACGTCGAACGCGACGGCAACAACCTCGGCAGCCTGTACAGCGCTCCCGAAAAGCGTGACGCCAGGTACCACGAGTTTTTGCCCAACTTCAGTGCGCGCTACCAGATCAACGAGCAGCACCAGGCGTTCTACAACGTCACCCGCAATATGCGTACGCCGCCCAACTACGTGCTCTACAACGCCGGCGACTCCATCAGCCTGGCCCCGGAACTGAGCTGGAACCAGGAACTGGGTTGGCGTTTCACCCAGGACGACATGCTGCTGAGCGCCACCCTGTTCCATATCTCGTACAAGGATCGTCAGCTGTCGACCACCAATGCGGACGGTGACTACGAAATGCTCAACGTCGGCAGCGTGGTCAACAAGGGTCTGGAACTGGAGTGGAGCGGCCTGCTGCCCTACAACTTCAACTACTACACCTCTTACACCTATACCAGCGCCGAGCAGCAGGATGACGTGACCACACGCAACAAGGGACTGCCCACCTCCGGCAAGCAACTGGCCAACGTGCCGAAAAACATGCTCAACGCCAGCCTGGGTTACGACAACAAGCGCTACTACGGCAACGTGGCCGCCAAGTATGTGGGCAGCTACTACGGCGACCTGACCAACGACCAGGAAATCTCCGGGCGTACCACCTTCGATATCAACGCCGGGGTGCGCCTGCCGGTGGACAAGAAGATCCTCAAGTCGGCGGCCATCCGCGTTTCGATGCTCAACGTGTTTGACAAGGAGTACCTGTCATCGGCGCGCACCGTGGTGCTCAACGCTGCACCGGTCAACGGCGTCAGCGCCGCCACGCCTTACTACAACGTCGGTGAAGAACGCACTGCCATGGTCTCTTTCGAAGCCAGCTTCTGACCCCCGCACCCGGGCCTGCCAGCACGACAGGCCCGGGTCATGAACGTATTTAGAGGACACCCCGAATGAACATGAATCTGCTCCACGACATCACCTTCTACGTCATGTACGGCGCCGCTGCCCTGGCCGCTTTTGTGGTCGTCGAACGCTGCATCTTCTTCAGCTACTCGCTGCGCAAGGCGCGTCAGTTGGTGCCTGCGGTCAATGGCAAAGTCCGCAGCATCGCCGACCTGCCTGCCGGGCTGACCGCGCGCGACAGCCTGCCCCTGCAACTGCTCTCGCAGATCTACGACGGCCGTCGCCAACTGCATTCGCACCAGGAGCTTGAAGACCTCGGCCAGGCCATTTACATCTCCATGCGCGGCAAGCTGTCCCACAGCCTGTGGATCCTCGAAGCCGTGGTCGCCGGTGCGCCGCTGCTGGGCCTGCTCGGCACCATCATGGGCATCATCGACACCTTCAAGGCACTGGCCGAGGCCGGTGTTTCCGACCCGGGCGAAGTATCCCGTGGCATCGGTACGGCGCTGTATGCCACCGCACTGGGGATCTCCATCGCGCTGGTGGGCATGGTCTTCAATAGCCATCTGCAAGATCGCCTTGAACTGATCAACGACCACCTCAAGATGCTTTTGCTGCGCGCAGGCCTGGGCACGCAATACGTCACCTCGTCAGCACCTGCCGCCGCCACTGCTGGCCAGCCACGTACCGCCTGACCGGCACCAAGGAGCTTGCATGTCGAATCTTCTCTCGCGTCTGCGCAGTGCCAGTATGGTCATCCCGGCAGCATTGGTGCTGGCCGCCTGCCAGCAACCGGTCAAGCCGGTCGCTATCAATATTGCCGCGATCAACGATTTTCACGGCAATCTGGCCGCCACCCCGCTCACCTACACCGATGCCACGGCACCGGCTGGCAAAGTGTCGCTCAAGGCGGGGGGTATCAACGCCCTGAGCGGCGTGGTTGGCGAACTGCGCAAACAGGACCCGCAACTGCTGTTGATTGGTGCGGGCGACATGATCGGCGGCAGCCCGCCGATGTCTTCGATGTGGGCCGATGAGCCGACGCTCGAAGCCCTCGGCGAACTGGGGCTGAAGTTCAGTGTGGTTGGCAACCATGAACTGGATCTGGGCAAACTGGAGTTGCAACGCCAGATCAATGGCGGCTGCGTGTCGCCGCGCCCGGACAAGGCCTGCCAGTTTGACAACAACTACAGCGGCACGCGCTTCCCCTATATGGCGGCCAACCTGATCGACGCGCAAACCGGCAAACCACTGCTGCCTGCTTACCGTATCGAGCAGGCCAACGGCGCCAAAATCGCCTTTGTCGGCGCGGTGTTGCGCGACCTCCCGGCCTATGTAAGCCAGCAGAGCATGGACGGTCTGTACACCATTGACGAGGCCGAGGCGATCAACGCGCAACTGCCCGAACTGCGCAAACAAGGGGTGGATGCCGTGGTCGCGGTGATCCACCAGGGCGGTGAAACCACCGAACGCTTCGACCAGCAGGATTGCAGCCAGCTCAAGGGCGATATCGTCGATGTGGCCAGGCGTCTGGACCCGCAAATCAAAGTGGTGGTCACCGCCCACACCCACCAGGGCTACCTGTGCCGCCTGGGCGACAAGCTGATCACCCAGGGCAGCTCGTTCGGCCGCCTGCTGACCCATATCACCCTCACCGTGGACCCGGTCAACCACCAACTGCTCGATGCTAAGGCACAAAACATCGTGGTTGACCCCGCGCGCTACACGCCGCTGCCAGAAATTGCCGCGCTGCAGGCCGATATTGAAGCGCGCAGCAACGAACACCTGAACAAACCCGTGGCCCGTATCGCCACCCGCGAAATCAACCGCACCCTTAACGACGCTGGAGAATCGGCCATGGGCGACCTGATCGCCGATGCACAACTGCACGCCACCCGCGCCCTGGGCGCCGAGCTGGCACTGACCAACCTGGGCGGCATCCGCACCGACCTGATGCTCGAACCCGGCCAGCAGCACCTGACCTATGGCCAGGTAGCCTCCGTACAACCGTTCAACAACACCCTGAACATCCTTACCCTCAGCGGTGCCCAGCTCAAGCAATTGCTGGAGCAGCAATGGCAGAACAACGGCTTCGGTTTTTATCCCCTGCAGCCATCGGCCACCCTCAGCTATCGCTGGGATGCCAGCAGGCCCCAGGGCCAGCGGATCATCGCCGACAGCCTGAAAATCGATGGCAAACCGGTGCTACCCGAGCAGACCTACCGGATCACGGCCAACTCATTTATGGCCGGGGGAGGTGACAACTTCAGCGTACTCAACCAAGCCAGCCAGCGGGTGGATACCGGCCTCAACGATCTCCAGGCACTGGTCGATTATCTGCAAGCCCAGGACCGCGCCGGGCAGCCAGCGGGAGCAAGCACGCCACAACAACGGATTGAAAAAGTTGCCCAGACCCTGGCTGACGTCACCGCGAGCAACGCCCCATGAACCGCAGCCCCGAAGCTCAGGCGCAGTACGAGCGCCTGTTACCTGAAGCGATTGCCGCAGCCCGGGCAGCCTGGTGCCCGCACTCGAACTTCCCGGTGGGTGCGGCGCTGCTCACCGCCGATGACCGGATCATTCGCGGCTGCAACGTCGAGAACGCCTCATACGGCCTGACCAACTGTGCCGAACGCGGCGCCCTGTTCAGCGCCATTGCCCAGGGCCATGCACCTGCCAGCTTCAAGGCGATGCTGGTGTATGCCCCGAACGTGGCGCTGATCTCCCCGTGCGGCGCCTGCCGTCAGGTCATGCACGATCTGATGAGCCCTCACTGCGTGGTGTATTGCGTCGGCCACGAAGCGGCGGCGGTACGCGAGTGGACGGTCGAGCAATTGCTGCCCGGTGCCTTCGGTTTCTGAACCGGTGCGACCTTGATGCGTGACATACGGGAATCTGGTCAATGAGTTTCGTTGGAGTGGTGGTATTGATTCTCCTGGCGGTGCTGCTGTCCAGCAACCGCCGGGCAATCAAGTTGCAGACCGTAGTCGGGGCATTTGTATTGCAGGCAGGCCTGGGTGCCTTCGCCCTCTATGTGCCATGGGGCCAGGCAACGCTGGCTGCGATCAGCGATTCGGTTGCCCTGCTGCAAGACTATGGCAATGAAGGCATCAGCTTTGTCTTCGGCCCTCTGGCAGGTAGCAAAATGAGCGAAGTGTTTGGCAGCCAGGGCTTTGTTTTTGCGATCAAGGTGCTGCCGCTGATTGTGTTTTTCAGCAGCTTTATCGCCATCCTTTACTACCTGGGCATCATGAGTGTGGTGATCCGCCTGTTTGGCGGCGGCTTGCAGCGGGTGCTGGGCACCAGCCGTACCGAGTCGATGTCGGCCACGGCGAATATTTTTGTCAGCCAGTCCGAAGCGCCCATTGTGGTGCGCCCGTTTCTGGACGGTATGACCCGCTCTGAACTGTTTGCGGTGATGGTCGGCGGCATGGCTTCGGTCGCAGGTTCGGTGCTGATCGGCTATGCCAGCCTGGGCGTGGAGCTTAAATACCTGATTGCCGCCAGTTTTATGGCTGCCCCCGGCGGTTTGCTGATGGCCAAGCTGATGGAGCCGCAAACCGCTGAACCGCGCGACAACTTCAGTGACATCGAGGTATACCCCGACGATAAACCGGCGAATGTCATCGACGCCGCCGCACTGGGAGTCAGTAACGGCCTGCAACTGGCCCTTAATGTGGGCGCGATGCTGCTGGCCTTTATTGCCCTGATAGCCATGCTCAACGGCATCCTGGGCTGGGTGGGCAACTGGTTCGGTTTTGCCCACCTGAGCCTGCAACTGATTCTTGGCCATGTGTTTGCGCCACTGGCTTTTGTCCTCGGTGTACCGTGGAGCGAGGCCATGACGGCAGGCAGTTTTATCGGCGAAAAACTGGTGCTCAACGAGTTCGTCGCCTATGTCGATTTCGCGGCCTATCTTGACCCGGTCCAAGCCGCTGCCAAAGGCATCCAGATACTGTCGGGGCCCACCCAGGTGATCGTCACCTTTGCCCTGTGCGGTTTTGCCAACCTGTCGTCGATTGGCATCCTGCTCGGCAGCCTGGGCGTCATGGCGCCCTCGCGACGTCAGGATATTGCCCGCCTGGGCCTGCGCGCAGTAATTGCCGGCACCCTGTCCAATCTGATGAGTGCTGCGTTGGCGGGGGTGTTTATTTCCCTGTGAAGCCCGCCCCCATAAACAAGCCTGCATCCCCCCTCTCAGACCTTTATGCCTGGATAGACTGCCAATGAAACTGCTGCGTACCCATTTACTGATCGTCGTCTGCACCCTGCTGCTGACCGCCTGCGCCAATCATGTCGAGCCTGAAGCTGGCCGGGTCTCGCTAATGACCTGGAACGTCGAAAACCTGTTCGACACCGAGCACGACAACGGCAAGGACGACTTCGCCTACCTGCCCCTGAACGTCAAGCGCTCGCACCCGGAGTACCTGGCCAGCTGCGCAAAAATCCAGGTCCCGGCGTGGCGCAAGGAGTGTGAAGAAAACGACTGGACCCCGACTTTGCTCGATGAAAAACTCAAGCGCCTCAGCGCCGTGATCAAACAGATCAATCAAGGCCGCGGGCCGGATATCCTGATGCTCAACGAAGTTGAGAACATCAAGGTTGTCGAGCAACTCAATGCCCGCCTGAACACGTCCGGCTACCAGACCCGCGTACTGATCGAGGGCTGGGACGAGCGCGGTATCGACACCGCAGTACTCAGCCGTTTGCCTCAATGGGACACCGCCCGCCTGCATCCAGTGCCCTACCAGGCGCTGGGGAATGATGACCCGGCACGGGTGAGCAAAACCCGGGGCATTCTCGAAGTTCGCCTGTTGTTGCCTGATGGCCAGAAAGCGGCGATTTTCTCCCTGCACCTGCCCTCAGGCGGTGCCCCGGGCTACCTGCGCCAGCAGGCCGTCGCCTACCTGGCCCGGCTCAAGCGCGAACTGCCGGACGATGTACTGCCCATTGTCGGCGGCGACTTCAATATCAATGCCGGCGAAGAACAGCAGCACGGCTATATCGCCAAAGACCTGGCCAGCACCTGGGCGGTGTCCCAGTTCATCGGCTGCGCGGGCTGCAAAGGCAGTTACTACTACCACAGCAAACGCGAGTGGTCGTTCTTCGACATGCTTCTGTTCCCGCCACAGATGACCGCTGCCAGCGGTTTCAATGGCTGGCAGGTTGATCCGCAGAGCATTCGCCTGGTGTACAGCAGCCCTTATCAGGTCAACCGCTGGGGCACCCCGGCACGCTTCGATGGCGCCCGTCATGCCCAGGGCGTATCGGATCACTGGCCGTTGTACGCCGAGATTTTCCGCACAGCGCCCCCTGGCAATTGACCTATGCTGTGTCGTCAGCCGCAGCCCTCTCCTGTCGTGATAAATCAGGTACTCGATGAGCAACCCGAAAGTAAAGATCCGCCGCAAAAACGTCGAAAAAATCCTTTTGGCCGCAGAGAAAGTCTTCGCCGAACAAGGCTATGCCGGGACCAAGATGGCCGATATCGCCCTGCAAGCCGCACTGCCGCGCTCCAACCTGCACTACTACTTTTCCACCAAGGACGAGCTGTACCGCGAAGTTCTGGTCAACCTGCTGGACACCTGGGGGCTGGAAGGTGCCTGTTTCGAAAAGTTCGACGACCCGCGGGTGGTGCTCACCAGCTACATCATGGAAAAGATGAACCATTCGCGTACCCGGCCTCACGGCTCCAAACTGTGGGCCAACGAAATCATGCGCGGTGCACCGATGTTCCAGGACATGCTCGATGAGCATATGGCCAAGGGCGCCAAACTCATGGAGCAGAAAATACGCCAGTGGGTGGACGAAAAACGCATCAACCCGGTGGAGCCTTCAGCGTTGTTGTACATGATCTGGGCCTCGACCCAGCACTATGCCGACTTCGACTATCAGGTCTGCGCACTCAACGGCCATCAGCCGCTGTCCGACCAGCAATACCATCAGGCGGTACAGACCATCACCTCGGTAATATTGCGCGGGGTGGGGCTGAGCCTGTAGAAACTCGGTTGACGATCAGGCCCTCCTGTGGGAGCGAGCCTGCTCGGTTTTGCTGGTCAGCGTTGCATGCCCCAGCGCTTGACCGTGACGCGCTCCAGGGTATCGAACACCAGGTTCTCCACCAGCAGGCCGATCAGAATCACCACCGCCAGCCCGGCGAACACCTTGTCGGTGTACAGCTCGTTGCGGTTCTGGAAGATATACCAGCCCAGGCCGCCCTTGCCGCTGGTGGCACCAAACACCAGCTCGGCGGCGATCAGCGTGCGCCAGGCAAAGGCCCAGCCGATTTTCAGACCGGCAAGGATCGAAGGCAGCGCCGCCGGAATAAGAATAAACAGCACAAAGCGAATTCCCTTCAGCCCGTAATTGCGCCCGGCCATGCGCAGGGTCTCCGACACCCCGAGAAACCCGGCATAGGTGTTCAGGGCCAGGGCCCAGAGCACCGAATGCACCAGCACGAAAATCAGGCTGTTCTGCCCCAGGCCGAACCACAGCAGCGCCAGCGGCAACAGGGCAATCGCCGGCAGCGGGTTGAACATCGAAGTCAGGGTACTCAGCAGATCACGGCCCAACTGAGTCGAAACCGCCAGCGTGGTCAGGGCAAACGCCAGCACGATGCCGATCAGATAGCCCTTGAGCAGTACCACCAGGGAAATACCCACCTTGCTCAGCAACTCGCCGCTGATAAGGCCGTCATACAGCGCACTGGCTGTTTGCAAAAACGTCGGCAGCAGCAGGTCGTTGTCCTGATAGCGTGCCACCAGCTCCCAAAGCACAGCCAGCACGATCAGGATCAGGCTTTTACGTAACCAGCCCTGCTGCCACAGACGCTGGCTCAACGGCAATTGGCGCTCCAGCGGCACACTTAGCAGCGGTTCCAGGACCACTTCATATTCCTGGCGTACAGATGATGATTGATTCATCGGACAATCCTCCACAGCTCAATATGCGATACGGATATCGGCGAAATTCAGCGGTTGTTCGTCGGTACCGGCGTGCGCTTCATCAAACAGCAGCCGATGGATGCGCTGCGCCGTGTGCTGAAATTGCGCACCGCCAAGGCTGTGCAGGTTGTACTGATGGCTGTTGATCTCGGCCCGCACCCGCCCCGGATGCGGCGACAGCAGCAGGATACGGTTGCCGACCACCAGCGCCTCTTCGATCGAGTGGGTGACAAACAGCAAGGTAAAGCGCACCTCCTCCCAGAGCAGCAGCAATTCTTCCTGCATCTTGCGTCGGGTCAGGGCGTCGAGAGCTGCAAAGGGTTCGTCCATCAACAGGATTTTCGGCTGCATGGCCAGGGCACGGGCAATCGCCACCCGGGCCTTCATGCCACCGGACAAGGTGTGCGGGTAAGCATCGGCAAATGCCGCCAGACCGACCTTGTCCAGATAATGCAGGGCCCGCTCCTCGGCCTCGCGCCGAGGCAAGGTTTTCGACGCCAGCAACGGGAACATCACGTTTTGCTTGAGCGTTTTCCAGGGTGGCAACTGGTCGAACTCCTGGAACACCACCATGCGGTCAGGCCCCGGGGCGGTGACGGGTTGGCCCTGCAGGCGGATCTGCCCTTCACAGGGAGCATGAAAACCGGCCACAGCCTTGAGCAAGGTCGACTTGCCGCATCCCGAAGGGCCAAGCAGGATAAAACGGTCGGCCGGATCGATTTCAAAGCTGACCTGATGAGTCGCCCGCACCACACGCTGCGGCGTGCGGTATTCAAGGCTGACCTGGTCGACCGACAACAGGGCTGGCCCTGTTGCATTCAAGTGGCTGGCCGTGTGGCCTTGCACCGAGGCATTCATTATTGTCAGCTCCCCTGCAACGGTTTTGCGTCCTGGAAGAAGTAATCCTTCCAGGAGTCAGGTTTATTTTTGATCGCACCCACGCGGTACAAGAACTCGGCCAGCGGATAGGTATTTTTCGGCGTTACGCTGAACTCGTACTGCGGGTTGTCGATGATTTTAAGCAACTCGGCGCGGTCGATATTGGCCTTGGTCACGCGGATATAAGTGTCAGCGGCCGCGCCCTTGTCGTTCTGGGCAAACTCGGCGGCTTCAGCCAGGGCCTCGATAAAGGCCTTGTAGGTTTTCGGGTTGTCGCTACGGAACTTCTCGGTGGCAAACAGCACCGTTGGGGAATTGGGGCCGAGCAAGTCGTAGGTGTTGAGCACCACATGCACATTTGGATTTTTCAGCGCCTGATCCTGGAACGGCGGGTTGGAAAAATGCCCGCTCAGCTCCGTACCACCTGCGATCAGCGCAGCGGTGGCATCCGGATGCGGGACGGCGATGGTGTACTTGTCCAGCCGGTTGAAGTCCTTGTCGCCCCACTGTTTGGCAGCGGCGTATTGCAGGAAGCGCGACTGCACTGAAACGCCCACGGCCGGTACCGCGATACGGTCTTTTTCGGTGAAGTCGGCGATGGTTTTGACCTGCGGGTTATTGCTCAGCAGGTAGTACGGGAAGTTGCCCAGCGAGGCCACGGCCTTGACGTTCTGCCTGCCATGGGTGCGGTCCCAGATGGTCAACAGCGGGCCGACGCCGGCCCCGGCAATATCGATGGAGCCGGACAACAAGGCATCATTGACTGCCGCGCCACCTGACAACTGAGTCCAATCGACCTTGATATCGATGCCCTCCTCCTTACCGTGCTTCTCGATCAGGTTTTGATCGCGCACCACGTTGAGCAACAGGTAAACAATGCCGAACTGCTCGGCGATACGGATTTCGCCTTCGGCATGGGCGACGTTCGGTGCCACGAGGCTGCCGGCAAGCAGACTAAGGCTCAGGCCCAGACTTGCGGCCACGGTTTTGATGGATGCGGGCATGGCAATGCTCCTTGAAATGAGTCAATCAGAAAGGCGCGTTGCCCTGGATGGTGGTGCGATACAGCTTGCGGCGCAGATGGCTTGGGCATCCGGCGGCGAGATGGATCAGCGAACGGTTGTCCCAGAACACCAGGTCATGGGGCTGCCACTGATGGCGATAGATGTTCTGCTCCTGCACGCTATGGGCGTAAAGCTCGGCCAGTAACTGCCGGCTCTCGTCCTCGGGCAGGCCGACAATGCGAGTGGTAAAGCCCTCACTGACAAACAGCGCCTTGCGGCCGTTTTCCGGATGGGTACGCACCACTGGATGCACCACCTCGTTCACCTGTGCCAGTTGCTCCGGGGTCAGGGTCGGACGCCAGTTACCCTCGAATTTGCTTTCGCTGTAGCGCGCCGTATAGGAATGTGCAGCCGAACGCCCTTCAACCGCCTTGCGCAAGGCCTGAGGCAGGCCATCCCAGGCCTTGTGCATATCGGCGAACAGAGTGTCGCCGCCCTCGGCAGGCAGCTCCTGGGCATGCAGCATCGAGCCCAGGCTTGGCAGCTCTTTATAGGACAGGTCCGAATGCCAGAACTTGCCTGCATCGCCCAGACCAATGGACTGGCCGTTTTCGATGATGTTGGAGACGATAAGGATTTCCGGGTGACCGGTCAGCAGAAATTGCTTGAGCACATGGATCTGCAAGATGCCGAAGCGACGGCTGAAGTCGATCTGTTGTTGCGGGGTAATGCACTGATCACGAAACACCACCACGTGATGCTGCAGATGAGCACGATGGATACGCGCAAAGTCCTGGTCATTGACCGGCAAAGCCAGATCCAGACCCATGATTTCGGCACCCACGGCGCCGCTGAAAGGACGGATTTCAAAGGCTTGAGGCGCGATGCTCGCGGCAATCCCAGAGGCAGACGGTGCAGACATAAATCACTCCCACGCAGGGCACGCCCAATGGCGCGCAGATCGATCAGAAACTCACGGTGGCCCCGTGCTGGTTCATTTCGTGCGGCGCGTCGATTGGTCGACCTGTACGCAGGGGTATGACTTTATAGATATAAGAAATTAAATTTAAATACTTTTATCGCATAAGCATATGAGCGCTTGCCCGGCTTTTTTCCGCCGCGCTATTAAAGAGCCAGCGCAACCTGCCGATGTCCTGTAGGACAACGAGTCTAAAGGACGCATCGACATGGTTGGCAGCATCAATCCCCTGGCATCGAGCCTGAATATTCAGAGCACCCCCGCCGCCACGGCCAGCAAGGCCACGGACAGCACGGCCGTGAGTGATGCCGGCGCGACGGCCACCGAGCAGGTCAAGCCACGGGCGGCCCGAGACGCTAATGCGGCGCCTGCGGCTGACAGTGATGACGACAGTTCGGACACGGTCAAGCAGCTGAAAAAACAGATCGCACAGCTGCAAAAGCAGCTTCAGCAGCAGATGCAGGCCCTGCAAAGCATCCAGGCCAGCGACCAGAACGAAGCCAGTAAAGCCGCCGCCGTGGCCGGAGCCCAGGCCCAGGTGACTGCGACAGCAGCAGCGCTGCAGGCGGCGACGGCAGCCTTGCTGCAAGCATTGACGGCCCAGGGCAGTGGCAGCTCGGGGTCGATGGTCAGCACATCGGCCTGACAATCCCCCGTAGCTGCTGCCGAAGGGGTACGAACCAGCAGTGAAAAATATACCCTTTTACCTTTCCTGCACCTGTTGGACCTGGGCCTGTCCATGATCTACAACGGGGTGAAGCCCGATGAAGACAAACTTGAAGACAAGCCCTCACAACAATCCTTCTGAATTCTGGCGGTCACCCATATAGCGCCGCAGGCATCATGCACGCCATCAAAACCTTTAATGGATCCACTATCATCGACCACCTTTGCATTTTGTGTTCGGTAATCGCCACAAACCCTATTAAAACCCTATATTACTCCAGAGCAAAATTGACTTGAAAGATCCCTATACCGCCTAATGGATCCATAAGAGCAATAACACCTGATCTGGAGATTGGTCATGTACCCAAAAAACACCTGGTACGTCGCATGCACCCCCGATGAAATCACCGACAAGCCTTTAGGCCGGCAGATTTGCGGCGAGAAAATGGTTTTTTATCGCGGCCATGAAAACAAGGTCGCCGCTGTCGAGAACTTTTGTCCGCACCGCGGCGCCCCTCTGTCATTGGGCTATGTCGAAAACGGCAACCTGGTGTGCGGCTATCACGGCCTGGTCATGGGCTGCGACGGCAAAACCGTCGAGATGCCCGGGCAACGGGTACGCGGTTTCCCGTGCAACAAAACCTATGCCGTAGTCGAACGCTACGGCTTTATCTGGGTATGGCCCGGTGATCAGGATCAAGCCGATCCTGCATTGATCCACCACCTGGAGTGGGCGGTGAGCGATGAATGGGCCTATGGCGGCGGCTTGTTTCATATCGGCTGCGACTATCGCCTGATGATCGACAACCTGATGGACCTGACCCACGAAACCTACGTACACGCCTCCAGCATTGGCCAGAAGGAAATCGACGAAGTCGCACCGAACACCACGGTTGAAGGCAACGAAGTCATCACGGCGCGGCACATGGAAAACATCATGGCTCCGCCGTTCTGGCGCATGGCATTGCGCGGCAATAATCTGGCCGACGATGTGCCGGTAGACCGCTGGCAGATATGCCGCTTCTCGCCACCCAGCCACGTCCTGATCGAAGTCGGGGTCGCTCACGCGGGCAAAGGCGGCTATCACGCAGCCCCCGAGTTCAAGGCATCGAGCATCGTGGTCGACTTCATCACCCCGGAAACAGACACCTCGATCTGGTACTTCTGGGGGATGGCACGCAACTTCAACCCGCAGGATCATGCGCTTACCGCGACCATCCGCGAGGGCCAGGGCAAAATCTTCAGCGAAGACCTGGAGATGCTCGAACAACAGCAACAAAACCTGCTGGACCACCCGCAACGCGCACTGCTCAAGCTCAATATCGACTCGGGTGGCGTGCAGTCACGCCGCGTCCTGGACCGCATCATCGCCAGCGAACGCACGCCCGAATCACAACTTATCGCCACTGCGCAGTAATTTCCGCACGGGGGGGGGGGGGGCTAGCACACTTGGGCCAGCCCCTTCAATGGCAACGCTTTGAGGAAGCAGCATGATTGATGTGGTGGTGGTATCTCGCAACAACGAAGCGCAGGGCATTTGCAGCTATGAATTGGCCAGCACCGATGGCAGCGCCCTGCCCGCTTTCAGTGCAGGCTCGCACATTGATGTGCACCTGCCCGGCGGACTGATTCGCCAATACTCCCTGTGTAACCATCCTGACGAACAGCATCGCTACCTGATCGGCGTGCTCAAGGATCCAGCCTCACGGGGCGGCTCGCAAAGCCTGCATGAACAGATCAATAGGGGCGATTGCCTGCGCATCAGTGAACCGCGCAACCTGTTTCCGCTGGTCCACGAAGCTCGGCGCAGTTTGCTGTTTGCAGGGGGCATAGGGATCACCCCGATTTTGTGCATGGCGGAGCGTCTGGCCCACAACGGCGCAGATTTCGAACTGCATTACTGCGCACGGTCCGGCGAGCGAGCGGCCTTTGTCGAACGCCTGCGCAACTCGTCTTTTGCTGACCGGGTGTTCATGCACTTCGACGAGCAGCCTGAGACCGCCATGAATGCAGCCCAGGTACTGGCCAACCCGCAGCCCGGCACCCATTTGTACGTGTGCGGCCCCGGTGGTTTCATGCAACATGTTCTCGACAGTGCGCGCGCCCAGGATTGGCAGGAGCACGCCCTGCACCGGGAGTACTTCGCCGCCGCCCCGGTTGACAGCAGCAACGATGGCAGCTTTTCGGTCAAGGTGGGCAGCACCGGCCAGGTCTTCGATATACCTGCGGACAAAACCGTGGTCCAGGTCCTGGAAAGTCATGGCATTGATATACCCATGTCGTGCGAGCAAGGGGTGTGCGGCACGTGCCTGACCCGCGTGCTGGAAGGCGTTCCGGATCATCGCGACATGTACCTTACCGAAGATGAGCAAGCCTGCAACGATCAGTTCACTCCGTGCTGTTCGCGCTCGAAATCGCCCCTGCTGGTGCTGGATATCTAAGCTTCAATCGGAGCGGTGGATCACTTTCATCCGCTCATTGGCGGTGGCCGAACCGAAGATTTCGGCATAACGCAACGTCGCGTTGGCGTGCTCGCGCATGATGGCTTCGGCGCGAGCGCCCTGACGACTGACCAGCGCATCGAACACCGAATGATGCTGCATATGGGCATAGTTGAAGCGACGGTATTCACGGACCATGTCTTTGCGATCAACCGCCAGCGCCGTCACTGATGCAAACGGCAAATGATCATTGCGTGCCAGGGCATCGGCTATGGCCGGGTTGTGACTGCCCTCAACGATAACCTGATGAAAACGCATATTGAGGTCGTGATAGATCTCAAGATCGTCCTCGGTGACGAAGCCTTTATCGAACAGCTCATCCCCCTGCAGCAGGCACAACTCCAGGGCGGCCCGCGCATCTCCCGACAGCCCGCGCTCAGCCGTCAAACGTGCCGCCAGGCCTTCAAGCACCCCGCGTACCTCCACCGCACCGGCGATATCATTGGCACTGACCGAACGCACCTGAAAACCGCGCCCGCCGAAACGCACCAGCAAGCCTTCCTGCTCAAGCGTGCGAAAGGCCATGCGTACCGGCATGCGGGAGACGCCGAACAACTCGGCAGTGGGAATTTCCATGAGGCGTTCGCCAGCGGCAAGCTCGCCTGAGGCAATCATCTTGCGCAGTGCAATCAGCACCAATTGACCGGGTTTGCTCATCCAGGCAGCATCCAGAAAACATGAGCGGCCATAGTAACGCATGAGCAGCTATAGAGATTGAGCGGCGCACAAATCGGCCCTGGCGAGCACGCCATCGCAGGCAAGCCCGCTCCCACAGGCAGTGCGCCGCTCTCAAAACCTACTGCCTGGCACACCTCATTGTGGGAGCGGGCTTGCTCGCGAGGGCATCGACGCAATTCGGCAGACATTCCGAGCTGCCTGCATCGCAGCCCCCCCCTACATCGACAACGGATAACTCACGATCACACGGGTCTGGTCGAAGTCGCTGTTGAAGCTGCGACGGTTGGTGGCGTTGTTGACGCGCAAGCTGAGGTTCTTCAGCGTGCCGCTCTGGACTGTATAGCCAACCTCGGTATCGCGCTCCCACTCCTTGCCGTTAGCCCCCTGTTTGGTGGTGGCGTTGTCGCCATGACCATAGCGAACCATCGCCAGCAACCCGGGCACCCCGAGCGCGGCAAAGTTGTAGTCGTAACGCGCTTGCCAGGAGCGCTCGTCGGCATTGCTGAAGTTGCCGTTGAACATGTCGTTGCCCAGCGTGCGCCCGCTACTGCCGTACACCGACATCCAGCCGCTATCCCCGCTGACCCTCTGCAACCCCAGGTACAACGTGTGTCCGCCCGTAGCCGCCGAGAACAATCCGTACGCTGTGCGACTGCTGACCCGACCGATACGCTCGCTGCCATCGTCCTTATCAATGAAGTAACCCAGATTGGCGCCCAGCATCCAGTCACCCACCGGCTGTTTGTGCAGCAGATTGAAATAGCTCTGCTGATAAATATCCGCCAACTGCGAATGCCACGCCCCCACCTGGGTACGCTGTTCATTGAAACGGTACTCAGCCCCCGCGTAGTTGAATCGGTCCGAGGTCACACCCGGCGCAGCCCACGCCGCGAGATCCTGCATGTCCGAAGAATTGCGCAAACTCACGGCCCGGTATTGCCCTGCCTGCAGCCCCAGGCCTTCAATCTCCCTGGACACCAGCATGGCGCCACGGAAGGTCTGCGGCAGCAGTCGCCCATCGTCGTAACGCAACACCGGAACATCCGGCAGCAGTTCGCCAACCTTCATTTCCGTTTGCGAAAAACGCGCCTTGGCCGCCAGCCCTGCCCGGCCAAAGTTATCGGCCGCGCGACCATCGCTGTTCACCGGCAGCAGTTCTGAACCGCTGGCCACGCGACTGCTGTCGAGCTTGATCCCAAGCATGGCAATCCCTTCCAGGCCAAAACCCACAGGCCCCGGGGTGTAACCGGAGCTGAATTTCAGGATAAAGCCCTGCGCCCATTCATCCACCTTGCTTTTGCCTGCGCTGTGGTCACGAAAATCTCGATTGAAGTAGTAGTTGCGCAACATCAAATCTGCTTTCGCACCGTCAAAAAAACCTTCACCCTCGGCCATTGCCGAGGCACAAACAGACAACGACAGCACACCTGTAAGCATCTTCATTATTATTGTTCTCCGAATTTTGGGCGCAGCCGCTCCCCGCAGCGGACACAGCCCGCCCAGACAGATAGATAGACATGGGTATGCGCCCGGCCAGGCCGGGCTTTGATCAGAAGGTTGAATCAGGCCTGCGCCAGCGCCGGTTGGGCCTGCGAAGTAGACGGCTTGAGCAGCAGCAAGCAACCGGCCGCGATCACGAAGACGATTGCAAACACGCCATACAGGTGCAGGGGCTGCCAGCCGGCATCCAGCAGAAAACCGGCCACAATGGGCGACAGGATAGCGCCGATACGACCAATGCCGATCCCCCAGCCCACGCCCGTCGCTCGTACGGATGCGTCATACACTACTGGCGACAATGCATAGAGCCCGGCAACGCAGCCGTTGGAAAACAGCCCGATCAGCAACCCAAGCCCCAACGCGGCCATGACCGAAGACCCCGAGCCGACAAACAGCACCAGCAAGCCCGCGGTAATCAGCATGAACAGCGACAATACCCGGGTCAGCGGCCAGCGCGATGACAAGCCGCCGATCAGCGCCGCGCCAAAGATCCCCCCAACGCTCAACAGCACGCCACCGGTAATGCCCTGTTGCGCCGAAAGCCCGGACGAGACCAGCAGTTTTGGCGTCCAGCTCATCACAAAGTAAAAGCCGAACATTACCAGGAAGAACAACAGCCAGATCAGCAGCGTAGTGCGGCGCAAGGCAGGCGCCAGAAGTTTGCTCAGGCCGGTACTGTGACCCGCCGGATTCACCACTGCAGCAGGCATCTGGCTCAAGACTGGCTGCCCCAGGCGCCGGGCCAGGCTATTGATACGCTGCAAGGCCGTGGCCGGGCGGCGCGCAAGCAAAAAGTCCAGCGACTCGGGCAGCCACAACAGCACCAGCGGGATCACCGCAAAGGTCACAACCCCGCCGAAAACAAACACCGAACGCCAGCCCCAATGGGTCAACAACCAGACTGCCAGCAACCCCCCCAGCGTTGCGCCCAGGGCATAGCCGGTGGATTGCAGACTCACTGCCAGGCCACGCCAGCGCTTGCTGGCATACTCGCTGGCAATCACGTTGCTGCTGGCCAGAATCCCGCCAATCCCCAGCCCCGTAAGCCCGCGCAGAAACGCCAACTGCACCGGTGTCTGGCTCAATGCCGAAAGCAGCATGCCCGTGCCGCTGACCGCCAGGCACAACAGGATCAATGGGCGTCGACCAATGCGATCCGCCCAGGGGGCGAGAAACAGTGAACCCGCCGCCATGCCAAACAACCCGGCACTGAGCAACATGCCGATCTGCGCTCCACTCAGGCCCCACTCGGCCGACACCGAAGCCGCCGTGAACGCCATCACCAGCACATCAAAGCCATCGATCATGTTCAAAACAATGCAGATCCCGATGGCGAGCCATTGAAATCGCACCATCGGACCGTTATCAACGCGAGCTTTCAGATTGATATCCATCATTGCACCTGCCTGTCGCAAGCAACCCGGGCAAGGCAAGCGCAAAACACGGCAGTACGCGCAGACATAAAGCGGACAGAACTGTGACAGTTCTGTGCTCTGGATAAGCCTTTCATGACGAGACCCTTTTTTGTAATTTTTATGGGCGACGGTCAGGAAGAAATCCAGCCAACGCCAGGGCGCTAGTCAACCCGTTAATGGATCCACAGGCAATATGAGGGTTTGTCAGAATCTCAATAATTCGGTCCATCAGATACAGAAACCAACACATATAAATTGTTTTTATCTTTTGAATTCAATGTGTTAGCGCATCAGGACCAGCTAAACTTTAGGGTGCGATTATCGACCAATCTCGTGGCCAGAGATCTTCTCTGGCCAGAAACCCATTATTACTCACTCTAAGAACCGCTTATTGGATCCACTGAGGCCATGCGTTCCGGGTATCACTCGACAAACGCCAGCCTCGCCATTGCGCCACGGATGGAGGCAATGCGGTAGTCGGCTTCTGGCAATACATAGGCAAAAAAGAACTGCGCAGTCTGTAGTTTACTGGCCCGTACCGGGTCGCTGTCGGGCAGCAAACGGGACACACGCGCCCCTCGTACCCAGGCAAACCCCAGCAGGGCCACCCCGCACAACCGCAGAAAGTCCCCGGCAACCCGATAGGGATACTCGACGTCCTCGCCAGCGCGCTCACGAACTGCAGCCACCACCGCTTCAAGCTTGTCGCACAGTCGCTCCAGCTCAGCGGCAAAACCGGCACACTCCGAGGCGTCCAGGGCCAGCGCGGACTCCTGGCGCATCACCGCCAGCAACGCGGCAAACGCCCGACCGTCATCGCCCAGCACTTTGCGCAACAGCAAGTCATTGGCCTGGATCTCGTTGCTGCCCTCATAAATCATCGCAATACGGCTGTCGCGCAGGGTTTGCTCGATAGCGAATTCGCTGACATAGCCGTAGCCGCCGAACACCTGCAAAGCGTTGCTGGCCTGGCGAAACCCCTGATCCGTGAAAAACGCCTTGATCACTGGCGTCAGCATTTCTGCCAGCTGCAGGGCGTGCTGACGGTCAGCCTGGCTCCCTTGGTGCTCTGCCTCATCGAGCAGATGCGCCACCCAATAGCCCACGGCCCGCATGCCCTCGGTACAGGCGCGCAACTCCAGCAAGGTACGACGCATGGCCGGGTGAAAATGGATCGGGTCGGCGGCGTCAGCACTGATCCCGGCAGGCCGAACCGGCGCACGCATCTGCTTGCGCTCCAGGGCATAGTCGCGAGCGTTCTGCCACGCCGCTTCGGCGTGCCCCAACCCCTGCAGCCCCACATGCAGCCGCGCCGAGTTCATCATCACGAACATCGCCGCCAAGCCTCGGTTGGCCTCACCAATCAGCCAGCCTTGTGCCTGCTCGAACACCAGCGAACAGGTCGCGCTGCCCTTGATCCCCATCTTGTGTTCGATACCGTCGCAACGCACGCTGTTGACCTGATGGTGGTCCAGCAGCTTGGGCACCAGAAACAGCGAAATGCCCCGACTGCCAGCAGGCGCACCGGGCAATCGTGCCAGCACCAGATGCAGGATATTTGCGCTCAGGTCATGATCGCCACCAGAGATAAACAGCTTGCTGCCGCTTACCCGATAACTGCCGTCGTCTTGCGGTTCGGCACGACAGCGCAGCAGGCCGACGTCGCTGCCTGCCTGCGGTTCGGTCAGGCACATGGTGGGCAAGACTTCACCGCTGACAATCTGCGGCAAATAACGCGCCTTGATCCACTGCGGGGCATGGGCCTTGAGGCACAGATAGGCACCGTGGGCGATGCCGGTGTACATGGCCCAGCCATGGTTGCTGGCATAGAGCATCTCCTGCAGCGCCGCGTCGAGTAGCTGTGGCAAGCCCTGACCGCCGTAGGCCTCATCGCAGGCCAGGGCTGACCACCCGCCTTCGGTGTAGGCAACATACGCCTCGACAAAGCCAGCTGGCGTTGTCACCCGGCCCGCTTCGAAGCTGCACCCCTGGCGGTCGCCACTGCTGTTGATCGGCGCAAGCACCTGGGAGCTGAACCGCCCGGCTTCTTCAAGCACCTGGCGGGCCAGCGCCAGATCGAGATCCTGGAATCGCTCTGTTTGTGCCCAGGCCTGCGGGGCCTCGAGCCAGTGTTCAATGACAAATTGCATGTCGCGCAGCGGTGCCTGGTATTGCCACATGGGAAAACCTCAAATCTTGGAAAAATGCGGATTCTCGATCAGTACCGCCATGCCCTGCCCACCCCCGACACACGCAGCGGCAATGCCATAACGCAGATTCTGCTCGCGCAGCTGCCGCGCCAGGGTCAGCACCAGGCGCAGGCCGGTGGCAGCCAGGGGATGCCCCAGAGCAATGGAGCCGCCACGGCAGTTGAGTTTTTGCCGGTCCAGTTCCAGTGCCTGTGCCACTGCCAGAATCTGTGCGCCCTGCGCCTCGTTGATTTCAAACAGATCAATCGCGTCCAGCGCCAAACCGCTGCGCTTGAGCAGCAACTGGATCGCAGGTACCGGGCCGATACCCATCCGTTGTGGCGCAACACCGACCACCGCCGTCGCCAGCAAATTTGCCAGGCCCGGCTGCCCCGCCGATGCACGGGCGACCAGCGCGGCAGCGGCGCCATCCACCACTGCGCAACTGTTACCCGCCGTTTGCACACCATCTGGGTGAATGGCTCCCAGCCTGGCAAGGGCCACGGCGTCGGTGGCACGCGGATGACTGTCGAGGCTGACAGACTCACATCGACGCGGCAGGCTGATACCACGCGGCTGACAGCCCTCCAGCTCAAACACTTCATTGCGCAGGGTGACGATTTCATCCCCCAGCCAGCCGCTGGCCTGGGCGCGAAGTGCCTGCTGGTGACTATTGAGGGCATAGCCGTCCACTGCCTCACGGCTCAGGCCATAATCCTTGGCCAGGTTTTCCGCCGTGGCGATCATGTCCACGCCGGGAGCCGGGTCGTACAGCGCTTCCCAGAGAAAATCCTTGAACTCGACCGGCGCCCCCAGGCGGAATCCACCACGATGGGTGTAGGCGGCAATCGGGTTGCGGGACATGGACTCGGTGCCCACACACAGCGCCAGTTCAATGCCGTCATGCAACTGCCCGGCAGCCTGGCGCAACAGTTCAAACCCTGTGGCGCAAATACGCTGCACCGCCAGGGCAGGCACCTGTTGTGCCACCCCGCTGTAGAGGCCGATATGACGCGGCAACATGTACGCATCAAAACTGGCCTGAGCCATTGAACCCGCCAGTACCGAGTCCACTGCCTGCCCGTCCAGCCCGGCACGGGCCAGCACTTCACGGGCGACCTTGATCCCCATATCGATCGGTGAAACCTGGGCCAATGCCCCACCCAGGTCGACCCATGGTGTACGAACCGCCTCAAGAATGGCGACATCGGTGAATGCCGAGTACTGCCCTCCAGGGCTCACGACGGCTTGCCTGCACGCAGGATCGAAGGCGCCTGCCCGCGATAAAGTGCTTCCACATGCGCCGCTCGCCATTGCAGCACTGCACGCTGATTGATCGAACCCTTGTCGGTGATTTCACCGCGATCGATCGACGCGGCCTCATCCTGCAGCGCGATCCATTCCAGGCGACTGGCATTGCCACTGGCCTGGAGATTGAGCCGCTGCAACCAGTCAGCAAACCACTGGCGTACCGGTTCACTGGCCAACACCTGCGCATCGCTGGCGTCCGCAGGCAAGCCCGACAACTGTCGGCACTCGTACAGACGGGCAAATACCAACGCACCCAGACACTCGCGATCCGGCGCTGCGATCACCAGATCCTGAACATAGGGCGAACCCTCGAGCACGGCCCGGTTTCGCAGCGGCCCCACGCTGACAAATACCCCGGAGGACAATTTGAAGTCCTCGGCCAGTCGTCCATCGAACATCAACCCCCACTGCGGATTGCAAGGATCGGCCAGCTTGATGGCATCACCTGAGCGGTAAAAGCCCTCATCGTCAAACGCCTCGGCACTCTGCTCGGGGGCGCGCCAGTAACCGGGCATGATGTGCGGGCCACGAAAGCGCCCCTCCAGCTTGCCGTCCACCGGCACCAGCCGGACCTCACAGCCCGGCGCCGGCAGACCGATATAACCGGCCATCGACAACGGCCCGGTGGTGAAGGTGCATGAAGGCGAAGCCTCGGTCATGCCCAGCCCGGCCATCATGCGGATGCGCTCGCCACAGTGTTGCTCGGCAACCCGGTCGAGCCGGTCCCAGATACTTTGCGAAAGGCCCGCTGCGGCGAAAAAGAACAGTTTGATGCGGGCAAAAAATCGTGCCCGCAAGTCGCTGTCAGTTTCCAGCGCAGTGACCAGCTCTTCCCAGCCCTTAGGCACGGTGAGGTAGGCAGTCGGCGAGATTTCCTTGAGATTGCGCAGGGTTTCGGCAAAGCCCTGAGCCGTTGGTTTACCGCCATCCAGGTACAGCGTACCGCCGTTGTACAGAACGATACCGAGGTTATGACTGCCGCCAAACGTATGGTTCCAGGGCAGCCAGTCCACCAGCACCGGGGGCTCTTCGGCAAATACCGGAAAGGTCTGCAACAGCATTTGCTGATTGGCACAGAGCATGCGTTGGGTGGTAATCACCGCTTTGGGCAGTTTGGTAGAGCCTGAAGTGAAGAGGAATTTGGCGATGGTGTCCGGGCCTGACGCCATGAACGCAGCCTGGGCCTCGGCGCCGCCCGCCTGCTCCAGCAAGCTGGCAAAGCTCACCTGGGGCCGCCCCGCCATCTCGCCACGTACCGCTACCAATGGCGTCCCTGCGGGCAATACTGCGTGCACGGCACGTTGATAGTCCGCCGCATCACTGACAAAGATCAGGCCTGGCTGCAACAGGTCGCAGACATGGCGCAACTTGGCAAAATCCTGGGACAGCAACGAATAGGCAGGTGAAACCGGGCAGTAAGGAATACCGGCGTACATCGCCCCCAACGCCATCTGCAAATGCTCAATATCGTTGCCTGACAGGATTGCCAGCGGACGCTCTGCCCCCAGACCATACACCAGCAGGCTTTGCGCAATGGCGCGAACGTCTTCCAGCATTTGGGCATAGCTGATGCGACGCCACTCGCCATCACTGTCCCGTGCAGCGATAAAGGTGTGCTCGGGCCGGACCTGCGCCCAGTGCACCAGGCGATCAAGCAAGCGTTCGGGCATCGGCTCCAGGGTTTCCAGGGAGCGCATGTGCAAGATGCCGCCGACCTCAAGCACTTCGACCGCCGGGTGACCGATGGCCACCTCGCGATAACGTGCCGGGGACGTAGGGGACTTGGCCAGGGATTTGAATTCGAAACTCACGTCATGCTCCTCCAACAAGGCATGCGCGGCCCGTCCGACACTTAAGCGGCATGGCGCAGGCATGACTCCTTATTATTGTTATGCCTTGTGCAGACAATCAGATCGGGTAGTGGCGCGGCCCGTTCTGCAAGGTGATCCAGCGCAACTGGGTGAATTGCTCGATCGACGCCTTGCCGCCAAAACTGCCGTAACCGCTGGACTTGACACCACCAAAGGGCATTTGCGCTTCATCGTGGACCGTAGGGCCGTTGATATGGCAAATGCCCGATTCGACCCGTTGGGCCAGTGCCAGGGCACGCCCGGTGTCCCGACTGAAAATCGCCGCCGACAAACCGAACTCCGAATCGTTGGCCAGACTCAGCAAGGCCTCATCGCCGTCCCCGCGCAGTAGCACGGCAACCGGGCCAAAAGACTCTTCGCGGTACAGGCGCATACTCGGGGTCACACCATCGAGCAACGTTGGTTGCATGATGCTGCCATCGACCTGACCACCCACCACCAGCCGCGCGCCTTTACCGACCGCATCGTCGATCAGCGCCTTGATCCGCACACCGGCGCTGGCGTCCACCAGCGAGCCGAGTACCGAGTCGTCCGCCTGGGGATGACCGGCGCGCAAGGTGGCAACCTTGGCTGCCAGCTTGTCGATAAAGGCATCCGCCACCTTGCTGTCCACGATCAGCCTCTCGGTGGACATGCAGATCTGGCCCTGATTGAAGTAAGCGCCAAAGGCTGCGGCGTCGACTGCGGCGTCAAGGTCAGCGTCATCCAGTACCAGAAACGGCGCCTTGCCCCCCAGCTCAAGAAGGGCCGGCTTGAGGTGACGGGCTGCCAGCTCGGCAACAATGCGCCCCACGTGGGTTGAGCCGGTAAAGTTGACCCGACGCACCGCCGGATTGGCGATCAGTCGCTCTACAATCGCCGGCGCATCTACCGGAGCATTGCTGATCACGTTGACCACGCCATCGCCCAGTCCCGCGTCCTGCAATACCTGGCCAATCAGCCGGTGAACGGCCGGGCTCAGCTCGGAAGCCTTGAGCACCACGGTGTTGCCGCACGCCAGCGGCATGGCCAGAGCACGGGTTGCCAGAATCACCGGGGCATTCCAGGGCGCGATGCCCAGGATGACGCCACAGGGTTGGCGCAAGGCCATCGCAAAACTGCCGGGCACATCGGAGGGGATTACTTCGCCGTTGATCTGGGTGGTCATGGAGGCGGCTTCACGAAGCATGCCGGCCGCCAGCTTGACGTTGAACCCGTACCAGTTGGCCATAGCCCCGGTTTCACCCGCTGCCTCGATAAACTCGCTCGCCCGTGCCTGCATCAACTCGGCAGCAGCGAGCAACCGGGTACGCCGTTCATTGGGCGCCAACGCGGCCCACACGGGAAAAGCAGCCTGAGCCGCGGCAACTGCGGCATCGGCATCTTCCAGGGTGGCGGCGGCCACGCGTGATACCACCTCACCCGTCACCGGGTTGCAGCGTTCGAACGTTCGACCATCACGGGCCGGGCACGACTTTCCGCCAATGAGCAGGGGCACGTCCAACATGGTGATTCCTCTTTATTGTCGTTATCGGGAATTCATTTACAGGGTGCGCCCGGCGCACCCTGAACAGCGAGATTAGCGCTTGTAGGCTTGCAGGCCTGGCTTAATGCTCTTGTCATCGAGGAACTGCTTCATGCCCTGCTCACGCCCGCCTTCGGTATCCAGCAGTCGCGACTGGTCGAGCTTGGCGTACAGATAATCTTCGTTCTGCTCCCAGGTCAGTTCGCGGCAACGCTTGAAGCCATGCTTGGCCGCACGCAGTACAACCGGGTTTTTCTCCAGCAGATTGCGCGCCAGCTCAATGGTGACTTCACGCAACTGCGCCAGCGGTACGCTCTCATTGACCAGGCCCATCTCGGCGGCTTTACGCCCGTCGAAGGTCTTGCCGGTCATGATGTAGTACAGCGACTGGCGATGGCCTACGGTGTCTGCCATAGCCTTGCTGACCAGGTTGCCCGGTGGAATGCCCCAGTTGATTTCCGACAGGCCGAACGTTGCCTCGTCAGCGCAGATGGCCAGGTCGCACGCCACCAGCGGGCTGAAACCACCACCAAAGCACCAGCCATTGACCATGGCAATCGTTGGCTTGGCGTACATGCGCAGCAACTTCCATTGCCACTGCGACGCTTCACGGCGGATTTTCTCCTGAAGAATCTCGGGGCCAGCGTCCACTTCGCGAAAGTACTCCTTCAAGTCCATGCCCGCCGTCCAGGCATCGCCCGCGCCGGTCAACACCAAAACACCCGCCTGCGGGTCCTGCTCGAGGGTTTCCAGCACGTCGATCATTTCACGGTTCAGGGTCGGGCTCATGGCATTGCGTTTTTCCGGACGATTGAGTATCACCCAGGCGATGCTGTTTTCGATTTCGACTTTGACGGTTTTCCAGCGGCCTTCGTATTGGCTCATAGCGATTGCTCTCTTGTTGTTCGCTTGAAGATGAGTGAAAACTAACCGGCATAATTAGTTATGTCAATTAACCATTAATTAAATTAACCAATTTTTTTTGCGGCAAACGCTCGTAAAATAACGCAGCGATGGCTATCAACCAGCAACCGCGGCAAACTAGATACGTTTATTAACTTCATTCGAGCAAGGACCCCTCTATTTATGGCCAAGCCAGCCACCCCTGTCGTCGCCCAAGAGGCCATGCCTGAAAGCCCGGACGTACAGGCTCCTCTGGACACCGCGCTGGACGAACTGATCGGCTATGCCATGCGCCGCGCCCAGCTCAAGCTTTTCCAGAACCTGATCAACCGGCTGTCGACCCACGACCTGCGTCCGGCGCAGTTTTCGGCAATGGCGATCATTGATCAGCATCCCGGGCTGATGCAGGCGGACCTGGCCCGGGCGCTGGCGATTGAGCCCCCGCAAGTGGTGCCATTGTTGAACAAGCTGGAGAGTCGGGCGTTGGCGGTACGGGTTCGTTGCAAACCCGACAAGCGCTCCTACGGCATATTCCTGAGCAAGACCGGCGAAGCCCTGCTCAAAGAGCTCAAGGCCATCGCTGCCCAAAGCGACATCGACGCGACCTCGGCGCTGGATAGCGCCGAGCGTGAAGAACTGCTGCGCCTGCTGAAAAAGGTGTATCAGGAATAGCCCAGCGCTGTAGCTACCAAATCCGCAACATGCGCAGTGCCTGATCAATAGTGAAAGCTGATTTCACGACTGCTGCGCAGCCGAACGCAGCCTCGCACGGCTCGTCAGCTGCTACGTATTTCACAACTCATGCCACTGCGTAGCAGTTGACGAGTAGAACGAGGCTACGTTCGAGCGTGAAGCGGTCGCAAAACCGCAACACGCGCAGGGCCTCGCACGGCTCTCCAGCAAATAGACAATTGGCCCTACCAAATCGGCAAGGTATAGATGGCCAGGAAGCGGGTCTGGTTTTCGTCGCGAAAGGCCGCACCTGCCGGGAAGTCATTGCGGTAAATAGACTTCCTCGCCAAAAGGCCCAGGTTTTTCAGCGGCCCGCTCTGAATCACGTACCCCAGCTCCATCTGAAACTCGCGCTCCTTGCGATCATCCGCATTCAAGGACGCCAGTTCGATATTGTCACCGCGCACATAACGCAACCGCCCTTTCAATCCCACTACCCCCACCGCCGTGAAGTCGTAGTCGTAAATGGCCTGCCAGGTGCGCTCCTTGGCATTGAGAAAATCCGAACTCATGGTCATTTCGCTCATGCCCATCAACTCTGTACCCGAGATGTAAGGCGTCGCCGTATCACCGCTGGAATGCATGTAGCCCACACTTAAACGATGCCCTCCCAGCCGATAACCCAACAGCGCCGATGCGTTGATGTTGTCGACCTTGCCTGCTTTGGCACTGCCCGCCTCATCACTGAAAAAACTGCGCAGGTCGGTGGTCAGCACGCCATCACCCAGGGGCAGATCGTGCAGCAATGCCAGGGTGCTTTGCTTGTACAAATCCGCCACCTCGACATGGTAGGCGCGCACGCTCAGGTTCTTGTTGACCTGATAATCACCACCGCCGTAAGCCAGGTGCGAGGTTTCAGCCGAGCCCTTGAATCGGCCATTGGGCGACGCGATAGTCATGGCCTGGTAGTTGGTGGAGTCACGTTTGTTGATCGCGTCGATATATCCGGTGTTGAAGGTCAGGCCGTCAATTTCTTTGGAGCTGACGGTGGTCCCGCGAAAGGTCTGGGGCAACAGCCGCGACGGGCTGGCAAAGGCAAACGGCAGAAAAATCGACACATCACCGGTCTTGAGCGTGGTCTGGCTAAAACGCAGCTTGCCGGTGAAGGCCAGTCGCGAGTACTCATCCGCAGCCTGTTTGTCGCTATTGACCGGCAGCAGTTCGGTGCCGCTGCGGTCAGGCGAAGAGTCCAGCTTGACCCCCAGCAGACCACGCACATCCAGCCCGAAACCGACCGTGCCCTCGGTAAAGCCCGACTCCATGTTGGCAATGAAGCCCTGGGCCCATTCCCGCGCTGCGGTCTTGACGCCATCGTCCTTGTAATCACGGTCCATGTAGTAGTTGCGCAAGGTCAGGGTGGCGTGACTGTCTTCGATAAATCCCTGGGCCCAAACAGGGGTACTGAGCAGGCACAGGGCAATGCACGAAAGCGGGAACAAGCGCAGGGCGCCTTGGTTGAGCGTATGCATATTGAATGTCCATTTATTGTTGTTTTTGACAGAACCAGAACGCTCTCATGGCGTTTCCTGGGCCAGAGAATGGAAACAAGTCAAAGCAACGTCAATCTTGAATGATCGATAATCGAACATTATGTTTCTTATCTATTTTTGATAATTACAGGCACGCACTGGCTAAAAGCCTGTTTTAAACACGTTTAAGCTGATTTTTTAGCAAATACCTTCGCAGCTTCTTTTTTTAGTTATCTTTGTTAATCTTTATTTGGCTCGCTGAAAGCCCCCCTACAAAAACAATAACGAGGTTCGTCCATGAACACTCCACAGCATCGTTCGACGCTGACAATCGCTTTGTGCTTTATCGTTGCGCTTATCGAAGGGTTTGACCTGCAAGCCGCGGGCACTGCCGCCGCCGGCCTGCGTCAAACCTTTGACCTGGACCCGAAAATGATGGGCTGGGTGTTCAGTGTCGGGATCATCGGCCTGCTGCCCGGTGCATTCTTCGGCGGCTGGATTGCCGATCGAGTCGGCCGTAAAAAGATCCTCATCGGCGCGGTCATCCTGTTTGGCGTCTTCTCCCTGCTGACCGCCTATGTAGACAGCTACTACCACTTGCTGCTGGTGCGATTCATGACGGGCCTTGGTCTGGGAGCTGCCCTGCCCAACCTGATCGCCCTATGTGCTGAAGCGGTAGACGAACGCCGTCGTGGCACAGCGATCAGCATCATGTATTGCGGCGTGCCACTGGGTGGCGCAATGGCAGCGGTAGTGGCGATGTTCTCCCATGACCACTGGCAAACCACCTTTATCATCGGCGGGCTAGCCCCGTTGCTTGTCGTGCCGCTGATGATCATCCTGCTGCCCGAGTCCCGGGTTTTCCGCCAGGACGCCAGCCAGGCTTTGCGCGTGTCTACGGGCCAGGCACTGTTTGGTGAAGGTCGTGGCCGTTCGACCCTGGCGTTGTGGCTCAGTTACTTCTTTACCCTGACCGTGATGTACATGTTGCTGAACTGGCTGCCCACACTGCTGCTCGCCCAGGGTTTCACCAAGCCGCAAGCGGGCATGGTGCAAATGCTGTTCAACATAGGCGGTGCTTTGGGCTCCTTGCTCGGCGGCCTGCTGCTGGACCGCTGCAACCCGATCAAGGTGGTTCTGGGCGTCTATGCCGGGCTACTCGCATCACTGGCCGGGATCGGCTTTTCGGTAGGGATTGTGCCCGTGGCCACTGCAGGCTTTGCTGTGGGCCTGTTTGTAATGGCGGCGCAGTTGGTGCTCTATGCAATGGCTCCGCCGCTGTATCCGACAGCCGTACGGGCAACCGGCGTCGGCGCTGCAGTCGCTATCGGGCGCCTGGGTTCGGTTGCAGGTCCCTTGGCAGCAGGTCAGATCCTCGCCGCCGGGGCCGGAACGACCGGGGTGCTGCTGGCGACTTCACCGGGACTGGTCATTGCGGCATTGGCGGTCATCACGGTGATTACCCGTGCCAATCAAAGTGCAAGCCTGAAACCGGGACTTTGTGGCCGCTGACAAGTAACTCCAGGCTGCACTCTATGGCCTGGAGCATCTCGACAGCGTGTTTGTTCAGGTTCTGCCGATCTCAGGATTCAAAGGTTTGAATCCTGAGATCAGGGGTTGTCTCTTCTGCCTCGCCACCAACTCCATGTTGTAGTCGTTGACGAGTGGAACGAGGCTGCGATCGGGAGGGTGCTGATCATCGTGTAAACCTGCCGGGGCTCTAGCCTTGCGCCAAAGCCCCGGTATGTCAGGCCTGTGCGGCGCTGCGGTTTAGCCGGTACATGGTCCAGGCGTAGAACACCAACGCCAGCCCCGCCAGCGAACCACCTGCCAGCCCGATCCAGGCAAAACCGAAATGGCTGCCCACCGAACTGCCCAGCAATGCCCCGCCGCCAATGCCGATATTGTAGATACCGGAAAACATCGCCATCGCCACATCCGTCGCGTCCGGCGCCAGGGTCAGTACTTTGGACTGCATCGCCAGGCCAAAGCCCATGATCGCCATCCCCCAAATGATGCTCAACACCCCCAGGGATTCAATCCAGTTGCTGGCCGGCAACAGCAACAGCAGGCTCAGCGCGATCAGGCCCACAGCGGTCAGCAGGAAGCCCAGCGGGCTGTATTTGTGGAACCAGCTAAAACACAGCGAACCGAAAATCCCCGCACCGCCGAAGAGCAGCAGGATCAGGGTCACGGTAGCGCCGCTCATACCCGCCACGTTCTGCACAAAGGGTTCGATATAGCTGTACGCGGTAAATTGCGCCGTGATCACCACCGCCGTCAACAGATACACAGCCACCAGTGCAGGGCGCTTGAACAGCACCGGCAAGCTTCTGAGCGAGCCGGAATTCTGGCTTGGCAGCAACGGCAAAGTGCGCGCCAACCACAGCACCAGCAACACCGCCAGCGCTGCGATCACCAGAAAAGTGGTACGCCAGCCCATGGCCTCGCCCAGCAAACGGCCCAGGGGCACCCCCATCACCATCGCCAGCGAAGTACCGGTGGCCAGCAACCCCAGCGCTTGCACCTGCTTGCCCTCAGGCGCCAGACGCACCGCCAGAGAGGCTGTTATCGACCAGAACAGCGCATGGGACAGCGCCACGCCGATCCGGCTAAGCAACAAAATGCCGAAGCTGGTCGCCAGACTCGACAGTACATGACTGGCGATAAACAACCCGAACAGCACCAGCAGTAACTTGCGCCGCTCAACGTTGCGCGTCACCAGCATGATCGGCAAGGAAGCCAGTGACACCACCCAGGCATAGATGGTGAGCATCAGCCCGACCCGGGCCGTGGCCATGTCAAAACTTGCGCCAATCGCACTCAGCAGCCCCACCGGCACAAACTCGGTGGTATTGAACACAAAAGCGGCCAGCGCCAGCGCGATTACAGGCTGCCAGTTGGCTTTAGAGGTAGAGGTGGGGTTGCTCATTTAATGAATGCACTACTCGCTATCGATGATGAACCGGCTCCGACGCTTCAAGCCGGAACCACACAGGCTGACAGTTTATAGCCTTCACGCAGAGCCGTTGGCGAGATTTTGCAGATACTCGGCAGGCGGCGTTTGGTCGAGGCGCCGAGGTGCCCGATAAAAAGACCGCAGCAAGGATTTTGCAACAATGCGTAAAGAATAGTTAAGAGCATTGATTATCATTTGCACAAATGTAAAACTTTGTAACTAATTCTCGTTTACGCAGTTCCAGCCCGGAGTATCCGCAGATCATGCGCTCACTGTTCAGCCTTCCGACGTCCGCCCTTACACTTGTCGCACTGGGCATGCTCAATTCGGCATCAGCCGACGAATACACCTTGAACCTGCCTTCCACCAGCGTCACCGGCACCGCCGACAGTGAAGATGCACCACCGGGCTATCAAGCCAAACCCGCCGCCACTACCACGCGATTGAACCTCACCGCCGGGCAAACACCCCAGGGCATCACCAGCATCAAGCGCGAGCAACTTGACGACTTCAAGCTCAACAGTATTCGCGATGTGCTGGACAGTACCCCCGGAGTCAACGTGCAAAAGGTCGAGACCGACCGGACTTACTTCACTGCCCGCGGTTTCGACATCACCAACTTCCAGTACGACGGCATGGGCATGGGGCTCACCGGCGGCGTGCTGGTGGGTGATATCGACACCGCACCCTACGAGCAGGTTGATGTATTGCACGGCGCCAACGGCCTGATGACCGGCACTGGCAACCCGTCGGCCACGGTTAACTTTATCCGCAAACGCCCCACCTATGAGCCTGAGGCCAAGGTCAGCGTCAGCGCCGGCTCCTGGGACAAGCGCCGGGTCGATCTCGACGTCTCCGGGCCGCTGACCGATGCGGGCAATGTGCGCGGGCGAGTGATCTATGCCAACGAAGTGGGCAACTCTTATCTGGATCGTTATTCCCGGGAAAAGAACATCTTCAGTGGCATGCTCGCCTTCGACCTGAGTGACGACGACACGCTGACCGTCGGTTATGAAGACCAGAAAAGCAATGCCAACGGTGCCAGCTGGGGCTCCCTGCCGCTCACCGACAGCAGCGGCAACGCCCTGCACTACAGCAGCACCAGTGCCAACATTGCCCAGCCCTGGGTGTACTGGGATGTACGCACCAGTCGCGCCTTCGCCGAGTGGCAGCACCACTTCGCCAATGACTGGAAGTCCACGCTGACCGTAACCGCCATGGAGCATCGCGAAGACACCGACATGTTCTACATCTATGCCAACAGCGCCTCTGGCACCGGCTATACCGGGCTGGCCTCCAACTACAAAGGCAAGACCCGCGAGCTGGATGGCGACCTCTCGTTCAGCGGGCCTTTCAGCCTGGGCGGCCGCGAGCACCAGTTGACCTTCGGCGCCAACGTGGCCCGTTCCCGTACCCAGGAAACCTCGCTGTACGGCACCTCCTCGTACTACACCCCGGTGTCGCTGGAAGATGCCCTCAACGGCGTCATCCCCAAGCCTGCTTACAACATGGCCAATGCCGACGCGACCTCCAATTACACCGACCGCCAGAAGAGTCTCTACGCCGGTACACGGTTGAGCCTTACCGACGACCTGCACCTGATCGTCGGTGCGCGCATGCTCAGTGCCGACAGCGACGGTGAAAACTACGGTTCGGGGCGGGACGTGAGCATTCATGGCAAAGTCACCCCGTACGCTGGCGTAGTCTATGACCTGACGCCGCAGTACTCGCTGTATGCCAGCTACACCAAGATTTTCAACCCGCAGTACTACCTCAATACCCAGGGCCAGGTGCTCGACCCGCTGGAAGGCAAGAGCTACGAGGCCGGGATCAAGGGGCATCTGCTGGACAAGAAACTGGACGTTTCGGCAGCGGTATTTCATACCAAGCAGGATAACGTTGCCACCTACTCAGGTTTCAACCCTTCCCTGGGCGGTTACCTGTATGACGGCATGTCGTATAAGAGCAGCGGTGTAGAACTGGAAGCTTCGGGCGAACTGGCGCCGGGCCTGCAAATCAGCGGGGGCTATACCTACGTCTATATCACCGATGCCGACAACAACCGCGGGCGCAAGTTTATACCGCGCAATGCCCTGACCACCTCCATGGCCTACAAGCTGCCGATGGCACCGCAGGTGAAAGTGGGCGGCAGCCTCAAGTGGCAAAGCAAGGTCGAGAACGACGACGCCCCGGCAGCAAACCAGGCTGCCTATATGCTGGTGGGCCTGATGGCCAGCTATGATATCGACCCGCACTGGAGCACCCAGCTCAACCTCGACAACCTGACCAACGAGAAATACCTGCAAAGCGTACGTTACGGGCAAAGCAACTACGGCTCCCCGCGCAACGTCACGGCATCGGTGAGCTGGAAGTTCTGATGAAGTGCCGGGCCAGTTCCCCTGGCCCGACATGAACTGCGTATGAACGTGCCGGGTACTGAAATATCCTGCATTTAAAGCTGGCAATAACGTAATGTCAGTGACATACAGCCCTTACATATTCGTCTCGTGTTCAACTCACTGAGTGAGATCTGCCATGAGCCATACCCATATTGCTTTATCTATCGCTACCGGCCTGGGTTTGACATTCACCGTCATGTTGTCCCATGCCGCGCCCCCTGATACCTCCGACGCCCAAAACTACAAAAGCCACAAGGCCTTGTTGATTGGTGTCGACGGCATGCAATACGAAAAACTTCAGCAAGCCATTCAAAATAATATGGCCCCCCATATTGCCGGCCTGAACCCCGCCAAAAGTTACATCGGAGGGATTGACGGAACTGCGACAGAGCAAACTACCGGTAGCGGCCCGGGCTGGACGACAATACTGACCGGCACCTGGGTAGACCGACATAAAGTCCCCTCCAACAACAACGCATGGCGCAACAAAGCGCCCAGCCTGTTCAAGCAACTCAAGCAGGCGGATCCTGAACGCAAGACGAGCAGCATTGTCAGCTGGAATACCATCAACAACAACTTCGCCGATGATATTGCCCAAGGCTTTATCGACCTTGCCATCAAATGCTCCGACGTCGATCAATGCGTCGCCGACAAGGCCAGCTATGAGCTTGAATATGGTCGCTCGGACCTGGTTTTCGCGCACTTCGACGAGCCTGATAATGTCGGCCATAGATACGGTTTTTCAACCCGCTATCAGACCGCAATCCAGGGCGTCGACGACAAGGTCGGCCAGTTACTGTCGGCACTCAAGCGCCGTAAACAAAGCAACCCCGATGAAGACTGGCTAGTACTGGTGACAACTGATCATGGCCGGCGCCTGCCCGATGGGCGTAATCATGGCGCCCAAACCCTGAGCGAGAAAACCACGTTTATCGCACTCAACAAACCCGCCAACGAGCAACTTACCCGCCCCATCACCAATCCGGACAATCCGGGCCACGACAACCTCTACGGTTTTGCCAGCCAGGCGGATATTACTCCGACCCTGCTGGCCCATTTTGGCATCGAGCCCGTACCTGCCCGGCATGCCATGGACGGTCTGCCCCTGACCGGGCCTCTGGGTGCAAGGCTATTCTCTGCCCGGTTAGCGCCTGACGCAGCACAGGTGAATCTGACCTGGAATGGCGATGGCAGCGCAGACAAGCCCGTGCACATTTATCGCAATGGCAAGCAAATCGCCTCTGTCGACTACTCCCGGCGTGGTTATATCGACAACGACATCAAGGAACTCAAAGGGCCAGTCAATTACACGGCAGTGATTGATAAAGTGCCTGTGTCACGCTTGATCACTCTGGGCGACAAAAAACCATAAAAAAAAGCGCTGCCCGATCACTCGGACAGCGCCTTTTTTACGTCCAGGCGTTACGCCAGACTTTTGCTGACCACTTCAAACACATCGCTGGACAGTTCGCCCGAGCTGCGGATGCGCTCAAGCTCTGCCTTCATCAGCGCCTGTCGTGCAGCGTCGTACTTGCGCCAGCGGGTCAACGGCGCCAGTTGCCGAGAGGCAATCTGCGGGTTGAAACCATTCAGTTCGATCACCAGGTCCGCCAGGAAACGATAGCCCGAACCGTCCGCAGCATGGAAGTTGATCAGGTTTTGCCCGGCAAAGGCACCCACCAGGGCCCGCACTTTGTTCGGGTTCTTGATGGTGAACGCCGGATGTTGCATCAGCTCGCGCACGCGCTGCAAACCGCCGGGCAAGGTGCTGCCCGCCTGCACGCTGAACCATTGATCCATGACCAGCGGGTTGTCCTTGAATTGCTCGGCAAAACTGGCCAGCGCCGCAGCTTTTTCCGCCTCGTAGGGCGAGTTGACCAGCACGGCCAGCGCCGTCAGGCGTTCGGTCATGTTGTCGCTGTGCTCGAACTGCTCCAGCGCCGCCGCCAACACTTGCGGCTTGCCGCTGAGCATCAGGTAGGACAGCGCGATATTTTGCAGTGCGCGACGGGCAAAGTGCTCGGCTTCAGCCACATAAGGCGTGGCTTTGGACACTTCGCGGTTGGCCTGGTAACGCGTCCACAGGGCGTCGAACAGGCTGTCTGCCAGTTGCTTGCGAGCGAACTCGCGGGCAACGTGGATGGCTTCGACATCGGCCACGTCACTGATTTCGGTCAGATAGGCTTCGCCCGGCAGCGAGAGCATCTCTGCCACCATTGCCTGATCCAGTTGCTCATTGCCCAGCACCGTGCGCAACGCCTCGACCAGACGCTGATCCATGACCAGTGCTTCACCGCGCTGATGCTGTGCAATCAACTCTTGCAGCACCTGCACCGCCAGTTGCTGACCAGCATCCCAACGGTTGAACCCGTCGCTGTCGTGCTGCATCAGGAACATCAACTGGTCACGGCTGTAATCGAAGCTCAGCTTCACCGGTGCCGAGAACCCGCGCAACAGGGACGGCAGCGGTTTTTCGTTGATGCCGACAAAGGTGAAGGTCTGTTCGGCTTCAGTCACTGACAGCACGCGGCTGGTGCCCGAGGCCGCAGCTTCGCCCGCCAGTTGCAGGGCAATTTCACTACCCCCGGCGTCCAGCAGGCCCAGTTCGACCGGAATGACGAACGGCAGTTTTTCGATCTTGTCCGGAGTTGCCGGGCAGCTTTGCGCAAAAGTCAGGCTATAGGTGTGTTGTTGCGCATCGTAGTGCTCGCTGACGGCCAGCCGCGGTGTACCTGCCTGGCTGTACCAGCGCTTGAACTGGCTCAGGTCGGCGCCATTGGCATCTTCCATGGCCTTGATAAAGTCGTCGCAGGTCACCGCCTGGCCATCATGACGCTCGAAGTACAGGTCACTGCCTTTGCGAAAACCCTCGGCGCCCAGCAGGGTGTGGATCATACGCACCACCTCAGAACCCTTCTCGTAAACGGTCAGGGTGTAGAAGTTGGAGATCTCGATAAAGCTCTCCGGGCGCACGGCATGGGCCATGGGGCCGGCGTCTTCGGCGAACTGGTGAGTGCGCAGGTAGGCCACGTCCTGGATGCGCTTGACGGTGCGCGAATTCATGTCGGCCGAGAACTCGGAATCACGGAACACCGTGAAGCCTTCCTTGAGCGACAGCTGGAACCAGTCGCGACAGGTCACGCGGTTACCCGACCAGTTGTGGAAGTACTCGTGGGCGACGATGGCTTCGACCCGCTGGTGCGCGGCATCGGTGGCGGTTTCGGCGCGGGCCAGTACGGCGCTGGAGTTGAAGATATTGAGACCCTTGTTCTCCATGGCGCCCATATTGAAGTCGTTGACGGCCACGATCATAAAGATGTCCAGATCGTATTCACGACCGTAGGTCTCTTCGTCCCAGCGCATGGATTTTTTCAGGCTGGTCATGGCGTGCTGGCACTTGTCGATGTTTTCCGGCTCGACATAAATGCGCAGCGCCACGCTGCGCTCGCTCATGGTGGTGAAGGTGTCTTCGACGCACCACAGGTCACCGGCCACCAGTGCAAACAGGTACGCCGGTTTCATGAACGGGTCTTCCCAGGTTGCCCAGTGCCGGCCGTCTTCGTCGGGGCCGCTGGCGATCGGGTTACCGTTGGACAGCAGAATCGGGTAACTGTGCTGCTCGGCCACCACGGTGGTGGTGAACTTGCTCATCACGTCCGGGCGGTCGAGGTAATAGGTAATCTTGCGAAAGCCTTCGGCCTCGCACTGGGTGCAGAACATCCCGCCGGACTTGTACAGGCCTTCCAGCGCGGTGTTGGATTCGGGGTGGATGCGCACGCTGGTATCGACCACGAACTGTTCGCTGGTCGGGTGCAGGATCAGGTGGCTGTCGCTGAGCTGATAATCCTCGGCGGTCAATTCGATATCGTCGAGGCTGACCGACAGCAGCTCCAGCTGCTGGCCATCCAGCGCCAGGGCCGGCAGGCCGGCGCCACGGGCCGGGTTGCGGCGCATCAGCAGTTGCGCATGAACCAGGGTGTGATCCTCGAACAACTCGAAGGTCAGGTGCGTCTCGTCGATCAGGTAATCGGGCGCCTGGTAGTCCTTCAGGTAGATCATTTGCGGTTGTTCGGTGCGCATGCTGGAGTCCTTTTACTGATGCACGGCCAGCTGGTAGGCCGTGTATTTGCGGATATTGATAACGCCGGTGTCAAAGATCAGGTATTGGCCCTTGATCCCCATCAGCGTGCCTTCGACGATCGGATCTTTATCCAGATTGAAGCTGACAATCTTGGTCGGATACTGCTCGACCGGGTAGCAAATCTCGATGGGCTCGACGCTATGCAAAGGCTGTACCGCTTGCAGGCCGAAACGTTCCTGCAGGGTGTGCAGGCCTTCGGCGCAACTCTCGAACAGTTGCGCACGCACTGCGGCGAGGTCTACCGGCGCTGCGTCGCCCTTGAGCAGTGCACGCCAGTTGGTCCGGTCAGCCACTTGCGAGCGGAACAGGTCTTCGACAAACCCCGATTGCTGACGGGTCGCCACGCGCACGATCGGCAATGCCTGGCTGGCACCCTGGTCGAGCCAGCGGGTCGGCAACTGGGTGGCACGGGTAATGCCCACCTTGACCCCGGAGGAGTTGGCCAGATACACCACATGATCGGTCATGCAGAACTGCTCGCCCCACAACGGATCACGGCAAGTGCCCGCGTCATAATGGCAACGCTCCGGGCTCATGATGCACACATCACATTGTGCCAGCTTGGTCATGCACGGGTAGCAGTAGCCCTGGCTGAAGCTCTTCTTGGTTTTACGCCCGCAGTGAGAGCAGTTGATCTCCCCCAGGTATTCCAGACGCAGTTTAGTGCCAATCAAGGGATTGACCGGCACCTCGGTATCGCCCAAACGGAACGCATATTGAACGGTCGGCGTTTCCAGGCTTGCCGACATCTTGCTGATTGCACCGCGACCAATCTCAATCAATGGATGGCATCCGACTTGAACAGGATATTGGGCACCGGCGCCGATTTCGAGCTGCATTCCTGCGGGCCCATATAACCGGTGCGCTGGTCTTCAGGCAGGTTCTGCACTTCCCAGGCAATCATCGCCTGCAACGACAGCTCGCGCTGTTCGGCAGTGAGTTTGTTGCCGTCCGCCCATTTACCGATTTCCACGGCCAGTTTCAGGCTCTGGTAGATCTCGGGGGTGATGTTTTGAATCATTTCGTTGAAAGAGGACATGGTTCTGTTTCCGCTCTTTAAAAATCAGATGGCATTTCTATCTGTGGGAGCGGGCTTGCTCGCGATTCAGGCAACTCGGTGCATCTGAATCAACGGGTTGAACCCATCGCGAGCAAGCCCGCTCCCACGCGACAATTCGAAACTTTATACAGCCTGCCTGCGCCGCGCCCAAAGCCCGCCCAGCAAGCCGGTCAGGCAACCGATGACCAGTCCGCCCACATGGGCGGCATTGGCGATCTGGCCAAAGCCGATCATCGACACCAGCCCCGACATGCACAATGCCAGCCACACCAGCATCATCACCAGCACACCGCGCGGCAGGTTATACAGGGGGTTTGGCGCCATCAACTGATAGATCCAGACATGCCCCAACAGCCCGTACAACACCCCCGACAACCCGCCAAACAGGTTCGGGCCGCCCACCAGGTACTGGGCGAAGTTGGACACCAGGCTGAACAACAGGCTCAAGCCGATCAGGTTGACGCTGCCCTGGCGCATTTCAATGCGCCGCCCCAGCTCCCAGTACCACATGCCGTTCATGGCGATATGCAGGAAACCGAAGTGAATCAACATCGGCGTAAACAGTCGCCACCACTGCCCGGACGCCAGGCTGTCAGACAAGGGGACAAAGTCGATGTACTGGCCATAAATGCTGAAGTCCAGAAACGTGAAAAACCTCAGGGCCGACAAATTGTCACCCAGTTGCGTCACCGCGGCCACGATTACGCACAGCAGCAACACGATGGCTGTGGCCGGGCTATCGCGCAGCTGCTGCGCAAAACCCGGGCGGGTCATGGCCTGCGGCCGTTCGACAACGGGTAAGGCGTGATCGGGGTCACCCAGCGGAAAACGCTGGTACAGGCTGCGCACGTCGTCGGCAATGGACTCAGGTGCCCACAGCACCTGCTCGCCTGCCTCTTCACTGACCCGATGGGGCACCTGCATGCGCCGCAGCAAAGCAACAAAACCGCTCAGGTCCACAGACAACGGCAAACGCAATACCGCTACAACACTCATTGAATGGCCTCAGGGCGATCTACATTCACCCATACAAATTTGTCCGGATCGAGCCGGGTTTCCTGGTCAAGGCGATAAGCCACCAGTTTGCCGTACAACACCGCGCTGTAATCCAGGCACGCCAGGTTCGGACGGATCGGCGCGGGCCGGCCGCTGCGCCAGTAGTGCCCGACAAACAACAGCGGTTCATCAATGCCGTAACGTAACAGGGCACTTTTTTCAGTGGAGGACAGCGGCTGCTGTGCCACCCGTTCAGGCAGCGCGTCCGGCTGGAAAACGATATCGCCGTAAGTCTTGGGGTCGTCTTCCCAGAACTTGGTGCGAAAGAATGCCCGCGTCAGGCCGTCGCCACCGGTCAGGGTCATGCCCCCCGGCAGGCGCATGTCAGTGCCACGCAACAGGCGGTTGAAGCTCAGGCTGGCAAAGCTGTCCGACACCGCCGCGGCCTGCAAGAAGGCCTCGTCAATGCAGCCGTCGGGGTATTGCGCACGCAGGGTGGCGATCACTTCGCTGTCCCAGCAGGCATGTACCACCCGGAAGCGCCCGGCATCGACAAACAGCGGCATGTCGTAAAACCACTGCACAAACTCGCGCCATTCAGCGGGATACTTGTCGAACTGTTCGAGGGTTTCGTGGATCAGCCGGGCATGGCGCGGCGTGTGCTCGCGCACAAACTGCTTGCCACTTCCGGCTGGCGCGGGTGTGCACCAGCCCAGCGCGTTGAATTCATGGTTACCCATCAGGCACAGGGCCTGACCGCTGCGTACCATGTCGTAGACAATATGCAGCGACTCGCGAATGCGCGGGCCGCGATCAATAATGTCACCCAGAAACACCGCCATCCGTTGCGGGTGTCGCCAGATACCGGCGAGTTTTCGATAGCCCAGACGCTCCAGCAGGTGCTCAAGGGTATGAGCACAGCCATGCACGTCACCGATCAGATCGTAACTGCGCGCTGGATCGAGCATCAGTCAGCCCTGCCGCCCAGTCGGCTACCCCAGCCAAGCTTGGTCCGACACACTTCGTAGTAGTTGTGGTCCAAAGGATGAATCAGGCGCAGTTTTTGCGCTTTTTTGCTGACGTTGATGGTGTCGCCCGGCGCACAGGTGAAGTGGTTCTGACCATCACACGAAACCTGCGGGTAGATCTGCATGTCCTTGGCCACCACTATTTTCAACTCACTGTTGCCATCGACCACGATCGGGCGGCTGCTCAGGGTATGCGGGTACATGGGCACAATCACGATCGCGTCGAGCTTGGGGTGCATGATCGGGCCGCCCGCTGACATGGCATAGGCCGTTGAGCCCGTGGGCGTGGCCACGATCAGGCCGTCGGCCTTCTGGCTGCAGACGAACTGGCCATCGATATGCAGTTCGAACTCGATCATGCGCGTGGACTTGCCCGGGTGCAGCACCACATCATTGAGGGCATCGCCCTGGCCGATGGCTTCGCCGTGACGGCGCACTTCGGCCTGCAGCAGAAAACGGTTTTCAACCAGGTAGTGGCCGTCAAGCACCTCAGCAACTTTGACTTCCAGTTCATCGGGACGGATATCGGTCAGAAAGCCCAGACTGCCACGGTTGATACCCAGCACCGGTACATTGTGCCGGGCCAGCGCGCGGGCGGCGCCCAGCAAACTGCCATCGCCGCCGACCACAATCACCATGTCGCAGACTTCGCCAAGCATTTTGCGTGACGAAGTTTGCAGGCCGTGACCGGGCAACACCTCGGCGATCGTGTCTTCAAGGATCACGTGCATATGCCGCTCGAGCAGGAATTTTTTCAGTCGGCGAACCGTATCGAGCACTTGCGAGCTGCCCAGACGACCTATGATGCCGATATTACGAAATTGCTCCATGGGGCTCCTGCGGGATTCTATGCGTGCGAAAATAACGATTATGGGCGAAAGACGACGATAGACAAAACCCTTTCAGCCCCGTGAACGGCTATGCTCGCACAATGACCCTCTTCCCCGACTTGCTCAACCTGCCCCATCAATTGCGCCACCCCGAGGTGCGCGATCTGGCGTGGGTGATCCTCGCACCACCGATGCTGACCCATACCCCCTGGCCCCAACGCCATCCATTGGCAGGCAGCGACTGGGTCCAGGCGCCGGAGCAACTGGAGCACTGGCTGCGCGAGCTGGACCGCAACTGCCAACCACTCCTGCACTGGCTCGAACTGGCCACCACCCGACGTCTGGGGCGCTATTACGAGCGCTTGTGGCAGTTTGCAGTGCAGCATGCCCCGGGCGTCGAGCTGATTGCCGCGAACCTGCCGATCCGCCTGGGCGGGCATACCCTGGGTGAGCTCGATTTAGTGCTGCGAGACCGCGACGGCGTGCATCATCTGGAACTGGCGATCAAACTCTACCTCGGCCCCCAGGACGGTGATGGCGCAGACCCTGCGCAATGGCTAGGCCCCGGCAGCAATGACCGCCTGGACCGCAAGCTCAAGCATTTCTGCCAGCACCAGCTACCCATGTCCAGCCGCCCGGAAAGCCGTGAAGTGCTGGCCGGGCTGGATGTGCAGGCGTTCAGCGCCCATTTGTGGCTTGGCGGCTACCTGCTGTATCCGTGGCCAGGGCAGGCCCGACCACCAGCCGGTGCCAACCCGCAACACCTGCGCGGGCGCTGGTTGCATCAGCGCGACTGGACGGCGTTTATCCGCCAGAGCGCCACCGGTTGCTGGCAACCCCTGCCCCGGCATGCCTGGCTGGCTCCGGCGCGCTATGGTGCTGAGGGGATATGGGCGGCACAACAGCTGGATATCTGGCTGGCAGAACTGCACCCGCAAGCACCGGCGCAGCTGCTGGTTCGCCTGACTGAAAACGATGAGGGCGACTGGGAAGAGGCTGAACGCCTGTTTCTGGTTTCCGATCTTTGGCCTAATGTGCCGGGAAGCCCTGAAAACTGACACATCTCAAGTGCAAGATTGCTCAGGCCACTTAGAGTAAAGGAACTCCGTCAACAAGAACGGGGACTTTAGACCTGAACCGTGAGGAACCACCATGACCTGGAAAAGCACCGCCCATCACTACAGCCGGATGTCCATCGCCCTGCACTGGCTGATGGTGCTGCTGTTTATATTGATCTACGCCTCGATCGAGTTTCGCGGGATCTTCCCCAAGGACAGCGACGGGCGCAACCTGATGAAGGATGCGCACTTCATGCTCGGGTTGACGGTGTTTGCACTGGTCTGGCTAAGGCTGCTGGCCCGAACCCTGGGCGTTGCGCCGAAAATCACCCCGACACCACCCGCCTGGCAGACCGCTCTGGCCACTTTGATGCACTGGGCGTTGTACCTGTTCATGATCGCCATGCCGGTGCTGGGTTACCTGGTGCTGAGCTACAACGACAAGCCGGTGTACTTTTATGGTTTCGATATCCTGCCCCTGACCGCCAAGGACCCGGACTTCGCCAAGCAGATCAAGAGCTGGCATGAACTGGGCGGTACCATCGGTTACTGGCTGATCGGCCTGCATGCCGTGGCCGGTCTGGGGCATCACTATCTGATCAAGGACAACACTTTGCTGCGCATGTTGCCCGGGCGTTCTTAAAGCCCCAGGTCAAACCCCCGGCGGCCTTGCAGGCCGCCGGTGTGAACAAACACCACACGCATTCCCCGTGTAATGCCCCCCTTTTCAACCGCCTGGGCCAGTGCCATCAAAGCCTTGGCCGTGTAAAGCGGCTCCAGTGGTATGCCACTGGCCACTTCATTGGCCCGCATAAACGCCAGCAAGGCGTCGTCCACCTTGGCAAAACCGCCACGACTGGCATCGACCAGCTCAAAATTACGCTCCTGCAGCCCGCCAGCCTGCAAAATGGCCTCAACCTGCGGGGCCACGCCGTGGTCCTCGGGAACCGCCAGCGCGCCATATACCCGACGCCTACCCTCCTCGCCCAGCACCAGCCCGGCCAGGGTGGTGCCGGTCCCCGCGGCCAGCCACCAAGCGTCGTAATCTTGCCAACCTATAGTCGCCAATTGCTCGCGCACCCTGCTTACCAACGGCATGCAACCCAGGGCACCCGCCAGCCCGCCGCCCCCCTCGGGCACCTGATGCAGGTTCGGGTACAGGGCGTGCCACGGTTGCCAAAAGTCCGGCTCATGCCGCGCCCGATACCCGGCAAATCCCAGCCAGTGCAGTTGCATGCCAAAGCGCTCAAGGTCGAGCGTGGTGGGGGTTTGTTGAGGGTGACCGCGCAACAGCCCCACGGTGGCAAAGCCAAAACGCTTGCCGGCAGCTGCCAGGGCATGCAAATGATTGGAATGGGCGCCGCCCAGGCTGATCAGCCCGTCAGCCCCTGCTGCCCGTGCCCTGCGTAAATGGTCAGTGAGCTTGAACCACTTGTTGCCGCTGATCAGCGGGTCGATAAGGTCCAGCCGCAATACGGCTGCTTCGATCCCGGCCTGCTGCAGCCACTCTACGTTTAAAGGCTGCAAAGGTGCATGAGGGTACCAGTCGATCAGAGACAGCATTAAGGGTCGATTTCCTCTAAAAACAGGGATTTTACTTCATTGTCCCGTATTCAACATGCTTTTTGATACAGGCCGCTTACATATCAAGCCTGGCTAACTTTACCTACAACTTACGACTACAACATTAAAATGCCTACTAAATCACAAGAAAAAAACTCTATTCCCCAAGACCAAGCTCATGCAATCTGAGGGAGCTGGCAGACTACGCCGGTATCTTTCCCTACAAACAACTATGAAAAGACCGAAAGATATGAACATCAACTGTATTAGCGCAATGTTACTTGGCAGCCTATGTTCCTTGAGTGCATTCACCCCTGCTCTAGCGCAGGAGCAAACACTGTGGTGGAGAAGTCACGAGTCAAAGCCCGGATTCGTCGAAGCCCTGGCAGAATTCAACCTTTCACCACAATTATTGAACAGCGATCCCGACAAGGCCCTCACAGACAGCAATGATCCTCTGACACCCCTCTACTGGATCCGCAAAACACTAGAGCAATATACTGGCGACACCTCAGGAAATTACAAAGTACCTGTAACCGAAGGTCATACTAATGGACGAAACAGGACAAGCATGCATGGCAGGCATGGTTTTTTTACTACCCCTGTATTTTTGAGCACCTCACAGTCTGTAGAAATCACAAGAACCCCATCCGACAGCAATATAACTTGCAGTGCCTGGACCATCCCAGACTTCAATGTGCCTTCAAGTTTACATGATGAGCTCAGGCTCCCTGCTGCCCCGACCGAGTACACGGTCACTTACACAGCCTCCAGAAATGGGACTCTGCTGCTTTCGTGCCAAGACCCGACACGCGACATGCAGAACGCCGGAAAAATGATTCCCCTACACGTCAACAAGGGCAATGCACAACATGTACCGATGTTTATTTTTGGCATAACAACAAAAGAAGAATGGAAAACAACCCTCAGCCAACAGCCCAATCCATCAGGAGAGGTGCTGTTATTCGACGGGCGGACCCGCTTCTACATGCCAGCTAAAGTCGCTAACCGCAACAAGAACATTGACATTATGCGGTTAATGCGCGAGCACCTGCTCATGACACTGGTAAACGACCGGCTCAATGGATTTGACAGTCAGTCGATAGCGGCCCCGCTCGACTTGCCCACGCCAGGCTTGATCAATGCTTCTTATGCTGCATGTTGCAGTGCATCAGGTGGCCAGGGACTCATCAAGATCAACTTTGGCGGAGCTGCCGTTCCCACCTCATGGGGTTACTGGCATGAATACGGCCACATGAATCAGGTCGGATGGACGTGGGGGGGGCTCTCGGAAGTTACGGTCAACCTTTACTCAGTCGCCGCTTGCCGTCGCCTTCAAGGGTCGTATGAATTGAAGGACTGTCATCCGGGCGCTGCCTACTCGGACAAAACCTGGGATCGGGAATCCGTGGGCAACTATTTAAAATCAGGCAAGGCTTATAACTTTGACGGCGCAATTGAAGGAGGTGACTTTAATCGCTCGGTCATGTTCAACCAATTGGCGGCCTCCTATGAGAACCTTTACCCCCAACTTGGAAAAGCTTTTCGTAAAGAGTTCAACTATGCAGACAACGCGACTGCTTTCAATACCAACGCCAAGAAAAAAGATTGGTTCGTTGTCAATGCCAGTCGTTTTTCCGGCCGTGACCTAAGAAGCTTTTTCGACAAATGGGGGGTGGCTTACTCAGCCGAAGCCAGCAAGACCATCGCAAACATGGAACTGGCACAACCTTTACAACCTGTAGGAGCTGACACCCGCAATAACTGGGCTATCGCGGCAAACAGTGCAAGTTCAACACATGGCCAGATGCAGGATGGTAGTGCAAAAAATATTGCATACGTCGCATACAACATCAATGAAGGCCCTGTGGACTTGACATGGGCAGACTCCAACTACACGAAACTGATCGTGCCTGCCTGGGATCAATCAAATAAAATCAGTTACCTCACTTTCCGGGGCACACGCAGCAACGGGGGCTGTGCAAAACGCTCTTTAAACTCCGCGACTGGCTGTGCTCAACCGGGTTACAGCTATTGGAACATCGAATACCACCCTCAAGACAATCCTGGGCTTAAAGGCAACCTAAGAGGCCGTATTCAACTCGCTGCAAGGGATTGGAAGTTACCTGCCTGGGGTGCCCAACTGGATATCCCGTTTACAGTGGCTGATACATTTCAATAAATGTATTAACAGTCTGCGGGCACATGTATCCCCGCCAGCTTAAGCGTGGCTTGGCTGTAGTCCTTTTCGCTCGAAGGGAGGAGAGGACTACACGCTTTCTTGGTCGGAGTCCAAAGCCACTCAGCAGGCCCACTGCCCGTCGGCTTTCATCCACATTTCGGCCAATAAACTGACTCAAGCACAGGCTTCTTGGTAAGGTGTGCGCCGAATTTCGTAGCCAGCTAACGACCTGCTGGCTGCTGCTATCTGTTTTCTGACGCGAGACACCCCGGATATGCCTGAGCCGATCCCTCTTAAAGATCACGATTCCGAAAAACGGCTGGTCAATAAAAGACTGATCGCCTGTGCGGCGCTGGTGCTGGCTATCAGCTGCGCCCTGATCGGTCGCATGTATTTTCTGCAAGTCACCGAGTTCGACTACAACTCCACGGTCTCCGAGAACAACCGGGTGCACGTGTTGCCCATCCCCCCGGAGCGCGGTTTTATCTATGACCGCAACGGCGTGCTGCTGGCCGATAACCAGCCCAGCTTCAATATGACCATCACCCGCGAGCGGGCTGGCGATACCGCCAAGGTGCTGGATTCGGTGATCAGCATCCTGCACTTGCCCGAAGAAGATCGCGCCGTATTTGCCAAGGCGATGAAACAGGCGCGCCACCCGTTTGACCCTTCAACCCTGCTGTACGAGCTGACGGAAGATCAGATCGCCCTGCTGGCCGTCAATCAGTTCCGCCTGCCGGGTATCGATGTCGAGGCGCAATTTGTACGCCACTATCCCCAGGGCGATCACTTTGCCCACTCAGTCGGCTATGTCGGGCGCATCAACGAGAAAGAAGCCAAGCAGCTGAATGCCACTCAATACCGTGGCACCCAATCGATCGGCAAAACCGGCATCGAACGCTTCTATGAGAACGAACTGCACGGTCAGGTCGGTTTTGAAGAAGTCGAAACCAATGCACAGGGCCGGGTCATGCGCGTGCTGCGCCACACCGATGCGGTGGCGGGCAAGAACATCGTGCTGAGCCTGGATATCAAATTGCAGGAAGCCGCCGAGGATGCCCTGGGCGACCGCCGTGGCTCGATCATTGCCCTGGACCCGAAAACCGGCGAGGTGTTGGCGATGGTCAGCAAACCGAGTTTCGACCCCAACCTGTTCGTGACCGGTATCAGTTCCAGGGACTACTCGGGCTTGCGCGATTCCATCGACAAACCGCTGTTCAACCGGGCCCTGCGCGGGCTGTATGCACCGGGATCGACCATCAAGCCCGAGGTGGCGATTGCAGGGCTGGACAGCGGCGTAATTTCCGCCTCGACCCGGGTGTTTGACCCCGGCTATTTCCAGTTGCCCAATGTCGACCACAAATACCGCAACTGGAACCACAGTGGTGACGGCTGGGTGGATTTGAACGCGGCGATCATGCGCTCCAACGACACCTACTTTTACGACCTGGCATCCAAGCTGGGCATTGACCGCATGCACGATTACATGGCCGAATTCGGGCTGGGGCAAAAAGTCTCGCTGGACATGTTTGAAGAGTCATCTGGCCTGATGCCGTCCCGCGAGTGGAAGCGCAGCACCCGCCGTCAAGCATGGTTCCCTGGCGAAACAGTGATCCTGGGCATCGGCCAGGGTTATATGCAGGTTACCCCGCTGCAACTGGCCCAGGCCACCGCGCTGATTGCCAACAAGGGCGTATGGAACCGTCCGCACCTGGCCAGGACCGTGGACGGTACGCCACCGGTGGATGAACACCCGATCCCCAATCTGGTGCTGCGTGATCCGCGGGACTGGGATCAGGTCAATCACGCCATGCAGTTGGTGATGCACGACCCGCGCGGTATTGCCCGGGCAGCAGCCCAGGGCGTGCAATACCGGATTGCCGGCAAAAGCGGTACGGCGCAGGTGGTGGCAATCAAGCAGGGCGAGCGTTACAACCGCCTCAAGACCGCCGAGCGCAATCGGGACAACGCCCTGTTTGTTGGCTTTGCCCCGGCGGAAGATCCGCAGATCGTGATTTCGGTGATGATCGAGAACGGCGAAGCCGGTGGCCGGGTGGCCGGCCCGGTGGTGCGCAAGGTGATGGATGCCTGGTTGCTGGACAACCAGGGCCTGCTCAAGCCGCAGTACGCCAGCCCGCAGGTCAAGGGCCATGCCACGCCGCATGTGTGAAAGCCGCACCCTCGCCCTCAGGGTGAGGGTGGCCATGGCGATTTGACTCAAGCTCCCGAGTCACCCACTCTTGCACCCATATGCATGCCTGTTTCTGGATATTGGATGACCCAGCCCCGCCGTTACCTCGTAATCAGCCTTGTGTCAGCACTTGTTGCCGGCGGCCTCTGGTATTCGATGCGCCCTGATCCTGCCGCCCCTACTCCTTCGGTAAACCAGCGCTACTCCATCGCACTGGATATGGCCCATAACGGCAAACCCGGTGCCGCCCGCGTGCTTTACCAGCAACTGGCTCGCACCGACTTGACCGATACCCGCCGCGCGGGCCTGCATGCCGAACTGCCCAACTACCCGAGCCCGCAAGCGCTCAAGCTGGCCGACGCCGATTTGCATAATCCTTCACCCCTGGTACGCAAAGCCGCGATCCAGAGCATAGCCGGGCTGGTGCCCAACGCCCAGCGCACGCTATTGCTGGGACCATTGCTCGATGACAGTGAACAGAGTGTGCGTTTTGCGGCTGCCAATGCCCTGCTTGGTCTGTCGCCAGATGAACAGGGGCTGTACTTCGGCCCCTTGCAGCAAGTGGTCGACGAATTCGAACGCGACCTCAAGACCCGCCCCGATGATCCGCAGGCTCAAGGCCAACTTGCCCGGCTGTACCTGCATGAAGGCCAGCTGGACGACGCCCAGGCTGCACTGGAACAAGTCACCCGCCTGGACCCCGACAACCTCAAGGCCGTCGTTGCGCAAATCGAACTGCTGGACAAGCGCGGTAAAGCCGACCAGGCCCGGCAATTGCTGGCCAGACAACTTCAAGCCCATCCTGACTCAGCCTATCTGCAGCATGCCCTGGGCATCTGGCTGCTCAATCACGGCCAGACCGAGTACGCCCTGCTTGGCCTGGCCAGGGCCGTTGAGCTGGAGCCCGACAACAGTGATTACCGTTACAAACTGGCCACAGCCCTGCACGACCTCGACCAACTGGAAGCCGCGCAACGTCAGCTCGAAGAGCTGCTGCAACGCCAGCCTGCCAATCGCAAGGCTCGCGTGTTGTTGATTCGCTACTGGAAGGAGGCCGGGCAATTGCAGAATGTGCAGGTGCTGCTCGCGCAACTGGAGCAGCAAAACCCGGATGACCCGGCGTTGCAACAGGGCTTGTGAAGCACTGAACCTGCAGTGGCGGGCTTGCTCGCAATGCAGGCAAGCCGGCCTGTCTGAGGGGCGCGGGTGATGCCATCGCGAGCAAGCCCGCTCCCACAGGTTTCGGCATGAATCAGATGCTCAGGCCAGCAGCTTCTGGATCTGCGCCTGCAAGGTGTCGAGGTCGAACGGCTTGGCCAGGATCGGCGCCGTCAGGGTAATGGGGCTGCCCGTGTCGCGGATCTCGGCCGGGTAACCGCTGATAAAAATGACTTTCAGGTCCGGGCGCAGCTTGAGCGCAGGCTCGGCGATCTGTACCCCGGAAATCCCCCCCGGCAAACGGAAGTCGGTAACCATAAGGTCCAGATGCGGCTTGCTCGCCAGGATCTCGAACGCCTGTTCGCCGTTTTCGGCCTGCAAGACCCTGTAGCCCTCGCCCGACAGATAGGCGCTCAGGACCATCAGGATTGAAGGATCGTCTTCGACAATCAAAACAACATCTTGCGCATCTTCACTCATAGGAAACCTTAATTCATGCCATCGCTGCCAGTATGACCCCAGGCGCGGTCATAGGTTGCGCCCAATTTATGTCTTTTGTACCAACGGCAGGCAAACCCTGAATAATGCCCCCTCACCCAATGTACTCTGCACGCTGATGGTGCCGCTGTGCGCAGCCACAATCTGCTCCGAGATAAACAGCCCCAGGCCTAGACCTGCAGTGACATGGCTGGCTGAAACCCGTTCGAATTGCTGAAAAACCCGCTGCTGGTTTGCTTCGCTGATGCCGATGCCCTGATCGCGCACATCGACCACGGCTTGATCGTCGTCAATGTAAACAGATACCTCAATGGGCTTTTTCGCACCATAACGTAGGGCATTAGTCAGCAGGTTGCTGATTACCTGCTCGATCCGGAACTCATCCCACTGCCCCACCACCGGCTGCACCGCCGTGAAGTTGACACTTGATTGCGCTGCGCTGATCTGTGCGGAGAAGCTCTCCAGCAACTGTGCAACGACCTGGGCCAAATCAACCGGCGCAGGGCGGATAGACAGCTTGCCGGTGCGAATACGCGACACATCGAGCATGTCTTCAATCAAGCGAATCAGGCTCTGGATCTGGCGTTCGTCACGCTCGACCATGGCCTGCATTTTGTCCAGGGTAAATGCCGCGGCGTTGTCGCGGGCCAGGTGCATCTTGCGCAGCTGGGTCTCGAGAATCAGCCCGTTGAGCGGCGTTCGCACCTCATGGGAGACGATCGACATAAAGTCATCACGCATTCGCACAGCATGCTCCAGCTCCACCTGGGTCAACTGGAGCTGCGCCAGCAGGGTCTCCTGCTCGCGGCGGCTCTGCTCCAGTGCTTCGACCTGCTGCTTCATGGCCTTGCTCTGACGATACAGCTCAACGAACACGCTGACCTTGCTTTTGACCGCATGGATATCCAGCGGCTTGTGCAGAAAGTCTACCGCACCGCTTTCGTAGCCCTTGAAGGCATAGTTCATCTCACGGCCGGCGGCACTGACAAACACGATGGGGATGTTTTTGGTCTTGGCCGTACCACGCATCATCTCGGCCAGTTCAAAACCGTTCATGCCGGGCATCTGCACATCCAGAATGGCCATTGCGAACTCGTGCTGCAACAGCAGCGACAACGCCTCGTCGGCAGACAGGGCCTTGTAGACGAGGCGATCCTCACGCTTGATCAGCGCTTCAAGGGCCAGCAGATTTTCCGGCAGATCATCGACGATCAGCAGTTTGGCTTGAATATCATTTAGCAGCATTGGATATGTTCCAGCTCGACAAGCAGACGGCCAATGCCGCGCAAGGGAAGGATGCAGTCCGGTTGAAAAAGCTCCAGGGCTGCGCGGGGCATGGTCGATACATGGGCTTCGTCCGGGTCCTGGATAATGGTCAGGCCGCCCGCCTGCTTGACCTGGCTCAGCCCCAGCGCACCATCGCGATTGGCACCTGTCAGCAATATCGCGGCCAGGCGTTGTTGATACACGTCGGCCGCAGACTCAAAAAGGTAATCAATCGCAGGTCGCGAAAAATGCACCCTCTCCTCCTGGCTCAGGGAAAAACTCTGATCCTGCTCCACCGAGACATGGTAGCCGGGCGCGGCAAAATACAAGGTACCCGGCTCGATCGGCTGCTTGTCCTGAACCTCCCGCACCGGCAGGGCCACGCGCTTGGCAAACACTTCTGCCAGCTGGCTGCGGCGCTCGTCGGGCAAGTGCAACACCACGATGATCGGCAGACAATAGCCAGGTCGCAAATCGCCCAGCAGGGCCAGCAAGGCTTCGACCCCGCCCGCCGAGGCACCGATCACCACGGCTTCTACTGGTCTGTGTGCAGCCATCAGGCTGTGCCGGGCTGTCATAGCTTGCGGTAGATCCGTTCTTGCTTGAGCACCGGGGTGAACTGTTTGCTGTAGTTCGAAAAATCCAGGGTTTCCTTGCTGCCCAGCATCAGAAAGCCACGGTGGCAGAGCGATTCATGAAACAGGCCAAAGGCTCTGTTTTGTAAATCTTTATTGAAGTAAATCAATACGTTACGGCATGAAATTAAATTGGTTTCTGAAAACACGCTGTCCGTTGCCAGACTGTGGTCGGCAAAGGTCACGTTCTCACGCAACGTCTTGTCAAAAATCGCGTAGTCGTAGGCGGCGGTGTAGTAATCGGCAAACGAACGCTGACCACCGGCCTTCTGGTAGTTGTGGGTATAGGCGCGAATGTTCTCCAGGGAAAAAATCCCCTGCTTGGCTTTTTCCAGAGACCGCGGGTTGATATCAGTGGCGTAAATGATAGTGCGATCCAACAAGCCTTCTTCGCGCAACAGGATGGCCATGGAGTAAACCTCCTCACCGGTGCTGCACCCCGCAATCCAGATTTTCAGCGACGGGTAGGTCTTGAGGATGGGCACCACCTCCTGGCGAATGGCCAGGAAGTGTTCCGGATCGCGAAACATCTCGCTCACTGGAATGGTCAGGAACTGCAATAACTGCATAAAGGCCGTAGGGTCATGCAGGATGCGCTCCTGCAAGGCCGAAATGGTCTGGCAATCGAACTGACGCAATGCATGATTGACCCGGCGCTTGATCGAAGCGCCGGAGTAATCGCGAAAGTCGTAACTGTATTTGAGATAGATCGCTTCAATCAGCAACCGTAACTCGATATCGGTGTTTCGTTGCACTTAGAGTCGTTCCATTTTCGGTAGCCAGACCCGGATCAACGAAAACAGTCGATCCAGATCGATAGGTTTGGCCAGGTAATCATTGGCGCCTGCCTGCAGGCAACGCTCCTGATCGTCCTTCATCGCCTTGGCCGTCACCGCAATGATTGGCAGCTTGCGCCAGCGCGGGTTCTTGCGAATTTCGACGGTGGCCTCGTAGCCATCCATTTCCGGCATCATCACGTCCATCAACACCAGGTCGATGTCTTCAACTTCATCCAGGCGTTCGATGGCTTCGCGGCCATTACGGCCGATCACCACAATGGCGCCTTTTTGTTCCAGTGCGCTGGTCAGGGCAAAGATATTGCGGACATCGTCATCCACCAACAGAATCTTGCGCCCTTCGAACACCTTGTCGCGGCTGCGGGCGGTCTTGAGCATTGTTTGCCGCTCATGGGACAACTGAGATTCAACTTTGTGCAGAAATAATGTCACTTCATCGAGCAAGCGCTCCGGTGAGCGGGCGCCCTTGATGATGATCGAGCGCGAATACTTGCGCAGTTCAGCCTCTTCATCGCGGGTCAGGTTACGCCCCGTATAAACAATAACCGGCGGGAACGAGCAGATTTCCTCGGTGGACATGCGCTTGAGCAAGTCGTTGCCGAGCATGTCCGGCAGTTTGAGGTCGATGATCATGCAGTCGTAGATCGTGTCGCGCAGCAGGTCCAGTGCCTCCTGGGCAAAACCTACGGCGGTGATTTCAATGTCATCGTCGCCGATCAGGCGGGCAATGCTGTCACGCTGCAGGTCGTCGTCCTCTACCAGCAGCACGCGCTTGACCTTCTGGGTCAGCTTGGCTTCCAGGCGGGCGAAGACGTTTTTCAGCTCTTCACGGGTGGTCGGCTTGACCGCGTAGCCCACCGCGCCCATATGCATCGCGGCCTCGACCCGATCCTCGACGGAAATCACATGCACCGGTATATGCCGGGTCGGCGCAAGGGCCTTGAGGCGCTGCAACACGGTGAGCCCCGAGTGGTCCGGCAGGCGCATGTCCAGCAGGATGGCATCGGGAATAAACTGTGCGGCCAGGCTGAAACCTTCGTCGGCACCGTGGGCGACCAGGCAACGATAGCCGAGTTCATGTGCAAGATCGAAGAGGATATGCGCAAAGTTGGGCTCATCTTCAATTACCAGGATGCAACGCGTGGCAAACGGCGCCTGCTCGCGATCATCCATAAAGCGCGCAATCTCTACCGGTGGCACAACGACGGGTAACGGCTGAGACCTGAGGGCCGCGGGTGCTGGCCGTGGCGCGGCAGTGGCGGACAGTTGCGCCAACTCCTCGGCCGACTCCACATATTGCTCCGGCAGCACCAGGGTAAAGGTGCTGCCCTGCCCCGGCTCGCTGCTGACCGTGATCGAACCACCGAGCAAGGTCGCCAGGTCGCGGGAAATCGACAGGCCCAGGCCAGTTCCGCCGTAGCGGCGGTTGCTGGTGCCATCAGCCTGGCGGAAGGCTTCGAAAATGCTTTCCTGCTGATCCGCGGCGATGCCTATGCCCGAATCGGTCACAGCAAAGGCCACTCCTTCTCCCGGCTCACGGGACACGACCAGGCTGACCTGGCCTTTCTCGGTGAATTTGACCGCATTGGACAGCAGGTTTTTCAGGATTTGCTCCAGACGCTGACTGTCGGTGTAGATCATCGGCGGCGTGCCGGGTTGAACTTGCACGTCAAAGCCCAGGATTTTTTCACCTGCCAGTGGCTGAAACATCCCGCGCAAGCCTTCAACCACACGCCCGACGCTGGTGTTCTCGGGGCGCACTTCAAGCTTGCCGGCTTCGACCTTGGAAATATCCAGAATGTCGTTGATCAGGTTGAGCAGGTCATTGCCCGCCGAGTAAATCGACTCGGCAAACTTCACCTGCTCTGCGCTAAGGTTTTGCTGCGGGTTCTCGGACAGCAGCTTGGCCAGAATCAGCGAGCTGTTCAACGGCGTGCGCAGCTCATGGGACATGTTGGCGAGGAACTCCGACTTGTACTTGCTGGAGCGCTGCAACTCATCCGCGCGGTCTTCAAGCTGGATCTGGACCCGGTTCAGCTCGGTGTTCTTGCGATCCATCGCGTCACGCTGGCCAGCCAGCTCTTCGTTGGTCTGCTCAAGTTCCGCCTGCTGGGTTTCGAGGCTGGTTTGCGACTCTTTGAGGATGCGCGACTGCTCTTCGAGTTCTTCGTTGGCGGTTTTCAATTCTTCCTGCTGGACTTGCAGCTCCTCGTTGAGCTGCTGGGTTTCGGCCAGCACTTCCTGCAGGCGCTGACGATAGCGGGCAGCTTCGATCGAAGTGCCGATATTGTCGGCAATCAGTTCGAACAGCTCGATATCGCGCGCGCTCAGCGGGCGCAGAAACCCCAGCTCAATCACCCCGTTGACCCGGTCATCATCACTGGTCGGTACCACCAGCACACTGTGCGGGCTGCCCTGGCCCAGCCCGGAGGTTACTTTGAGGCTGTAGTCGGCAGGCACATTGTCCAGACGAATCAGCTTGTCCTGCTGCGCGGCCTGCCCGACGATGCCTTCGTCGTTGTGAATCAGCTGGTCCTGTACCTCTTGCTCACGGGAAAAACCGTAGCTGGCCACACGCTTCAGGCCGCCATGATCTTCACGCACGTAAACCGCCGCCACCACCGACCCCAGATACTGGGCGCAGAATTGCAGGATATTGCGCCCCAGCATATTCAGGGTCAGACGCCCCAGCACCTGTTCGGCCAGTTCAGTCTGACCGTTGCGTAACCACGCCTGCTGCTCCAGGCGCTGCGCAGTCTTGATCTGCGACTCGAAGACATTGTTGTAACTATTTGAAAGCTCTATTAAATCTCGACGCCCTACATAGGCCAGAAAGCCGCTCAAGCCCAGTACAAAACACAGGTACAGGGCGATACAGATAATCGTGGTACGGCTGACGTCTTCACTGCGCGCCATGCGCAGTTGCTGCTCCATTTGAATAAAATCGTCATATTCCTTACGGATTTCATCACTCAGGCGCTTGCCGCGTCCGGCCTGCACTGCCGAACGGTAGTCACCGTCCTGGCGGCGCAGGTCGACCATCGACTGTGCGTAGACATTCCACTCATCCTGCAACGCTTCAAGACGCTTGAGGCGGTCAATCTGCTGGGGGTTATCGCTGACCAGCTCCTGCAAACCTTTTAATTGCACATTGATTTGCGGCTTGGCGACGGCATAGGGGTCGAGGAAATGCTCATCACCGGTGATGAGAAAACCGCGCATGCCGGTTTCGAGGTCGACCGTCAGGCGCACCGCGTCATTGGCATTGCTGATGACCCGATCACTGTGCTCGACCCACCTGATCACCGACAGCAAATAGCTGACCATAACCACAAACAATGCAGCACTGAGCACACCGACGGCCAAAGGCAAACCGACGTTGCGACTCAGGAGCTTGCGAAAGCTTCGCTCGTCGATTGATGCAGGTGCGTTCATTTTCAGGCCCGTGACAGTCATAAAAAACTGGAGTTTGCCGGATTATCGAGCAATAGTTCTAATTTCTTACCTTTAAATACGTTTTTACACACATAGGGAGGCAGGTGAAGGCTATGCTTACTCGCTGTGGCAACTGCGCTTAAATTTTTATCGAGATCATGATTATGTCCGCAACACCCTCCACCATCCTTGTGGTCGAAGACGACGCCATTGTTCGCATGCTGATCGTTGATGTACTGCAAGAACTGGAGTTCAGCGTGCTTGAAGCCGATGGCAGCGAGCGCGCTCTGGAACTGCTTGAGGACACAGCCCGCAACATTGACCTGCTGATGACCGACGTTGGCCTGCCGGGAATGGACGGCCGCACACTGGCTGCCAAGGCCCGCGAACTGCGCCAGACATTGCCAGTGCTGTTTGCCAGCGGCTACGCCGAGACCCTGGAGATTGCAGAAGGCATGGCGGTGATCGGCAAGCCTTTCTCCATTGACCAACTGCGCGCAAAAGTCAAAAGCATGCTGATCAATGCATGAGAAGTCTGTGGGAGCGGGCTTGCTCGCGATCGCGTCACTGCGGTGCCCCTGAAAGACCGCGTTACCCGCATCGCAGGCAAGCCACACACATGAAAATCAAAAGCCAGGCATACCTCTGCAATTGACGGCCCCACAGGGCTGTGGTTTCCTACACATCTTGTATCAGGTGCCCTTCACAGGGTGAAACGGGAAACCGGTGCGTCAGGCTTTTGCCCTGACAAGTCCGGCGCTGCCCCCGCAACGGTAAGCGAGAGAAACATCACGTCCACTGTGCCACTGGCATGGGAAGGAGATGTTTGCAGGTTCAGCCCATGACCCCCTCGCAAGCCCGGAGACCGGCCTGATTATTTCGAATAACAAACCCGCGGTGGGCGGGCGCTGTTAAACCCTGCGAGCTTCGTTCGCGGGGTTTTCTTGCGCTTTGCTGCCCGTCGTCCGACCCGAGGCAAGCGCCATGTCCATCAGCACCAGCCGTACCCACTCCGCTGCGAGTAGCACCACCCAAAGCCAACGTATCGTGGCCGCTGTCGGCGCTGCCGTACTGGGCGCTTTCCTCGTTTACTTCGCCGGTTTTTCGCATATCGATGCCGTGCACAACGCAGCTCATGACACCCGTCACAGCTCCGCCTTTCCGTGCCATTGAGACTGCCTGCCATGATCACGCGTATCGCTCGAACGGCAGGCTTTACCGGCCTGCTTTCCGCCCTGCTGCTGACCCTGCTGCAAAGCTTTTGGGTTGCCCCGCTGATTCTGCAGGCCGAAACCTACGAAAAGCCCGCAGCTAGCGAAGTGCACGAACATGCCGACATGGCCATGCCTGCACATGAGCATGACGCCGAGGCCTGGGAGCCGGAAGATGGCTGGCAACGTGTACTGTCGACAACCGGTGGCAACCTCGTGGTCGCCGTCGGTTTTGCCCTGATGCTGGCGGGCCTGTACACCCTGCGCGCACCCGCCCGCACATCCCAGGGCCTGCTCTGGGGCCTGGCCGGCTATGCCGTGTTCTGCCTGGCACCGACCATGGGCTTGCCGCCTGAACTGCCGGGCACTGCCGCGGCGGATCTGTTGCAACGCCAGCTCTGGTGGGTCAGCACTGCAGCCTCGACGGCCGTGGCCATTGCCTTGCTGGTATTTGGCAAGCATTGGGCACTCAAAGTGCTGGGTGTGGCGATTGTGCTGGTGCCGCATCTCTTTGGCGCGCCGCAGCCGCTGGTGCATTCAAGCCTGGCACCTGAGGCACTGGAGTCGCAGTTCAAGCTTGCCGCGCAACTGACCAACCTGGCCTTCTGGCTGGCCCTGGGCGTGATCAGCGCCTGGCTGTTCCGCCGCAAGCCTGAAGGTCAGTACTCGGCATGACAGCGACCGGCGCAGCGCCAAGCCTGGTGATTGGCCTGGGTTGTCGCCGGGGTTGCAGCGCACAAGCGCTATTGGCGTTGATCGAAGACAGCCTGAGCCAGGCCGGCATTGCACTGAGTGCGATCCGTGCCCTGGCCAGTATTGACCTCAAGCGCCACGAGCCCGGGCTGCTGCAACTGGCAACAGAGCTAAACCTCGAACTGGAACTGTTCAGCGCCGCGCAAATGGCCGAGTTTTCACCCCGGCTCAGCCATCACTCGGCTACCGCGTTCGCTCAAACCGGTTGTTTTGGCATTGCCGAAAGTGCTGCCCTGGCCCTGGCCACACAGCTGGCCGGGGCACCGGCGACTTTGTTGATCACACGTAAAAAAACCTCCATGGCCACCTTTGCGTTAGCCTGCGCCCGGTAAAACCCGCGATAATCCCCCGCCTCACTATGAGCGTTGTTCACGAACAGCTCTATCTCGACCTTTTCAAGAGACTGCCATGACCGTTTATTTCATCGGCGCCGGGCCCGGCGATCCAGAGCTGATTACTGTCAAGGGCCAGCGCCTGATTCGCAGCTGCCCGCTGATCATTTATGCAGGTTCACTGGTGCCGCAAGCGGTCCTGACAGGCCACCAGGCCGAGCAAGTGATCAATAGCGCCGAGCTACACCTTGAACAGATCATCGAGCTGATCAAGGTGGCCGACGCCAAAGGCCAGGATGTGGCCCGCGTACACTCCGGCGACCCGAGCCTGTATGGCGCGATTGGTGAACAGATACGCTGCCTGCGCGAGCTGGGCATCGCTTTTGAAATCATTCCGGGAGTGACAGCCACGGCGGCCTGCGCAGCCATTTTGGGGGCGGAACTGACCCTGCCTGATATTTCCCAGACCGTGATCCTGACCCGCTATGCGGAGAAAACCGTGATGCCCGCCGGCGAAGAACTGGCCAGCCTGGCACAGCACAAGGCAACCATGGCGATTCATCTGGGGGTCAAGAATCTGGACAAAATCGTTGCCGAGCTGATCCCGCATTACGGTAGCGACTGCCCTATTGCCGTGATTCACCGTGCCAGTTGGCCAGATCAGGACTGGGTGCAAGGTACGCTGGCGGATATTGCGGCCAAGGTTCAGGCCAAGGGCTTCCGGCGTACCGCGCTGATTCTGGTGGGCCGGGTGCTGGCCAATGACAGTTTCGCCGAGTCGTCGCTGTACCGGGCGGGGCATGCACACTTGTATCGACCTTGAGTGCGGCCTGAGGGCTTTTAAACAACCATAAAAAAACGGTGCTCACGGGGCACCGTTTTTTCTTCAGCTTCGCAGCGAACGCCCTGTTAGTAGTAGGCGTTTTCTTTCTGCGAGTGGTCGGTCACGTCACGTACGCCTTTGAGCTCCGGCACACGCTCCAGCAAGGTGCGCTCGATGCCTTCACGCAAGGTCACGTCCGCCTGGCCGCAGCCCTGGCAACCGCCACCGAACTTGAGCACCGCGATACCATCTTCAACCACTTCGATCAGGCTGACCTGACCACCGTGGCTGGCCAAACCGGGATTGATCTCGGTTTGCAGGTAGTAGTTGATGCGCTCGTTGATCGGGCTGTCGGCGTTGACCATCGGCACTTTGGCGTTTGGCGCCTTGATGGTCAGCTGACCACCCATACGGTCCGTTGCGTAGTCCACCACGGCATCGTCCAGGAACGGTTCACTGAAAGAATCGATCCAGGCCGTGAAGCTTTTCAGGCCAATGGCGGTGTCTTCAGGTTTGACTTCAGCCGGCTTGCAGTAGGCAATGCAGGTTTCAGCGTACTGAGTACCGGGTTGGGTGATAAAAACGCGGATACCGATACCCGGGGTGTTCTGCTTGGACAGCAGATCAGCCAGGTAATCGTGGGCAGCGTCGGTAATCGTTATGGCGCTCATGGAATCTCCTCGCAGACATGGGACGCAGTTTACGCCAATCGGCGCGCCTGACAAAGTCCTAGTATTTTTGTCAGGAAAGCTGCGTCCCATTCGTTCAATTTCAACCGCCCCTTTACAGGTTTTCGTAGCGGTTCATGTCCAGTACGCCCGCTTCAACCGGGTCGGTTTCATTGATGTACTGGCCTATATCATGGAAGTACTGCCAAAACTGCGGGTGGCTGCGGCGGATGCCCCAACGCTCGACGATGGTGTCGAACGTTGCCTGATCCTTGCATTGCTCCATGGCCTCGACAAAGGCTTCGACCTGATCCGCAGGGATGTTGAACATGAAATTGGGGTAGCTGCTCAGCACTCCCGGGTAGATGGTCAAGGTGTCCAGCCCCGGCTCAAGGCGGTACTCCTCGCCCAGCATAAAGGCCACGTTGGTGTGAGCACGGTTGCGCAACATGCTGTACATCTCGCGCTTGCCGTCTGCACCTTCGATACGCAGCATGGTGGCTTCAGGCAATTGATTGATCACGTCCAGCCCGGCAGCAGGCCGCGAGGTCAAACGGCTGAGCGCTTGCTCGGCGTATTTGAATTCCTGCGCAATATTGGGCCGTGAGCAGTATGCACCCGAGCAGCGGTTGATCGGGTCGGGGCGCGCATTCAGGGTGCCGGTGCGCTCAATCAGCTTGAGGGCGAAGTCACGCTTGGGGTCGGCCGGATCGAGCTTCATGCCGGTCGGGGTGTCTGTGTCAATTTTCTGGTAGTCCATCCACATCTTCAGCTTGCCGCTGTTCTGATACCAGTCGCTGAGGATCGACGCTCTGGAATCGGCGGGCATCAGGCGCAGGAAGTTGACTTCGGCACCGTTGCGGATCAAGTCAAAGTACAGACGGGTCTGAGCCTGGTGCGAGACATTGCCGAATACGTCGAAGTTGACTGCCAACTGGTAGTAGGTGCGCTCCAGCAACGGGTAGTCGAACAGCCACATGGTTTGCGGGATCTCGCCGATCAGGCCCTTGCTGACACTGGCGCTGTCAAAGTGGCGGAATACCGTGAGCAAGGCGTTATCGTTGCCCGCCCACAGGGTCGACCAGCTTGGAGGCGGCATATCGGCATAGGCCTTTTGCCGCAGCTTTTCATAGTCGTTACGCTTGTCGCGGTAGTTGTGCCACAGCGAAATAACGCTGCCAACGTCGTCGATCTGCCCGGGCATTGCCAGCAAGGGCGTTGCCAGGCCGCGATACACCGCGTCGGTGACATAACGGTCCCGGGCAGGCTCCTGAAACACGGTCCAGAAGTTGTCGCGGATTACATCGGTGGCAATTTGACCACGGCATACCGGCCCGCGGATAAAGGTGCGCACAAAGTATTCAGCGTTATCGAGCATAAATTGATAGCGCGCGACTGCCGGGATAGCCTCAAAGGTTTCAAACGGATTGGCACGCCCGCGTGGCCCGTAACCCGGCAGTTTGGTGGCATGCCAGTCGCCGCTGTAGAACAGCTGCTTGACCCGCGCCAGCTTATGCGCCCCCATCGGGTAGGTGATATGGGTCTTGTGCACGATCACGCCCTGCACCGGCTGCAAGCGATAGTAAAACGCCGTGCCCGGGTCATCGTTGGGGCGACGGGTGGCGATCAGGTCGACAGGTTGCCCGCTGGGCGTGCGCGAGCGCACCCATTGGAAATAATGCCCCGGCACACCGTTGTCAAAAAAGGTATGGGCAAGAAACAGATGCTCGTACAACCAGCGCGCCACCAGTGCTTCGGTAGAACCCGGACGGTTGAACAGCTCTTCCCACTCGGCAATTTGCGCAGCCTCGACCGCTGTGGGCTTGATGGCCTGCTGATCAACTTTAGCGCCCTGCGCCAGCCAGGTCTGCACTGTGCTGTATTGCTGGTCGGTCAGGCCGGTAACGGCCAGCGGCATACCCTCCTTGGGATGGCTCTGGGCATAGGCATTGAACTCACCTGGCGCCGGGCAGACGTTTTCACGGTTCAGGCCCAGGACGATGTCTTCGGGCAATTTGGCATTCGGGGTCAACGGCGTGCTATGCCCCAGCTCCAGCATGCGGGCCATCAGGGCTGCTTGAGCGCCCTGGGCGTCGAGTACCGAGTAAAAGCCCTTGTTGCGCCATTCATTGGGGCCGCTGGCATCGTAGAAAATCCGCGTTGGTGCCACGGCATCCACCCGGTCGCCCTTGTAGACCGGTACCTTGCTGGCACCGCGGGTCGCGCCCTCTGCACTGCCGAGGTTGAGCTGGCAGGCCGCATCATTGCAGGCGTGACAGGCAACGCATTTTTCGGTGAGGATCGGCTGAATATCCCGCGTATAGGAAATAGCCGGGCTGACCAACGGGGCCTGTGCCAACGCTGTACTGCACACCACCAGCGTCACGGCGCTGGTGAGTAGGCGAAAAAACATGTGCCATTGTCCTGATATCAAAAATATGTCGCGATTCTACCTGTCGAACAAACGCCGGAACATGAATCAAATTCATGTAAAACAGCAGACGCTCAAATCCCACGCAGGTTTGTTATGATTTCGCATCTTTTGCATGGCTCTAACAGGTAGTCCTATGTCTGACCGCAGCGCTCGTCTCCAAGCACTTCAGCAAGCCCTCAAAGAGCGCATTCTGATTCTCGATGGCGGCATGGGCACTATGATCCAAAGCTACCGTCTAGAGGAACACGACTATCGTGGCACACGCTTCGCCGACTGGCCGAGCGACGTCAAGGGTAACAACGACCTTCTGGTGCTCACCCGCCCCGACGTGATCGGCTCGATTGAAAAGGCCTATCTGGATGCCGGTGCCGATATTCTCGAAACCAACACCTTCAATGCCACCCAGGTTTCCCAGGCCGACTACGGCATGCAGGCACTGGCCTACGAGCTAAACGTAGAAGGCGCCCGCCTGGCGCGCAAGGTGGCTGATGCCAAAACGCTGGAAACCCCGGACAAACCACGCTTTGTTGCCGGTGTACTGGGCCCGACCAGCCGCACCTGCTCGCTGTCCCCGGACGTAAACAACCCCGGCTACCGCAACGTGACTTTCGATGAGCTGGTGGAGAACTACACCGAAGCCACCAAAGGCCTGATCGAAGGCGGCGCCGACCTGATCCTGATCGAGACCATCTTCGACACCCTCAATGCCAAGGCCGCGATTTTCGCCGTACAGGGCGTTTTCGAAGAGCTGGGTGTCGAGTTGCCGATCATGATTTCCGGCACCATTACCGACGCCTCCGGGCGTACCCTGTCGGGCCAGACCACCGAAGCGTTCTGGAACTCGGTGGCCCACGCCAAACCGATTTCCGTGGGTTTGAACTGCGCCCTGGGTGCCAGCGAACTGCGTCCGTACCTCGAAGAGCTGTCGAACAAGGCCAGCACCTACGTCTCGGCGCACCCCAACGCCGGCCTGCCCAACGAATTCGGCGAGTACGACGAACTGCCGGCGGAAACCGCCAAGGTCATTGAAGAGTTCGCCCAGAGCGGTTTCCTCAACATTGTCGGCGGTTGCTGCGGCACCACGCCGGGGCATATCCAGGCCATCGCCAACGCCGTAGCCGGTTATGCTCCGCGCCCGATCCCGGACATTCCAAAGGCCTGCCGTCTCTCCGGGCTTGAACCGTTCACCATCGATCGCAGCTCGTTGTTCGTCAACGTCGGCGAGCGAACCAACATCACCGGTTCTGCCCGCTTCGCCCGGCTGATTCGCGAAGACAACTACACCGAAGCCCTGGAAGTGGCCCTGCAACAGGTTGAAGCCGGTGCGCAGATCATCGACATCAACATGGACGAGGGCATGCTGGACTCGAAGAAGGCCATGGTGACCTTCCTCAACCTGATCGCCGGCGAGCCGGATATCAGCCGCGTACCGATCATGATCGACTCCTCCAAGTGGGAAGTGATCGAAGCGGGCCTCAAGTGCATCCAGGGCAAGGGCATCGTCAACTCGATCAGCATGAAAGAAGGCGTCGAGCAGTTCATTCATCACGCCAAACTGTGCAAACGCTATGGTGCCGCCGTGGTGGTGATGGCTTTCGACGAAGCCGGCCAGGCCGACACCGAGGCGCGCAAAAAAGAAATCTGCAAACGCTCCTACGACATTCTGGTCAACGAAGTGGGCTTCCCGCCGGAAGACATCATTTTCGACCCGAACATCTTTGCCGTGGCCACCGGCATTGAAGAACACAACAACTACGCTGTGGACTTCATCAATGCCTGTGCCTATATCCGCGACGAACTGCCCTATGCCCTGACCTCGGGCGGTGTATCCAACGTATCGTTCTCGTTCCGTGGCAACAACCCGGTTCGTGAGGCGATCCACTCGGTGTTCCTGCTGTATGCGATCCGCAACGGCCTGACCATGGGTATCGTCAACGCCGGCCAGCTGGAAATCTATGACCAGATCCCGGCCGAGTTGCGCGATGCCGTGGAAGACGTGGTGCTCAACCGTACCCCGGATGCCACCGACAACCTGCTGGCGATTGCCGACAAGTACAAGGGCGATGGCAGCGTCAAGGAAGCCGAAACCGAAGAGTGGCGCAGCTGGGACGTCAACAAGCGTCTGGAGCATGCACTGGTCAAGGGCATTACTACCCATATCGTTGAAGACACCGAAGAGTCGCGCCTGTCGTTCAAGCGCCCGATCGAAGTGATCGAAGGCCCGCTGATGTCGGGCATGAACATCGTCGGCGACCTGTTCGGTGCGGGCAAAATGTTCCTGCCCCAGGTGGTCAAGTCTGCCCGCGTGATGAAACAGGCCGTGGCCCACTTGATCCCGTTTATCGAACTGGAAAAAGGCGACAAACCGGAAGCCAAGGGCAAGATCCTGATGGCCACGGTCAAGGGCGACGTGCATGACATCGGCAAGAACATTGTCGGCGTGGTGCTTGGCTGTAACGGCTACGACATCGTTGACCTGGGCGTGATGGTGCCGGCAGAGAAAATCCTGCAGGTAGCCAAAGAGCAGAAGTGCGACATTATCGGCCTTTCCGGCCTGATCACGCCGTCGCTGGATGAAATGGTGCATGTTGCCCGCGAGATGCAGCGTCAGAACTTCCACCTGCCACTGATGATCGGCGGTGCGACTACATCCAAGGCGCACACCGCAGTCAAGATCGAACCCAAGTATCAGAACGATGCCGTGATCTATGTCACCGACGCTTCTCGCGCCGTGGGCGTGGCCACGCAATTGCTGTCCAAGGAACTGAAACCGGCCTTTGTTCAGAAAACCCGCGAAGAGTACGTTGAGGTCCGCGAACGCACCGCCAATCGTAGTGCCCGCACCGAGCGCCTGAGCTACCCGGCATCGATCGCCAAAAAACCGCAGTTCGACTGGGCCGGCTACCAGCCGGTCAAACCGACCTTCACCGGTGCCAAGGTACTGGACAATATCGACCTCAAGGTACTGGCCGAGTACATCGACTGGACGCCGTTCTTTATTTCCTGGGACCTGGCTGGAAAATTCCCGCGCATCCTCACCGACGAAGTCGTCGGCGAAGCGGCCACGGCGCTGTATGCCGATGCCCAGGAAATGCTCAAAAAACTGATCGACGAGAAGCTGATCAGCGCCCGGGCAGTGTTCGGTTTCTGGCCGGCCAATCAGGTTAACGATGACGATTTGGAACTGTACGGTGACGATGGCCAGCCATTGGCCAAACTGCATCACTTGCGCCAGCAGATCATCAAGACCGACGGCAAGCCGAACTTCTCCCTGGCCGACTTTGTCGCACCCAAGGACAGCGGCGTGACCGACTACGTGGGCGGTTTTATCACTACCGCAGGCATCGGTGCCGAAGAAGTGGCCAAGGCGTATCAGGACGCGGGGGACGACTACAACTCGATCATGGTCAAGGCCCTGGCCGATCGTCTCGCCGAGGCCTGCGCAGAGTGGCTGCACCAGCAGGTGCGGACCCGCTACTGGGGCTACGCCAAGGATGAGCAGTTGGCCAATGAAGAGCTGATCAAGGAGCAATACAGCGGTATCCGCCCTGCTCCCGGCTACCCGGCTTGCCCGGACCACACCGAGAAAGCCACCCTGTTCAAGCTGCTGGATCCGGAGGCCGAAGAGATGCGTGCGGGCAAAAGCGGCGTGTTCCTGACCGAGCACTACGCCATGTTCCCGGCGGCAGCGGTTAGCGGCTGGTACTTCGCACATCCGCAAGCGCAGTACTTTGCGGTGGGCAAGGTCGACAAGGACCAGATCGAAAGCTACACGGCGCGCAAAGGGCAAGATTTGAGCGTGACCGAGCGCTGGCTGGCGCCAAACCTGGGGTATGACAACTAACAGGTAGCAACGCTTCCGACACCCTGCAGTCGCTGCCGGATGCGATCGATGACCAATCGATCGCAATGTCCGGCAACGACGACAGTCACTATGGGTTAATCAGGCTGCGTGGACAGCGTTGCGAGAACCTCTCCCGAGAGACGTTCACGCAAAAGTTGCTCTTCGCTGCGCTTGCGCTCATCCAGAGCGCCAAGCTCCTGTTGATACACCTCCCCGAGATCGGCATGTCGGTCTTCCAGCGCTTTATGCTCCACTTCAAAACGTTCCTCCAGGGCCAGGAATTCCTCTGGATACTGGCGCTTGAGGTAATTGATCCAGTAGCCCTGCAGGATCAACTGCTCCATAAAGGCCGGCGAATTTTCGGCTGCCTTTATTTTCAAATAAGCACTTTCAATCTCTTGCTCAGTGACTTTCGCCGCATGGCTGTATTGCATGCCCCTGGGCTGCGCAGGCAGGTCGAGGCGCTCGCTCAGGCTAATGCGATAGGCCAGTCGAACCTCCGCAGCGTCCGCTCCACGGCGTGATTGATAGGCAAATTGCGCGACCTCCTCCACTTGCCCCAAGCGAAACAGGCGCCGGCCCAGCTCGAGCAACGCAGGCCCTTCCTGGCCAGCCACCACTGAGCGCAGGGCATTGAACTCAAACACCTTCACTTCCAGATCGCTGAACAGCAGGATTCGACCATCGCCACAGGTCACATCGGAATGACCGATGATAAATAGCTCGTCGCGTAACTGGCTATCGGATGCAGCTGCCTGCAGTACATTCCAGACCCGCCGGGTCAGGCCCGGTCTGTCCTGGATATAGTCCTGGGTGAATTGCAGCTGATCCAGCAAATAGAACAGCCCCCTGCTCTCCTTTTGCGCCAGCAGGTCGTCCCAGATCTCTGGCCTCGGCGAGCCTTGCGGCTCCCCCACACACCAGCGGGCCTTTTGCTCGTTCAGTTGCTCGGGTGTCAGGTGCTCCAGATGATCGAGGTTTTCGTCGACACCAGCGGCCCCGTACTCAGGCTCATCACTGCTGAGCGAAGCGTTATCGGAGAAGGCCAGGCCGTCTTCAATGTCCTCAAGGGAGCATCCGAGGTCATTGCCCGAAAAGCTCCTGTAGTCTCTTAAGGTTGCATAGCCTGATGTGGAGAGCAGGTTATGGGACAAATCAGTATGAGCCATCAATGCGTCGTTATCGCCCTCAAACAGCTCAACAGGGATCGTATCGATCTGGTTGTTGCTCAGGTTGAGGGTTCTGAGGGTCGGGGTTGTGAGTACCCGGGTCGGCCAGCGCACCAGCCTGTTCCCCCTCAGGTTCAGGGTTTGCAATTCGCTCATGCCAGTAAGGTCAAATGTGTCGAGCCTGTTGTAGCTCAGATCCAGCCATTCCAGGTGCGCCAGTGATTGCAACTGGCGACTCAAGCCCTCCTCGTCCTGCAAGCGGTTGTGGGCAGCCTCCAGCCGGGTGAGGTTTTCAAGCGAGCCGATACCCTCCGGCAAACGGGTCAGCTCATTATTATTGAGGTGCAAGGTACGCAAGCCGGGAAATTCGCGGATAAACCCTTGCGAGCCCCCGGCAGTAATGCGTACACCGCTGAGGTTCAGTGTGGTGATATGCGTCTGGGACACATTCAGCGGCGGTATATCCCCCAGGCACAGGTCCGAGAAGTCCAGGGTATGCACAGACTCGGGCTGCGCCGTTGTGACGGTCTCCAGCCCATCGCGCCAGGCCTGCATGATCCTGTCAGCCGCACGCCTGCGATCGACGGCACTGACCCAGCGTCCGCTTTCCCTGTGGCCCGGAATATTGATCCAGCCATTCAGGCGCTGGACCAGAGCGTCGTATTGGTGATTCCACTCGGCAAGCCGGGCGTCGATTTCCAGCACACCCATGCCACGGGCCTGCATCTGTTCAAGGTATTGCACTGCATCATGCAGGCTCAGATCGGGATGGACCCTTTGCAGCAGGGTGGTGCGGTTCAATTCCGGGGCACCGGGCTGAAATATCGGTGCGGGGCTCAACAAGACTTCATCCGTCTTCAATACTGGAGCGGCCGCCAACAACAGGTCCGGCTTGTCAGCGACAATGGCAGGGAAAAACTCGGGCGTTCCCCCGGTCCTGCGTGCTGCCAGTAATCCGATCGCTATATTGCCTGCCGTGTCGCGTCCCGAACGCTGGGCATGAGCCAGCAAATCGGCACAGCTTTGCGCATCCAGCTGGCAACCATTCAACTTCACCCCCTGCATCAGTGCCTCATGACCCACGAGAGCCGTCGCAGGGACAGTCCTGATTGCGCTGTTGCTCATATCCAGAAACCGCAACCGGGGCAGATCAAAAACCCCGGCTGGCCAGCTGCGAATGGCCGTATGACTGAGATCAAGCGACTCCAGCTTGGTCAGCGCCCCGATATCCAGCGCTGTCACCCGGTTGCCCTGCAGATTCAAGCGCACGAGCCCATGCAGGCCACTCAACTGCATCTGCAACGAGGGGCTCATCACCAACTCGTTGTGCGCCAGGTTGAGGTCTGTGAGCTGGCGCAAATTACCCAGAGCATTCGGCAGCAAATCCAGGCCGTTGCGGCTCAGGTCCAACTCCCGGAGCTGGCCGAACGCCTGCAGAAACCGATCCATTTCCTCGACAGCCACCTCCAGCTCGCTCAAGTTGAGGCGATGGACATGGGCAAACGCCTGCCCCCCCGGCACAGGTGGCAGAGAACTGATTATTTCGTCTGCCAGATCCAGCTCCTGATTTACAGTACTGACCCGCCAGGAAGGCCCGGCGCCAGCATCCTCCAACCCCAGTCGGGGTGAAATTCCAGCACGCCAGCAGCGCTGAATCTTGTCAGCCGCTTGCCTGCGCAACAGCGTTTGCGTCGTCTCAGGATCCTGAGACACCCAAGCCTCCAGAGCCTCGGCAAACCTGTAGTGCTCTTCATGCAAGCCGTTAACGCGCCGCATCAGCTCAGCCACGGCTTGTTCGTCAAGGGACCAACGCGTAATTACCGTACTGGCAAACAGTCGGTCATGGGGCATGAAACGGGTCAGGCAACCTGTGCAGTAAGCGATTGTCCATTTCTCCAGATCCACCGTTCGCACAGGATGGGTACGCAGGCGCTCGTAGGCTCTCATGGCCGTTGACGGCTCAATGCCTGACCAATCCAGAAGCAAGCCCGCCCATAACTGCTGATGTCCGGTGAACAGCTCATCGGGCAACGTTGTTATCGAGGTTCCAAACAGGTCCAGGGTTTCAAGATCAGTGAGATCGAACAGGCCTGCTGGCCACTGAACAAGTCGTCCTTTGACCTGCAATTGCCGCAGCCGCGGCCAGCCACTGACATCCAGCGTTTCCAGTGCCCCCTGCACAGACAGGCATTCGATCTGCCCAAGGGTTGTCAGCCGGTCCATGAACTCACGGGTCAAGCCCTGCCAGTCAGCTTCCAATGACAGCTCGCTGACCGTGGGCAACTGCGCCAATGCATCGGCAACGGGCATCATCTGTGATCGCTGAAGGCTTATTTCCAGGCGCTCCACGCTGGGGAAGCGCTTGACAAATCCGGCATCGGGCTCGCTCACCATCAGGTCGGCGCTCAGCCGCAATGTCCGCACATGGGAAAAGTCAGCGTCCAGTACAGGAAATTCACTCGCCCAGCTAAGGTCAAATTCAAGATCCAGATAAGCAAAAGGTTCAATACGACTCAGTACACCCTCCCGCCAACAACCTACCAGCCGGTCAGCCGTCAAGCGCCGCATCCGTTGGTTAAAGGGCCCGCTGGCTGTGCTCGACCACAGTTCCAGTGTGGTACGCAATGTGTCCAGCTCACGTTGGCGACTGGCTAGAAAATCGAAGATATGCTGGGCAGACTCTCCATCGTCGATGCGCTTGCGCACATAGGCCTCGGCCTGTTCGTCGCTGATTTGCGGGCAAATATCGCGCACACGGCTTATCAACGACGGACTCATGTCAAAGGCTGCCCCTTTGCCAGACAAGGCATAGCCGATCCGACCATTGATTCTCTGCAAGGCGGGTCTTGCTGCCACAGGATGCAATTTCAGCGTGCGGGCCATTTCCCTGCGATGCGAAGTGGCGTAGCGAGCCACTGCAGCCGGGCTGACGACGTTTTGACTGGCGCTCAGGTGCAACATTGCCTCAATGGCCAGACGCTCACTGTCGAGATTCGCCAGCCCCGGCACATACAAGCCGGCCAGCGCCCGGTTCAAACGGCCCTGTTGCGCGTACTCACGCGCCAGCCGGTCCAGCCGCCTCGACCCCCGACCTGTCCGGCGCAGGCGTGCCACATCATTCTCACCGGCAAGCTCAAGCACTTCCTGAGCCGCAGACTCAGACAGCATGGGAAATCGTCGACGTACTAATTCGACATTCGCTTGAGCCGTCCGGCCTGTGCCGGTCAGACGGGCAAGCAGTGCGTGCTTGCCCGCTCTTGTGCCATCGACCAGCATGCCCAGCTCCCGCTCAACCCGCCATTGTTGCAATGTGTCCCTCAACAAAGCAGGCACGGGCAGGCAGTCCACATGCACCCTGCGCAAGGTTTCGTTACTGACAGCACTGATGTCGCCGATCTGCCCCAGTTCTTCATCATCGAACATGCGGGTCACGTGCCCCAGTCGACGCAGCAAGGTCGGGCGCTCCCATTGCAAGGGCTGTTCATGCTCGAGACGCCAGGCTCCTTCATGGTTATGCATGAGGATTGGCTGATAAGCATTTTCGTCGCTCGGATGCTTTATCCTCCAGGCATTAAGCTGCTGATCGAAGGCCTGTTCGTAGAACTGCCGGCCCACCTGGACCCAGGTTTTGCCGTTTGCCCGATACTGGCCCAGAGCATTGGGCTCAAGCCGCTGATTGAGCGGCAACTGGCATTGATAGGCCTCGATTTCGGGCCGCCACAGACGGGTTTCACCGTTGGGCAGGACGATTTGCCTGAACCTGTCGATCCCGGCGGGGTCAGTCGCCAACCTGCCACTGGCTACGTGGCCTGCAACCCCTGTTGCACCACTCAGCACGATATTCAGCGCAACGGACTCCACATGCGACCAGGCATCCTCGACATCGCCTGCCTGCCACGACTCGATGCCCTGGTAGATGTCCATACTCATCTGTAGAGCCATCACTGCCATCATGACCTCCCCTGCACCGGGGATTAAAAACGCTGCCACGTTCAACACATCAAGACCAAGGCCAAGGTAGTCATCAAGACGCTGCTGCAAGCGCTTGCTGTCGGCATCGGCTGTGGGCACTGCAAGTGCCCGGGCATTGGCTTTGAGCCTGTCCAGATGAAGGGTATTGAGGGCCGTGAACAGCCCTGCTGATGACGTTTCGATGCTTACCAGCTCCAGCTTCAGGTCCACCTCATCAACATAATCTGCTGGCTCGATACCTCTCGGATCAGGCGTGGTCTTGTACAACTGATGATTCAATCGCTGCAAAAAAAGTGCGCCGTTCCCTTGGGGGACCAGACTGGCAAACAGCTGCTGATACGCGGGCAGACGCAAATTCAGACCCAGCTCATACTGAAATGCTTCCAGCGAGGGGTATTCTTTGAGTGCCGAGAACGGTGCCCCCGGGATATAGACCACCACGGGCTCAACCTCAGGTTTTTTCATCAGCGGCACACCGCTCAATCCGGTGCGCTCCCATTCCAGAACCGGCCACCTGGAACGATCCGGGCCGATAATCAACACCTCGTCCAAGACCTGGCCATAGAGCTGGAGCTGGCTGAACACTACAGGTTTTGCATATAACGACACGCGCGGTTGCTCCTCCAGCAACGTACTGATCATGGCAAAACCAGAGTCAGTGATATGCCGTTGCAGCAGTGCCCGATGCAAGCGTACGGCCAGCAGTGCTTTTTGCGCCCGGATCATTAGGGCGCGCACCGCTGGTGGAGCAAAAACCGCCTGCAGATGGGCCTGGTACTGCTGCCCCAAATCCAGGGATCTGCACAGCTGTGAGAACACTTCGGGTGACATGGGTAATGTTTCGCGGTAAGCAAAACCGGGAACCGGCCGAAGACTTTCCCACTCCTGTCGGAATCTGTGTGCCACAACCCCAGAACCATGCACCAGGGTGTCCGACACAATGGCCAGTTGATCAGGGCCCTTGTCTGGCTGGAACCGTTCGACAGGCAAAGCGCCCTGCGGCGCCAACGCGCTAAGTTGTCCTGCGACCCTTTGGGAAAAATCTTCACTGCCGTCAAAGTTGAGCAAGGCAGCCTGTAACAGGCTGTGTTGGCGCACGGGCTGATTGCGGCGCAGATAAAACAGCCGGTCTGTGTTGACGTCCATTGCCCGGCCTTGGCCAAGGTGACTGTGCAATGCCTCCTGCAAGCGGGGCTCGGCAAACTGGGTGATCCCCTGCAGGCCTTTCAGTGCCCTGGCCAAGGCCTGATTGGCAGCCCGGCTGCGAGCCTGGCTGTCGAGCAGGGCCTGACGCAGCCACCGTGGTGCGCGGCCGAGCCCATCGGCTGCTCCAGCCTCTGAAGCATGCGCCGGAAACAATCCCGGCTTGAGGCGTTTGATATCTGCCACAGCGCTGTGTTTGACCCAGGCGGGTATTCTGGATTTTATGAAGGCTGCGTGGGGCCCCGGCCCCGAGACAATGTACGAACTTTCCATGACCGGCTTCTTCCTGAAACGCATGTGAATGAGCGCCTCAGTACAACCGACAGTGCCCGGGCATGGGTGGTAGATAGTTAATGGGCCTTGAAGTTGACTACGCTATGGGATGTAGCCGTTCCAACCTCAGACAGCCGAGGCATCTATGAACGATCCTGCCGACAACAAGCCGCCGAGCTTCTGGCAAATGCTGCACAGCGTCATGGCCGCTGCCTTTGGCGTGCAAAGCGGAAAAAACAGGACTCGGGATTTTTCCCACGGAAAAGCCTCCCATTTCCTTATCATGGGGCTGCTATTTACCTTGGTGTTTGCCTTGACCCTGTACGGGATCGTCACGCTGGTGGTTCATCTGGCGGGGGTTTAGGGAGGCAAATTGGCGGCGCGTACCTGAGTGCCGGGCACGCGAAGGCCTGGGGGCCATGCACAACGTTGGCATTGTTGAGCATGCCAACGGCAGCGAGGGCGGCGCCAGGTAATGTCGACAAGCTCTTTAGCGGCTACATCCGCCTGATCAGCCTCGACCTTGCACGCTTGCTACTGGTGGCTGACCCAGTACACGGCAGTAGAAACCACCAGAATGATCAGGAAGAAAATGGCCCATGCATCGACCTTGCTGTCGCTTTTACGCGCTTTGACTGGAGTACTCATCGCATCGCCTTTTTTCGGTTTTATGGGTGATTGCTTGAAGTCCTTAAAACAGTTAAGTCCAGCAATGCCCTTCCCACAAGTAAGGGATTGAGAATCAAACGCTTATAGTCGTTTTGGTTCTTTGCATATGCTTAAACATCACTTTTGCGCATAACTACAAACTGGTATCGTGCCCCGCTCCTTGGGGAGTGCGCGGCCGTGCGCGCAGATAAGCTGTTAGCAGCCTGAGAACAGGACCTATATGTACGTATATGACGAGTACGATCAGCAGATCATCGAGGACCGCGTCAAGCAGTTCCGGGATCAGACCCGACGCTATCTGGCAGGTGAGCTGAGCGAAGAAGAGTTCCGCCCCCTGCGCCTGCAAAATGGCCTTTATGTTCAACGCTTTGCCCCAATGCTGCGGGTCGCTGTGCCTTATGGCCAGTTGACTTCGCGTCAGGCGCGAATGATGGCCAAAATCGCTCGTGACTATGACAAGGGCTATGCCCACATCAGTACCCGCCAGAACGTGCAATTCAACTGGCCTGCGCTGGAAGACATCCCGGACATCCTGGAAGAACTGGCCACCGTGCAGATGCACGCCATTCAGACCAGCGGCAACTGCCTGCGCAACGTCACCACCGACCAGTTCGCCGGTGTTGCTGCGGATGAACTGATCGATTCGCGCCCTTGGTGCGAAATCGTGCGTCAGTGGACGACTTTCCATCCGGAATTCGCCTACCTGCCACGCAAATTCAAAATTGCAATCAACGGTTCGACATCTGACCGTGCAGCCATTGAAGTGCATGACATCGGCCTGGAGCCGGTGCTCAACGACGCCGGCGAAGTGGGCTTCCGTGTACTGGTAGGTGGCGGCCTGGGCCGTACCCCGGTAATCGGTGCCTTCATCAATGAGTTCTTGCCGTGGCAAGACCTGTTGAGCTACCTCGAGGCCATCCTGCGTGTCTACAACCGCTATGGCCGTCGTGACAACAAGTACAAGGCGCGGATCAAGATTCTGGTCAAGGCGCTGACGCCTGAAGTGTTCGCAGAGCGTGTTGAGGCCGAAATGGTTCACTTGCGCGGCGGTTCGAACACCCTGACCGAAGCCGAAGTGCAGCGTATCGCCAAGCACTTCGTCGATCCTGACTACAAAGCCCTGCCCGACTTCGGCGCCGAACTGGCCGAACTCGACAAGCAGCACCCGGGTTTTGCCCGTTGGCGCGTACGCAACACGTTGGCCCACAAAAAACCGGGCTATGTCGCCGTTACTTTGTCGCTCAAACCTACAGGTGTAGCCCCGGGCGATGTGACCGACAAGCAGTGGGATGCCATCGCCGACATGGCCGACCGTTACAGCTTTGGCCAACTGCGTACTTCCCACGAGCAGAACATTATCCTGGCCGATGTCGAAGAGAGCCAGCTGTTCACCATGTGGGGCGAGTTGCGCGAAAATGGGTTCGCCACGCCCAACATCGGTTTGCTGACCGACATGATCTGCTGCCCTGGTGGTGACTTCTGCTCCCTGGCCAACGCCAAGTCGATCCCGATTGCCGAATCGATCCAGCGCCGCTTTGAAAACCTGGACTACCTGTTCGATATTGGCGAACTGGATCTGAACATTTCCGGTTGCATGAACGCCTGTGGTCACCACCACGTCGGGCATATCGGGATTCTCGGCGTAGATAAAAAAGGCGCCGAGTTCTATCAGGTATCCCTGGGTGGCAGTGCCAGCCGTGATGCCAGTCTCGGCAAGATTCTGGGCCCGTCCTTTGCCCAGGACGCCATGCCGGATGTGATTGAAAAGCTGATCGACGTCTATGTTGAAAAACGTACCGAAGACGAACGTTTTATCGATACCTACCAGCGTATCGGCATTGACCCTTTCAAGGAGCGCGTCTATGCAGCGAATAATTAAGAACAACCAGGTCATCGATGAAACCTGGCACTTGCTGCCCAAGGAAACCAGCTTTGACGAAATCTCCAATTGCGACGACCTGATCGTGCCTTTGGTGATGTGGCGCGAACACGGCCACGCACTCAAGGCCCGCGACGGCGGCCTGGGCGTGTGGCTGGACAGCGACGAAGAAGCTGAAGAGCTGGGCGAGGACGTGGCGAACTTTCAGGTTATTGCCCTGAACTTCCCGGCTTTCACTGATGGCCGCAGTTATTCCAACGCCCGTTTGCTGCGTGACCGCTATGGTTATAAAGGCGAACTTCGCGCCATTGGCGATGTTCTGCGCGACCAGTTGTTCTATCTGCATCGCTGTGGCTTTGACGCATTCGCCATCCGTGCCGATAAAGACCCTTACGAAGCGCTGGAAGGCCTCAAGGACTTCTCGGTGACCTACCAGTCTTCAACCGACGAGCCGATGCCGCTGTTCCGTCGTCGCTGATGCTGTGGCTGGCCCTGGTTACCCAGGGCCAGCGCCTGCATAACCCTGCGCAGGGTCAAGATTGCTCCTGGTCGAAAGGGTGTTTTTCAACTTCTTCACGGGTCAACTGGCTGATCAGTTCTTGCCTGGCCAGCAAACGACTTTCCCCTACAGCTTGGGTTTTCGACACATACTCCTGACTGGACAGCCTCTCCCTAGCCAGGTAAAGCCCCTGCATGCGTTCATGCAGCGGTGAGTCAACCGACTGAAAATGCTCGGGGTATTTCTTCTCCAGAAAGCGCTCCCAGAACCCCTGCTTTTCAATGTAAGCAATCCTCGCTTGCGCTGTATCCTCAGTCAAAACATACAGCTTGGCGGCTTCAAGCTGCTCGAGCGTGACATTGGCGACTCTTTCAAAAATCATGCTCTTGGGCCGCGCCGGCAAGCCAAGGTCAGCAGCCAGTTTGACCTGATAAAACATCTGTATCTCCAGCGGATCAACCTTTGCAATTCGCGCCTGCAAATCAGCCGGGCTGAGCCTCTGCGCCAGACGCAGCGCTTGTGCCGAACCCAAACGATAAGCCACTCCCTGCTGTTCCTCCGCCGTCATGTTCGCCAAGGGCTCAGATGCAAAATCCGGGCTGACCTCATCGATCAAGCCCTGCAATTGGCGCACGTACTCTGATTGCTCGGCATGGACTGCAGCAATTCGCGCCTCAACAACCCCCTGTACATGTTTATCCAGCAGTTCGATCCGCAGAAGTCCTTGTGCCAGTTGCAGCAGCTCTGCTTCGGCATTGACCGAGCTTTGCGCAATAAAGATCCGGTAACGAAGTTCAAGATCCGAAAAAATCATGGGAATCCCATCGGCGCAGGTATTGGGATTGGCTGAAACCTCAAACAGCTGGTTACGTAATTCGCTGAAATCGTGCATGGCATTGAGAACTTGCCAGACCCGTTGGCTTAAACTTTCACGTCCATGCAAATACTGGGAGGACGCACTGAGGTCTTCCAGCACGCGAAAAAAATCACTCGACCCGGCGATATCCCTCAAGCTGTTCCATACACGCGTCTCTGTGAACGTTGGCCGGGACGCCCAGTGAAAGATGCCGCGTACCTGGTCAACATGCCGACGTCGCGGAGCAATACCAAAACTGATGCCGTACTCTCGCCGATAATTCTCAAGGCGGCGTAACGAGTCGGCACTCAAAGGATTGTCATGCAGGTGAGTAACACTATTGATCGCTGTTCTGCCAGGTGACAAAACCTCCAGTGGAATGCGACTAATATTGTTGTCACGCATATCCAGGGTCTGCAGGTGGCTGAGCGACTCAACCCCTTCAGGCCAAGTCAGCAGACCACTGTAGCGTAGATACAAACGCTCAAGGTCAACCATGCGAGTCACCGAAATACGCCTGCCCAAGGGATTTCCCGTTAAATTCAAAGATTTCAACCGGGTCAGTCCCGCCAGAGCCGAAGCGGTTCGCCCGCTCAATACAATATGATTGTCCTGCAAGTTCAAGTTGACCAATTCGGACATACCGGCAATTTCCACGGGCAACTCACTGAGCTGGTTACTTTTCAGGGACAGGATGCGTAAGTTGGGAAACTTTTCCAAAAATGAACCGGGAAACTTTCCATTGGGTGAGTTGCTCAAGTGCAGTGCACTGACATGGGAAAAATCTGCCGATATCTCAGGCAAGCAATCAACTGGCCAACTATTGAGGTTCAGCACATATCCGGTGTGCTCACCCACGCTCACGGTTGCAGTCTGTCGGCGCCAGACATGGAGCAAAGCCTGGCTGATTGCACGCTTGTCCTGGGTCGTCACCAGTACCCGCGGGCCATTGCGCCGCTGACTCCAGACCGGCGAGTCCACCCAGCGCTCAAGATCGCTACGCAAGGTTTGAAGTTCGGCCTTGAACCTGGCCAGTACCCGGGTGGTCAACGCAGGTGAAAGTTCAAGATGGTATAAAAACTGGCTGACCGTTTCCTCACTCATCAACGGAAAAAGATCCATCACAAGATCCTTTATCACCAATGGCCTGCTCGCTTGCGCGGCATGGCCTGAGCGACCGCTGAGCCTGTAGCCTGCCCGCCCATCGGCCAGGCGCATGGGCGATTTGAACCAGGGTTTAACCTGCTGCATCCCCAGCGCATTGGCACTTTGCGCGCGATGACCGGCCGCATGGGATGCAATTTTCCAGCTTAAAAACACCCCCGGGTCAGTGTCGGGAAGCCCAAGCGACATACGCGCGGAAGACGGCAAGGCTTTGGCCACACATCTGCAAAGATAAGGGCTGCTGTATATATCATCTGTCGCGAGGCCCAAAAAATGGTACTCGCCCGCGCTTTTAAAAATCTCCTGGCTGTATCTGGACAACGGATTACCTACGGAGCTCAGTACTTGACCTGTGGCTCTGTCGCGCAATAGCAAGCGCTGACTGGGTGGCCAATCAGGCAAGTGGGTAAGGGTTTGCCATGCCAATGTATTGCTATCAACGTTACTTAGAGCCTCGAAATAGAGTCCCTCCAGTGCCCGGTTCAAACGCAATACCTGCGTGTAGCTGCGCGCCTCTTCCAGGATATGCAGCGGCAGGCGCCCGGTGCTCTGCACTGTTGCCATTTCGGCCGGGGCAAGTTGATCCATCAACTCGCCCATCACACTTGCCGGCAAACTCGGAAACTGTTTTTGCAACAGCTCCATCCGGGCTGTCACCACCTCGCCCCGTTTATACAGATGCGAGAACAGGTCAGACTTTGTAGCTTGGGCAAAGCGACCCAACTGGCGCGCCAATGCCTGTTCCTGTTGCTCAAGGCCATCGACAGATTGCCCCAACAAAACCTCGATTTGCGCCGAGGAGAAGGACTCCAGCGTGGTCTTGAGCAATTCTGCGTTCTTGATCTGGGCTTCGGTAACTTGCAGGCGGGGATGCGTAGACTCCACTTCAGGCCCGTACTCCATGACCATGGACCCGCGCATGTTCACCACGCGTAAAACTCTGTCCGCAGGCCAGCCATCAAGACGAGTCAACAGCTCCAGTTGCAATTGCGCAGTATCGGTAGACACTTTGCCCCCCTGCTGCATTTGTACGATGAAACGTTCGATCATTTGACTCAACTGCACGCGCCTCATGCTGTCTGCCAACGCAGGAGGTGGCGGCAGGTTATCCATGTGCAGCCTGCGCAACGCATCATCACTGGTATTGGATGCAGCCAGCACACGCTCGACCATAGCGTCCGATAACCCTTGGGCCGCAGGGCCCAACCGACGGAACAACTGCATGCGCGACATTTGCATCGGATCATCGAGTTCATGCGCCCACGCACCGCTGCCGTTATGCCTGACGCGTGGTGTGTAGGTGTACGGCTCGGTTGGGTGCTGGATATGACACCTTTGTGTCGCAGCATCGATTTTGACCTGATACACCTTGTCTTCCAGCTTGATAAACTGCTTGTTACCCATGCTATAGAGCCCTCGCGCATCGGGCTCGGCATCACCCAGCGCAAGGTTTGGGTATTGGTAGGGCCTGAGATCCGGCCGCCACAATCGTTTTTGACCTTTAACTGACGTGACTGCAACCAGTGCATCCACGACCGGCGATGGCCTGAGTGCTTTTGCCGCTGCAGTGCTGCTGGCAGCCAGCGCAAAATTCTCGGCAACATCGAATAAGTACTCCAGCGCGGCGGCACGGTCTCCCCGCTGCCATGCCTTGATACCGTCATACACCTCAACCCCCAGTTGCATGACACTGGTTACCAGCAAGATCTCACCCAGAACAGGGACAAAACCCAACGCAACCATCAACAAGCTCACCCCCAGATTCAAGAAAGAGGCCTGACGTGCCAAACGACTTTTAGAGTCTTCATCTTCCGTGGGGACGATCAGCAACCTGGCATCATCTTTAATTTTGGCCAACTGCAGCCCCCAGGCAATCAAAAATGGATCGTCAAACTTGGGCAGATGCCGGGTTTCGGACATCAATGCAGGCTCATTGATGATCGGTGGGCGGCGTAACAACAACGAATCCCAGGTTATATTTTTCAAGTCCGTGCGCCGCATAAACTCGGCGCGGTAACGCAAGGGAACCAATTGAAAGAAATACGTGGCAAAATCGCTATTTTTTAACCACTCGCGCAGCGTTGCCTTTAATAAATCAAACGACTCGAATTCGTGAAACGCCTTGCCGGAACTGTTCGGCAAATAAAGCACGCAGGGCTGCGCCTCTTCGGGCGGTTTTCTCTGCGGCCAAAAAACAATAACTCCGGGGACCTCAAAGCCCATGATATGAAGCGTGCTATGGCCTGAATGAATATACGAAAAGAGGGCACCCGGCGGAATCAAAAAATTCAATATATAGTGATATGATTGTGTCGTGACCTCCGCCTTCATATAGGCCGCATGCAAGGCGCAGGCAAATTCCTGGCGCAGATTCTGCACAAATACAGCTTGCAACTTATACGCCTTTGAATTGGCATTATCGGCAGGCAAATTATCATCCGCCGGCTCAAACACACGCGTCAAATGCCATTGATATTGCATGCCCAGGTTCAGGTCGCGGCAGATCTGCGCGAAACCTTCGGGTTTTAATTCGGCCTGTTCAATCTGCTGCGTACCTCTGAGTGCATAAATGCACGACCCCTGGTCGAAGCCGCCTTCAACAGCCTCAAAAGCCTCATAGTTCTGCAACGCTGCCTGCAGCAGGCTGTGATGACTGACGCTCGATACCAGGTTCAGCTCCAATGACTCAGGTGTGAACTTCTCGGGCAAGGCAAACTGGATCAGAGAATCAACTAGCCTGAATTGTTGCCGAGCAAAAAACAGCAACAGATTACTCAACAAGCGAACCTGTTTTATGCCATACCTCTTGGGGTCAGCATCTGTCCAGCCACGTGCCTTCAGCGCCTCCTTGAGCAACGGCTCGGCGAACGACTCTATCGGCTTGATTTGGGCCAGCACGCGCGCGACCTCGCGCTGAGCCATTTGCCCTAATTTGAAACTGTTAAGTAATCTTTCGCGCAACATCGGCGACGCATATTTAAACCAAGGTGCAAGCAACCCCGCAATATAGGTTTCGTGCTGGTTTTCAACCGGCACATTCGCCAATCGACGGGCATAGTCGACAACGGATCGTTCAGACTCTGATAACGGATAACTAATAGCATCGGTCATGGTAAAGGCTCGATAGGGATTCGTGCCTTCAGCTTATAGACAACACTAAAAAATAGTCGGCTGAATACTTGATAAAGAATCAGGTTATTTATTAAAAAACATGTTTTAAACGATAATTAACTACCGCACCAGACACAGACGCAGGCGCTGTTGTAAAACTTACAACAGCGCCTGACTAATCACCAGAAACGTGATTGGGTCAAACGACTCCACAATGAGTCAACAACATGTTCCGCCGAACTGCTGGCAGCCAGCCCCACACGCTCCTGCAAACTTTTGCGCTGGGCATAGTGCAGGTGATACAGCTGTGCATTCGCGGCCCGCTCGGACAAATACTCATCGCTGGTTTTCAATTCGTCGACCAGCTGTTTATCGACCGCAGCAACGCCCAGCCACACTTCGCCGGTAGCCACTTCATCAATCGCCAGCTGCGGGCGGTACTTGGACACGAAGTTCTTGAACAGCTGATGGGTGATATCCAGGTCCTGCTGGAACTTTTCACGACCTTTTTCGGTGTTTTCGCCAAATACCGTAAGCGTTCGCTTGTACTCGCCCGCCGTCAGCACTTCATAATCAATGTCGTGCTTTTTGAGCAGGCGATTGACGTTGGGCAACTGCGCCACCACACCGATGGAACCCAGAATTGCAAACGGTGCACTGATAATCTTCTGGCCGATACAAGCCATCATGTAGCCACCGCTGGCAGCAACTTTATCGATGCAGATGGTCAGCGGAATGCCTGCCTGACGGATACGTGCCAATTGCGACGACGCAAGGCCATAGCTGTGCACCATGCCACCACCACTTTCCAGACGCAGCACCACTTCGTCAGTCGGCCTGGCCAGGGTCAGCAAGGCAGTAATTTCATGGCGCAGGCTTTCTGTCGCCGAGGCCTTGATATCACCGTGAAAATCCAGCACGAAGACATTTGCCTTGGTTTCTGGCTGTTTTTTCAGTTTTTTGTCGGCCTTGGCAGTCTGCTTGCGCAGTGCCTTGAACTGGTCTTTGGACAGCAGCGATTGCTCCAGGCGTTCACGCAGGCCCTTGTAGAAATCATTGAGCTTGGTGACCTGCAATTGCCCGGTAGAACGGCGCCCTTTGCCACGCAATGCAGCAACAGTCACCAGCACCACCACAATGGCGACCACCAGAGTCACGGTTTTAGCCAGAAAACTGGCGTACTCGGCAAGAAATTCCACAGCATCTCCTTGAAAACGATTGCAGCCCGAGGGTCAGGGCTGCGCAATGGCAACCAGCATACCGACGCCAACCGGGGCCTGCCAGCCGTGAAACACCTTGATCAGGGGCATTGGCAGCAATTCAAACAAGCGTATGTTTTTTCATTGACAGCCACTTGCCATCCTCCTAACCTCGCCTGACTTTCAGTGCTCAGGAATGACGCGCACGTGGGCAGCATCTATTTGATCAGACATGGCCAGGCCTCCTTTGGTGCAGATGACTACGACAAGTTGTCACCACTGGGCGTGCACCAGGCGCAAATTGCCGGTCAGCATCTGGCCGAACTCGATTTGCGCTTTGACCGTTGCCTGGCCGGTGATCTGACACGTCAGCAAGACACCGCACGCCATGCCCTGGCACAACTGCACGCCGCCGGGCTGCCCGCCCCTACACTGGAAACAGACGCTGCCTTCAACGAATTCGATGCTTACGCCATCCTTGATGCCCTGCTTCCCGGCTTGCTGCCGGACGAGCCAGAGGCCCTGACGGCGATGAACAATGCCGCCCACAATCCGGCCGAGTTCCAGCGTATCTTTGAGCTGATCATCGAGCGCTGGCTCAGCGGCACCTGGGACACCCCCGGCCTGGAAACCTGGCTGGGCTTTGTCGAACGGGTTCAGGGCGGACTCAATCGCCTTCTTGACCTTGCCAAAGGCCAGCAGAACATTGTCGTGTTCACTTCTGCAGGCACCATTACGGCCCTGGTCCACCTATTGACCCGAATTCCGGCCACCGATGCTTTCAAGCTCGGCTGGCAAATCGTCAATACCTCGCTCAGCCAGCTCAAGTTTCATGGCCGCGAGGTCACCCTGGCTTCCTTCAACAGTCATGTGCATTTGCAACTGTTGAAGACGCCGTCACTCATCACCTATCGTTGAGCGTCGGCAACCGCGGCCTTCGGGCCGCCGTACTCCACCCTATATAAGGATCGAACCATGACTTCTGTAGCTGATGCCGTTCAAGCAATGAAAGCCAAATTCAACCCAGCCGCTGCTGCAGGCCTGGACCTGGTTTTTGGTTTCCGCATCGATGAAGATAAACACTTCTCGCTGATCGTTAAAGACAGCACTTGTGAACTCAAAGAAGGTGAAAACCCTGACGCCCAGGTCACCCTGGTGATGGACGGCGAGACCCTGGAAGGCATCGTTAGCGGCGAAACCGATGGCATGCAGGCATTTATGGGCGGCAAACTGCGCGCTGAAGGCGACATGATGCTGGCCATGAAACTGAGCGAACTGTTCCCGGCCTAAGCCACACGCAGCACCGAAAACCGAAGCCCACGCGCTTCGGTTTTTTTTGCCCTGCGGTTTATTGAGGCAGTGGCCATCAAAGACGCTGATCCCCTGCTAACAGCCCTGCCTATTAAGGCAGCAGCCGACTTGTCGAGACCCGGGCCGCCCATTAGATTAGCGAATGTTGTCAGGCCTCAACTATAAACAGAAGAGATAAACATGGCGCTTACCGACTCGTCCACCCGCATCCGCACCGGCGAAGAACTCGACGCCAGCCGCATTGACCCTTACCTCAAGGCAAATATTCCTGGCCTTGTGGGGGAACCTGCGATCAGCCAGTTCCCCGGCGGCGCCTCGAACCTGACTTACCTGATTGAATACCCGGGTCGAGAGCTGGTGCTGCGCCGCCCGCCCTTTGGCCAAAAGGCCAAATCGGCGCACGACATGGGCCGCGAGTTTCGCATCCTCAATCAGCTCAAGGACGCCTTCCCCTACTGCCCCAGGGCCTACGCCCACTGCTCCGACGAAAGTCTGATCGGCTCCGGGTTCTATGTCATGGAACGGGTCAGGGGCATCATCCTGCGCTCGGATCTGCCGCAGGAACTGGCATTGGGCGCCGACGCCACCCGAACCCTGTGCAAGAGCTTTATCGACAAACTGGTCGAGTTGCATCGCGTTGACTACAACGCCTGCGGCCTGGCCGATCTGGGTAAGCCGCAAGGCTACGTGCAGCGCCAGATCAGCGGCTGGAGCGAGCGCTACGAAAAGGCCCTGACCCCGGATGCACCCCATTGGCACACAGTAAAAGACTGGCTGCACGCCAAAATGCCAACCGACTACCCGACCCCGGCTATCGTTCACAACGACTACCGCTTTGATAACGTGATCCTCGATCCCGCCAACCCGATGCAGATCATCGGCGTGCTGGACTGGGAGCTGACTACGCTGGGTGATCCGCTGATGGACCTGGGCAACACCCTCGCCTACTGGATCGAGGCGGATGACCCAGCGCCGGTGCAACTGATGCGGCGCCAGCCGAGCAACGCTCCGGGTATGTTGACCCGCCGCGAATTTGTGGATTACTACGCCGAGCGTTCCGGGATTCAGATAGACAACTACGATTTCTACTACACCTACGGCCTGTTTCGTCTGGCGGGTATCGTTCAACAGATCTACTACCGCTACTACCACGGCCAGACCGCAGACAAACGTTTTGCCCAGTTCATACAAATGAACGCTCTGCTGGAGCAGATGAGCCTTAACGTCATTCGCCGCTCCAGCCTCTAAGCCCCAGATAACAGGGAATCAACATGTCCAGGACTCAACTGTTCGACCTTGATGGCAAAATCGCTTTTGTTTCCGGTGCCAGCCGTGGCATAGGTGAAGCCATTGCCAGGCTGCTGGCCCAACAAGGTGCCCACGTCATTGTCTCCAGCCGCAAACTCGAAGGCTGCCAGCCAGTGGCCGATGCAATCATCGCCGAGGGCGGCAAGGCCACTGCGATCGCCTGCCATATCGGCGAAATGGAACAGATCACTCAGACCTTTGCGCGCATACGCGCAGACTTTGGCCGCATCGATATCCTGGTCAACAACGCCGCGACCAATCCGCAGTTCTGCAACGTACTGGACACCGACCTTGGCGCTTTCCAGAAAACCGTCGACGTGAACATTCGCGGCTATTTTTTTATGTCCGTGGAGGCAGGGAAGCTGATGCGCGAGCACGGCGGCGGCAGCATCATTAACGTAGCCTCGATCAACGGCGTATCACCGGGAGTGTTCCAGGGTGTGTATTCGATGACCAAGGCAGCGGTGATCAATATGACCAAGGTGTTTGCCAAGGAATGTGCAGGGTTCGGCATTCGTTGCAATGCGTTACTACCGGGGCTGACCGACACCAAGTTTGCCTCGGCGCTGGTCAGCAACGACGCCATTCTCAAGACCGCCCTGCAACACATCCCGCTCAAACGCGTCGCCGCCCCCGGCGAGATGGCCGGGGCTGTGCTGTATCTGGCAAGCGATGCATCGAGCTACACCACGGGTATCTCGCTGAATGTAGATGGCGGATTTCTGTCCTGATGCCAAGCGCTGCCACGATGATCTGGCAAGCCTCAGACAGCGTGGGCAGCACAATGCCTGCGGTGCAGGCAGCGTGGCGTATCACACCAAACCGGAGCACTATCATCGCGAACAGGCCCGCCGCCGCAGGTTATCCATCATCAGTGCTTGACCGGTCTCCAACGCTTGAACAGGCTGTTGTAACCACTTCTGGCCGTTTGCAGCAAAAGCCCACGCACCTCGGTCAGTGCCGATACCGCCCCTTTGGCAGCCCCCACCCAGGCCCTGGCCCGTGAACTTTGCTGCGCTATCGGCGAACCTGTGACATACGCGGCGATGGCCTCGATCCCGACCCCGGCCCAGTAAACCCACGTCTGATTGAACATCCTGCTCATGCCTCCATGAAACGTGGCCATCCCTGGCGGGATCTGCAGCGTATTCACGTGACGATCCAGCTGAGCAGATTGATGGCCTGCGCGAATGTAAGTACCCGCCGCCCCGTCATAAGCCTCGATCACAGGGGCTATATTCGGCTGCAGTGGCCCTGGCACAAACTGACCATAGACCGCGTTGGGAACAGTAGCCAGGCCATAGGCACCTGCGCTCATCATCGTTCGCATGACTCTGGAGCTTACCGGGGTCTGGCCCCAGGACACGCTGTCACCGTAACCTCTCAAGGTCTGCTGCAGGACTTCACGTGTAAGTGAGCGCACATGCCCCGCCAGCCTCACTCGAGCCACGGGATCCCAAACCTCATCAGAACCCGCCCCCTCGCTGGCACCTCGCATTTCAAAGCCCCTGTGCGTAACGTTTGCGGCAATAAAACCGATAAAGGGGCTCCAGTGAGTCAAGTTTGCAAAAAGCCCGGTACCCATGTGCATGACAGCCAGTGCATCAATGGCATTTACCGTACTTCGCAAGGCAACATTGAGCCCGTGAGTCGGTTGACGACCCTCAAACAGGGCCAGGTCGACCCCCACCCCGACAACATTACTGATCCAGGTTGCCAGCCCATCACGAATCGCGGCGGCACTCGAAGCCTGCCACCGCGACCTGATCTGCCTGGACAGCCCGGAGATGGCCGAGTGCAATCCGGCAAACCGGCCAATAGCCGCCTCCGAACTCAGCAGGCCCTGCTCGTCGACCCTGCCGACGGGATTGCCCAGCGCCATCGCGTACAGGTTCATGCCATCAATATCATCGCCCGGATCGGCGCTGATCCAGCGCGCCAGCCACGGTGCGTAATACCGCAAGCCGTAATAGTAAAGCCCGCTGGCATCGCGCTCCTTGCCCGAATAGCGAATAAATTTATAACGGGCTTCAAGGGTATTTTTCGTCGCCCACCAGGCAGTGGCTCCATAGGGGTAGTAGCTTTCCTGACTGAGTAACCGCCCAGAGCCGTCCAGCTCCAGCATGCTGCAGCCCAGATGGTCCGAGAGGCTTAAACGCATGTGTTCGTTATCGATGCTTTCGGGGCGCCCCTTCTCCCACTGCAATATGCTCGCGCTATTGAGATCACCGGCCACCGTCAGCACATTCAACCATTCGCCCGTGGCGCTGTTGCGCCGGACTTCGAGACCGGGCAAGTAATACACCTCTTCACGACGGGGCTGACGATGGCCATGGGACTGTCTGATTTTAAGCGCCCTTGCCCCGCTGCTGTCGTAGACATAGGCCTCATCATCGTTGGCACCGTCCTGGCGTGTGACACGGGTAACTCGCTGCAATTGATTGCGCAGGGTCCAGCTCAGCCACTGCCCCGGTTCGAGTACCTGCTGGTTGCCATTCGCGTCAAAGCCGCTTGCCAGCCCGGGGCGGGCGGGCAGCCCCGACTTTTGTTCAAGGCCGTGATTGCTGTGGTCAGCCACGTTCATCTGTCGCGTATAGCCAGAACCGTGGCTGGGCATGTGTTGCAGCAGGGCAAGATTGCCGCCTGCATCGTAGGTATACGACTGACGGTAGTTACGCATACGCTGACCGTTGGCCGCACCCAGGCCCGCAGCAACGGGCAGCTGCGGGCCATTGAGATTGCTGGCGTTTTCACGGCCCGTGGCTTCTATCAGCTGGTAGAGCGAGTCGTAGGTATAAGTGCTCAATGCTTGCAGCCGGGTATTATCAGACCACAGCACAGGTTGCGCTGCATCACGGATATTCAGCACATTGCCAACCCGGTCATAGACATAGTTCAAGTCCTGCAAGGCTTCACCCGGATTACTGGTGCGCCATGTTTTCAGTTGCTGCAGGCGGTCATCCAACGGGCTGTAGGCCAGGGCACGCACTACCCCGTTGCCCGACCGTTCAACTTCTATCTGGCCGCTCGCGTTATAGGATCTTTGCTGCACCACACTGTGCTGGCGACCGCTGCCGAGATTGACCATCACCGCAGCCAGCAGACCGTCCACATCATGGCGCATACGCTGCCGATTGCCCTGGGCATCGATTTGCTCAACCAACTGGCCCACAGCATCACGGCGCCATTGAGTGCGCCAGCTTCGGGATTCAAGGTGCTGCTCACGCAACCCGGCCTGCGGCGACCAGTTGGGCGCTTGGGATGCGTCACGTACGAATCGCCGTGACTGACTCGTCACCTGCCCCAGCAGGTCATAGCCCTCAAACCACAGCGTGCCGGCAGGGTCGTCATGACGGATCAGCCGGGCGCAGCCATTTTGGCGCGCATGCACAGCGCTGTTGTCGGCATAGGTCAGACGCTCGACACAATGCGCAACCTCAGTTCCGGCGCCCTGTTCGAATACGGCGTTCAGGCGCAGCAGTTCATCGTATTCCCAGATGCTGCGGGTACCCCGGGCATCCCAACTAAAGCGCAGTTGCCCGCCCGCCCCTGCCAGGCTGATACGCACGCCGCGGTCAACACTGTCGCTGCGCAGCAGGCGCCCCGACAGCGAAGATCGATTGCGCTGATTGGGCACCGTAGTCGGATTTTTACGGCGCAATGCCACCAGACGCGGATCCCACTGTTCGGTCAAAAAACCGCTGGGGCCAAACACCTGGCGGCTGATCCGCGCTTCAGGTTCCTGCGCCGCAGTGCGCCGATGACAGGCCACCGTGCAGATGGCCAGCCCGCGAGGGTCATAAGCGGTTAGCAAGGGAGTATGGCGATGCAAGGCTTGGGGCATAAATCAGCTTCCTGAACTGCACAATAATTAAAAAGTGTAGTGATCAGAATGCTTGCCCCACGGGCCAGAGCGGACAGGCTTTGTATCCAGATAAGTTAAATTACAGCATAGCCAGCCGTTTCAGATGGCTGCCGCTTCCCCCGCCTTACAGCGCGCTGCCTGATGACGTGCATTCACCGCTATCAGGCAGCGCTCGGCCTCTTGCACCATCTCGTCGATCAGGCTCTGGCAACTTTTCAGTTCGCCAATGGCAGCGGCCACCTGCCCGCTGGACAAAATCCCCTCATCCGGTACGCCATCCACCATCGAGCGCTGCAACAGCACCGGCTGATTGGCCGCCATCACCGTCTGCGACAGCGCCGCAGGGTCTTCTTTTATTGATTTGGCAAATACACCGAGCATATGCCCAAGGCTCATGCCGGTGTGTTGCTTCCAGTGCCAGGCGCTGCCCAGGGCAATGCGCAGGCGGCCAAAGGCACCGGCTTTTTCCAGACGATTGATAAAAGCGTTTTCGATCATCCGGTGGCGCATGCCATCCACTGCCGTCGTCACGCGAATCTGCTGTGGGTCGGTCACTTTCACGTAACGCTCCAGCGTCGCGATCGGGGTGGGCGATTCCTGGGTCATCAGGAACCGCGTGCCCATGGCCACCCCGGCCGCACCTGTGGCCAGCGCTCCGGCCAGCCCGCGCCCGGTGGAATAGCCCCCCGCGGCGATCACCGGCACCCGCACCGCATCCAGCACCTGCGGCAGTAAAATGGTGCTCGGCACGCCCCCGGTATGCCCGCCACCCTCGCCGCCCTGTACGGTGACCATGTCTGCGCCCAGTTCCACGGCCTTGAGTGCGTGTTTAAGCGCACCCACGGTGGGAATGCACAACACCCCGGCCTTTTTGAAACGCCCGATGGTCTGGCGGTCGGGGCCGCGGCCATAGCTGACGGCTCGCAGGCGGTACTTGATGGCCAGATCCACGCACTGCGCAGCGTTTTCCTGGAACATATGGAAATTGAGGCCGAAATTACTCCCCCCCGTGGCCTCGATCACCCGCAGGATTTGGCCCTCCAGCTGATCCGCGGCAATGGTCGCTCCGGCCAGAAAACCGAAGGCCCCCGCACGGGTACTGGCGATCACCAGATTGGCGTCCGCTACCCAGCCCATCGCGGTTTGCACTATGGGGTAACGGCAGCCCAGGGCATCGGTCAACGCCGTTTGCAGATAGTCACTCATCCACGCTCTCCCGCAGCACTCTTGTTCGCTTCAATCATGGCTTTTGCGTCATAGCCGCCCAGCTTGTCCCCGGACAGCAGCTCGTTATGGCTATGGGCGAAGTGATGCCAGGCAAACACCGCGTCCATCGCCGTACGCTTGCCCTGCAAATCCTCGACGTGATTGATCGCCTGCTTGGTCAGGGCCAGGCCCATCCGCGGCTGTTTGGCGATGGCCGCTGCCAGCGCATAGGTACCGGCCTCCAGCCCTTCGCGGGTAAACAGGCGATTGACCATGCCCATCTGGTAGGCGCGTTCGGCGCTCATGCGATCGCCAGTAAACAGAAACTCCTTGGCAATGCGCGGGTTCAGTTCATAGGGGTGGGCAAAATACTCAACCCCCGGAATGCCCATGCGTACCACCGGATCCTGAAAAAAAGCATCGTCACTGGCCACGATCAAATCACAGACCCAGGCCAGCATCAGCCCGCCGGCAATGCACGCCCCCTGCACCATGGCAATGGTCGGCTTGGGCAGTTCGCGCCAGCGCCGGCACATGCCCAGGTACACCTCTTGCTCGCGGGCATAGAGGTACTCGCCGCCCGGCTTGTTGGTGTGGTCCCACCACAGGCTGGCGCGCTCAAATTCCTTGTTGATATCGCGCCCCGGCGTGCCGATATCGTGCCCTGCGGAAAAATGCTTACCATTGCCGCGCAGCACAATGACCTTCACCGCATCGTCATTGACGGCACGGCGCAAGGCGTCGTCCAGGGCGTAGGTCATCTGCGAGTTTTGCGCGTTATTGACGGTCGGCCGGTTCATGGTCAGCGTGGCGATACCATCGGCCACCCCATAAAGCACCGGGTCCTCGGTTTCATACACAGCGGTGTCAGCCCGCTGCACAAATTCGCTGTCGCTGCTCATATGAACTCCTGGCCATCAGGCCTGACGAATGCCGGGCGGGTTGCCCTTGAGCGCAGAGGCGCGATAGTCATGGGGATCGAGGCGGCGGATCAGCGCCAGTTGCTCCGGCGTCGGCGCCACGGTCTGCTTGAGGTCGGCGGCCTTGAGCAGCGGGAAACCGGTTTTCTCCTGTACCTCTTCAAAGCTCACGCCCGGATGCAGGGAACGCACCTGCACGGCCCGGTCCGGTCCGCCGAAGTCCATCACACACAGGTCGGTGACGATCAGGCGGATGTCCATCAGGTCGCTGCGCATGCCCTCTTCCCAGCGCTCGGGCTTGAAGCCGACACCCGAGACCATGTCCACTTCCCCGGCGACAAACGCCCGGGTGTTGTGCGACGGCACGAAGAACGAGTTGATATGGTTGATGCTGTTGCCCGGCAAACCGCGCACCCCGAGCATTGCCACCTTGGGCTTTTGGTAGTCGCCAATGCACGACAGGTTGGTCTGGCCCCAGCGGTCGATCTGGGTCGGACCGATCATGGCGTGGCGACGCCCGCCCCACACGCACTCGAACACCCGCTCGAACGACAGATAACCCGAATAACGCGGTACAAAATCTCCACGCGGCCCCAGGGGAATAGGCTCTTCCACCAGAAATGCCTCGCTGTCGGTCATCAACAGTTCCGGGCTATGGGTCAGTTTGGCCAGGCTCGCGCCCAGGCGCGGGATTACCCCCAGGCCCGAAGCAATCACTTCGCCGTTACCGCGCCAGGCTTCACAGGCGGCCACGATCAACAGTTCAGCCAGGGTAAATTCGCAAGTAGCAGTCATGTCCACACTCCTCAAAACACGGGCAGCGGCAAAGCGCTCAATCGATCGACCCCGCCATTGCTGGCCTGGTAGGCGCTTTCGCCCGGGGTCACAAACTCGGCTACATAACCTTCCCAGCCACCTTCTTCGGCAGCGCTGGCGCTGTAGCGTTTCAAGTGGCTAAGGTCCCAGCCGTAATCGGACGGGCAGGCTGTCGGATGCGCACCAAAGGGTGCATGCACCACGCCGCTGACCAGATAACGTTCGAAGGTGTTGAAGCGGGCCTGGGCAGCATCCAGGTTCAAGCGCTCCTCGATCCGCTCACAGGAGACAAAGCACTGTTTGGCGGCACGGGCATACAAATGATCGAAATAAGGATCGGGGCCCGTTACCAGGGTATTGCCCAGGCGGTCGGCAACGTTGACGTGCAAAAAGGCGATATCCAGATTCAGCGCCGGCATGGCCAGCAACACCTCGCCATCCGCATAGGGCGACTGCACCTGCTTGATCCCGGGGTTCAGGCGGCTGACATCGGTGGCCAGGCCACAACGGGTCGGCAAGAACGGCAGACGCATGCCGGCGGCCCGCAGGCCCCATTGCAGCATGCCCTCGTCCAGTTCCATCAGCTCCAGTTCTCCGGCCTCGCGGGCCTTGCGAAAGTAGGCTTCGAGCGGGATGGCATCGAGGGTGGCAAAGCCGAAAATCAGTTTTTTGACCTTGCCGGCAGCGCAGAGCATGCCGACCTCGGGACCGCCATAGGCGACCACGGTGAGATCCTTGACGTCAGAACGCAGGATCTCGCGCACGATCGCCATGGGCTTGCGCCGCGGGCCCCAGCCGCCGAAGCCGATGGTCATGCCGTCGCGCAGTTGGCCGACCACGTCTGCCGCTGTCATTTGCTTGTTCATGTAGTGCTCCTTACGACTGTCCTGCGGAGAAGTCATGGCCCCACAGGCTTACCCGGGTGAATTCAAAAGCGCTGTGGTCCTGCCAATCCACCAGCAAGCCGCCATAGCCATACTCCAGGTCAAAACCTGAAGGGGTTTTCATATAGAAAGAGGTCATGCGGTCATTCAGATGCTGGCCGAGGGTGGCCGACAGCTGTACGTCATGCGCGATGCGCCGGTCATGGGCGCGGCCCACTTCAGTCATCGACTCGACCTCGACCATCACATGCACGCAGCCGGACGGCACCGGGTACTCGGCCAGGGCCAGGCTGTGGTGACGGCTGTTTTTGCAATGCAGAAAATGGATGCGGATCGGTGGTGCCGAAGGGTCGGGACGGAAGTTGAAAATATCCGACAGTTCAAAGCCCAGCACATCCTTGGCAAACGCCAGGGTGGCATCGAAATTTGGCGCGGGCAGTACGGTGTGGCCCAGGCCCATATCACCGGTGACAAAACCCGGCACTCCCTGGGGCGAGACAAAGGGCTGGCAATCGGAGCGATGGCCCCAGCTCAATTCATGGCGGTTACCTGAAGGGTCGGTGACGTGCAGCAGTGCTTGCACACCGCGCTGATCGCACTGTTCGGCGCTGCCCAGGCGCCAGTTGACGTCGGCCTGATCCAGCACTTCGATCGCGGCGTTGAAAGCCTTTTCGCCGGCCAGCTCCCAACCGGAAGCCAGATACCGCGACTCACCGCCCGGCACGATAAGCATGCGATACGGACGCTCATCCATCTTCACGTACAAGCCGCCGGCGGGTGCTTCGCTGACCATCATCCCGAGCACGTCTTCGGCGTAACGCTGCCATTGAACGGGATCTGCAGATTCTGCAACGAAGTAGCTCAAACCACGAATGTCGATCATGTGCCTGCTCCTCAATGCCTGTATTTATTGGCTTGGAGGAGTATGGGAAGGATGGGGGTGGGGTTCATCGTCCGTTGAGACTAAAGCGCTCGGGTGGGGCGCCTTAAACCGGTGGGAGCGGGCTTGCCCGCGATGCAGGCGGCGCGGCGTGTCATTAAAACCGCGTCGATAGCATCGCGGGCACGCCCGCTCCCACAGGGCATCACATATACAAAATCACCAGTTCATTGATCACCGACGGCCGCTCGCTGCCCAGCACATGGGTATTGAGTTCCAGGGTCAGCTGAGTACCGCTTCTGACCCGCTCTACCCGCTTGACCCGGGCCCGCGCATGGATGGTCGAGCCCGCCGGCACCGGTGCCGGGAAGCGCAGGCGATCCGAACCATAGTTGACCATATTGGTGAACCCGGTGATCTCATAACCCAGGTTGAGTTTCATCCGTGACTGCAGGATCTGCACCAGCGCACCGTGGGCGATGGTCCCGCCAAACGGGCTTTGCTTGCGCGCACGTTCCGGATCGGTGTGGATCCAGTAATCATCCCCGGATAACTGGGCAAAGCTGCCAATCAGGCCCTGATCGACCACCACCTGGTTGCTCCACGGGCTGAACTCGTCGCTGACCAGCGCCTGCAGGCCCTCTTCGTCATCCAGGGCAATCTGGCGCACTGGCACTGCGGTTTCTGGCACCGGTTGCTCAACCGTACGCAGCGTCTTCAACGCCTCGGCATCCTTGTCCAGCCCGGTAAAACGCAGCAGCCGGTTGCCCTTGGCATCGACCTCGGCAAATACCGGTTGCAGGCGCATGCCCACTTTGACTTCAGACTCGTCCAGCCCGACCAGATTGGTATTGATGCGCACACCCTGATCCAGCTCGACCACCGCCAGTATCTGCGGCATTTCATCAGCAAAGTCCGGCAGGGTCGCGATGCGGGTCACGGTAAAGCTGTACAGCGTCGCGCCACCACTGACTTCACGCCAGGTCAGGGCATGGGTAAAGCACGCCGGGCAGTGCCTGCGCGGGTAAAACACCCAGTGGCTGCATCGTTCACATTGCTGAATCAGCAGGCGCTCGGCCTTCAGGCCTTCCCAGAACGGTGCAGAAATCTCGGTCGGAACCGGCATTGGTTTGTTGTTCGACATCGGATTTATGCTCCCTGAAGTATCAATGCGCCCTGCTCACTCATCACCCCACCGGTGCCTGAGACATATACCGTGTCGCAGCGTTTGAGCTGGCGCTCGCCCGCTTCACCGGCAATTTGCGTCACCGCCTCGATCACCTGACTCATCCCCCCCGCCGCGCCGGCCTGGCCAAAGCTGAGCTGGCCGCCGTGGGTGTTCATCGGGAAATCGCCGCGCCAGGTCAGGTCGTGTTCACGGACAAAGTTCATGCCTTCGCCCTTGGCGCAAAAACCGGCGTCTTCCAGGGTCAGCAAGGCGGTGATGGTGTAGCAGTCGTAAATTTGTGCCGCATCCACATCGGCCGGTTTGAGCCCGGCCATTGCGAATGCGCGCTGCGAGGCAGGCCCGATAGGTGTGTGCAGCATGTCCTGGGCATAGGACGGCGACTTGAACGCCAGGTGCTCGCCGAAGCCGGTGATCCACGATGGCCGCTTGCGCGCCCGTGCTGCCACCTCTTTGGAGGCGATAATCATCGCGGCGCCACCGGCCACCGGCATGACGATTTCCAGTACATGCAGCGGGTCGGCAACTTTTTTACTGGCCAGCACTTGCTCGATGGTCAGCGGCTGGCCGTAAAACATCGCTTCTGGGTTGTACTGCGCATTGGTGCGCTGATCGACCGCGATTTTTGCCAGTGCCCGCGGGTCATAACCATATTGCGCGGCATAGCGCTGGGCGATCATCGCGTAGCCGGTGTTCTGGCCCATATGCCCATACGGCAAGTCGAACTCGGCTTCAGGTGCACCGAACGCTGTGCTGTGGCCGCCAAAGCGCATGGCCCGGGCCATCCAGCTGGCGTCTTCATCCGGGCCCATGGGCGCCATGCGTGCGGGCAGCACACACAGCACCGCCTGGCACAAACCCAGCTCAATCGCAGCGGCAGCGCGCCAGACCATGCCCACCGAGGTACAGCCGCCAAGGTCGACCACTTCGGCAAAATTCAGGCGCAAGCCCAGGTACTCGGCGGCCATGGCCGGGACGAACACTGAGGCTTCATGAAAATGCGGGCCATTGATCACCAGCCCATCGAGATCCGATGCCTGCAAGCCGGCATCCTGTAACGCCCGGGCCGCCAGGTCAGCCACTTGTTCCAGATGGAACATGCGCGGGGCCGTGGCGTATTTCTCCGGTTTGTACTGAGCGCTGCCAACAATGGCGGCATGACCTTTAAGACCCATGGTTTTCTCTCTTTAAAAGTGCAAATCAGGCCGTTCCGTGGGAGCGGGCTTGCTCGCGCTGGCACCGACGCGGTTCTGCTGCAAAACCTCAGTGCCTGTATCGCGAGCAAGCCCGCTCCCACACAGGGGCAGGCAAGTCGTCAGAACGTGTATTTCATCGAGAACGTGGCGTAGTCACGGTCTGCCAGCGGGCGGTAGATCGGGTCGGGGGAGCCCAGGTACCCGATATACCTGAGGGATACTTCCAGGTTGCCCAGGTATTTGAAGGTGGTACCCGCACTCAGGCGCCTGTCCCCCGCCACCCCGGCAATGGTTCCCGACATCGGTGCCGCACCGCTGAATACGTTGGAGAAGGTGAACGGCACTTCAAGGTCCCAGCCCTGGAATACGCCCGGGTAACTGAACGAGGCGCCCACGGTGTAAGCGCTCGAAGAGCGGGTACGCCAGGCCGTGGCCGTTTTGTAGGTGTACTGATCGGACGGTTGCACGGACGGCACCAGCGACGGCAACAGGCCCACACCTTCAAGGTTCGGCGCGGCAGAGGTTTCGTCGGCGTGGTCGGCACGCACCGTGACAAACTCACCGGTCAGGGTGGTCTGGCTGGCCCAGGGGCGGTCCCCCAGGATGCGCATGGCCGACAACTGGAACTGTTGGCCCTTACCCTTGGCCGGCACCGGGCCCAGACCGGTATTGACCATCACCGGAGCACCGTCGCGATAAGACCACTCCGCACCAAGCTGGTACTCGCCAAGCTTGGTGGTGGCACTGATACCGGTGAGTTTGATGTCTTCAAAATATTTGACCCGGTAGCCGTTGGCCTTGTAAGCCAGGCCACCGGGGCCTGCCGGTATCGGGTCCCAGCCCACCAGCGCAGTGGCCGGGTTTTTGTCGTGGTACACAACATGGAACAGCGATACTTCGAGGTCGGTAATCGGCCTGTAGCGGACCTGAGCACCCCACTGGCCGCTGTCGCGCGGCTCGTCGGTGCCCAGGTAAGGCACCTTGTTGGCGCCCATATACAAAAATTCGCGGCCCGGGCCGATCACGTCGGAAGTCGACAAAAAGCTGCCCACCGGCGGCAGTTCGGTGCCCTTCCACTCGTACTGCACATAACCGCCCAGGGTAATTTGCGGGTTGATCCGGTAAGACGCCGAGAACTGCCCCACCGGCAGCAGCACCTCTTTGACCTCAACCCCCGGCTGCGCGGCCTTGACCGCATCGGACGGGTTCTGCACGCCGTTGACGCCAGGGTAGTAAAGGCTCTCGCCCCATGACTCGATATGCCGACCCGCTTTTACGTCGAGCATGGTGTCGTTTTCAAAACGCCAGCCGCCAAACACATAAGCGTCGAGCAGGCGCGTGCGGCCACCGCTGTAGTAGCGGGTGTCACTGGTGAACTCGTCGTTGTCGCCGTATTTGTTGACGGTGGCTGGTGAATCGTTGTCATTCTTGCGGTGATACACATCGTCGTAAAAGGTACTGGCGCGCACCACCGCACCGTAGTTGTCTTTGCGCAGGATCATTTCGCCCAGCGCGCCCACCCGGTTGGTGGTGAGGCTGTGCTGATCAAAGTTGCGGTTCGGATCATCGACGTTGACCCCCATCAACCGGCCGCTGGGATTGCCCAGCCGCGTACCGATGCCATAGCTGGTGGTGACCGACCAATCAATCGTGGTGCCGTCATCGAACTCGATGGTGTCCCCTGCCCACAGCGGGCTGCAGACCAGCGCCACGGCAACGGCCAGGCCACTGGCCTGGAAGTTGTGCGGGCGCTGCCCTGAACAATTATTGTTATTTTTATTGATCACTCTGCCTCTCCTGATTAGCGACTCGGTGGCCGCTTCGATGGGTTCAAGCGTCATTGCGTTGTGTTCAAAGCAACTCAAGCGGGTCGAACTTCACGACTCCTGTCGGGGCCTGTCGATAACGATGCAGCCCTCCTTCTTCCTCACGAACGAGCGCCCCCTCGGCCATAAGGTAATTGGCATGCGCCAACGTCTCGCCTAGCGCCATCAGCTCGTCGAAACGGCCTGACAGTTTCTTGAACAGCACCGCCATCATTTCCAGCCCGGTGCGCGGTTGTTCGCACGCTGCCAGCAACTGCTGCAAGTGCTGGCGATGGTGGTCGCGCAACTGGTCCAGGCGCAGATGCAGGTTGTAAAACGGCCGTTCATGGGCCGGTAGCACCAGTACGTGGTCGGGGATCGTGCGCAACCGTTCGATCGAGTCCAGCCAGTCCCGCAAAGGGTTGGCCTGAGGCTCGCTGACATACACGGCAATGGTGGAAGTGATGCGCGGCAACACCTGGTCGCCGGAGATCAGCAAACCATCGTCCGGCGCATACAGACAGGCGTGTTCCGGTGAATGACCGTTCCCCATCACCACCTCCCAGCGCCGCCCGCCGATGGTCAACTGGCTGCCCTGGTTCAGCCGGGTAAAGCCCGCCACCAGTTGCGGGCGAAAGTGCTCGCCCTGGATCAGCGGCAGCAACGCCGTCGCGCGCTCGGCGCTGAAGCCGGCCTTTTGATAAAAATCCAGAAACGCCCAGTCCGGTGCCGTCGCTCGCGGCGGGCCATGGTGCAGCGCCTCGAACTCGCCATGGGTCATCAGCACCGGGCAACGAAATCGCTCGGCCAGCCAGCCCACCACACCGGTGTGGTCACTGTGAAAATGGGTGCAAATGACCGCCTTGAGGGGCAAGCCAGCCATGGCTTCGACAAACACCTGCTCCCACACGGCGCGACATTGATCGCTGTTCAGCCCGGTATCCACCGCCACCCAGCCGTCACCGTGACGCAGCAGATACAGGTTGATGTGATCAAGGCCAAACGGCAGCGGCATGCGCAGCCAGAGCACGCCCTCGGCCACTTCCTGCACCTGGCCGCTGGCCGGGGCCTGTGGCCAGGGGTAGCGCAGGCCATCACGCCATTGATGGCCTTGAGCGTCGAGTTCATTCATGGCCGGCACCTGCAAACGGCAGCAGACCGTTACGGGCCAGCACTTGCAGGGAGTACGGCTGATAGGTGCGGCTACTTTCATCGCGCACAAATAGCGGATCGGCAAACAACTGCGGCGCGTAACCCTGACGCTGCAAATCAACCTTGCGCAGCTTGAAGGTGCTGGTCAGGTCCGCCGCCAGTGTTACCCGTACAAACACCGGCGCGGCATAACGCGGCAAACGGGTTTGCGTCAGCTCATAAAAAGCCTGCGGGTCAAAGCTATGCCCGGGCTGCATCAAGATCGCCGCCATCCCCGCACGGCCTTCGTGTTCAGGTACCTGCACGCCGTACACGTTGATCAGTTCAAGCCCCGGCATATCACTCAGGGTGTCGGCCACTTCCAGGGTCGAGACGTTCTCGCTTTTCCAGCGGAAGGTGTCGCCGATGCGGTCGACAAAATAGAAATAGCCGTCGTCGTCATAACGCAGCAGATCACCCGAACTCCAATAGGCATCACCACGTTGAAACACATCGCGGCGGATCTTGCTCTCGCTGGCCGCAGTACTGGTGTACCCCTCGAAACGCCCACCGCCTATCTGCGGGTGATCAACGATAAAGCCCATTGCCTCGCCGATTTCTCCCGGTTGGCACAACTGGTAAAAACCGTTTGCATCCCGCGGATGGCTGTCGCTTTCCACGTCGTAACGCACCAGGCGCAGATTGGTGCGGCTCCAGTCCGGCACGCGACCACAGGAGCCCACATAGTTATCGACATTGATCAGGTTGGCGTTGGCTTCGGTGGCACCCCAGCCCTCGAACACCTGGATCGGGCCAAAACGCTCCAGCCAGCGCTGCCAGGATTCAGGCGTGAGCCCGGCGCCGAGCATATGGCGCAAACTGTGCTCGCGCTCACCGGTCACCACTGGCTGGTTGAGCAGGTAGCGGCAGATTTCTCCAATGTACTGAAACACGGTGATGCAGTTGCGGCGCACATCCGGCCAGAACTCACGCACGCTGAACTTGCGCCGCAACACAATGCTCGCACCTGCGCGCAGTGCCGTGGACGTCACCGAAGTGGCCGCCGCGCCGTGGTACAGCGGCAGGCAGCAGTAAAATACGTCGTCACAGGTGGCCCCCAGGGTGACTTCCATCACGTCACCCGAGGACAACCAGCGCATATGGCTATAGCGTGCCGCCTTGGGCAGGCCGGTGGTGCCCGAGGTAAATATCAGCAGCGTGGTGGTTTCGGCCGTAATCGCCGCACGCACGTCACGGGCGAAGACCGTGGCCGGGGCAGCGGCGACGTGCTGTTCAAAGTCAATATCGACAATGGCCGGCAGCTCGCCGTCAAAGGGGTTCAGTGCATCGTTGACCAGCCACAGCGGGACATCGGGCAAACCTTGAGTGCCCAGCAGATTGGCCAGGCATTCTTCGCCCACCACCACCGCCCTGGCCGCCGTGGATTGCAAGGCATGCACCAGTGGCTTGCCACTGACCTGGGTGTTGATAAACGCCACCACCACACCGAGCTTGACCAGTCCGAACCAGCTGTAGAAGAACTGCGGACGGTTCTCCATGGCAATCGCGCACACATCCCCGGGGCGCAGACCCTTGGCATAAAACACATGGGCCATGCGATTGGCCTGGGCTTCCACGGCGGCGTAGGTGATACGCTGCTCGCCGTCGATCAAAAAAGGCCGATCGGGGAATGCACGGGCCTGCCCTTCAAGACGGTCGGCCAGGGTATACAGGTCCGCCGGTTTGATCTGGCCGCTGGCCGCAGAACGCAAATCCAGCAGTGCCTGGGTCTGATCACGGGGCACGGGCTGTTGTCTGACTGCCGTCAGAGTGCTGATGCGGGACATGTCGTTCATGGCGCCACCGCCTCGGCCAGCGGGTAATCGCTGTAGCCTTCCGGGCCAGGTGAGTACAGGGTCTTGCGGTCGAAGCGGGCAAGGGGCAAGCCCTTGCGCAAGCGCTCGACCAGGTCCGGGTTGGCAATAAAGTGCCGGGCAAACGACACCGCATCGCCCTGCCCGGCCTGCAGCGCGGCTTGTGCCGATTCGCCGTCAAAACCGTCATTGAGGATCAGGCCGTTGCTGCAATGACGCTGGGCCAGGGCAAAGGCATCCAGTTCCGCCAGCGGTGAGCGCATGATATGCACATAAGCCAGGCCCATCGGCTCGGCGGCCTTGCACAGGGCAACTGCGGTGGCCAGCGGGTCTTCGTCATCGATATCGTTGAACGGATTGCCCGGGCACAGGCGCAAGGCGACACGCCCGGGGCCAATAGCCGAAGCCATCGCTGCCAGCACCTGCTGCGGGAAGCGCACGCGATTTTCAACACTGCCACCGTACTGGTCTTCACGCCGGTTGCTGCCCGAGGCCATGAATTGCATCGGCAGATAACCGCTGGTGCAGTGCAGCTCGACGCCATCAAAACCGGCCTGGCGTGCATTGAGTGCGGCCTGGCGGTAATCTTCGATGACCTGTTCGATGTCGTGCGGCGACAAGGCCTGCGGCTCGTCGGTATCGACCATCCCGGCAGTGTCGGTAAACAGCTGGGTGCGGGCGCGCAAGGCCGACGGCGCTACCGTGGCGGCGCCTGCCGGTTTGTTGTGGGCGCTGGCTGCACGCCCCACATGCATCAGTTGCAGCACAATCAGGCCACCTTCGGCATGCACTGCATCGGTCACGGCTTTCCAGGCGGCAATTTGTGCCGGGGAGTAAATCGCCGGGGTGCGACAGTAGCCCAGGCCACTGGCCGAGGGCGCCGTGCCTTCGGCGACAATCAGTCCGGCCGAAGCGCGCTGACGGTAATACTCGACCATCTCGGCCGTCGGCACCCCGTGTTGATCGGCGCGGCTGCGGGTCATGGGCGCCATGACGATACGGTTGGCCAGTTCAAGCTCACCCAGGCGCACGGGTTCAAACAGAATGCTCATGGTATTTCCTCAGCGCACGCGGATTTTCGGTGCGCCAGCCCCACGGCGCAGGGTGGCAAGAAAGTGCTCGAGCGGAGCCGCTGTCGCCACTTGCGGCAGTTGCTCCTTGTCCGGGCGGCTGGCCCAGAACTCGGTCCACGACGGGAACAGATCGTGGAACGTACCGGCGTAGGGTTCGCGCCCCGGCCAGCGCATTTTTTGCGTGCCGATCGGCGGTTTGTTGAGGTCACTGGCGTACCAGTAGCACGGCAGGCGACGGCGGAAATACCAGCGCCCCTGCATGCGCTCATAGTCATCCCAATAGAGCATTTGCATGGTCACCCACTCGGGGCCGGTCTCGTGCTCGTTCTTGGAATACACCACGCCCACGGCATGGTCCGGGTCGGTGAACTCGATCAGGTGCTGGCCCAGGTGATGGGAAGTGCCATGAAACTGGTCGCGTAACGTGTCGTCGACCCAGGCCTTGAGGTGCGCACGCCCGGTTTTCTCGCGGCCTACGCGAATGTCTTCGGCAAACAGATTGACGTGGGCATCGAGGTCACGCATGTCCAGCGACAACGAATATTTACCAGCCAGCTGGCGGATCTCATCAATCGATTCCAGCCGATCGAGACGGGCTAACAAAGCGCTCTGTTCCATAAAAGGGTCCTTATTCCAATACCGTGTACAGCTCACTGCTGCGTCCGCCATCCACCGGCAGGCAAGCACCGGTGATGTATGAAGCTTCGTCACTGGCCAGGAACAGAATGGCGTTGGCCACTTCCACCGGCTGGCCGACGCGCTTGAGCGGGATCAGTTTTTCGGTATTGGTGCGCGTCTTGTCATCGGTGAGCATGCCTGCCGTGGCCGGTGTCTCGACCACACCCGGGCTGACCACGTTGCAACGGATGTTGTGGCTGGCACCTTCACTGGCCGCAGCGCGGCTGAAGTTGATCACCGCGGCCTTGGCCGCCGAGTAACCGGCCATCCACGGCGTACCGAACTGCCCGCAGATCGAAGCCAGGTTGATGATCGAACCGCTGCCCTGGGCGCGCATCAGGCCCATGGCCGTGCGTGTTCCCCAAAAGGTGCCGTCCACCGTGGTGGCGAAGTTCGAATGCCAGTCAGCGGTCGAGGTGCTGTCAATCGCGCCCCAGCTGTAGGCCATGGCGTTGTTGACCAGAATATCCAGACGGCCGTGGCGCTGTGCCGTCTCGCTGATGGCGCCGACATAAGCGGCTTCATTGCTGACATCGGCCACCGCGCATTCGGCACGGCCGCCGCTGTCACGGATCTGTGCCGCTACGGCTTGCAGCGGCTCGATGCGCCGCCCGCACAGCACCACCAGCGCGCCTTCTTCGGCAAAGCGCAACGCCGTGGCCGCGCCGATGCCTGAACCGGCGCCGCTGATAAAGGCAATTTTGTCTTGTAAACGAGTACCCATGATCTGCTCTCCCATTGCTGTGCGCGGCACTCAGATAAACGCCATGCCGCCGTTGACCGCGAGGTTCTGACCGGTGATGAACGCTGCGTCATCACTGGCCAGAAAGGCCGCGACGCGAGCGATTTCATCGGTTTCACCCATGCGACCCAGGGGGATGGCCTTGAGCATGCTTTGCATCCAGTCGTCCGGGATGTCAGCCATCATCGGCGTGTTGGTCGGGCCGGGAACGATGGTGTTGACCCGTATGCCGTTGCCTGCAAGTTCGCGCGCCATACTGCGGGTCAGGCCCATTACCCCGGCCTTGGCTGCACAGTAATGGCTCGGACCTTCGCCCGTCAGGGCGGCGGTGCTGGAGATATTGATAATCACGCCGGGCGTGGCAGCGGCGAGCATCAGCTTCACCGCTTCTCGGCTGCAGAAAAACGGCCCGGTCAGGTTGACCCCGATCACTCGTTGCCAGTGTTCGTCCGGGGTTTGTGCGAAGGCATCGATGGAGCCGATACCGGCATTATTGACCAGCACATCGAGGCTGCCGAAATGTGCATGCACGGCAGCCATCGCGGTGGCGACCGAGTCGCTGTCAGCGACGTTACAGGACACTGCCAGGGCCTTTTCGCCCAGCCCTTCAATACTTTGACGCGCGGCATCGAGGTTGATGTCGGCGGCGACCACCTTGGCACCCTGCTCGGCAAAGTGACGAACAATCGCTCGTCCCATGCCCTGGCCTGCACCGGTTACAAACGCCACTTTGTTAAGCAATTTCATCCTGTTCTCCCACCTGCCCGAAGTCGGCCCGCCGGTAAGCCCGGACGGTGTATGGGAGCAATCATTGACTGCGGCTAAAAGCTGAACATCGTCCGATGGGACTAAGCAGCTCAAGAGCGGATGACGACCGTAGCAGCTGACGAGCAGCCTAGTTCCTACGGCAGCTGCAGAAACACTGCAACTGTGGGAGCGAGCCTGCTCGCGAAGGTCGTTCGCGAGCAGGCTCGCTCCCACAATAGGGCTTGACCTGCAACAGAGTATCTACAGCTTTCATCCCCAGAGAGATTCTGTGCATGACCGGCTGGTCTAAATGGACGATGTTCCTCCAGCCGGTTCGTGGAATAACTCACTCACTAGAACAAAAACCGGGAGACCCGTCGTGTCCATACCCTTGCGCCCCACCTGGCGAACCCATTACGCACTGGGCGTATTGGCAGCCATCTATATCTTCAACTACATAGACCGGCTGCTGATGGCCATTTTGATCGAACCGGTGAAGGCCGAGTTCGGCATTTCCGATACCGGTATAGGTCTGCTTTCAGGTGTGACCTTTGCCGTGTTCTACACCCTTTTCGGCTTTCCGCTGGGGCGCCTGTCCGATCGGATCGGGCGCAAAAAAGTCATCGCCTTCAGCTGTATTGCCTGGAGCGTCATGACCATTTTCTGCGGCTTTGCCGCCAGCTTTACCATGCTGGTGATCGCCCGGATCGGGGTCGCTATCGGCGAAGCCGGGGGCACCGCGCCGTCAATGGCCATGGTCTCGGACCTCTACCCGCCCGACCGCCGCTCGACCGCCCTGTCGGTATTGATGCTGGGCTCAAGTCTGGGGGCGATTTTCGGCCTCGGTCTGGGCGGCTGGATTGCCCAGCATTACGGCTGGCGTTTCGCTTTTGTGGTGATCGGCGCACCGGGGATTTTGCTCGGCTTGATCCTGCTGTTTACCGTGCGGGCACCCAAGCCGGCGATGCTGGTCAGCCCCAATCTGGTCGCGCAAGACCACTGGCTGGTCACGGTTCGCGAGTTGTTCCAGACACCGTCCTTTCTCTGGCTGGTGTGCACCGGCGGCTCGGCGGCCATTGCCGGTTATGCCATCGGCACCTGGAGCCCGAGCTTCCTGATCCGCTCCCACAGCCTGAGCCTGCAGGACGCGGGCCTGCTGGCCGGGGTCGCAGGCGGTGCCGGGGCAACCATCGGCACCCTGACCTGCGGCATTTTGTGTGATCGCCTGGTGCGTCGCGACAAGGGCTGGCAAATCGGGGTGCCGCTGCTGGGCACGCTGATCAGCATCCCGTTCGGTCTGGCGTATTTCCTCTGGCCAGTGGGCACTGCATTTTATATGGGCAGCACACCCATGCCGACCGCGTTTCTGTTTTATTGCGTATTCAGCTTTTTTGGCACCTGGTGGGCAACGCCCTGCCTGGGCGCCATCTCCCATCTGTTTCCAGCCACCCGCCTGGCCCAGGCCACTGCAATTTTTGTAATGGCCATGACCCTGCTCGGGGTCGGTGTCGGGCCGCTGCTGATCGGCATGCTCAGTGACGGCTTTGCCCATACCCTGGGCAACGAAGGCCTGCGCTATGCCCTGGCTTCCTGTATCTCGCTGCTGGTTCTGGCCTCGGTGTTTCTGGCCATGGCCTTGCCGCGCTACCGCAACCACCTGATGAACAAGACCCCGACCCCAGCACCGCTGGCTGACGCGGCCACTGCCTGACAACTGGAGATTGAGTGATGACCGAACAAGACCTTCCCCTGCCCATCGGCCACTTTGTGACACTGGACAGCGGCCTGCGCCTGCACTTTCTCGACGAGGGCAGCGGCCCGGTCGTATTGTGGTTGCACGGCAGTGGCCCGGGCGCCAGTGGCTACAGCAACTTCAAGGGCAACTATCCGCAGTTTGTGGCTAACGGCTTTCGCAATCTGGTGGTGGATTTGCCGGGCTTCGGCCGCTCCGACAAACCGGAAGATGTGAACTACGACCTGGCGTTCTTCGTCAACGCCATGTCGGGCTTTCTCAAGGCAGTGGGGGTCAAGCGCGCCACCTTGCTCGGCAATTCCCTGGGCGGTGCGATTGCCCTGGGCCTGGCGCTGGCTGAGCCGGAGCGCGTCGAAAAACTGATTCTCATGGCGCCAGGCGGTGTTGAAGAGCGCGAAACCTACTTCAAGATGATCGGCATCCAGCGCATGGTCGAGCTGTATAACGCAGGCCCGCTGGGCATCGAGCAAATGCGCCGGATCATGAGCCTGCAACTGTTCGACACCGCGCTACTGGACGACAACCTGCTGGCCGAGCGCGTGGCCGTGGCCGTGCATCAGCCGCGCAATCTGTTCAGCACCATGATGGTGCCCAACATGACCGAGCGCCTTGAAGAGCTGCAGGCACCGATCCTCGGGTTCTGGGGCACCGACGACAATTTCAACCCCGCATCCGGCGCGCTTAAAGTGCTGACCCACGCTCCCAATGCGCGTTTTATCATGCTCAATCAGTGCGGCCACTGGGTACAGGTCGAACACCGCGACATGTTCAACAAGGCGTGCCTGGAGTTCCTGCGCGGCTAACCGTATACCTGCATGACCTGCGGCTGCCTGCGGGCGGCCGTAGCCCTTCCAGACACCCGCTCGGGCTGAAATAACAATGACAAAATACCCTCAGTTACTGGCACCCGGTCGCATAGGTTCTCTTGAACTGCGCAACCGCATCATCATGGCGCCCATGGGCTCCAACTTCGCCGAGGCCAATGGCCAGTGTGGCGAGCGCATTCAGGCCTATTACGAAGCCCGCGCCCGTGGCGGCGCCGGGCTATTGATCATGGGTGTGTGCTCGGTGGCGTTTCCGGCCGGGACCGCCGAGCCATTCCAGGTCGGCGTTTCCAGCGATGACTTTATCCCCGGTTTGAGCCGGCTCGCCGAGCGCGTCCACCAGCACGGCGCAAAAATTGCCATGCAGTTGCAGCACGCCGGCAAGACGGCAGTGCGCGACATGGCCGAAGGCCGGCAACTATGGGTGCCCTCGGTGCCACCGGTGCTGCAAAGCGACATGATGGCCGCGCTGACGCCCGAAGAACTGGCCAATTTTGTCAGCTCCATGAAGCGTCGCGCCGAAGGCTCACCGATCCGTGTAATGGACAGCGCCGATATCGCGCAGATGATCGAGTGGTTTGCCAGTGCCGCCGACCGCGCCAGGCGAGCGGGTTTCGACGGTGTGGAAATCCATGCGGCCCACGGCTACATCATCGCCGGTTTCCTCTCCGGCTATTACAACCAGCGTGAAGACGAGTACGGCGGCTCGCTGGAGAACCGTGCCCGGCTGCTGCTGCAAATCATCGCTGCAATACGGGCCAAAGTCGGCCATGAATTTGCCGTATGGCTGCGCCTGGATGCCGAAGAACTGCACACCCCCGGCGGCATCAATCTTGAGGATGCCATCGCCGTGGCACGCATGGCCGAGGCGGCAGGTGTAGATGCGGTCAGCGTTTCGGCCACTGCGCGCATCACCAGCGGCGTGGTGTTTACCGAGGCACCACTGGTGCACAAGCCTGGGGGGTATCTGGAATGGACCGCTGCGCTCAAGCGTAGCGTGCAAGTCCCGGTGATTGCCGTGGGGCGGATCGAGCCGGAGGTCGGTGAAGCCGCCCTCAAGCGCGGCGACTGCGACTTCATTGCCATGGCCCGCAAGTTCCTCGCCGACCCGGACCTGCCCAACAAATTGCTCAACGACCAGGAAGCGAGTATCCGCCCGTGCATTTACTGCTACGTGTGCGTGAGCCAGATTTTTATCAACGAGCGGGTCAAATGCGCGGTCAACCCCATGACCGGCCATGAGTTCGAATACGTCATCGGCCCCACTGCCACACCCAAGCATCTGGTGGTGGTGGGAGCCGGGCCTGCCGGGATGGAAGCCGCACGCATCGCCGCGTTACGCGGCCATCGCGTGACCCTGCTCGAGCGCAGCGACCGCCTCGGTGGCACGTTGTTTTTCGCCGGCCTCGCCTATGCCGAAAACGCCCGCCTGCTGGAAAATCTCAAGGTGCAGGTGCAGCAGTCGGCGATTGATATCCGCCTCAACACCCTGGCCAGCCCTGCCCTGCTGCGCGACCTGGGTGCCGATCAGGTGCTGGTGGCCGTAGGTGCAGAACGTGCTGCACCGGCCATCCCCGGCGCCGATCAGGACCATGTCTGGAGTGGCGACGAACTGCGCCGTTTGATGACGGGTGACCGTGCTGAAGAAATAGCCAAACGCAAACTGTCCTTCACCCAGCGTGCACTGATGAAGGCCGGCAGCCTGACTGGCGTGACTGATAGCCGTGAAGCCATGGAAAAACTGTCGCGGGTGTGGATGCCGCTGGGCAAGCGCGTGACCATTATCGGTGGCGGCCTGGTAGGCCTGGAGCTGGCGGAATTTTTGATTGCCCGCGGACGTCAGGTCACCGTACTGGAAAGCGGTACTCACCTGGGCCGGGAGCTGGCCATTGTGCGGCGCTGGCGGGTGCTGCATGAAATTCGTGTGCATGGCGGCGAGTTGATCACCGGGGCCAGCGTTACGGCGATCGACGGCCACAGCGTGCGCTATCAACTGGCCGATGGCACTTCGGCGCAGAGTGACGCCGACTCCGTGGTACTTGCCATCGGCGCCCAGCCCGATACCGGACTGCTCGACGAACTGACCCGAGCGGGGTTGAGCGCCAGCAGCATCGGCGACTGCCACAGTATCGGCTATATCGAAGGCGCAATCAGCGCCGGGCACAAAGCCGGACGCGAGGCCTAGCGGTTCATCTGTGGGAGCGGGCTTGCTCGCGATGCAGGCGGCGCGGTATAGCGGTTGAACCGCGTCGATGCCATCGCGAGCAAGCCCGCTCCCACAACCGCGATTACCAGGTTCTTTCCAACAAGCTGTCGAACATCGCCTGGGCCGCCGACGAAAGCTCATGGCCTGGCTTGGTCAAAACGCCAATGGCCCGCTCCACCACCGGCTCATGCAAGGTGATGCAGCAGGCTCCCAGCTCACGCATCTGTTCGGCACACAGGGCCGGCACCACGCTCACGCCCAGCCCGCTGGCGACCATGCGGCCCACCGTGGCCAACTGATGGCTTTCAAATTCAACCGGCAATTTCATCTGCCGCGCCTGCAAGTGTTCTTCCAGCAGCACCCTCACTGCAGACGGTCGTTGCAGAGTGATAAAGGGCTGTTCCAGCAGGGTCTGCCAGTCGATCAAGTCAAGCCCGGCCAGTGCCGAGTCACGGGGCACCACGGCGACAAAACGGTCCAGATACAGCGGGGTGAACGTCAGCGACGAAGCGCCTGCCGGCTCGAAGGCCACACCCAGCTCCACCTCCCGGTCACGCACCATCTCCAGTACCTGCTCGTTGATCACATCGTTGACCGTGACGTTGACCTTGGGATGCCGCGCGCGAAAATTTTTCACAATGGCCGGCAGCAAGTTGCCCGAAAACGACGGGATGGCGGCCAGGGTGACGCGCCCGCGCTGCAGGGTGAAGCGCTGGCGCATTTGGTCTTCGACATTGTCCCAGTCAGCAATCAAACGCCGGGCCAGCGGCAACAGCGACTCGCCCTCCGGGGTCAGGGCGACATTGCGCGTGGTGCGACTGAACAATCGCCCGCCCAGGCCCTGTTCCAGCGCCTTGATGGTCAGGCTCAGGGCCGACTGCGACAAATGCAGACGTTCGCAGGCCACGGCAAAACTCAGGCTTTGGGCCACCGCAAGAAAGGCACGGATTTGTTTTACGGTCATGGCCAGGCCTCAGGCTTATTGATTTGTTTTATCTATTAATCCGACGCAAAAATCAACTTATCAAATCAATGATACGCAGTAACACTCATCACCAATGGCTGAGCACAGCCGGCGAACAATAAAAGAGGTGCATATGGCAGGTTTCGACAAGCGTGTGGCGTCCTATGAAGAAGCTCTGGCCGGGCTCAAGGATGGCATGACCGTGATCTCTGGCGGCTTTGGCCTGTGCGGCATCCCGGAGAACCTGATCAACGAGATAAAGCGCCAGGGCATCCGTGACCTGACCGTGGTATCCAACAACTGCGGAGTCGACGGTTTCGGCCTTGGCGTACTGCTGCAAGACCGTCAGATCCGCAAGGTCATTGCCTCGTACGTCGGTGAAAACGCCCTGTTCGAAAAACAGTTGCTCAGCGGCGAAATTGAAGTGGAGCTGACCCCGCAAGGTACGCTCGCGGAAAAAATGCGCGCCGGCGGTGCCGGTATCCCGGCGTTTTTCACCGCTACCGGGGTCGGCACCCCGGTCGCCGACGGCAAGGAAACCCGTGAATTCAAAGGGCGTACCTATTTGATGGAAGAGTCCATCACCGGCGATTTTGCCATTGTCAAAGGCTGGAAAGCCGATCACTTCGGCAACGTGATTTATCGCCACACCGCGCAGAACTTCAACCCCCTGGCCGCCACGGCGGGCAGGATCACCGTGGTCGAAGTCGAAGAAATCGTCGAGCCCGGCGAACTGGACCCGACGCAGATCCACACTCCCGGCATCTACGTCGACCGGATCATTTGCGGCACGTTTGAAAAACGCATCGAGCAGCTCACCGAGCGCGACTGATCCTCAGCCCCCCTGCCCCAAGCTTTTGAACCTGAGCACGGAGAACAAAAATGGCTCTTACCCGAGAACAAATGGCACAGCGCGTCGCCCGTGAAATGCAGGACGGTTTCTACGTCAACCTGGGTATCGGTATTCCGACCCTGGTTGCCAACTACATCCCCGAAGGCATGGAAGTCATGCTGCAATCGGAAAACGGCCTGCTCGGCATGGGTGCCTTCCCCCGCGTCGGTGAAGCCGACGCCGACATGATCAACGCCGGCAAGCAGACTGTGACTGCGCGCACCGGGGCGTCGATTTTTTCCTCGGCAGAATCCTTCGCAATGATCCGGGGTGGCCATATTGATCTGACCGTGCTCGGCGCATTTGAAGTCGATGTACAGGGCAATATCGCCTCCTGGATGATCCCCGGAAAACTGGTCAAGGGCATGGGTGGAGCGATGGACCTGGTGGCCGGTGCCGAGAACATCATCGTCACCATGACCCATGCGTCCAAGGACGGCGAGTCCAAACTGCTGGCGCGTTGCAGCCTGCCACTGACCGGCGCCGGATGCATCAAGCGCGTGCTGACCGACCTGGCCTATCTGGAAATCGACAACGGCGCCTTCATCCTCAAAGAACGTGCCCCGGGTGTCAGTGTTGAAGAAATCGTCAGCAAAACCGCCGGCAAACTGATCGTCCCCGAGCATGTGCCCGAGATGCAGTTTTAACCGAAATTCCTGTAGCTACTCTGTTACCGGTCAAGGGCTCTGTAACAGCTGACTCGCGGCCTTCGTTCCTCAGCAGCGACTACAGAAACACTGCAACTGTGGGAGCGAGCCTGCTCGCGAAGGTCGTTCGCGAGCAGGCTCGCTCCGACAATAGGGCTTGACCTGCAACAGAGTATCTACAGGTGCAAGCGTGATCCGAGTGTGAACTCTGAAGCCGCAGCGGCTGCAGGACTCAAGACTTCACACCTCGATTTTTTTACCCGGATTTGCCCGGGCCCAATCACCCGACCATCCGCAGCCACCGGTTGCATCAAGGCCAGCGGCTGTTCGGTGGCGGTGTCCACCAACTGCGAGGGCTGTGACAGTGCGTCAAACACCAGCCATGGCCCTGCCCGCGTAGTCGCCTGCATCAAGGGCATGATTTGTCATGGCCGCTCACATATTTGTCCTGCTGTGATGAAGGCCGGTGGCTAGTCTTTTTCAAGACCACCACCCAAGCCGCAACCACTCATCGGAGCAAATCATGCTGACATACAACAAGGCTTGCAAATCGTCTCCAAATGGAGACAATCATTGATGAATCACGAGATACGGCAAACCATAATTTTTGCTGATTGGCTGCTGAATTTAAGAGACATGCGTGCACGGATCGCCATCGCCCGAAGAATTGACCGGGTATCAACCGGCAACTTGGGTGACTTCAAATCCGTGGGCAATGGCGTATCTGAGCTGCGCATTGATATCGGCGCAGGCTATCGGGTGTATTTCACCCTGCGCGAGGTCTCGATCGTGATTTTGCTGGCCGGGGGTGACAAGTCCACACAGCCTGGCGATATCCGCCAGGCGCATAAAATGGCAAAGGAGATTTAACATGACCACTACGCTACTGCCCTTCGACATGGCACAGCTGCTGAACAGCGATGAGGCCATCAGCGAATACCTGACTCAAGTGCTTGCCGACGGTGACACTGACGAACTGATCCGTGCCGTTGGCTACGTTGCAAAAGCTCGTGGCATGGGGCAAATAGCCAATGCCACCGGGCTTGGTCGTGCCAGTTTGTACAAGGCTTTCGCTGCGGGTGCCAAGCCCCGCTTTGAAACCGTGATCAAAGTGATGCACTCCCTGGGTATTGATTTGCAGGCTACAACCCAGGGCAACAGGCCTTGAATTAATGCGGCGCCTGCTCTTCCCTGACATCCGGAATGGTCAGAATCCGCTTCAACAGCTCTGCCGTCTCAACCCGGCTGGTTCTTTTGAACTCCACCGTGATGCTCTCGGTCCCCATGTCCGGCCCCTGCTCAACCACCACCTGCTTGAGTCGCGCAGCATCCTCACCGAGAAACTCCTCAAGGCTCTGGCGATTCACCACCCCAAGAGGGGCCACCAGCTTGATCACATGGACCTTTATATAATCGCGATAGCGGTGCTCGATAGGCCCGATGGCAATCAAAATGGCCAGAATCAACACGGTCGCAGCTACGCCCAGCACATACATGCCGCCGCCAATGGACATACCGATAGCCGCCACTGCCCACAGGCTAGCCGCCGTGTTCAAGCCCTTGATCACTTCACCGCGCATCATGATCGACCCTGCCCCGAGAAAGCCGATGCCGGTGACAATTTGCGCAGCAATCCGCGAAGGATCCAGTTGCGTGCCCGGCTGGGTCAGCGCCTGTTGGAAACCAAATGCCGACACGGTCATAAACAAGCATGCCCCGGTCGCCACCAACATGTGCGTCCGCAAACCTGCTGTCCAGAATTGATGCTCGCGCTGCAGGCCAATCAAGCTGCCGAGCACCGCTGCCAGCAGCAAACGGCCAATCATTTCCCATTCTGAAATCATCCCAACCCCTCTAACCAGAGCATCTGCCTGCGCAGTAAGTGCCCACAGCATAGTCAAGGATCGGCACTGTGCCGGGCTGAGTTATTTGACCAGGCGCACTTCCTTGGATGGTCGATAGCCGAAATAGGCGCTGTAGCACTTGCTGAAATGACTGGGCGAGACAAACCCGCATGCCACCAAAACATCGACTTGAGACAGCTCGGTGTGCTGCAGCAACCGCCGCGCTTCAGTGATGCGCAGTTCCAGGTAATAGCGCTGCGGCGTGGTACCCAGTTGCTCCTTGAACAGACGCTCGAGCTGACGTCGGGACCGGCCGACATAAACCGCAAGCTGTTCAAGCTCCAGAGGGTCCTCGAGGTTGGCGTCCATCAGCTTGACCACTTCGCGCAAGGGCGCACTGACGCAGATATTTTCCGCCGGTTTGATCCGTCGGTAGCGTGATTCCTCAAATGCCAGAATATCCTCGATGCCTTCCACCAGTGCCTTGTCATGCAGGCTCTTGATCCAGCCCAGAGCCATCTGGAAGGCTCCGGCAGGACTGGAGGCGGTCATCCGGTCACGATCGATAACATAGGGTTCGCTGGTGACCTGCGCTGCCTTGGCCACTTCGGTCAGTGCCGGGCGATGCTCTGGGTGGATTGCGCAACGATAACCGTCCAGCACCCCGGCACTGGCGAGAAACCAGGCGCCGTTCCATAACCCGCCCAGCGTGATACCCGCACGCGCAGCCGTCCTGAGCAGGCTGCTCAACTCATCGTTGAGCTTCAACTCGGTCCGGTAACCCCCGCAGATCACCAGCAGGTCCAGTTCATGGATCATCGCCGGATCAATACACGCATCGGGGCGGATCACCAGGCCCAGATCGCTGACCACCTCACCGTCGCTCAAGCCATAGGTGCGCGAAGAAAACAAACCGGCACGCAGCAGGTTGGCGGTAATGATGGTGTCCAGCGCCTGGGTGAAGGCCGGCAGCGAGAAATGCTCCAGCAACACAAAACCGGTACGCACCATGGGCCCTGGCTCTATGGCACTGTCTTTGAGGTAGCGAAGGTTCTTGCCCTTCATGCCGGTGCTGAATTGACGTCGTTCGGTCAAGATTCGATCCGTTTCTTGTGTATTTATAAGGCGCAATGCTAACCGTAGGCAGGTGAAAAAGCTCCTGCCTCAGCTCTCCTGCTTCCCCTCCCTGATAGGCCGATACTCCCAGACCGCCTGGGAGTATCGGCCGATGCGCAACCTGACGCACAAACCCATAGTTGAGATCTGTCGCAATAAATCCCCAGCGGTCAGCTCTGTGACCGGAATCAGCCAGGAGAGCGTCATGGCTATCATCTTGAACAGCAGTATCACGGTCGATGAAACGAGCGGTTTGCAGAACGCCGCCACCTCCACCGATATCGAAGATATCAACGATAACGACATCCCCGTCGCGGCCATTAATGGTACCGATGATACCGGCGACCTGCCCTTCGCATTCGAGTCCCGTCTGTTCACTCTGCTGGGCGCCACACCGGTCAAGAATGCGGCGCTGAGTGGCTATACCGGCGCCGCCGGCAACAGCGGTGCCGACCTGATCACCATCACCGGTACCTACGCGGACCTGGCCTTTACCGATGCCCAGGGCAAGGCGCTGGGCGACCCGACCAACGCCAACAGCGGCTCGGACTGGAGCGGCCTGTATACCATCGATGGCACCAGAATCTTTCTTTATACGGACACGACCAACAATATCGTGCTGGGCCGTGCTGGCACTGAAGGGGCGACACCCGCACCCGAGGACGACCTGGCAGATCCGGGCGGCACTCTTATTTTTGCTGCCTATCTGGAGGAAACCGCAGCCGGGGCCAAGGTCTGGATGGTGCAGCAAGAACCGCTGCTGCACCCGGACACCGCCAACCCCGATGATGTGGTCGACATGACCAACCACCTCTGGGTAACCGCCAGCCAGGATCTGGCTTTTGATTTCGCCGGTTTGCCCTCCGGGCAGAACGGCTTTCTGATGTTCAAGGCAGGTGGCAGCACCACAGGCCTGATCGTTACCGGCATGGATCCGGATCAGGTACCCGCCAATCAGGCTGACACCGTCAATACCAGCCAGGGTGCCGGCCCTACCACCATCGGCACCAACAGCCAGGGGATCAAGGCTGGCGAAGGCATGATCTTCAGTTTTGTGAGCAACCCGGACGCGCGTTACACCGTGCCAGACCTGACCCATGGTGAGGCGACCAACGAAAGCAACATCCTGTTTGGCGGGCTCTTCGCGGCAAGCGGCGCAACCATTGTCATCGCCCAGGCCACCCCCCCGAAAACCTGTGCGGCCACTATCAGCGCCTTTACCACCGGCCTGGAGGTCGGATCGGCTTACTATGACGGCCTGCTTGACGGTAATGGGCATGCGGTAAACGGGGCAGACAATCTTGGCTATATCGCCAGTATCACGGTGATCGGTGCCAATGGTGTTGCCATCGCCGGTCTGACCGGGGTCACGACCAACACCACGCTAGGCAGCATCAGTGTGACCTTCAACACCAGCAATGGCGGCCTTGACCGCACCGCAACGATTGTCGGCTTCGAAGCCAACTTCTCCCTGCAATACACCGTTGATGGCACCCACAATCGCGTGGTAATTGAAAACAGCGGCACCGGCAACTCCACGTTCGATATCGGCGGTTTCCATCTGCCCAATGTGGTGGCCGTGCCTCAGGAAGTCGGCAGCCTGTTTAACTTTGAAGACGACGGCCCTGCCGCCGCGGGGCTGCCGGTAACGGCACTGGTGGATGAAGACAGTCTGATTGGCGGCATCGATGGCGGTGTCGGCGACGCGGGCCTGCTGGTTCCGGCATCGGCCTCAGGCACTGTGGCCACTGTATTCACATCCGGTACTGATGCGCCGGCAAGCTACTCCTTGTCCAACGACACTTCCGCCGTGCAAGTAGTTGACAGCGCCGCGACTGCGGTGGCGCTGGCCTCCAAGGGCGAGGCGGTTAAATATGACGTGATCGGCAACACCCTGTGGGGCTATGTCGGTGCCGCTGCTGAATACGTCGCCGCCACTGACCGCGCGGTGTTCAAGCTGGAGCTGACCAATACCTCTGACGGCAGCTATACCTTCACCCTTCTCGATCAACTCGACCACCCGGATACCGTGGGTGGCGACAACAGCGAAAACGAACTGCTGCTGCAGTTGGGTTCGGTGTTCAAGGTCACCGACAAGGATGGTGACTCGGTCACCGCTACGGCGCAGAAACTGGTAATCACCGTGGATGACGACACCCCGATCGCCACACTGAACCCACTCACGGGGACGGTGGACGAAGACGGTGTGCTCGAAGGTGCGGCTAACGCTGGTCCCGGTGATGGTATCGCAGGCGGCACAGGTGATGTGGCCGGGGAGATCGTGCTTGCCAGCGGCAATGTCAGTACCCTGTTTGCCTCCGGTGCGGACGAGCCACTGAGCTATTCGCTGACCACCAATGGCCTGTCAGCCCTGGGGCTGAAAAGCGCCGGAGTGACCGTCACCTATGCGGTCGCCTTTGATGCCATCAGCAGCACCTGGCTGCTCACTGCATCAGCCGGAGCAGGCAATACGGTGTTCACTTTCAGTCTGCACACAAGCACTGGCGCCTATGCCTTTACCCTGGTGGATCAACTCGATCATGCCGCCGGCCTGAACGAGAACGATCTGACCATCGCCCTTGGCACCGCCATCAACGCTACCGACTTTGATGGCGACACGGTAACGGCAGCCGCCAACGGCCTGGTGATCACGGTGAACGATGATACCCCTGTCGCCACAGTCAATCAGCTCACCGGCAGCGTGGACGAGGACGGTGTGGTGGAAGGCACGGCTAACGCCGGCCCCGGCGATGGTATCGCCGGTGGTACCGGGGATGTGGCCGGGGAAATCGTATTGGCCAGCGGCAACGTCAGCACCCTGTTCCAGTCCGGCGCGGACGAAGCGCTGAGCTACTCGCTGACCACCAATGGCATGGCGGCCCTGGGTCTGCAAAGCAGCGGCGTGGCTGTCAGCTATGCGGTCGCCTTTGACGCAGGCAGCAACACCTGGCAGCTCACGGCCTCGGCCGGAGCAGGCAATACGGTGTTCACGTTCAGCCTGCACGCCGCAACCGGCGCCTATGCCTTTACCCTGGTGGATCAACTCGATCATGCCGCCGGCCTGAACGAAAACGATCTGAGCATTGCCCTCGGCACTGCCGTCAATGCCACTGATTTTGACGGCGACAGCGTGACCGCAGCGGCCAATGGCCTGGTGATTACGGTGAACGACGATTCACCGATCGCTTCCATCAATCAGCTCACCGGTACGGTGGACGAAGACGGTGTGGTGGAAGGCACGGCTAACGCCGGCCCCGGCGATGGCATCGCCGGTGGTAGCGGGGATGTGGCCGGGGAAACCGTATTGGCCAGCGGCAATGTCAGTACCCTGTTCCAGTCGGGTGCAGACGAAGCCCTGAGCTATTCGCTGACCACCACCGGCATGGCAGCACTGGGCCTGATGAGCGGCGGCGTGGCCGTCACTTACGCGGTCGCCTTTGACCCAGGCAGCAACACCTGGCTGCTGACGGCCTCGGCCGGAGCTGGCAATACGGTGTTCACCTTCAGCCTACACGCTGCAACCGGCGCTTATGCCTTTACTCTGGTGGATCAACTCGACCATGCCGCCGGCCTGAACGAGAATGATCTGACCATCGCCCTCGGCACGACCCTCAACGCCACCGACTTTGACGGCGACAGCGTGACGGCAGCGGCCGATGGCCTGGTGATCACGGTGGATGACGACACGCCACTCGCATCGATCAATCTGCTCACCGCCACGGTGGACGAAGACGGTGTACTTGAAGGCGCGGCCGACTCTGGCCCCGGTGATGGTATCCCGGGCGGTACCGGGGACGTCGCCGGGGAAATCGTATTGGCCAGCGGCAATGTCAGCGCCCTGTTCCAGTCCGGCGCAGACGAGCCGCTGAGTTACTCCCTGACCACCAATGGCCTGTCAACCCTGGGCCTGAAAAGCGGCGGGGTCACGGTGACCTATGCCACTGCCTATGACGCGGGCAGTAACACCTGGTTGCTGACCGCTTCTGCCGGGGCCGGCAATTCGGTGTTCACCTTCAGCGTGCAAGCGGCGACAGGGGCCTATGCCTTTATGCTGCTCGATCAACTCGACCATGCCGCCGGCCTGAACGAGAACGATCTGAACATCGCTCTGGGCACTGCAATCAACGCCACGGACTATGACGGCGACAGCATCACGGCCGCCGCCAACGGCCTGCTGATTACCGTGGATGACGACTCGCCCGTGGTCACCGCCAAGTCCAATGTGGTCTATGCCAACGCCAGCAACCCGACTCCAGGCGGCACTGGCGTATTTGCCTATGACATCGGCGCGGATGAGCGCCTGGGAACGGTCTACAGCTCTGCAAACAGCGACCTGTCCGTGAGCATGGGAGACAGCACGGTGGGCACCACCGCCATCAGCAACAAAGTGGTGACATGGGCCTCGGAGTCAGACACCAGTGCGGTGTTCAACCTCTCCTTCACCTATGTTTCCAACAACCCGACGCTGGGCGCGCTGACCAACGCAACCGGCACCATGACCTTTGACAAGGTGGCAGACACCTACACCCTGAGCCTGACGGACGATATCGACAGCTTCAGCATCCTGAAAACCTCCGCAGCACAAGGCTTCACCGGCTACAACATTGGCGGCACAACGCCGATCAACCAGCAACCGCCGGTGTCGGTGGCCAAGCTGGCCGACGACTTCTTTGTGCAGTTCAGCGGTTTCGCCGAACAGGGTTCAGGCACCGGTGCCAATAACATCATGGCCGGTGGCAACAGCGCCTTCGTCCCCGGTGAGCTGTTCTCTGCCGCAACCTCCTGGGTCAGTGTTTCCGGGACCGCCGCCGGCGTGGCCGGTGACACCATCCAGCAAGGCGAGGTAATGGACCTGGACTTCTTCACCGCCAGCCCGTTCGGTGATACAGCCGCAGCGCCCACAGCCACCAGCAAAGGGATCTACGTCAAGTTCGACGGCATCGGCAGCGAGGACCTGGTACTGGTGCTCAAGCTTATCGATCCTGACGACAACAGCCAGATCACCCGGGCGATCATTGTCGACAGCGAAGACATCATCATAAAAAACGCCTCGACTTCCCCCAATAACTTCCATCCGATTGCCAACCCCGCAGCCTACGGGATCACCCTGGATCAGAACGACGGTGCGGTGATTATCGAGAGCAACGACTACAACTTCGGCAGCGAGAACTACCTGATCCAGGGCCTGCAGGTGCTGGATTCCACCGAGGGTGTCAGCGGTAGCGGCTACAACCTCAATGGCAATGTGGGCGTCAGCGGGGTCAGTACCGGCAGCACCTTGACCTTCAGCAACGAGTCCGGCGAGGGCAGTAAAAGCAACCCTGTAGAAGCCGGTGAAGCGGGAACCTGGGATGGCGATGTGATCAAGATCACTGACCTGGGTTTTGTCACCTCGACCACCCCGGATGCCCATCTGGCCTTCAACGTCGTGGTGACGGATGCGGATGCCGATTCAACCGCAGCCCAGACCCTGAATGTGACCATCGAAGGGGACAAAACCTTCACCGGTGGTGTGGGGGCCGACACCTTCAACTTCAGCGGCCTGGATACCGATAGCTCACTGACTGCGGCAACGACAGTGATCTCCTCCGGCTTCACTTCCGGGGTGGACACGCTGAACTTCCCGACCGCAGGCACAGGGGCGAACTATATGGAAGTGGCGGCCCCCGCGGCCAACGTGGCAGCCTTTATTACCGCCGCCGATACGGCGCTCAATGGCACCACCAACTACTACTTTGGCGTCGTTGGAGGCGACGGCTATCTGGCATACGACGGTGATGGCACGGGGATCACCGGTATTATCAAGTTGGTGGGTGTGACGGATATAGCCCCGACTGACATTGTGTAAATGTCGCAGCAGGTAAAAAGGCCTGGCTCCCACAAGGAGCCAGGCCTTTTTTGTCGGGCCTTTATTTGCTGTCAAACAACCCGTGCTTGATTGCGTACATCAGCAAGTCCGTACGGTTGATCAGGTCAAGCTTCTGGTAAATGTTGCTCAGATGGTTATGCACGGTGTGCTCGCTGATGCCCAGGCTTCCGGCGATGCTCATGTACTTGGCCGAGGGCTCACCCACGATGGCGCGAATCAGCTCTCTTTCGCGCAAGGTCAGACGCGATTGTTTCTCCAGTTCCAGATTGTGTTTCAAGGCCGTATGCCCGCTCGCAGCATAGTCACACAGGCCGCCGGTCCAGGCCCTGTTGAGCCCGGTGTCTCGATGGTGGACCTTGATGATGGCAAGGATGATCGACTCGGTCGGGTCTTCCGCCAGTACGATGCCACGAGCACCCGCTTCCATTGCCTGGGTTGCGGGTATGACCTCGTACAGCCCTTTGAGCACCAGCACTTTAATCCCGGTACTGCGGGTGAGTTGGGTGATGACCGCCAGCGGGTTCAGCGCGTCCGGAAAGAAGCTAAAAAATATGACATGGGGTCGTAACTGATCGGCAAGGTCAAGCGCATGGGTATAGGTGGTGGCCTGGCCACTCACTTCCATTTGAGGCTTCCTGGCATTGATCAAGTCGTGAAGACCTCTGAGAACAAGCGGGCGACAGTCGATCAGCATCACACGTATGGGTTTTCTGAGGGGGGGCATTACCTTCCTGACTCCCTTGAACCATCAATCACCTCTACCCGCTGCCCGTTCGAGTAGAAGCAAAAACAATCAGGAGTACTTATCAATAGCTTGCGCCTGTTGATGTTCTTCCTCGGGCTGTCTGGTAAGTCTAGGATAGACCTGCGTGCTGCCCCGCCTGCCAGAACGGCAATCGGGCAATGAGTTTTTTTATCAGACACCTCGTGTTTATTCCCGCATGCGGCCAGCAGACCACGCAAATCAAGGCCTTAGGCGTGCTGCCGGGGGGACGTGGCATGTATGACAGGCATCATGCGTGTCAAAAAAACAGACAGATGGTGTAACGCCAGGTTAACAGATAAGCACAAGGTCAATTAAATGGCGTTATCGCGGATCCGCAATGTCCGCCGCCGGACTGCCAGGATTCAGCCACAGATTCACGCTTGCGACACTTTCACCAGGTGGCTTGCCCGCCCAGCGATTGAGCGTAATGACATTGGTGACGAAGTCGTACTGGGTCTTGAGCAAATCCCGATGAGCCCGGTATTCGTTACGCACACTGGTCAGCACATCGACGGCATTCACCATCCCGTAACCGAACGCTTTTTCTGCAGCGGCTCTGGACAGCTGTGCCGAAGCCAGGGCATGGCGACTGGCACTGATCTTCTCTGCGCTGGTATCGGCCGTCAGGTAGGCGCTGGTGATTTCCTTGACCACCCGCCGCTGTACCGACTCCAGCTGTTGCTCGGCCGCGATCTGATCCTGATACAGCCCGCGCACCCGTGCCGAGGTCGAGCCGCCGCTGTATATCGGTACCTGCAGGCCGATCCCGGCCACATAACTGTCGGTGCGCGGCACCAGGGCATTGTTATAGCCTTCGTTGGACTGCTGCGCGCTGAGGGTCAGGCTCAGAGTCGGATAGTGCCCGCCCTTGCCGCTACGCAAGGCCGCGCCAGCCACCTCTACCCCGCTTTCATTGGCCTTGAGTGCCGGGTTTTGCGCAACCCCTTCGCGCACCCAGCTTTCCAGGCTCTGCGTCGAAACCCGTAACTGCACATCGTCGCGCACGCGACTGAGCTTCTCCTTGACCGGCCGTCCGACGATCTCGGCCAGCGCCGCGCGACTGACGCTGACCTGGTTACGGGCATCCAGGACCTGCGCCGCCAGGCCGTCGACACGGGCCTTGAGGTCCAGCTGATCGGTAATCAAGGCCAGCTGTTTGGCGTACAGCGCGTTGACCCGGTCCAGGCTTTTTTGCGTGGTACGCAGCTCGGCCTGAATCAGTTCGAATTCATCTTCGGCGGCCAATACCGTGAAGTACCGCCGGGCCAGCTCCACCGTGGCCTCGGACTGAGCCTCCAGGGCTTCGGAATCGGACTGTTTGGCCATGCTTTTGAACTTCTGGTAATTCTCCCAGGTGGACTTGTTGTACAGATACTGACGCAATACCAGACTGTAGACTTCACTGTCGAAACTCTGCTGCACCAGTTCGTTTTCCTGGTGAATCCGGTTGACCCCGGCGTTGAGCGATACCTGCGGCAACAGGGTGCCCATGGCTTCACGCTGGTACTCCTGCCCTGCTTGCGCCCGCGCACGGGAGGCCAATATTCGCGGATCCTGCAAACGGGCCTCGCGATACAACTGCATCAGGTCAGTGGTGAATGTCGATGCGCTGACCCCTTGCGCCGCCGGCACTGCGCCTTGCGCAAGGGCAACCCCCGCGGCAAGCCCGAACAAACCACCCAGCACGCGTGCAGTCACTTGCATGATCACTCCTCAATCATCGATTGTGAGAGGGCATTGCGCGCCGGTTGCATCAGGTAGTGCAGCAGAGTGCGCTGCCCGGTGATGATCAACACGTCCGCCGGCATGCCCGGCAGCAACTTGCGTTCCCCCAGGGTGTGCTCACCGGCTTTGGTGACCTTGACCCGGGCGAGGTAATAACCGGCCCCGGTTTTTTCATTGATCAGCCGGTCTGCCGAAACACTGCTGACCTCGCCTTCGATCACCGGTGTGGTGGCGCTGTTGAACGCGCCAAAACGAATATCGGCACGCCTGCCGATGGCAACACGATCAATGTCCACCGGCGCCACCTGGGCCTCTATAACCAGCCCCGACACTGACGGCACGATGTCCAGCAACGGGGTCGCCGGGCGCACCACGCCGCCAATCGTATGCACGGTCATGCCGATCACCATGCCCGCTTCAGGGGCGCGAATCACGCTATGGCCCAGGCGGTCTTCCAGGGCGCTGGCGCGCTCCTGCAGGTCGTAAATTTTGCTCTGGACCTCTGCCAGTTGCTTGACCACTTCGGCATTGAAGTCCTTGTCGATCTGCAGGATCTGCAGCCGGGTTTCATTGATCTGCAAGCGGCTGGTGGTGATTGCGGAACGGTGCTCGACCACTTCCGACCTGAGCAGTTGGCGCTTGCGTTCCTGCTCGAGCAGACGCTGTTTGTCGACAAAGCCCTGGGCCAGCAGGTCAGTCAATTCGACAATTTCACCACTGTAGGACCTGTCCAGATGCCCCTTGGCGCCAATAATCGCCTGGGTGCCATTGATCTGTTCATTCAACTGGTCAATGCGCTCTTGCAGCACGGCAATCTGCCCCAGGCGCGAGCCTCGCTGGGCGTTGAATACCCGGATTTCGCCCTGGCGCGCTTCGCCGCCCCGCTGGATGTCGGCTGTGGCCAGCGGTGCAAAAGCAATCTCGGGCAGATTGTCGCGCTCTGCCACAAGCCGGGCTTCCATGGCTTTGGCGGCAATCAGTTGCCCACGGGTCATCTGGTATTCGAAGCGCAGCGGCGTATCGTCGAGAATGATCAGCGGGTCATCCTGTTTGACGGTATCACCGTCATGTACCAGCACCTCTTTGACGATGCCGCCTTCAAGGTGCTGTACCGTTTTGCGATACGCCTGCACGGTCACCACACCCGGTGCATAGGCCGCGCCATCAAGCGGCGCGAACGCAGCCCAGGTGCCGAACACGCCGAAAGTCAGCACCACAATGACAAAACCCAGGCGTCGGATTTTTCGATCGCTAGTGGTCAGTTCGGCAAAGTTGTCAGTTGATGGAATTGGGATCATGGGGTTCATCGGAACCGTCCTTGCCGTTAGCCACCGCAGCCATGGCGGTTTCAGCCTGCATGGTCTGTTTTGGCGCCTGCTGTGCGTTGAGCTCCGTCAGCACGAGCTCACGCGGCCCGAACAGACTGAGGCCGCCGTTGCTCATCACCATGAGCCGGTCAAGCTGGGACACAATATTGGTGCGATGGGTAATCACAAACAGGGTGGCACCTGACAGCCTGATCCTGTGAAGGGCAGCTATCAGGGCTCGGTCACCGACTTCGTCGAGATTGGAATTGGGCTCATCGAGGATGATCAGCCGCGGGCTGCCGTATAGGGCGCGAGCCAGCCCTATGCGCTGGCGCTGCCCGCCGGAAAGTACCACGCCGTCACCACCAATCACGGTGTCGTAACCATCGGGCAACAACAGGATCATGTCGTGAACACCGGCCGTGGTGGCCGCAAGAATGACTTTCTCGGAATCGACCCGGGTAAAACGGGCAATGTTGTCGCTGACGCTGCCTTCGAACAGCTCGATGTCCTGGGGCAAGTAGCCGATATGGGGCCCCAGTTCATGTTTATCCCAGGCGCTGATATCCGCGCCATCCAGGCGCACCACACCTTGCAGCGGTGCCCAGATGCCCAGCAGCGCCCTGGCGAGGGTAGACTTGCCCGCCGCACTGGGGCCGATAATGCCGACCACGCAACCGGCCGGCACACTGAAACTGATGTTCTTGATGATGGCAATATTCGAGCCGGGAGCCGCAACGGTCAGGTTCTCAACCTGCACGTCGCCCTTGGGCGCCGGTAATGACATGCGCTCGGGCTGAGCCTGTTGGCTGGCCAGGATCGCGTTAAGCCGGGCGTACTGCGAGCGCGCCGCAATAAAGCCTTTCCAGCTGCCGATAATCAGATCAATGGGTGCCAGTGCCCGGCCCAGCAGCACCGACCCGGCAAACACCAGCCCTGCCCCCACCTGATGATCAACGGCCAGATAGGCCCCCAGTCCGAGAATCAGCGATTGCACCAGAATCCGGAACGACCTGGACAGGGTGCTGATCATGGCCCCTTTATCGCTGGCCCGGGATTGCAGCAACAGCACATTTTTTTGCCGGGTCCACCAACGGTCCATCAAGGTTTCAAGCATGCCCATGGATTCGATGACTTCGGCATTGCGCAGGTTTTTCGTGGTGTAGAGCGAAGCGCCAATATGCTCCTTGTTGGCCTGGGCCAGCGTCGGCCCGGTCAATCTTTCATTAACAAACGCAAGCAACAGCAACAACAGCGCACTGCCCGTCGCCACCCAGCCAAACCAGGGGTGAAACATAAACATCACGGCGATATAGATGGGTAGCCAGGGGGCATCAAAAAAGGCAAACAAGCCGTTACCGGAGAGAAACTGACGCAAGCCGGTCAAGTCATTCAGCGGTTGGGCCGAGGCGTCCATCCCGCCGCTTTCCAGGGCCCGCTTGAAACTGGCCTTGTAGACCTGGCGGCTGAGCAGCATGTCCAGGCGGTTGCTGACCCGGACCATGATCCGTGATCGGGTCCACTCAAGGCAGCCGAGGGTGATCACCAGACCGGTCATGATCAGCGTCAACATGCTGAGGGTGGTCAGGCTACCGCTGGTGATCACGCGCCCATAGACCTGCAACATATAGAACGTGGGAACCAGCATTAACGCATTGATAAAGAAGCTGAAAAAACCAACGGAGAGAAAGCTTTCCCGGCAGGCTTTCAACGCAGTGTGCAGGCTGTTTTCAGATGGGCTACGCATTGAAAATTCCAGCTTTGAAAGCCTTCATTAGTAAAGCGTAGATCATGCCCGGGCGGTGTGCTTAGCGTGGAGCGGCACGAAAACTTCACTGACAGACAAAGACTGACAGACCAACGCACAGGCAATCCCCCACGGGGCAAAAACTCACTGCCGGGCCACTGGGGCAAACATTCAGTTACGAACGGTCGTCTTGAATTTATTCATATCCGGAGTAGGCTGGATTTATACCTGTATCGGAGGCAGTCATGCATCTAGTCGCCCAAAATCCTGAGCCCGACATCACCAGCGGCGATGCAGGTCGTGTTGCCCTGACCTTTTTCTTCAGCCTGATGGAGCACTGGGGTTGCACCAAGGATCAACAGTGCACCCTGCTCGGCGCCATTGGTAATACCACCTACTTCAAATACAAAAAACTGCCAAACGTGCGCTTGCCCCACGACACTCTGGAACGCATTTCGTACTTGATGGGCGTACACAAAGCTCTGCGCATCCTGTTCAGCAACAAGCCTGAGCGGGCCTACGAATGGGTACACAAACCCAACACCGCAGCGCCCTTTAATGGCCAGAGCGCCCTGGGCTACATGCTCGCCGGTCAGGTGGTCGATCTGGCAGACGTGCGTCGTTATCTGGATGGAGTACGCGGCTGATGCCAGATGCAGTGCTGCCTGAATGGACCAAGGCTTACCGCATCATCAATAGCGCCTTCCCGCCCATCTCGGTATTTGAAGACACCCTGGATCCAGCAGATCTTGAAATCGCCTTCGCCCTCGAAAGCCTGACCAATGACCGCCTGCGTGACCAGGCAGGCGTGCTGCAACGGGTAACGCCAGAAGACCGTCTGTGCGGCGAAGGCTCGACGCCGATAATGGCCGCCTTTACCCATATTGGCCGGGCCAGTCGTTTTACCGATGGCACTTATGGTGTGTACTACTGTGCCAACAGCCTCGAGGCCGCCATTGCTGAGACCTGCTTTCATCAGGAACAATTCTGGCGGGCCACCCGGGAAGCCAGTATTGAAATCACCCTGCGCACCTATATCAATCGCGTGGTAAAGCCGATGATCGATATACGTGGCGTTGCCCGACTGCACGATCCTTCACCTGCCCGATATGGCCTGCCCCAGGCCTTCGCCCGGCCATTGCGGGCAGATGGCGCCTGGGGCCTGCTGTACAACAGCGTGCGCCTGACCGGCCTCGAATGCGTGGCTGCGTTTCGCCCTCCAGCACTTTCACTACCGGTTCAGGGCCAGCATTTGAGATATGTATGGGATGACAAGGCGCAGGCGATTACCTGGGTCCTGCAGCTCAGCGAAGTGCCAAGATAAGGCCAGGGATTCCGGCGAACGGGTCACCTGATCGATTTCTTCAGCCCAGCCTTTGAAGTCCCTGAACTTCAGGCTGTGAACCGCAGGGAAAACCGTGCTTTGCACAAGCCCATGCTCGGCGTGACCAGCGCGTGGCAGGTTTTGCCAGCAACCTTCAGAGGGTGTATTGCTTGAACAGTTCCTCTTTGATGATCAACAGCGCATCTTCGTAGTAGCGCTCGCCGCGAGCCTCACTGAGCAATACCGAGCGCACACTGCCCTCGCCTTCGGCGGGCGTGTGTTCGCAGGTCAGGTAGAACTCGGCGGTTTCAGGTTTGAATTCCAGGTAGTAGAACAATTCGCGACCTTCGCGGTGCCAGTAGCCGATTTCTCTGCGCATAGGGGTTCCTTGGTTAGCCAGATGAAAAGCCCCTCACCCTAACGCGCTGCGGCAGGGAGAGGGGACTTGATTGGGAGACGCTAAAGTTTGTTTGCTGGTTGCGGCCTGTTCCCTCTCCCTCCTGCAGAGGGCTGCAAACCCGCAATCCTTTCCAGCGCCACTTTCAAAGCCTGGACACTGGCAGCCGCCGTCAGGCTGATGCGCACCGCATGGCCAGCGCTGGACTTCACCGCAAATACATCCGCCGGCACCACCTCAACGCCAACGGCGCGACACGCCTCGGCGCCGTCTTCCACAGTCACCCAGATATGCGGTGATGGCGTGTCTGTCTGATACATCGCAGCCCCCAAAAACTTTTTTGCCAGACGCCAGCGCCGGCTCACTTCCAGGGTTTGCCACTCCAGCCGCGCTTGTGCTGTGCCATCACTGATCCATTGGCAGGCGATGGCCTGGCACAGCGGCGATACCCCCCAGTGCGCCGACTGCGCATAGGGATCAATACGCGCCAGCAGCTGTGGGTTAGCCACAATCCAGCCCAGGCGCACTCCCGCCGCAACGGTCTTGGACAAACTGGTGACCAGCACTGCGAGCTCGGGCAAAAAGCGGTACAACGGCGGGCTATCGGTCAGCGCACCATAGACATCGTCTTCAATCACCTGCACACCATGGCGTCGGGCAATATCGGCAATCGCCAGCCTGCGCTCAACGCTCATCACCGCCGAAGTCGGGTTTTGCAGGGTCGGGGTCAGTATGGCAACCCGCGCACCCGTGGCGCGGATCATCCGGTCAAAGTCCTGCGCCAGGATCCCTTCCCGATCCATCGCGACGCCATGCATGGGCAAACGCAACTGTGCGCAGGCAGCCTTGATTCCCGGCGCAGTAAAGGCTTCAACCAGTACCGCATCGCCTGCCTGGCATAACGACAGCAGCACCGTAAACAGCCCTTGCTGGGCGCCGGTGCAGAGCATGATGTTGTCCACGCTCAAGTCCAGCCCGCGGCCCTTGAGCCAGGCCGCGCCCTGTGCCCGTGCCTGCAACAGATCCGCAGCGCTCAAATAACCCTGCAAGCGGATCGCCTGGTTACTGTCGAGCAACCAGGACAAGGCCAACCCATCCTCTTCGCCAAGATGGTCAATGGCGGGCAGGTTGGTTCGCAGGTCGATACGGGGTGTCTGCTCATCGGCGTGTTGCAGCCTGAACAGCGTCGCCTCCTGGCTGCTGGCCAGCACATAGGTACCACGCCCTACCTCACCCGAAACCAGATGCCGCCTGGCCGCCTCGCGATAAGCCTGCATCGTGGTACTGGGGTTCCAGCCCAGCGCCCAGGCCAGACGCCGCTGGGGTGGCAAACGTGCACCGGGTTGCAGTTCGCCGCAGGCGATGGCCCGGGTGATTGCATCGACCAGCGCAAGATAGCGCGGCTGGTCTGTGTCATTGAGGGTTGGCATCCACATTTATTGTTGGCCATGCAATATAAGGGTCGGCCCATACAATGCGACGTGCCTAGAATCGAGTCAAATCCCTCGATGACGGTGTGCCATGTTTGATTTGAATGCCCTTCGCCTTGCAGCCCATACCGTGCACCAGACCCTGGCGCCCACACCGCAACTGGCCTGGCCTTTGCTGACCGAACGCATGGGTTGCACGGTATGGGTCAAGCATGAAAACCACACGCCCACCGGTGCCTTCAAAGTGCGCGGCGGCCTGTTATATGTGCAGGGGTTGCTGGCCCGCGAACCGGGCACCAAAGGCCTGGTCACAGCCACACGCGGCAATCACGGCCAGAGCCTCGCACTGGCAGCGCGCAGCGTAGGCCTTCCAATCCGGATCGTGGTGCCGGAAGGCAACTCGGTGGAAAAGAATGCCGCCATGCGTGCCCTCGGCGCTACCGTGATTGAATGCGGCAAGGATTTTGACGAGGCCCGCACCCATGCGGCGGTGCTGGCACACACTTATAAATTGCACCTGGTCCCCGCCTTCCATCCCGACCTGATTCGCGGCGTGGCCACTTATGCGCTGGAGTTGCTAGAAGCAGTGGAAGAACTGGACACAGTGTATGTCCCCATCGGCATGGGCTCGGGCATTTGCGGGCTGATCCAGGCCCGCGACTTGCTGGGCCTGAAGACCGAGATTGTCGGTGTGGTGTCTGCGCACGCCGATGCTTATGCGCAAAGTGTCGAGCAGGGCCGTGTGGTCTGCACCGAGTCGGCCCACACGTTTGCTGACGGGCTGGCTTGTCGCCAACCGCTGCCCGAGGCGCTGGAAATTATTGCCAAGGGCGCGGCGCGGGTGATTCGGGTGTCCGACCAGCAGATCGCCCATGCGATTCGGGTCTACCATGAAACCACCCATAACACCGCTGAAGGCGCAGGCGCCGCCGCGCTGGCCGGCCTGATCAGCGAGCGCTCAAGGCAAAAAGGGCGCCGGGTTGCACTGATCCTGAGCGGCGCCAACATTGACCGCCTGCTGTATGCCGCCATTCTGGCCAACAGCGCTGACGCATGACCTAAAGGAGTGTGTATGCAGTACCTGATTCGCCGCGCCACACCGGGCGATGCCCAGGCCATCAGCAAGGTGGTGATTGCCGCCTTGCGCGAATCCAATGCCCGGGACTATTCCCCCGAGGTGATCACCCGGATCGGGCAGAACTTCTGCCCGGCCTCGATTCTGAAGTTGATGCAGCAGCGCCAGATGTACGTGGCCGTACACGAACACCATGTAGTGGGAACTGCCAGCCTGGATCACGCGGTGGTGCGCAGTGTGTTCGTCAATCCGGGCCATCAGGACCGAGGCATAGGCCAGCAATTGATGGCACGCATCAAGGAGGCGGCCATTGTTGCGCAGATTCAAGAGCTGCGGGTACCCTCCTCGCTTACGGCCGAGTCCTTCTACGCGCAACTGGGCTTTGCGAAAGTACGCGACGAGTTCCATGGGGACGAGCGCACCGTGATCATGGCCCTGCGTCTGGACGACTAAATCCCGGGGCAGCTATGCTGAGCCTGATGACTTCTTCTGCGTCGCTGCGCTCACCCTGCCCACCCGGCGCCTGCATCTGCGAGCGGGAGCAACTGTTGGCGACACCTGGCACCGACCTGCGCATCCTCAACCTCACGCGTCAGGCCGAGAAAGTGCTGATCGAGCGGCTGGAAAACCTGAAAAGCTTCGACGATCTTGAACATATGCAGCGCCGCATGCACGAGCAACTGGGCATTGAAGTACTGATCGACCCCGGCGTCACAGAAGTGCGTACCATGCGAGGCATTGCGATACACCTCGCCGAGCAACCGGGCCTGTGCCGAAAAACCCGACAGGCAATCCCGGCCGCCATCCGCCGGGCGCTGGAGAAACGACCTGAAATTGCCTGGAAACTGCTGGATGGTCACGGCTTGTTTAGCGACCCCTAAATCGGCTCTGAACAAGGGCTTTAACCCCGGAAAAGGTCATATTTTGCGGCATATGAACAAATTCGCTTGCCATAACCCGAATCTCTGCCCTATAAGCGCGTCTTTTAAATTAACTGAGTCATACCAATGAGTGCCGGATTCACCGAGGACGACATGCGCAGAGCGCTCGGCCTTGATCTGCCTGCTGCCCCGGTTCAACCTGAAGTTGAACCGGCTCCTGCCAAAACCATCCCTGCTCCGAAAAAAGCTGCGGCACCTGCCAAAGCGCCATCACCTGTGCCGAAAAAGCGCAGCGGGCCTGTCCTGCGCGTCACCATGCGGGTGACCAAGGTATTTGACGGCGATGAAAGCCTGTTTGTCCATGACTCCAAGGATTTGAGCCGATTCAACGCCGAGCAAGAGGCGAAAAAAGCCCTGGCCAAGGCTGGCTTTAAATACTTTGAACTCGAGTCTATTGTTTCGGTGGACTGAGTCTGCCGCAGACCACCCGTTTTGCCGCCACACCAAGGAGCCCGAACATGCAATCGCAACCCCTGAACGCCAGCGACTTTGACGTGATCGAAAACACGCTGCTCAAATACGGCGACGATCACTCCGTGCTCAACCCTTCGGAGCTCGACGGTTATTTCACCGCACTGGTTTCAAGCCCGACTCAGGTCGATATCGCCGACTGGTTCCCGGCAATCTGGGGCGGTCAGAACCCGGCCTGGGAAAAGCCTGAGGAAGCCAAACAGTTCATCGAACTGAGCGTTCGCCATATCAATACCCTGGCCCGGCAACTGGCTGAGGACAGCAGCGCATTTGTTCCGCGTTTCGAGCAGACCGAACATCTGGGCCAGGATGTAACCCTGGCGGAAGAATGGTGTTTTGGTTACACACGTGCGGTGGCCATCAGCAACTGGCCAGCACTTCCGGCGCCGCAAGCACGCTTGCTCCAGGCCATCGCCGACTGCGCCGAGCAGGACAACTTCGAACTGCCCGACGACCTCGACGTTGCCGCCCACCAGCAAAGCGTTGCCGCCATTGCCCCTGCGGCCCGGGCGCTGCATGACTTCTGGTTGAGCCAGCGCTGAGCTCGGCGAAGCTGATTTTGATTTTGTAGCAGCTGCCGAAGGCTGCGTCCGGCGGCGAAGCCGTCGTAAAATCAGCCACCGCGATTATCCAGATAAACCTTGCACTGCGCATTTACGATCGCTTCGCAATCGGACGCAGCCTTCGGCAGCTGCTACGAATTGTGCTGCGGCACACTATAGAAACCATCCCCATGACCACCCTCAGCCATTTCGATTCCCCGGTCAGCGAACCGATCAACAGCCAGATCCTGCAGCTCGTGGTCGATCACCTGAGCGATATCAGTGCGATGGAAATCGCCCCGAGCAATCTGCTGTACAGCATTTATCAGTACGCCATCGGCTTTGAAGTGCATCTGTACCTGCAGGCACTCGACGGCACCAAAGGCATTGCGGTCGAGCTGATTGTCGCCACCGATGCCCAGGACCCGGAAAAAGTAACGGGCTTCGCCTTGTACCTGCCTTTCAAGGACGACCCCCAGGCCTGCGGCATTGCCTATATGGCCGAGCTGGCCAGCCACCGCCATCTGGGGGTGAGCCGTTCGATGCTCGAGGAAGTCGTGCGCCGCTACCCTCACACCGAGCTGACTTGCAGTGTGACCAAGGTTGCGGAATTCGAGGCAATGGGGCTGCAAGTCATCGGTACCCGCGGCCCGCAAGTGCTGATGAACACCCGTGACCATAGCAGCGACGGCCTGATGGCCGTGCTCGACGTCGCCGCGATCTACCAGTCCACCGAAGTGCGCCAGATCCATACCTACCTGCTGCAACGCAACGGCAAAAAGGCCATGCTCGACGCCGAGAAGAAACGTGATCGCCAGATCGATCAACTGACCGCCCGGGCCAAAGCCTTTGTGGCCCTGGCAAAAGACTAAAGGGGCGAAATAACGCATCATGGTTGCACTCCGTTAAGAGGGAACCCGTATGCGCGCTCACTTCACCCTGCCCCGTCTCGGCGCCTTGACACTGAGTCTGGTGTTCAGCGCTGGCGCCGTGGCCAGCGAAGAATCGCAACTGATCGACTCGATCAATGCTTACCGCAGCCAGATTCAATTGTGCGCAGGGCAGGCCTCGCAAGAGTTGCCGCCACTGTCGGCCGACACCCGCCTGGTGCTGCCGGCCAGCAGTTTTGGCGATTTGCAGCAAGCCCTGGCACAGGCGGCATACCCGATGGTCAACGTACAGGCGATCAACCTGTCAGGCCCCCGTGACGCCCAGGCCGCCATGAAAGCCGTGCAGGAAAGCTTTTGCCGCGTGGTGCTGGACCCGCAATTTGTCGATATCGGCGTCAGCCACGACCAGCGTGACTGGCGCATCGTTCTGGCCCGTCCGCTGCTGGCGGCACGCCTGGGAGACTGGCAGGCCGAAGGCCAGAAAGTCCTCGAGATGCTCAACAGCGCCCGTAACCAACCCCGCCAATGCGGCACCCAGGCCTTCGGTCCTGCCGCGCCCCTGACCTGGAACACCACCCTGGCTAGCGCTGCCGAGAGTCATTCACGGGACATGGCCAACAATAACTACTTCGATCACAAGGGCCGCGATGGCAGCACCCCGGGGGATCGCGCTGAACTGGCGGGCTATATCGCGCAGCAGATCGGTGAAAATATCGCCGCCGGGCAGGACACCACGCGCAAGCTGGTCGACGGCTGGCTGGCCAGCCCTGGTCATTGCGCCAACGTGATGAATCCCGGGTTTCGCGAGCTGGGCGCAGCCTACGCGGTAGACCCAAAAAGTGATGCAGGAATTTACTGGACGGCCCTGTTCGGGACGCAGTGAGGTATTGCGAAGGGGTTGAGCGAGGCGGTAACGCGAGATAAAGCAGCCCCACCCGAGCAGCGTCGGGTGGGGCCGTTTTTTTACAGCGCCATGTCAGCCGCTGGGTTGCTTGGAGCAGGCTTTGCCGGCTCCGTAGCAGGCGTTGCAGTGTGAGTTGCCGCCGGGATTGCCGGTGGTGGAGTCAATTGCAGGACTTCAGCCGTGTAGGCCCACTCTTGGGCAACGCGATCAGGATCGCCGTTCAGCTTGGTGCCATAGCTCGGCACGATCTGGTGCAGCTTCGCTTGCCACTCCGGTGTTGCAACCTTGTCCTTGAACACGGTTTCAAGCACGGTCAGCATGATCGGTGCAGCCGTGGAGGCACCCGGGGATGCGCCCAGCAGACCGGCGATGCTGCCATCTTTGGCGCTGACAATCTCGGTACCGAGTTTCAGCACGCCGCCCTTCTCTTCGTCACGCTTGATGATCTGCACGCGCTGACCGGCCTGCCACAGGCGCCAGTCTTCGGACTTGGCGTTCGGGAAGTACTCTTTCAACGCATTGAAGCGGTCTTCGTCCGACAGCATCAGCTGGCCGGCCAGGTATTCAACCAGTGGGTACTGTTCGATACCCACTTTGGTCATTGGCCAGATGTTGTGCGGGGTGGTGCTGGTCAGCAGGTCGAAGTACGAACCTTCTTTCAGGAACTTGGTCGAGAAAGTCGCGAACGGGCCAAACAGGATAACGCGCTTGCCATCCAGCACGCGGGTGTCCAGGTGCGGAACCGACATCGGTGGCGCACCAACCGAAGCCTTGCCGTAGGCCTTGGCCAGATGCTGCTCGGCAACAGTCGGGTTATCGGTTACCAGGAACGAGCCGCCAACCGGGAAGCCTGCGTATTCCTTGGCTTCAGGAATGCCGGACTTCTGCAGCAGGTGCAGGGCACCGCCGCCAGCGCCGATAAAGACGAACTTGGCGTCAGTTTCGGTTTTGCTGCCATCTTTCAGGTTTTTGTACACCACGCGCCACGAACCATCTTCATTGCGCTTGATGTCTTCAACTTCGCTCGACAGTTTCAGCGAGAAGTTAGGCTTGGTTTGCAGGTAAGCCGCGAACTGGCGTGTGATTTCGCCGAAATTCACGTCAGTACCGATCGGAGACCAGGTGGCCGCGACTTTCTGGTTGGGATCGCGCCCTTCCATCATCAACGGAACCCACTTCTTGATCTGCACTGGATCTTCGGAGTACTGCATGCCCGCGAACAGAGGGCTGGCCTGCAGGGCTTCATAGCGCTTTTTCAAGAACTTGATGTTGTCATCGCCCCACACAAAACTCATGTGCGGCGTGGAGTTGATAAACGAGCGCGGATCTTTCAGTACGCCGTTCTTGACCTGCCACGACCAGAACTGACGCGATACCTGGAAAGCTTCATTGATTTCAATGGCCTTCGGGATTTCAACGTTGCCGTTCTTGTCTTCCGGCGTGTAGTTCAGCTCAGCCAGGGCGGAGTGACCGGTACCTGCGTTGTTCCAGCCGTTGGAGCTTTCCAGGGCAACGCCATCGAGACGTTCAATCATCTCCATGGACATGCCGGGTTCCAGCTCGTTGAGCCATACACCCAGTGTAGCGCTCATGATGCCGCCGCCGATCAGCAGTACATCCACGTGTTTAGGTTCTGCCGCATGCACGGAGGTAATCCCCATGGTCAGCGCCAGGCCCAGTAGCCCCTTGTTCATTTTTTTTAACATGTTGTAGTACCTAAGATAAAACGCCATCTGCCCGGCACTCGGTGCCTGAATTTGCCTGACCCACTACAGACGGTCACCTGCAATCGAGCCAGCTTCAAGCCCCGAACGGGCAGACATATAAGGCCTGTGCACGTTACAGACCTCACTTCATGTACCTTGGGCGCTGATCTCTTGTTGGTCTTGGCTTCAGCTACTTGGGTAACATTTTGGGTACAGCGGATGTGACTCCCTTGATGTCCGGCCTGCTCGCGGCTCCTTCCGGGGAACCTGCGTGGGCATGACGCTCCAGGGCGGCCAGCCGACTTACCGCGACATTCTACCTCAGGTGGCACTCTGGGCGAAGCAGCAGTAGCCAAGCCCCGCGCTCAGGTATAATCGTGTCTTTGCCCCGCCTATCAACAGGATTCACCCATGTCTTTAAGCAAACGCACCCAGGCACAGATCGAACGTCGCCTGATCACCTCCCTGACCGAGGCCTGTGAAACGGCCAAATCACAGATCCCGGGGTTTGCCTGGTTGACCCATGTTGTTGACTACGAGGCCTTCCCGGCCAGCCTGAAGGTGGTCTGGGTGTTCGATACGCAAGCCAGCAAAGACTTCGCCCTGGCCGATGGCGAGGCGCGCTATATGGGTGAGCTGACGGCCCAGGCGCTGGCGGATGCCGGTGTAAAGGTGCGTAACGGCTCGGCCCATGTATTCTTCGATTCAGAAGAAGAGTGCCAGCGCAGTTGTGGCGGCAACTGGCCCAAGCGCCTGGCGCAAAAACAGACCGGACGCAGTTGAACTGTGGCAAAAGACATTGAAAACCCGTGCATTGCAGTTTGCCAGTTAAGTGGTGAGCTCTGCGTGAGCTGCGGTCGAACCCGGGAAGATATCCGCAAGTGGCGGGGCATGAAGCGCCCGGAAAAAATGGCCGCCGTGCAGCGCGCCAGCGCTCGGCTCAAGAGCCTGCGCAAGAAGAACGGCTAAGCCCGCTACGCCAGATACTTGCCGAACCAGCCCAGGGTCCTGTTCCAGGCCAGAGTAGCCGCGGCTTCATCGTAGCGAGGCGTCGAGTCGTTATGAAAGCCGTGATTCACTCCCGGGTAGATATGCGCTTCATGGACTTTACCGTTGCTGTTCAACGCCTGCTCAAAAGCTGGCCAGCCGTCATTGATCCGTGTATCCAGCCCGGCGTAGTGCAGCATCAACGGTGCCTGGATACGGGCGACCTCGTCTGCACCGGGCTGGCGCCCGTAAAACGACACTGCAGCTCCCAGCTCCGGGTAGGCCACTGCCGCCGCATTGGCCACCCCGCCGCCATAGCAGAACCCGGTAATCCCAACTTTGCCGGTACTGGCATCATGCTGCATCAACCACTCCACCGCCGCGAAGAAGTCATTCATCAGCCTGGCAGGGTCGACTTTTTGCTGCAACGCCAGGCCTTGCTCATCATTGCCGGGATATCCGCCCACTGACGTCAGGCCATCGGGTGCCAGAGCGATATATCCCGCCTTGCCCAGGCGCCGGGCAACATCTTCTATGTAAGGATTCAGCCCGCGGTTCTCATGCACCACCACCACGGCCGGCAGCTTGCCCGCTGCCTTGGCTGGCCGCACCAGATAACCGCGCACCTGGCCGTTGCCCCTGGGCGATGGATACATGATGTACTCGGCAATGATATCCGGGTCGGTAAAGGAGACCTGCTCGGCGAGTGCGTAGTCTGGGCTCAACGCCGTCAGCACCGATAACGCAGTGGTGCCCAGGGCGAATACAGCAGCACGGTCAAGAAACTCGCGACGGTTGATCTTGCCGTGGGCGTAGTAGTCATAAAGCTCAAGCAATTCAGGGGCAAAGTCTTTCGCTGTCAGACGCGTCATCTTGGCGTTTCCTTGGGCCGGTAGCGCTTAACCATAGAGCAATTTGTAGCTAAATGCGTCTCAGACCTTTTACCTTGTGCTGTGGGATACCATACCGGCCATGCCTGAAACCTGTCAGGCCAGAACCATTAACTGAAGGGGTATCAAACGGTGAGAATTGCACTTGTGCTGTTGTTGAGCGCGTTTTCCATGCTGGCCCAGGCCGCGAATATCGGTGAGCGCCTGACGCCATGGACCCTGAACGACCAGCATGACCAACCCTACACCCTGGACGAAAAAACCCAGGTGCTGCTGGTAGCGCGCAACATGGACGGCTCCAAGCTGGTCAAGGCTGCGCTGGAAAACCAGGCCAAGGGCTACCTGGAAGCACGCAATGTGGTGTTTCTCGCCGATGTGCAGCGCATGCCCTCGCTGATCGGCAAATTTATCGCCATCCCGGCCATGCGTGACTACAGCTACCGTGTTGTGCTTGACCGCGACGGGGCTGTTGCCGCCCAGTACCCCGGTGCCGAAGACAAGGTACTGTGGCTGCAACTGGAGAGTGGCAAACTAATGTCGCAGCAAGAGTTTTCCAGCGCCGACGAATTGCGTGCGGCACTGGAAAAACTGCCGGTGCAATAATCGCGTGTAAGGGATCTGGCTAGCACTTATCGCATCGGCGGCAAACCATAAGCCGCCAGATCAAAGTCGGCCAGCTGGCGGATGATCAGGTCGGCATGCGTGTACTTGCTGTCGGCCATGGCTACATCAGGTACGGCAATCGCAGTCATGTTGGCGGCTTTGGCAGCCGTTACCCCGAAAGGCGAATCTTCGAATACCAGGCAGTGCTCGGGCGCAACACCCAGGCGCCGTGCCGCCGTCAGGAAGATATCCGGTGCAGGCTTGGCTGCCCCCACTTCAGGGTCGTCAGCGGTGACAATGGTGTCGAACAGCTCAAACCACTCACCATGCAAGGTGGTTTTGTGGGCAAAGGAATGTTGCGATGAACTGGTGCCCACGGCAATTGGCACCTTGTGGGCCTTGAGATGGCGCACCAGCGCCTCGGCACCCGGCATGCCCGTGGCTTTGGGGAAGCGTTCTTTTAGCAACGGCTCGCGGACAACCAGAAATTCCTGCGCGGTGATCGGCAATTCCAGCGCCTTGACCAGAAATTCTGCCAGGTCCAGGGCGCCACGGCCGATGATGTGCTGCTTGATGCTCCAGTCAAAGGTGCGACCGTAGCGTTCGGCGATGATCTGCGTGACTTCGGTGTAAATACCCTCAGTATCCAGCAATAACCCGTCCATATCGAAAATCACGGCCTTGATCGGGCCGACAGCAGCACGCGGTGTAGTCATCACAACAAATCCGTTGGCAGGAAGGATTCAGCACCATAACACCGGGAGAAGCACAATGTGCTGCAGTCATCGCCAATCATCAAGTCTCAGCTGGTGATCAGCATCCGTGATCACGGCATCACCATATACGATTGGCACACTGCGCTGCAGGGGTTGAAAGTGGGCTTATTGCCCCACTCATAAATCCAATACTAGGAGGCACGCATGCCCCAGTCCCTGCCAACCCTGTGCGGTTCGATCATGGGCTCGCCCTTTTCTCTCTCTGCGAAAATCCACAATGCGGCCTACGCGGCCCTGGGCCTGGACTACACCTTCGTCTGCTTCGGCATCGAGGACCCGGTGGCGGGCGTCGCGGCCATCCGCACATTGGGTGTGCGCGGCATGAACGTGTCCATGCCCTACAAAACCGTCGTGATGGAGCATTTGGACGCGATCGATGAATCCGCGCTGGTCATTGGCGCGGTCAACACCATCAATAACATCGACGGCGTTCTCACCGGCTACAACACCGACTACCTGGGTGCAGTACGCGCCCTGCAGGAAGTCTGCGAGCTCAATAACCAGCGTGTTGCCGTAATCGGCGCCGGTGGCGCAGCGCGGGCCGTGGTCTTTGGCTGCCTGCAAGCGGCAGCCCGGGTCACGGTGTTCAACCGCAGCAGTGAGCGTGGCCAGGCGCTGGCCGCAGATCTGGGTGCACGCTGGGGCGGCAGTGTCGAGGCCTTCGCAGCCCGGGATTTCGACATCGTGATCAATGCCACCAGCGTGGGCTTCAGGCAGCCCGACAGCAATCCGCTGGACGGGCTGCTGGCCAGCCATCTGATCGTCATGGATGTAGCCTTTATGCCCGTGCGTACCGCCTTGCTTCTGCAAGCCGCCGCGCTGGGCTGCCGCACCGTGTCCGGCACACGCATGCTGGTGCAGCAGGCCTGCCGGCAAATCGAGTTGTACACCGGCATGGAGGCCCCCATCGACATCATGGAGCAGGCCATGCTCGATGAAATCCAGAGGTTGAAATTGTAAGAAATCCTGCTGCCTATCGATAACAAGATGCCGTAAAGGCGCCTACCAGAAGGTACCAACATGACTCACGATCATGCTTCATCTGATATTGAATTGGTCCCCGAAAGCCCGGAACACAAAAAAGACCTGCACCGCGCCGCCTGGGCCTGCTCCCTGGGCAGCGCGCTGGAATACTACGACTTTGCCCTCTACACCCTGGCAGCGGCGCTGATTTTCGGGCCGCTGTTCTTTCCTGAACAAACCCGCACCATGAGCCTGATTGCCAGCTTCGGCACCTACTTCCTGGGCTTCGCGATAAGGCCATTGGGTGGTGTGCTGTTCGGCATGATCGGCGACCGCGTGGGACGCAAGTTCGTGCTCACTTCCACGGTGTTGCTGATGGGTATTTCCAGCACCCTGATCGGTGCCCTGCCCACGTTTGATCAAGTCGGCTACCTGGCCCCGGTGCTGCTGGTGGTGCTGCGTTTGCTCCAGGGCCTCGGTGCAGGTGCCGAACAGGCCGGCGCGGCAGTGATGATGACCGAGTATGCACCCCCGGGCCGACGCGGTTTTTACGCTGCCCTGCCCTTCCTTGGCATTCAACTGGGCACCATCCTTGCCGCGCTGGTGTACTTCATGGTTATCAGCAGCAGTGACAACGTGCTCGAAAGCGGGTTGTGGCGCATACCGTTCTTCAGCAGCGTGGTGATCGTCGCCCTGGGCCTTTACATGCGCCTGTCGCTCAAGGAGTCGCCGACCTTTATCCGCCTCAAGGCCCTCAAGCGCGTCTGCGACAACCCGCTAAAAAGTGCGATGAAACACTCAAAACCGACGCTGCTGCTGGGCATTGGCCTACGCCTGGGAGAAAACGGCGGGTCTTCGATTTATCAGGCCCTGGCGGTGAGTTACATCGTTGGTGTGGTCGGCCTGCAAGGGCCGGTGGGCGTGCTCACCTTGATCTGCGCCGCCAGCCTGGGTGCTCTGACCGTGCCGATTGCCGGTAAACTCAGCGACCGTTTTGGCCGTGTAGTGGTGTACCGGGCCTTTGCGCTGCTGCAACTGGCACTGGCGTTCCCGGTATGGTGGATACTGAGCCAGGGCAATGTGATCGCGAGCATTATTGCTATCTCTATCGCGCTGGGCATCGGCACCTGGGGCATGTTCGGCACCCAGGCGGCGCTGATGCCTGAACTGTTCGGCTCGCGCCACCGCTATATGGGCGTATCCATTGCCCGGGAAGCCTCGGCGGTGATTGCTGGCGGTATTGCGCCCTTGATTGGCGCCGGGCTGATCGCTCTGGTCGTGGCCAGTCACGATGGCGATGCCAGCGCCGGTATCGGCGCCTGGTTGCCGATTGCCTGCTACCTGTCGCTGCTGACGCTGATCACCCTGTACACCACCTTCAAGACCCCGGAAACCCTCAACCGAGATCTGGACGAGCCCCGTGATGCCTGGGAAATGCTGCCTGCTCACAACGCTCCGCAGATGACGCCACAGCCGGTGGTGCAACCGACGCCACGCTGATGCTGCGTGCTGCAACCTGACTCATGCAAAGAGCCTGCTGACTGCAGGCTTTTTTGCGCCAGCACGATGCTGCTCTACTCGTAATCATAATCGGTCACCAGAAATACCACCGCGACTGACGCAACGCTAAGAAAGGTCTGACTGTATTGATTCGGGATAAAAGTAGAATCTCAGGCAAGGAGTGAATCGCCCTCACAGTGACAGGAGTCAGGCGTCAGATGGCGGCCCGACGTCACTTGCCAATCGCAGGAGACAATATGAAATCATCCATTACCCTTTACGACGCGCTGACATCCATCAGTATGCCTTCAGGTAAAACTAAAGCCGTTGTCGAAGCCTGGGAGAATGAAGTGAAAGATCTCGCCTCCAAATCAGACCTGGGGCAAACCGAACGGCACCTGAAAGCCTCCATTTCAGAATTGGGCGCTGAACTGCGCGTTCTGATAAGGGAGCAAGGTGTAGAGCTCAGGTCATCCGTCAAGGAACAAGGCCTCGAACTGCGCTCGTCAATTACTGCGCTGGAGGCCCAGGGCAAGATTGTTCACTGGCAGTTCGGCATCATCTTCATTTGCATCAGCGTGCCATCGATCAAATTGGGATATGACTTTCTCAACAGGGCTTTACTGGGGGAGTAAAGCCCTGGCAAACCTTGGTGATGACTTCAACTGAACAGCCCTCCATCATTATGGGCTGTTCAGTATCCGGCTTGGGCTTGAAGCAGCTTGCGCATGAAAACCCGGGCAAAGCCGTATTGCGTGGCCCTGTGGGATTCCTGATAACCGAGCTCTTTATAGAGTTCGATGCATACCAGGAATCAGCGTGGATGGCTGATTGCCAAGGATGGAGTTGCCGGCACCCTGGCTGGCAACTCCATGGCATCACCCGTCGATAAACACTTTCAGAGGCGGTTCGTGCATCAGGAAGTTCTGGTGCGAGATATTCCAGGCATAGGCACCCGCCAGGCTAAACACCAGCAGGTCACCAATCGCCAGTTGCGCAACAGGTTGCTGCCTGGCCAGCACATCCTTGGGCGTGCACAACTGGCCTACCAGGGTGACGTCCTGACCGCTTATCTGCGGGGGGTTTGTGCCCCGCATAACCGTGAACGGATGGTTATGGTCTTGCGCTGCAGGCGTGCGGAAATGATGAGTGCCGCCTCGACCAATGGCAAAAAACTCGCCGTGGCTGCTTTTGATATCCAGCACCTGCATGACGTAATAGCCGCAGGCTGCGCTGATAAAGCGACCAATTTCGAAGCGGATTCGGGTCGCGCCCATGCCGAACTCATCAACCAGCCCCTTGAGCCCCTGACAAAACCTTGGCCAGTCGAACGACTGCGCCGGGTTCTGGTAGTTGATGCCCATGCCGCCGCCGACATTCAGCACGGGCAGTTGCAGGTCGTGGTCGACACACAACTGGCGGAAAGTCAGGAAGTAGCTGCGTATCAACTCAAGGTGCGCATCGACATCCAGCTGGTGTGACAGCATATGAAAGTGCAGCCCCTTGAGCTCCAGAGACGGCTCTTCGCGCAACAATTGCAGTGCACTTGCCAGCCCCTGCTCGTCCAGCCCGAACGGCGTGGGCTTGCCGCCCATGACCAGCCTGCTCTGCGGTGCCTGCGTCAGCTTGAGGTTCAAGCGCAACATCAGCGCAGCCCTCACGCCACGCTGGCGAGCGATGCGCGCCAGACTGCGAAGCTCGGTCACGCTCTCTACATGAAACGCCGAGACGCTGTACTGCATGGCGATATCCAGTTCACGATCAAGCTTGCCCGGGCCGCCAAAGATCAGTGGCTCGTCGGGGCACTGCTCATGCAGCCAGGCCAGCTCCCCGCCCGAGGCCGCTTCGAAACCGTCTACCCACGGTGCAAGGGTTTTCAACACCCGCGCCTCCGGGTTGGCCTTGGCGGCATAGAACAATTCGCAGTTAACGGGCAGCACGGCGCGCATTGCCTTTATATGCTGTTCAAGGGCAGGCAAGTCGTAGACATAGGCACACAATGGCCCCTCGTGTTCAGCCTTGAGCTGATCGATACAGCGGGTGACAGCGACAGGAAGAGTCATGCGCACTTACTCTTTGCAATAAACGCCAACGGGCTGGGCAGCTGGGTGTAACCCGCTTCGCGATCGGCGCGCATCATCAGACGGGTCATAAAGTTTTCCTTGCCGGGGAATGGCGCACCGGCGCACAACTCGCGCAGCTGCTGCGGATGACCGAGAAGCGCGCACTGTTCGTGCAACAGCTCGCCGGTGCGCGTCCACAACTGTTGTTCCAGAGCATCGCTACCATTGGCCAGATGAAAAATCGCCTCGCCCAGATTATTCACCAGCGCACAGTAAGCCACCCGCTGCCAGGCCTTTTGCGCGCTGTAGTACACCGAGTTGCGGGTACGCTCGTCGAGCGCGCTCAAGCGTTCTGCCGGCCAGATTTCAGGAACCAGCTTGGTGCCCTCCAGATCGCGGATCCACACCCGGTTCGGCAAGCCGTCCTGAGCAAAGCCGACAACCGTGTTTTGTAAATGCGGCTCCAGCGCCACCCCCTGACGGAACAGGCAGTGCAGCACGCCGCCGAGCATTTTCGCGGCATAGGCATCCAGCCAGTTGAGCGTGGCCTGCTCAATGCCCAGGCCGGTGATGTCGGCATAACGTCGAACCTGGTGACGACAGACACTGCGACCTTGCAAGTCCCAGGTAAACAGCGCCATTGCCACCTGCGGCTGATACGCCCCGCGATCGGCCATGGACAGGTTTTCCCGGTAAACGATACCGAAGCATTCGGTGACTTCGCGGGCCTGCTCCAGCGTACCCAAAGCACCGAGATCAAGGCTGGAGGCTGCGGGCTCGGGCATCAGCAAAAAGCCCGGCTGCCGGATTGCCAGCTCGCTCATGACCGGCCGGAGCAGATGAGTCAGGGCCACGGCACTGTCCAGCTCATACCAGGCATTCTTGCGTACGCAATTGGTCAGCCGCACATGCATCGAGAACTTCATGAAATAAGCCAGTTGCGGGTGGTAGAGCGTACGCACCGACGAGGTCGGGAACATGGCCTGACCCAGAGGGCCGAGGTATTCGATCAGACCCTGCTGTTGCGCCCGCTGCACCAGCGGATCGGCCAGTATGCGGGCGACTTCCCAGGGGTGACACGGATAGGCGTCGTCGCGCCCCGACAGTTGCTGCAGGGTACTGCGCGGGTCCTCACCCTGATGGCGAAACAGCGCCGGGTCGATCTTGAACCAGTGCAACTGAAAACACGCCCCAACCTCAGGCGAGCAGGCCAGCAAATCGTTATGGGATATACCCTCGCGGCTTTTCGGTGTCGGGTGCAGGGCATGCCCCCAGAGCTGATGCTGCTCGGATGCCAGCAGGCTGTCGGCAGCTTCGTTGGCCGGACGGGAATGACGCAGGAAGGCCCGGGTGATCTGCAGGCTGTTGGCGAACTGTTGCAGCATCTCGCCGACACGCCCGGCACCACTCAGTGGTGTACACAGAAGGCTGGCCAGTTCCCGGGCTTCCAGTGGCCGCCAGCCCTGCTGGTTGCCCTTGAAATAAGGCGCGCCGATGTAATGACAGCGGCCCAACAGGCTGGCGCTGTCGATGCGCACCACCAAACGGCCGCCCGGCAGGTTGATGCTGATGCAACGAGCGCCGGCCTGACGCAGGCTCATCGGCACATCCTGTGCCTGGTAGTTCAGATCGGCATCGTTGCGCGGCAATGCATATTCGCGCAAATAGCAATTGAGCAGGCACTCGATGGCATGGCGCTGGGCTTCACCATCAAGGGCATGGTCATTCAGGGACAAGGTATTGGGAACGAACGTCATGCCGGAATCTCCCGGGAAGTGATCATTAGAGGGCGCGCCATGACCATGGCGGCCATGGCAGCCAGGCAGGCAACCAGAAAGGGGGATGCAATGCCGCAGGTCTGAGTGACCAGAGCAGCCGTAACACCGGCAGCGGTACCGGCCCATTTGCCGCTGGAGTCAAACCAGCCGAACAGGCGCCCTGCACTGCCTTGCCGGCTGCGCTGACTAAGGCAGCGGTGCAGCCCGACAAAGCTGAGCAGCATGCCCGCGCCACTGAGCAGACGCAGGGCGAACAACGGCTCTGCCTGCACGCTCCAGAATTGCAGCGCATTGCTGATCGCCAGCAGCGCCAGCCCCGGCAACAGGACGTTGCCCTGATACTTGTGGACCCAGGGCAAGGCCAGCAGATAAACCAAATGCGGCAGGCTGTAGAGCACACCGATCAAGGTGTCGTTACCTATCCCCAATTGTTCACCGTATGGCATGAAGTAGGGAAAGGTGACCACCATGGCGAAGCTGAACAGAAACTGCACCGCCAGCAGGCGCGCCATGTCGGCTGGCAGTTGGCCTGGCGGCGGTTTTCGTTTGCTGTCCAGGGCATGCCCGGGCTTGTCGTTGGGCAGTGCCAACACCAGAACAAAAGCCAGCAGTGGCAACCACGCCAGCCAGCTGTAAAGGTTGATGCCCAAGCCCCGGGAGGTCAGCAGCCCCAGCAGGATCGGGCCGCTGATCATTGCCAGCCGTGCCGAATACTGAGTCCAGTTCAGGGCGCGGGACAGCCCGGAGCCCTTGAGCTGGGTCGACAGGTAGGCGTTGGAGGCCGCCATTGCTCCGCCGAAGGTGCCCTGGATAACCAATGCCAGCACGAACACGGTCAGATTGGGGCTCAAGCCTGCCAGCAGAAAACCCGCGAACAACCCGGCATGGGCGCGCAGCAACGACAGACGACAACCGTTGCGATCGGCCCAGCGCCCCCATACTGGCGCGGCCAGGGCGGTGCACAGGGTTGGCAGGACAAACAGCACGCCGATGGCCCATCCCGGCGTGCCGGGCGCGAGGTCGCCCAGGATGCGCGGTAGATAGAGCGGAATCCCCAGCGCCGTAAAGGCCGACAGGTAATGCCCCAACAAGACGCTGGCGATTAAACGGCGCTGCATGGCACCTCCTCCAGCAGGAAATTCGCCGCGCTGTAGCCATAGAACTTGTTGATATCACTGGCACCGGAATGCGCCTTGCTGAACAGGCTGCCGGCGCTGAGCAGGTACTTGACCGGCAACCTTGGGCTGTCGAGCAACCAGCGGCGTGCGTCGTCACAGTTGATGCCTTCGGCTTCGAGTTGCTGCAGACAACCGCTCAAGCCCCGGCGCAGTGTGTCGTACAGGCTGGCTTGAGGCGCCAGCCCCGCTGCCGCAATGGCCTGCAAAATAGCGACGATATTCAGTTGCAGGGTGATGGTGCAGAACATCTCGGCCAAAGGCTGACTGCTGTTGACACGAATGCGCTCATCCTGCAAGGCGGCTGGCAGCCCGGCCAGATCCGCACAAGCTGCAGCGAAACGTTGCGGCCAAAGGCGCGCGGCGTCGTTGTCCTTCATCAACAGGCGCATTGGCCGGCCGTGTTCGAATATCAGCACGGCGTTCTGCTGGTTGGCCTCAAGCGCGATGCCGTATCGCAGCCACAGCCGTAGATGAACCTGCAGTAACAGGTCAAGGTAGTCGTCGAGCCAGTGTTGCAGGGAGCCGGCATAAAAACCCTCTACCAGCTGTTCGAGGAACAGGCGCCCACCCGCAAGAGGGCTGGCCAGTGCAGCCACCGGCACCAGTGTGGTGTGCTCCAGCCCCGCCGGATAGCGGCGCACGATATAGGCCAGATGACGGCTTTGGGCGACATGACCGCCGTGTTGTTCATCTACGTGCAAATAGCGTGATCCCAACTCCGGATCTCGCCTGGCGAGCGCCTGCAAGGTGGTTTCAAACCAGTGGCCGTCGTACAGGGTGGTCGGTTTGATCAGACGCAGATTGCGCGCGCCCAGGGTACTGACCAGCAACGGTAATTTGATATGCCAATGAGGCTGATCAATGCACACCACCGTACGCACGGACAGCGTCGGCTCAACCTGCATGGCCGTGCGTGGCGCCTTGAGTGCGCCCTCAGGCAAGCCATACTGTTCAAGCACAGCCCAGGTCAACGGATGCACCGGCAGCAGTGAGTGGCTGTTGTGCAAAGTGCCTGGCAAGCCTACTTCCTCGAAACCCGGCCAGTGCGGCGGCTGCACACTGGTGAGGGTCATGGCCTGCTTGGGGATCGCCAGCCAGTTGAGTTCGAAACGCGGTGCAAACTCCGGCGCATAGCGTTCAAGGGCTGCGTCATCGAAGCCGCTTTTGGCCCGTGCAGTCGGGTAGTACGGGTGGTCCAGATAGCTGGCCAGCTGATCAATCTTCAACAGGCGCTGCGACCAGTGCTGGAGCCCGATCACATCGCCGAGCGCGGCGGCATTGCGTTGACCGGCCTGCTTGCACAGGGTCCGGTGTTGCGTGGCGCAATCGGCCTCTTTCAGATACGCCTCGAACAACCCCAGGCTTTCAGCGTCGAGACCCTGGCTCAGGTGGCCAAGCCAGAGCGAGTAGCCACGCTGGACCTCAGGCGGGCGCTGTCGCGATACCCGGATCCAGGCATCGCCGGTAACACTCCAATCCTGCAACGGATACGCCTTGACCACTGGCAGCCACAACTCGTCAGCCGCCAGATCGGTGATCCGCAGCCAGATGCCGCTGGATTGATGCGCAAGCAGCTGATGCAACGCCTCGGGCAGCGGACAGATCCGGCCCTGACTGACAACTCCGCGGATATCTTCACGCAGGCAGCAATCGATGATGCGGCGGGTGATGTAGGCCTGATCGGCAGCTTCTGGTTGCAGGTTCATGCCACCACCCATTTCAGGTCGTTGAGGGTCGAATGCAATTGCGCATCCAGGCTCACGTCATCCGGGGCAATCAGGCGCAATACGCCGACGTAGTCCTTGTTGGAGTGGCTGATGGTCACCGTGTCGCCGGGATGTTGCAGCGCCCGGTAATCGCACCAGTGGTCTGCGGATTCGACATTGAAACTGGCACTGGCCTGATCCAGCCGCCCCGAACGCTCGGCCACCAGATAGTGCACGGTTGCCTGGGCCCGAGCCGGTTGTGCGTCGACCAGCGCCTGCCCCAGATGCAGGGCAACGATTCGGTCAAACCAGCCCTGTGGCAGCAGCCGGTCCAGCAAAAACTCGCGGCCGTCACCGATACTGCGATAGTTGATCTCGACCAGCACCGGGCCTTGTGCGGTGAGGATGAATTCGCTGTGACAAACGCCAAAATTGACCCCGAATGCCGCCACTTGCGACAGCGCTGCGGTACGCTGTGCGCTGCTTAGCGGGCCATTCCAGCGGGCAGCGAGTTCGACAAAATGGGGCGGCGCAGAAAGGCTTACGTCAAAGCCGCCAATGGCTTGCAGGCTACGACCGTCACCGAGGGTTTCAAGGGTGAACAGTGGCCCTTCCAGGTAAGCCTCCAGCAGCAGTGCACGGTCCGGTTGCTGCTCCCAGAACCGTTCACAGTAAGCACTCAGTTCAGCGGCGTTGTGACACAAGCGCACGTCCAGGCTGGCCACCCCTTCACGGGGCTTGGCCACCACTGGCCATGGCGCATCAGCAGGCAACGCGCAGCCCGAGGCAAGCACCTGGAACCACGGCCCGGGCAGACCCAGACGCTGCATGCGCTCACGCATGGCGGCCTTGTTCTTGGCGGCATGGCACAACCGCCAGTTCTTGCCGGGGCACTCGAACGCCTCCGCCACGACTGCTGTCGCGGTTTGCAGGTGATCGCTGTTGGAAAATACGGCAACCGGGCGTAAACCCTGGCCATTGAGGGTTTCGATGACCGCCAGCGGGTTGAATACATCACATTCGATCACCTGCAGCCGGTCCGGCGAAAGAGACGAGCCGGCAAGCAGGCGACGATGTTCCTGAGCATGATCGGTGATCAGCACAATTGGCAGCCCGCGCTGCTGCGCGGCTGGCATAAAGCCCTCGAGAATGGCTGGGTGTGCGACGTGAGCAAGGATGACGAATGGACGTTGCATGGCACTTTCCTGGGGGCAACAGTTGCCCGTCCCGCAGGATGGGCAACTGATTTACAAAAGCGCGTGTGCGCGGTTTAGAAGCGGTAATTGACGCCTAAGGTGAGCGAACGCTCTGGCGCGGGTTGACGACCCCAAGGGCTGGTGTCGATACCTCGGAAATAGTATTCGCGGTTGAACAGGTTACTGATGCCCGCCGAGGCGGTCAGGATGCTCTTGTCGGCCAGCGGGAACTCACGTTCGATAGCCGTGTTCCACACCCAGTAAGAAGGCAGTTCACCCACGCTGGCAGAGGCGTTTTCTTCGCGGGTATTGGCAGCGTCGGTGTAGGCCTTGCTGATGTACAGACCGTCGAGGTTGTAGGTCCAGTGCTCGGCAAAACGGTAGCGGGCATCCACCATAAACTGGTTTCGCGAGGAGTACGGCACTTCGTTGTCTTTGTAAGTGCCGTTGCGTTGTTTGGCATCGAGATAGGCATAACCGGCATGCAGGTCCAGATCACGCATGGCCTGCGGGGTCCAGAAAATATCAGTCTCGAAACCCTGATGACGTGTGCTGCCAAGGTTGTCGAAACGGTCGGTGGTGGCGTTGTAGACAATCTGGTCATCAAAGTCGATGCGGTACAGGTTGAAGTCGACACGCATGCCCTCCCACGGGGTGTAACGCACGCCAGTCTCGTAGTTCCAGGCCAGCTCGGCACCGACCGCGCCTTCCTTGACGATCTGCGTAACCTGAGGCGGACGCAGGGACTTCTGCGCGTTGGCATAGACATACCAGGCGTCGTTGGCCTGGTAACCCACGGTCAGGCCCGGCAGCCATTCTTCAGACTTGTTCTCGCGCTCGAACCCGGTGATGCCATCGCTGTAGTTCATGCGCGCGTTTTCATAGCGCGCGCCGGGGGTAATGGTCAGGCGATGATCAAGCAGGCTGATGGCGTTGCTGATGTAGAAGGCACGAGCACTGTCATCGAATTTCCAGTCGCGAAACGGTGCTGTCACCCCCGTAGCCAGACTCTGCCGGTTGACCTTGTAACTGATGTCTTCGCTGACATAGCGGGCACCGAGTAGCCAGGTCTGGCCGACGGTGTCGCCATCGATGGTGGCGCTGATGCGCGGCTCCGAACCCCAAACCTTGAAGTCACGCGGGCCGTCCTGCTTGGTCACGGCCGTACCGTCCGGAGTGAACGGCAGGCCTACGACGAAATTGCGGTAGCTGTTGTGGGCAAAGTTGGTCCAGCTGAACTCCACCGAGTCGAACGGCCCCATGGCGCCAAGACGCTGGGTGTAAGTGCCCCACACACGATCCGTGTCACCCTCGAAGCGGTCCAGCGGGCGCGTTGACTGGCGCGGGTCGTCCTTGTAGTCCTTGACGCTGAGGGCACCGGCCAGGTCCATGTCGGCCTTGTAATGCTGAACGCCGAAACTCAGATCCCGGTCATCATCGATGTTCCACTGGCCGCGCAGGCGATAGTTCTGCACATCGGTATCGGAGTGCTCGCGCCCGTATTCGCCGCTCAGGGTATTGATGTCCAGTTGCAGCCCGAAGTTGTCAGTCAGGTAGCCGCCGGTGCCCAGATAGGTATCCCACAACTGGCGCCCGCCAGCATTGAACGTGGTTTTCTCCTGCAGGGTGGTTTCCCATTCGCGGGGAATCGGCTTGCTGATGAAGTTGATCACCCCGCCGACGTTGTTTGGTCCGTATTGCACCGCTGCGCCCCCGCGCACGATATCAACCCGGTCGACCGTGGCCATGGTCATTGGGAACAGCGACAGGCCGGTCTGGCCGTAGGGTGCCAACGCGAGCGGGATGCCATCCGACAAGGCCTGGATGCGTCCGCTGCGACTCTCGTACAGGCCGCGTACCGAAATCTGGGGCAGCGCACCGGTGCCGGTCTCGTCGAAAATCTTGATACCCGGAACCCGTTGCAGCGCATCATCCAGGCCACGGGTGCTGGCTTTTTTCAGGTCGCTCGAATCGATGACGCTGCGACTCCCGGCATAGGTACGCACTTCCTGATCGCTGGCGGCACCCAGTACATCGCCCTCAATCGTCATGGGCGCCAGCTCAACGCTATGGCCGGGGGGTTGTTGATCGGCGGCCATGGCAGCCTGGCAAATACCCAGTGTCATGAGGCTCAGTGAAAAGTGTAGGGATATTGTTTTCATTGGACTACGTCGACTCATTATTGCTGTTGGAGAGAATGCAGGCGGGCTTTGAGTGCGTTATGCAGCAAGCCACGGTCTTCACCGGCCAGAAAACTGCGCACGCCGCGGGCGCGCCATAGCGCGTTCTGTTCGACGGTGCGGGGGTTGGCGCAAAAAGCGACGCCGGCGCCAAGACAGGCGTCGGCCATGCCTTGCAGGGTTTGCCAGACCCGAGGATTGAGAGGATCAGGCCCCAGGCCGAGATCGAGGGCCAGGTCCAGGGCGCCTTCCATGATCATGCCGACCCCGTCCAGTTGCAGGATGTCGCCCAGCGCGTCAACACCGGCGCGGCTTTCGATCATCGGAATGATGGGGGTCTGGCGGTTGGCCAGATCGATGTATTCGGGCAGTGGCAGGCGACCGAAGCCGGTGATGCGCCCACCGGTCATGCCGCGCTTGCCCAGGGGCGGAAAAAAGGCCGCCTCAATGGCGCGCTGGACCTGGGCGACGCTTTCAGTGCGTGACAGCACGATGGCTTCGATACCGGCGTCCAGCGCCCTGCCGATCAATTTCTCGTCCACTTGCGCCATGCGCAGCCAGGGCGAAATACCTGCGGCCTCACATGCCCGAACGCAATGCATGATGTCTTCTTCGGAGCGCAGCAAGTGCTCCAGATCAAGAATTACAAAGTCGTAGCCGGCAAACGCGAGCATCTCGCAAAGCATGGGTGAAGGCAGGGAGTTGAGCATGCCATAAACAACTTTCCCGTCTTGTAGCCGGGAAAAAACCGGAGAAGTTTTTATCACTGACACAGGTCCTTTTAGCGAGGCAGCACTGGCGCCAATAATAATCATTCTCAGATATAGGTAAACGATTTTTATTATCGAATAGCGATATTCGTGACGAACATCTTAAAAAAAACGTTTCAGGTTGTAGGAAAATGGCCATAAGCCATTGTTTTGCTGAGGTCCAGGTCCAGGAGGGAGAATCTGGACCTTGCCAAATTTCAGGCAAAAAAAAGCCGCTATCGCTAGCGGCTTTTTTACTATCTGGCTCCACGACCTGGACTCGAACCAGGGACCCAATGATTAACAGTCATTTGCTCTACCAACTGAGCTATCGCGGAATGGCGTCTATCTTACTGATATAAAAAGAGAAGTCAACACTTTTGCTGACTTCTCCCTGCATTATTCAGATGACCTGAACAATGGCGTCGGTTACCGCCTCAATGTTGCGCTGGTTCAAAGAAGCCACGCAGATTCGGCCGGTATCAAGGGCATAAATACCGAATTCGGTACGCAGACGCGTTACTTGTTCAACGGTCAGACCGGAGTACGAGAACATGCCACGCTGACGTGCAACAAAGCTGAAGTCATGCCCAGGAGCCTTTTTCGACAGCAGCTCAACCATTTGCAGACGCATGCCACGAATGCGCAGGCGCATTTCTGCCAGCTCGTCTTCCCACATCGCACGCAGCTCAGGGCTGTTAAGCACGGCTGCAGCAATGGTTGCACCGTGAGTCGGCGGGTTGGAGTAGTTGGTACGGATCACGCGCTTGACCTGGGACAGCACACGGGCGCTCTCTTCCTTCGATTCGGTGATGATCGACAGTGCACCGACACGCTCGCCGTACAGAGAAAACGACTTGGAGAACGAGCTGGAAACAAAGAAGCTCAGGCCCGAGCCGGCGAACAGGCGTACTGCTGCTGCGTCTTCGTCGATGCCGTCGCCAAAGCCCTGGTAGGCCATGTCCAGGAACGGGATCAGGCCTTTGGCCTTGACCACGTCCAGCACGTTCTGCCAGTCGGCCGGGGTCAGGTCGACACCGGTCGGGTTGTGGCAGCAAGCGTGCAGCACAACAATGGAGCCGGCGGGCAAGGCATTCAGATCTTCGAGCATGCCGGAACGGTTGACGTCATGGCTGGCGGCGTCGTAATAACGGTAGTTCTGCACCGGAAAACCGGCGGCTTCAAACAGTGCACGGTGGTTTTCCCAGCTTGGATCGCTGATCGCGACTACTGCGCCTGGCTGCAGTTGCTTAAGGAAGTCAGCACCGATTTTCAGCGCGCCCGTACCGCCAACGGCTTGAGTGGTGATCACCCGGCCAGCTGCCAGCAACGGCGACTCGGCACCGAACAACAGCTTTTGCACGGCCTGGTCGTAGGCGGCAATACCATCGATCGGCAAATAACCGCGCGACGCGTGCTGGGCAACCCGGATCGTTTCGGCTTCGACAACGGCACGCAAGAGCGGAATTCGTCCCTCTTCGTTGCAGTAAACACCAACCCCCAGGTTCACTTTGCTGGTACGGGTATCGGCGTTGAATGCTTCGTTGAGGCCCAGGATAGGATCGCGTGGTGCCATTTCGACAGCGGAGAACAGGCTCATTATTACGGCGGCTCTGAATGGGGAATGGAGGGGGTGACAACGCTCCAGCCGATTGCACTAGAGCGGTGCACAAACGGGGAGCAAGTATAAGCCCGATCAGGATTCGGGCAACAGCCTATTGCCGGTTTTACCCAAGTATTTGAGTTTATTTTCAGGCCACTGGTCTAATTGCAATCTTTGCCGAGATGCCCGTATCAGAGCTGTACCTTGAAACAGTCGGACATGACCTCCATATTTAGCCGTATCCTGTTTTTTCCTGCGGCCTGAGTCGCATGCACTTATAAAGGCTACTGCTTTTATAGAAGCAAACCCTGAGGTCCTTCATGCCCGATTTTCAGCTTGTTACCCGCTTCAAGCCCGCAGGCGATCAACCCGAAGCCATTCGCCAGATGATTGAAGGCATCGAAGCCGGCCTGTCGCACCAGACCCTGCTCGGGGTAACCGGTTCGGGCAAGACGTTCAGCATTGCCAACGTGATCGCCCATGTGAACCGCCCCACCCTGGTGCTGGCGCCCAATAAAACCCTGGCTGCCCAGCTGTACGGCGAGTTCAAGTCATTCTTCCCGAACAACGCGGTGGAGTACTTCGTCTCGTACTATGACTACTACCAGCCCGAAGCGTACGTGCCCTCCTCCGATACCTTTATCGAGAAGGATGCCTCGATCAACGACCATATCGAGCAGATGCGCCTGTCCGCAACCAAGGCCCTGCTGGAGCGCAAGGACGCGATCATCGTTACCACGGTGTCGTGCATTTATGGCCTGGGCAGCCCCGAGACCTATCTGAAGATGGTGTTGCACGTCGACCGTGGCGACAAGCTCGACCAGCGCGAGTTGCTGCGCCGCCTGGCCGATCTGCAATACACCCGCAACGATATGGACTTTGCCCGCGCCACCTTCCGCGTGCGCGGCGATGTGATCGACATCTATCCTGCCGAATCGGATCTGGAGGCGGTGCGCATCGAACTGTTCGATGATGAAGTCGAAAGCATCAGTGCCTTTGACCCGCTGACCGGCGAAGTCATCCGCAAGATGCCGCGCTTTACCTTCTACCCCAAGAGCCACTATGTGACACCGCGCGAAACCCTGCTCGACGCCGTGGAAGGGATCAAGGAAGAACTCAAGGAGCGGCTCGAATACCTGCGGGCCAACAACAAGCTGGTCGAGGCCCAGCGCCTGGAACAGCGCACCCGCTTCGATCTGGAAATGATCATGGAGCTGGGTTACTGCAACGGCATCGAAAACTACTCGCGCTACCTTTCGGGCCGCGAGTCCGGGGCCCCGCCACCGACCCTGTTCGACTACCTGCCGGCCGACGCGCTGCTGGTGATCGACGAGTCTCACGTCAGCGTGCCGCAAGTGGGCGCCATGTACAAAGGCGACCGTTCACGTAAAGAGACCCTGGTGGAATATGGCTTCCGCCTGCCCTCGGCACTGGACAACCGGCCGATGCGTTTTGACGAATGGGAACGCATCAGCCCGCAGACCATTTTTGTTTCCGCCACCCCTGGCAACTACGAAGCCGAACATTCGGGCCGCGTGGTCGAGCAGGTGGTGCGCCCCACCGGCCTGGTCGATCCGCAGATCGAAGTGCGTCCGGCCCTCACCCAGGTCGACGATTTGCTCTCCGAGATTGCCAAGCGCGTGGCGCTGGAAGAGCGTGTACTGGTCACCACCCTGACCAAACGCATGTCCGAAGACCTCACCGATTACCTGGCCGACCATGGCGTGCGGGTACGCTATCTGCACTCGGATATCGACACCGTGGAGCGCGTCGAAATCATCCGCGATCTGCGCCTGGGCGTATTTGACGTGCTGGTGGGGATCAACCTGCTGCGTGAAGGGCTGGACATGCCCGAGGTGTCGCTGGTGGCGATCCTGGACGCCGACAAGGAGGGCTTCCTGCGCTCCGAACGCTCGTTGATCCAGACCATTGGCCGGGCGGCGCGTAACCTCAATGGCCGGGCGATTCTGTACGCTGATCGCATCACCGGCTCGATGGAACGCGCCATTGGCGAGACCGAACGCCGGCGCGAGAAACAGATCGCTTTCAACCTCGCCAACGGCATTACGCCCAAAGGCGTGTTCAAGGATGTCGCGGATATCATGGAGGGTGCGGTGGTGCCGGGTTCGCGCAGCAAAAAGCGCAAAGGCATGGCCAAGGCCGCGGAAGAAAACGCCAAGTACGAGAACGAGCTGCGCTCGCCCAGCGAGATCAGCAAGCGCATTCGCCAACTGGAAGAAAAAATGTACGCCCTGGCCCGCGATCTCGAATTCGAGGCGGCGGCGCAAATGCGCGACGAAATCGGCAAACTGCGCGAGCGGTTATTGCAGGTTTAACGCCCCACATTGTCCCTGTGGGAGCGGGCTTGCTCGCGATTGGATCGATGCGGTGTATCAGGTAAACCGCGCCGTTTCTATCGCGAGCAAGCCCGCTCCCACAGGGCAATCTCTCAGACGGCTACCGCCGCTACCGCCTCGACCTCAAATAACATCTCATCCAGCGCCAGACGCGGCACCGGGATCAAGGTGCAGGCCGGGGCCGGCAGCTCCCCCCATACCCGCTTCACTTCGGCGCCCAGAATCTGCAAGCGCTCCAGGCTGTGATCCACGATCAATACGGTGATCTTGGCCACGTCCTTGATCTGCGCATCGGCCGCTGCCAGGGCGATCTGCAGGTTGGCAAAGGCTTGGCGCACCTGCTCGGCGAAGTCCGTCGACAGCTCACTGTCGGCGTTCTCGCCGCCCTGGCCGGCGGTGTACACCAGCCGCACATTCGCGGCCACACGGGCAACATGGGAGTAACCGTTGGGCGCAGGGTCATACAGCCCGGCGGGGTTGAGCAATAGCACTGCGGAGTCAGAATTCTTGTCCATAAAATACGCACCAGTGGCAGTGGGATAAGCAAGCGCGCTATTCAACCACTCTCGCCAAGCCGTACGCCAGCGCCCTCGCGACACAGGCCGCAAATATGCAAGGATGTTACGCCGCAGCGCACCAAAGCCGTTTTCCAAGGATGACCATGACTGCCATCACCACCCAAATGCCCCTTGTGCCGGGGCGCCTCGAACAAATATCGACCCGCATTGCCTTTTTCATCGCCGGTTTTGGCCTCGCCGCCTGGGCGCCACTGGTGCCCTACGCCAAAGCCCGTGCGGGACTGGACGAGGCCACTTTGGGCTTGTTATTGCTGTGCCTGGGCGCGGGCTCAATCCTGGCGATGCCCATTGCCGGCATCCTCGCCAGCCGTTATGGCTGCCGCCGGGTGCTGGTGGGCGGCACGCTGTTGATCTGCCTCGCGCTGCCACTGCTGGCGACGGTCAGTGCCATACCGCTACTGATCGCCACACTGTTCTTGTTTGGCGCTGGGCTCGGCGCCGTCGACTCCACCGTCAACTTGCAGGCCGTGATCGTCGAGCGTGCCAGCGGGCGCACCATGATGTCGGGTTTTCACGGGCTGTTCAGCGTCGGCGGGATTGCCGGCGCGGCCGGGGTCAGCGCCCTGCTGGCGCTGGGCCTGACGCCGCTGTGGGCGATTGTGGTGGTGATTGCATTGATCCTCGCAGCCCTGCTCAAGGCTGCTCCGCACCTGCTGCCTTATGGCAGCGAAAGCAACGGTCCGGCGTTTGCCGTGCCCCACGGCGTGGTGCTCTTTATCGGCTTGCTGTGCTTTACCGTGTTCCTGGCCGAAGGCGCAATGCTCGACTGGAGCGCCGTATTCCTGACCTCCGAGAAAGGCATTGGCGATGCCTATGCCGGGCTGGGTTATGCCGCGTTTGCCTTGACCATGACCGCGGGCCGACTGATGGGCGATACCATCGTCAAGCGTCTGGGTGCGCGGCTGGTGATTGTCCTGGGTGGGTTGTTTGCCGCCGCGGGCATGGCCCTGGCAACCCTGGCACCGAACTGGGAGTCAGCATTGCTCGGTTATGCGCTGGTGGGCGCAGGGTGTTCGAATATCGTGCCGGTGCTGTACACCGCCGTGGGCAAACAGACCGTAATGCCGGAGCATATCGCCGTGCCAGCCATTACCACCCTGGGGTATGCGGGGATTCTGGCAGGGCCTGCGGCCATCGGCTTTATCGCCCATGCCAGCAGCCTGGGCGCGGCCTTTTTGCTGATCACCGCCATGCTCATAGCCGTAGCCATCAGCGGGCGGATTTTGCGGGTTTAGAGCGAGCCCCTCACCCCAGCCCTCTCCCGGCGGTAGAGGGGGCCGATGGGTGGTGTTGCACAAATTTGCTTCTGCTTTTAGTCCCCTCTCCCTCCGGGTGAGGGGCATTTTGGCTTAAAAACCCACACTCGCCTGCACAAAGAACGTACGCGGCTCGCCCAGGTAAATCCCCGCGTTGTTGTCGCTGGAGCGGGTGTAGTACTCCTGGTTGAACAGGTTCTTGATCCCCGCTCCCACTTTCAGGTTTGACTCTTCAGGGCCGAAGTCGTAACCGACTCGGGTGCTCCAGGTCGCATACCCAGGAATATCGCCGTACTGGCCATCCGGGGTCGGATCAGTGATGTACACCCCGCCAGTGCCCGGCGCGTGCTGCTGGGACTGGGCAAACATGTCCAGGTTGTAGGTCCAGCGGTTGACCACGTAACGCGCCCCGAGGTTGACCACCTGGCGCGAATATAGCGGCAGATCACGCCCTTTGAAGTTGGGAATGTCACCCTCGGACGTCGCCTTGGTGTAGGTAAAGCCCGCATTGACCGACAGGCCGTCAAGGCGTGCGTCCAGTGCCGACATATCGTAGTGAACCGAGGTCTCGATACCCTGGTGCCTGGTCGCGCCCAGGTTGGTCCAGCCCACATCGTTGCTCACATATTGCAACTCGTCGGCAAAGTCGATGTAGAACAGCGTCACTTCACCGCCCCACACACCATTGTCGTAACGCGTACCCAGCTCATAGGTCTTGGCCTTTTCAGGACGCAAACCCGCTGCGGTCGCATCGCCGACACCGCCCTGGCCCAGCTGGAAGTACTGCAGGCTGCCGAACGAGGTCTCGTAGTTGGCAAACAGTTTCCACGCGTCCGACAGGTGATACATCACGCTCAGGGCCGGCAGTGCTTCGCTGCTGTCGATGCTGCGGTTTTTTTCCTGCACTGGTTTGCCGTTATTGCCCAGTACCGGGCGGTCGTGCCAGTTGGTGCTGATCCGCTCAAAGCGGATACCCGGGGTGACCGTCCAGTTACCCACATCGATCTTGTCATCGATATAGAACGCGTTGGCCTCGGTGCCACCTGTGCGATCCTGATACACATGACCGTCTGCCCCGGGCCCCGGCACAGGCACGTTATTGACCAGGTACACCTGGCTGGCCTCTTCATGCATCGCCTCTTTGAGGTAGCGATAGCCCAGCCCCACTTCCTGCGTGACCGGCCCCAGGGTGAACACATGGGACACCCGCGGCTCGATACCGAAGGTGTGGTAACTGCGCGGATACGAAGCCAGGGTTTGCAGATTGCGGGCTGCAATGTTGCTGCCACGGAAGCTGTCGGTGTAATAGGTCAGGACTTCAAACTGGGTCTGGTCGTCGATCTGACGCAGGTACTTGAAGGACACATCCTTGCGTCGCCCGGTAAAGTTGTCGTAGTCACGCAGCGACTGGTACGGGTCAGCGTCAAACTGCTTTTGGGTCAGGCCACCGGGCATGTCCGCGGTGGCGTCGTAGTAGTGGAAATTGAGGGTGAAATCATCCTGGTCGGTGGGTGCCCAGTGGGTCTTGAGCAAGACGTCATCGATATCGTTGTCGTTGTTGCGCGCGCGATAGCCATCACCCTTGACTCCGGAATACAGCAATGCAGCACCGATACCGTTGTCCGCCGTGCCGCCGAGAAATGCCGATTCAATATGTTTCCAGCCACCACGCTCGGAGGTCTCCAGGGTTGTGCCGACCTCGCCCTGGAAGGTCTCGGGGATGGCCCGGGTCACAAAGTTGATCACCCCGCCCACGTTTTGCGGCCCGTAGCGCACCGAGCCGGCACCGCGTACCACGTCGATGCTGTCCAGGTTGCCCGATGAAATCGGTGCCATCGACAATTGTGGCTGGCCGTAGGGCGCAAACGCTGCCGGAACACCGTCAATCAGGACGGTGGAGCGCGGCGACAGACGCGACGTCAAACCCCGCACCCCCACGTTCAGCGAGATATCACTGCCGCCCGTGCCGTTGGACTCCTGCACCTGAACACCCGGGATACGCTTGAGGGCATCACTGACGTTCATCGTGCCCTGCTCGACCATCGCTTCGCGACGCACCACTGTCCGCGCCCCCGGGTGGTTCTGCACCACCGCGTCATTGGCATCGCTCAGCCAGTTGCCGACCACCTTTACATCCACCGGCCCCAGTTCCAGCGGCCCGGACGCTGGCGCAGCAGCACTGACCGTGGGCGCCGCACGCAGGGTTACAGCATCACCGTCAAGCTCGTAGCTCAAGCCACTGTCCTGCAGCAGTCGGGCCAGCGCCTGTTCTGGCGACAGGTTGCCATTCACCGCCGGAGCCTGCTTGCCAGCCACCAGCTGCGGGCTGAAAAACACTTGCAATGCCGTTTGCTGCGCCAGTTGGCTCAGGGCCGAGCCCAGGGGCTGAGATTGAATATGGATCACAGCCGGAGCAGATTCGCCAGCAAAAGCACAGGGCATTGCCGCGCTCACCGCCAGGGCCAACGCCAGCGGTAGCAGGCGCGTCCGGGCGACAGAAGATGGAATGCTCAGGGGTGTTTCAAGCGAGGATAGTCGCCCACGAAGATTGTTGTTTTTCACGTCGAGTCTTGCCCTATGGATCGCACTTGAGTGCAACTGTTAATACAAACCAGTTGCAGTTGATCAAGAAGACGAAGAACTCGAAAAAAACCTGAATCCCCAGCGCAATTATTTTCTGGCAATGATCTCCTGGCTGCCATCTGCGCGGGTTTTGATAGCCACCGGGAGGATCTGCGGCAACGCCTTGAGCAGGGCATCGGTGTCATCGGTTTTGAATACGCTGGAAAGCCGCATTTGCGCCAGCGCTGGGGTGCTGACGTGCAGCGGCTTGTCGCGATAGCGCGAGACCTCGGCGGCCACCTCGCCCAGACTGGCATCTTCAAATACCAGTTGCCCCTTGCGCCAGGCCGTCAGCGCCCCGGTATTAACTGCCTGCGCGGCCGCTACATGGCCCCGGGCATCGACCACGGTACCCAACCCGGCAGTCAGGTTGACCTGTGCATCCGGATTGCCTCCCTGGACCCGCACATGCCCTGATTCCACCGCAACCCGCGTCTGCTCGGCTTCGCGCAGCACATCAAAACGGGTACCGGTCACCGTTACCCTGCCGGCCCCGGCCTGCACCACAAATGGCCGCTCCGGATCATGGGCCACACTGAACATGGCTTCGCCCTGCTCCAGTTCAACATTGCGCTGCTCACGCGCAAAGCTGACGCGCACACGGCTGCGACCATTGAGTTCAATGCTCGAGCCATCAGGCAAATCAAGGGTGCGGTGCTCTCCCAACACCGTGGCAAATTCGGCGTGATAACCCGCCGACGACTGCAGTTGCATCCATACACCCGCCCCCGCCGCCACGGCCACAATACCTGCGGCCAGCCCGCAAGCCAGTAACGAAAGGCGTGTCGGCTTCGCCACCGGCACTTCACACAGCGCCCGCATGCGGGCCCGGGGCAAGAGATCGGCGGCTGACCACAGGCTGGCCAGCCACTGATACTCCGCCTCATGGCTGGCATGCTGCGTACGCCAGGCTTCAAACTCGGCCTGCTCGCACGCACCCAGGGTTTGTGCTTGCACCCGGGTAAACCAGGTGGCCGCCGCATCACGCACGTTGGCGCTGCCACAGGTACAGTCTCGTGTATCCATCCTGCAATCCTTTACCGATGTCATCACGGCGCCTCCACCCGTTCACGCAGATGGCGCAGGGTGCGGATCATATACTTTTCCACCATGTTCCTGGACAGCCCCAGGCGTTCGGCAATCTCGGCCTGGGTCAGGCCTTCGATTTTCTGCCAGACGAAAACCTTGCGACAATTGAGCGGCAGTTCCTGCAAAGCCCTTTCGACCGACTCAGCCAACTGGATAGCGCGCATATACTGCTCCGGATCGCCGGTTTGCGACGAACTTGGGGGAACGGCAGCCAGCTCCTTGGCGTCGCGTAACTCCTGGCGGCGAAAACCGTCTACCGCAATATTGCGTGCAGTCTGATGCAAATAAGCGCGTGGCTGCTCAACCGCATCCGGGTTGGATTCAAGCACGCGGACAAAGGTGTCATGGGCCAGGTCTTGCGCCTGCTGCCGATTGCGCAGGCGCCGGGTCCAGGTGCCGATCAACTCTTCGTAGTGTTCAAAGAAGCCCGTTCTACGGGGCACTTTCTGAGTCATCGCACAGGACTGCACAGGTGGGGCGCGAATAGTAATGCTTCCTATTAGAGCCAGCAATCACCCGGATGACAGAAGGTCTTCGCACTACATTTCGGCCTTGGCCAGCAAACGCCTCTCAACCGCTGTAACACCGCTGAAACCGTAACGCCATGCAGTTGACAGGCCCACCAGCCCCATCAGCGCACAAAACCCCAGGCACACCCAGGGACTCCATGGCATCAGCGCGATCAGCAGCAACGGCGTGGTACTGGCCCAAAGCGCATAGGCGATATTATAGGTAAAGGAAATCCCCGAAACCCGGATCGGGGCCGGGAACAGTCCGACCATCACCGACGGCACCACCCCGACAATCCCGCAGGTCAAGCCGGCGAACGCATAGGCCAGGCCGGGCAAAACCCACTCCCCGACCAGGCTGGCATACAACACGCCAATGCCCAGCGGCAGCAGCAGACTGTACAGTGCGATGCTGCGCCATACGCCGATACGGTCAACGATTAACCCGGCCAGCACACAGCCTATATTCAAAAATACGATACCCAGGCTGCTCAACGCAAAGGTATGGCTGGCAGTCATGCCGAAGCGCTGCTGCATCACGGTCGGCGTGATAACCACAAACACCACAACGGCACTGGTGAGCACGCAGGTCAGCAGCGCTGCCGGCAGCAATGAAGCCCGGTGCTCGCGCAATACTGTGCGCAAGGGGAACTCGGCCCGGCCCTCTTTACGTTCACGCAGGGCCAGAAACACCGGCGTTTCACTGAGCCAACGGCGCAACCACACGCCAATCACGCCGAACACGCCACCGAGCAGGAACGGAAAGCGCCAGGCGTAATCGAGGATTTCTGCCGGGGTAAACAGCTGTGCCAGCAGTGTGGCGGTCAAGGCCCCGATCAAGTAACCAAAAGTCAGCCCGGCCTGCAAAAAACCAAGGGCAAAGCCGCGGCGACCGGCCGGCGCATGTTCGGCCACAAACACCCAGGCACTGGGCACTTCGCCACCGACCGCTGCGCCCTGCAGGATGCGCAGGGCCAGCAGGATCAGCGGGGCGAAGTAACCGATTTCGGCGTAAGTGGGCATGATGCCGATCAGCAGGCAGGGCAGCGCCATCATCAGGATGCTCAGGCTGAATACCCGTTTGCGCCCCAGGTGATCGGCAAAATGCGCCATCAGAATCCCGCCCAGCGGACGCGCCAGATAGCCGGTCACAAAAATCCCGAAGCTTTGCAGCAGACGCAGCCATTCGGGCATGTCCGGGGGAAAAAACAGCTGGCTGAGGGTCAGGGCAAAGAACACGAAAATGATAAAATCGTAGATCTCCAGCGCCCCGCCCAGGGCAGCAAGGCCCAGGGTTCTGTAGTCGGAACGGGAAAAACGCACCGTTGTGGCTTGGGTATCGGCAGACATAAATAGGCTCAATATGAACGGGGCACGCCTATATTGGCGTTTGCGGTCGAAGGCGCGAGCATAGCAAAACCTGTGGGCAATCACTCATTACCTGCGGGAGCTGGCTTGCCTGCGATGCCGTCACTGCGGTTTGCCGGGATAACTTGGTCGATGCGCCCGCTCCCACCAGAATCTGCAAGCAGCTAGCCCTGCCACCCCCCACCCAGCGCCGCAAACACATCCACCAGGGACAACGAGACCTGCGCAGTGCTGTCCACCAGCGCCGCTTCGTTGGCCAGCAACGCGTTTTGCACCGTGAGTACGTTGAGAAAGTCCACCGTACCCTGGGCATATTGCTGGTGCACGCTGTCCAGCGCCCGCTGGCTATGCATCACCGCCTGCTGCAGGCTGTCGCGCCGGCGCTGGCTGGCCTGATACGCCACCAGCGTATCGTCCACCTCATGCCAGGCGCGCAATACGGTTTGCTGGTAGGCAATGCCCGCCTCCTGCTGGCGCCCTTCCTGCAACTGCAAGGCCCCCTGCAAACGCCCGCCCTCGAACACCGGTACGCTCAAGCCCGGGCCGAATGCAAAATTGCGCGAGCCCCAACTGCCCAGATCCGACAGCTGCGTGGCTTGAAAACCGATACTGCCGGACAGGGTAATCCGCGGATAGAAGTCCGCCTCGGCCATGCCGATCGCTGCAGTGGCTGCATGCAATCGGGCCTCGGCACGACGAATATCGGGCCGCCGTTGCGCCAATTCGCTGGGCAGACCGATCGGCACATCGGCGCCATAGGCCGGCACCCCTGCCGCTGCGCTCAATTGCGCCTGCAAGGCTCTTGGCTCGCGGGCCAGCAGCAAGCCGAGAGCATTGATCAACTGTGCACTGCGTTGCTGCAAGGGGGCCTGACGTGCTTCGATCTCGGCCACTTGGGCGCCAGCTTCAGACACCTGCAAATCCGTAGCCACGCCCTCCCGCAGCTGCAACCGGGTCAGTTCCAGGCTGCGGCGGGCGATTTGCAGGTTTTGCTCCACCACGGCCAATGCCTGCTGAGTGCCGCGCAACTGAATATAGTGCTGCGCGGTCTGCACAATCACCAACAGTTGCACCGCGTTGCGGTCCTGCACCGCCACTTGTACCGAGGCATCAGCCGCTTCCACCGAACGCTTGACCCGGCCCCAGAGGTCAGCCTCCCAACTGAACCCAAGGCCACCATTCCACAGGTTGAAAGCCTGCTTGCCACTGTGCCCGGAAGGGTCACTCAAACCTTTCTGGCTGTTACGGCTCCGACTGTAAGCCGCCGTTGCACCGACCTCGGGCAAGGTGTCGGCGTTGATCTGACGGCGGATAGCCAGGCTTTGTTGCAAGCGGCTTGCAGCCAGTTGCACATCAAAGTTGCGCTGCTGCGCCTCGCGCACCAGCGCCGACAATTGCCTGTCGCCGAAACGGTCCCACCAGTGCAGGTCCACCGCTGTTTGCAGCGCATGGTTGTGCCCCGCCTCAGTGGGTACCGACGCCCAGTTCGCAGGCAACTTGGGCACGGGAGCCTTGAAGTCCGGGCCGACCACGCAACCACTCAGGCTCAGTACGCTGTAACAGGCCACAGCCAGGGCCACTGCAGTTTTGTTCATCGAGTGCTGACCTGCTGATCGTGAGCCATTGCCGTGTCGATGGAGGCATCCACCGACATCCCCAGGCGCAATTGGCTGGCCAGTAACTGCCCGTGATCCAGAGTGACTTTCACCGCAATACGTTGCGCCACTTTGGTGAAGTTGCCCGTGGCGTTATCCGGAGCAATCGCCGAGAACGTCACCCCCGTGGCCGGGGCGATGCTGTCCACGGTGCCTTGCAGGGTCTGCCCCGGAAAACTGTCGACCTTGATCGTCACACGCTGCCCTGCCTGCATGTTGGTGAGCTGGTGCTCGAGAAAGTTGGCCACCACATAGGCGTCGGCCAGCGGCACCACCGCCAGCACGGTGTCGCCGGGTTTGACGTAAGCGCCAAGGCGCACACTGCGACGCCCCACCACACCGTCAAACGGTGCCAGCAGTTGTGTATGCGACAAGTCCAGATCGGCCCGTGCCAGTAAGGCCTCGGCATACTGCACCGAGGCTTGCGCGGCCGTAGCCCGGGCGGCCAGCACCCGGGTTTGCTGGCGAGCAGCTTCCAGTGCAGCCTTGTGCTGTGCCAACTCGGCACGCGCGGTGAGCGAACGGTTTTTCGCCTGCTGGGAGTTCTGCAGCGTGCCTGCGCCCTGCCCGGCCAGATGCTGATAACGCTGCAACTCATGCTCGGCAAATTCGACTTGCGCCAGATCCGCATCGACCGTGGCCTTGGCCTGCTCGATCAACGAACGCTGGCGTTCCAGCATCGCCAGGGCATTGACCCGTTGTGCCTGTGCCGTCGCCACGCTGGCTTGCGCAGCCTGCACGGCAGCGCGGTAGTCCTGCGGATCGATCCGCGCCAGCAACTGACCGGCCTTGACCGGCTGGTTATCCTGCACCAGCACCTCGTCGATAAACCCCGCCACTTTTGGCGCAATCAAGGTGTAATCGGCGCTGACAAAGGCATCATTGGTGTTCTGCACGGTGCCCGTGGCAAAGACCAACCGCCACAACCCGTACAGCACGATCACTGCCAACGCGACTGCGCCGACCAGAACCCAGGGCTTGCGCCCGTTTGTTGTACTCATTTCACAACTCCAGCAGCTGTGCCCGGCGCGTAGATCCGCGTGGGGCCAAAAGGAATTAACACAATCAGAAAAAGCGCCAGGACGGCCATGTACAGATAAAGATCGGAACTGGTCAGCACCACGGCCTGCTGGTGAACCCGGCGCGCCAGGTCTGTGCCGGAATTGACCAGCGGCGAGTTGCCCAGCCGATCGAGCAACATGGTTGAGTGGTAGTGCTCGCGATTGAGCGTCAGCACCCCCAGCACACTGCTGGCTGCCACCGCCGAAAACCCTTTGACGGTATTGAACCAGGCCGATGCAAACGGGCCATCCGCCGGGTTCAGGCCGCCGGTGGCGAGCATCAGCAGAGGAATCACTGCCATGGGCTGGGCGATGATCTGTATCGCCTGCAAGCCGTAAAAATTTTCCCGGTTCCACACCGAGGTAACTTGCGAACCGATGCCGCAGGCCAGCGCCAGCAACCCCAGACCAATGGCCAGCACCCAGCGACAATCGACCCAGCGCAGATTGCACAACGCAACGACCAGTGGCAGCGCAATCAATTGCGGCAAGGCCACCAGCAACATCACCGGCGCGGTTTCGAGGGGGCGATAGCCCTGCACCTGAGCGAGGTAACTGGACGGAATCTTGATCACTGCCGGCAACACAAACAACACCCCGCCCAGCGTCAACAATGCATGGGCAAGATTGCGGATTTTCAGCAGTTGCAGCTTGAAAAACGGCAGCGGATGGGACCACTCATTGATAAAGAACAGCACCATCAGGGCCGTGCCGGCGACGATAAAAAAACGGATCATCGGCGACTCGAACCAGTTCAGGCGCTGACCCAGCTCCAGCGCCAGTACCAGCATGATCAACCCCGGCAAACCCAGGAGCAGGCCGCGCCAGTCAAACTGCTTGAAACGCTCCAGACGCAACGGGTCTTGCGGCAAGCCCCAGGCCACGCAGGCCATCGACAACAGGCCCAGGGGGATGATTTGCCAGAACGCCCATTGCCACCCGGCGTACTCCACCCACCAGGCCGATAACGGCGTGCCGAAGCTGGGCCCGAAAGTGGCCGTCAGCGCATAACTGCCCAGGCCATACAGGCGAATGCCCGGCGGCAGGAAGCGCAACGCCACTGACATCAACATCGGCGGCAAGGCCCCACCGGCAAAGCCTTGCAAGGTGCGCAGCAGCATCAGCGCATCAACATTCGGGGCCAGAGGGCAAAGAATGCCCAACAGTAAAAAGGCGCCGATGGCACACAGGGTAAAACGGCGCAGGGAAAAGGTGGCGGCACACCACGGCGCAAAGGCCATGGCACTGATGGACGTGGCCGAATACACCGCCAGCAGCCAGGTGCTTTCGTCATAACCGATACCCATCGCCCCGCGGATATCGGGCATGGCCACCTTAGTGACATTCTCGTTGAACCCCGACACCAGCACGGCCAGCAAAACGCCCAGCAGACCGGTAAAAATCCGCAGGCCAAACGCCGCACTGCTGGCCGGGGCCGGGGTGGGAGCCACAGCACCCGCAACCAGCGCCGTCACAGCGCAGCTCCAGGCGCCAGACTGCGCCCATGGTCAAACCGCCAATACATGGCTGACTCCGTCGTCTTGATAGATGACAGAAAGTTTAATCAGCCGGCATAGCTATAAAAATTGATAAATAACTAACTGTGGAGTGCGTCAGACGCAACCATTGTAATGTTGACTCCCTCCCCGTAGCAGCTGCCTCGTTCCTTCGGCAGCGGCTACAGAGGTTGCGGTCAAATCACCGCGTTGTCGCAAAAGGTCTTGAGGGTACGACGCAGCCAGCGGTGGGCATGGTCGTTATCCAGCCGCGGATACCAGGCCTGGACGATATCCACCGGCTGCAGGGTGATCGGCAGCTCGAACGGGCGCAGTTTGAGGCCCAGTGGCTCCAGGTTTTTGAGCAGCACCTGGGGCATCAGCGGCAGGATCAGATCCTCCCCTGCCAGGGCAAAAATCGCCGAGTAGAACGTCGGCGTGGTAAACGACACCCGACGCTCCAGCCCCAGTTCGGCCAGCAGCGCATCAATCGGCCCGCGGGCATGGCCCCTGCGGGACACACTGATGTGGTCAAAACTGGCAAAGCGCCGGGCCGTAACGGGCTCATCGAAAATCGGATGCCCTTCCCGTGCCAACCCCACAAACGGACAGGTAAACAGCCTCTGGACCTTGATATCCGGGCTGAAGCGGTTAGTGGCGCAGATAGTCAGGTCAATGCGACCTTCATTCAGTGCCTCGTCATCAGTAAAACCCTCAGGTACCACCCGCAACGTAGCCTTGGGCATCTCCAGGGCCATTTGCTGGCGCAGTGCTGCGCCATACACACCAAAAAACACGTCATTGGCGCGAATGCTGAACGTACGCTCCAGCTCACGCAAATCACTGTTCTGGCTCTGGGTGAACACCCCGTGCGCCAGCTCCACCACACCGCGCACCTGTTCACGCAACTCCAGGGCACGGGGCGTGGGCACCAGGCCACGCCCTGAACGCACCAGAATGGGGTCGTTCAAGACCTCGCGAATCCGGGTCAGGGTGCGGCTCATGGCCGGGGCACTCAGGTTCATGCGTCGGGCAGCACCCACCACAGAGCCCTCTTCGAGCAAGACATTCAAGGTAACCAGCAGATTCAAGTCAGGTATTTGCATGGAGCAAAGGGTATCGGCTAACGCTCCCTCTGCCTAGCCAACCAGCAATGCACCATTGTTGCGCAGCAGGTAAAACAGTTTCGCTCACTCTTAGCTAGCTAACTAAGAGTGGCATTGATACATTGCCGCTCGTCAGGTTTGCGCCTGACGCTCTCTTTGGTTGAGATTTTTGGCCATTACCGGATCCCCATGATGGTAATGGCCTTTTTTACGCCTGCCGCTTTTCCTGCCCCACAATAGAGCCATCCCCAGTGGTGGACCCGCCAGACCTGAACTACGCTGCCAGCCCAATCCACTACAGCAATTGGGGACTTTATGCGGCTGGGTAAAAAGATTTCGAATCTGGAACAGTTGGTCTGCAAAAATTACCGCTGGATCCACGCCACCCGCATCAGCCTGGCGTTCCTGATTACCTTTGTTGTCATCCGCTTCTTCAAGCTCGACGGCGCCTCCTATGCCCTGATCACCATGCTCATTGTCATGGGACCACAGCCCTACTGGGGCAACGTATTCTCCCGGGCCCTGCAGCGTACCGGCGGCACAGTACTGGGCGCGCTGTCCGGGCTGGTGGCGCTGTATCTGGAGATGCACTCTTTTAGCCTGATGCTGCTCTGGTGCGCGGTGATGATGTTTATTGCCGGCTACCTGACCCTGGGCAAACACCCCTATATGGCCCTGCTGATCGGAGCAACCCTGGCGGTGGTCAGCTGCGCCCCGCCCAATGACATGGAGTCGGCACTCACCCGCAGCGGCTATGTGCTGGCAGGTTCTTTGTTGGCCATGCTCTACACCAGCATTTACCCACAGCGGGCCTATACCGACCTGCGGATCAAGTTCAGCGAGAGCCTGGGCAAGATCAATACCCTGTACTCGCAATACTTCTCCCCGCGAATCCCCGAACGCCCCAATCTGGATGATCAACTGAAGAACGAACTGGACGCGGTCATCAAGTTGCGCAACTACATCACCCCTGCCAGCAACGAAAGCAACCTCAAGCCACAAGTGTTCGAGTCCCTGCAAACCCTGCACCGCAACCTGCTGGCCACCATGAGCCTGATGATTGACGCTTATTGGTCATCACGGGAAAGCCACCTGCTGATCGAAAGCGAGCCCGCCTTGAACGGTCTGCACCAGTTGATCCCGCAAGCGCTCGAATCGCTGCAGAACAAGCTGTGTATGGGCATTTCCAACAACCAGATCAGCGGCGAACTGCGCCAGAAAGCCCACGATCTCAAGGAGCTTGTGCTCAAAAGCCTGGACGGCAAGATCACCGAGACACCCTTTTATGCCTATGTCTGGCTAAGCCTGGAGATGCTCAGGCAATTGACCGAACTCAATGACCAGTTGCATGCCGCGCTGTACCACTGCGGCCATCGGCATTTGTTTAAAAACGACAAGTTGCCCGACGAAAAATAACGTAACACCCACAGCAAAAAAGTTACATCCGACTCATTTAGATGACTTATCGCACTAAAGATGAAGAATCTTCGTACATAAACATGGAATTTTCAGCGATTAACGACGCTTAAACCACAAACTCAAAACATATAACAAATTGTTTTATAAGAAGTTTTCAACAAAACCTTGTATTTCATTTTGTGTCAACAACCTCTGACCCGCACGCCTGCAACACCTGGCCTGCCTGAAATTATGGTCTAGGCTCTGCTCGCATCCGTATTAATGGATTTGAACGGTTGAGCTTATGAAACGACAACAGGCATTAAAAAAACCCACTCACACGTCAACCCGCCTTCACACGTACCCATCGTGTGGAGTGTTTTGCATGCGCGCACGCCTGAGCGGCACTCCAGAACGTTAATTCTTACCGCACTGTAGATAGGAGGGCTTATGCAGCTCACCCCCAGAGAAGTCGAAAAGCTGATGGTTTACACCCTGTCGGACGTCGCATTCCGGCGCAAGGCTCGCGGCTTGAAATTGAACTATCCAGAGGCTGTTTCAATTATCACCGTGACCGCCCTGGAAGGCGCACGCGATGGCAAGTCGGTTGAGGATGTGATGACCGAGGCCAGCAAAGTACTCACCAAGGATGACGTGATGGAAGGCGTCAGCGACCTTATTCCCAACGTTCAGGTTGAAGCGATTTTCACCGACGGCAGTCGTCTGGTCACGGTCCACGACCCGATCAAGTAACCGTCTGCTTTAAACCCGGTAAACGCAAAACTTTCACGTTTTGAGGAATCAGTCATGAGCACCAAAGAGACAGCAGGCCCGCACCAGGATACTCACCCGAACCACAGCATCCCCCACGCCAAGAACCCCGGTGGCGTCAGCAAGGGCAATGAAGCCGATGTGCCTCTGGGCGGCACGATTTACGCCAGCACGCCCATCACCTTTAACGAAGACCGCCCCGTCACCAAGGTAAAGGTGCGCAACACCGGTGACCGTCCGATCCAGATCGGCTCGCACTTTCACTTCTTTGAAGTCAACCGTGCCCTGGAATTCGACCGCGCCGCCGCCTTTGGCAAGCGCCTGAACATCACGGCCACCACAGCCATCCGCTTCGAGCCGGGCGACGAAATCGAAGTGCCGTTGATCCCCTACGGTGGCAAGCAAACGCTTTACGGCTTCAACAACCTGGTCGATGGCTGGGTACCGGACAAGCTCACCAGCAACCATGAGCGCCCGGAAAAACTGCAGGCCATCCAGCGCGCAGTCGATCGCGGCTTCAAGTTCTCCGAGCCGGCCAAGCCGTCCAAGCCCGTCAACGACAAGTAACCACGCATTCTCATACTTTGCACTCGCGCCGTTGAACCATTGACGCTCGCGCGGCATTAGAAAAGGAGCCACCGATGCCAACCATTTCACGCAAAGAATACGCAGGCCTGTTCGGCCCAACCACGGGCGACAAAATCCGCCTGGGTGACACCAACCTGTTTGTCGAGATTGAAAAGGACCTGCGCGGTTACGGTGAAGAATCCGTTTACGGCGGCGGCAAATCCCTGCGCGACGGCATGGGCGCCGACAATACACTGACCCGCGACAACGGCGTACTGGACCTGGTTATCACCAACGTCACCATCATCGACGCGATCCAGGGCGTAATCAAAGCCGACGTGGGTATCCGTGACGGCAAGATCGTCGGGATCGGCAAAAGCGGCAACCCGGGCATCATGAGCGGCGTGACCCCCGGCCTGGTCGTGGGTGTGAGCACCGACGCCATCTCCGGCGAGCACCTGATCCTGACTGCAGCCGGGATCGACACCCACATTCACTTGATCTCGCCGCAGCAGGCTTACCACGGGCTGTCCAACGGCATCACCACCTTCTTCGGCGGCGGTATCGGCCCTACCGATGGCACCAACGGCACCACCGTAACTGCCGGCCCCTGGAACATCCGCCAGATGCTGCGTTCGCTCGAAGGGCTGCCGATCAACGTCGGCATGCTGGGCAAGGGCAACTCTTTTGGCCGCGAGCCGCTGGCCGAACAGATCATCGCCGGTGTCGCCGGGCTCAAGGTTCACGAAGACTGGGGCGCAACCTCAAACGCACTGCGCCATGCGCTGCGTACCGCCGACGAGATGGACGTGCAGGTGTCGGTGCACACTGACAGCTTGAACGAATGTGGCTACGTCGAAGACACCATTGATGCTTTCGAAGGTCGCACCATTCACACCTTCCACACGGAAGGCGCCGGTGGTGGTCACGCCCCCGACATCATCAAGGTGGCCAGCCAGAGCAACGTACTGCCAAGCTCGACCAACCCGACCCTGCCTTACGGCGTCAACAGCCAGGCCGAGCTGTTCGACATGATCATGGTCTGCCACAACCTCAACCCGAACGTGCCGGCTGACGTGTCGTTTGCTGAAAGCCGCGTACGCCCGGAAACCATTGCCGCCGAAAACGTGCTGCAGGACATGGGCGTGATCTCCATGTTTTCCAGTGACTCCCAGGCCATGGGCCGGGTCGGTGAAAACTGGCTGCGGGTGATGCAAACCGCCCATGCGATGAAAGTGTCACGTGGCAAACTGCCGGAAGACAGCGCCGATAACGACAACTTCCGGGTGCTGCGTTACGTGGCCAAGATCACCATCAACCCGGCACTGGCCCAGGGTATCAGCCATGTGCTGGGCTCGGTGGAAGTCGGCAAGATGGCCGACCTGGTGCTGTGGGATCCGCGTTTCTTCGGGGCCAAACCGAAAATGGTGATCAAGGGCGGCATGATCAACTGGGCCGCCATGGGTGACCCGAACGCCTCTCTGCCAACCCCGCAGCCGGTGTTCTACCGTCCGATGTTCGGTGCCTTCGGCAAGTCCCTGCAAGACACCTGCGTGACCTTCGTGTCGCAAGCGGCGCTGGAAGACGGCGTGAAAGAAAAGGCCGGGCTGGAGCGTCAGGTCATGGCGGTGCGCGGTTGCCGCACCGTGTCCAAAAAGGACCTGGTGCGCAATGACCAGACCCCGCATATCGATGTTGATCCGGAAACTTTCGCGGTAAAAGTCGACGGCGTACACGCCACGTGCAAGCCCATCGATGTGGCCACCATGAACCAGCGTTATTTCTTTGGCTAATGCCTGAACGGGCCGCTACCGGGGGCACCTGCACCCGGTGGCACACGCCCGGCACATGATTCAGGGAAGGAGTTTGCGACGTGATTTTGATTGAACACATACTCGGCAACGCCAAGAAAGACCCGCACTGGCAACACAAACTCGAAGGCGCCAAGGTTGACCTGCTGGTGCTCGACCAGCGTGAAGCGCAAAAAAGTCGCTGCCGGCGCACCAGCCTCGGCGGTCTTGACCTGGGCATTTCGCTGGAACGTAACGTGGTGCTCTCGGACGGCGATGTGCTGCTCTGGGATGAAGGCTCCAACACCGCCGTGGTGGTGCAACTGAACCTGCGCGACGTGATGGTCATCGATCTCAAGGAGCTGAAAAAACAGCCCCTGGACGTGCTGATCAAAACCAGCTTCGAGCTGGGCCATGCCCTCGGCAACCAGCACTGGAAAGCCGTGACCAAAAACAACGAGGTCTATATCCCGCTCACCGTCGAAACCAAAATGATGGACTCGGTGATGCGCACCCACGGCTTTCAACACCTGCCGTACGCTTTTGTTGGCGGCGCCGAAATCCTGCCGCTACTGACCACATCCGAGGCGCGCCTGCTGTTTGGCGGTGCCGAAGAAACCGACACCCATGTTCACGTGGCCAGCCCGCAAGACAAGCTGGACGCTGCCGCCCTGAAGATCCAGGGCGTGCACAGCCATGACGCACACAGTCACAGTCACGACAACGGCCATACGTTTCACAGCCATAAGCACTGAACCCGGCAAGAAGGCGCATAGATGAACGCATCAGATCTAATTCGCATCATGCAGTTTGGCGATTCCGTATTGCCGGTCGGTGCCTTTTCGTTCTCCAACGGCGTGGAATCGGCCATTCAAAAAGGCATCGTCCACGATGTCCCGACCCTGAAGGGTTTTGTGCTCACCGCCCTCAAGCAGGCGGCCAGCTGTGACGGCATGGGCGTGGTCGCTGCGCACCGGGCTGCCGTGGCAGAAGACCGCGACGGCATTTTACGCGCCGACTGGGCGGTGAATAACCGCAAGCTCAATGAAGAAAGCCGGTTGATGGCCACGCGCATGGGCAAAAAACTGGCGGAAATGTCGATCCATGTCGTCGAAAAACCGCTGGTGCGCTGGTGGCTTGAACAGATCAAGGCCGGCAACGCGGCAGGCACCTACCCCGTCACCCAGGCCGTGGTGATGTCGACCCAGGGCATCGGTGCCCGTGAGGTCGTGGTGATGCACCAGTACGGCGTGGCCATGACCATCCTCAGCGCGGCCATGCGCCTGATGCGGGTCACGCACCTGGACACCCAGCACATCCTGTTCGAACTCAACCACGACATTGAAGCGTTCTGCGATATCGCCGAAGTCGGCGATATCGAGCAGATGTCCTCCTATGTCCCGATAGTCGATGTGCTCGCCGCCGTGCACGTCAAGGCACATGTACGGCTATTCATGAACTGACACCCCGGGCTGCGTCGGCATGTGTCGACGCAGCTTCCGCTCCCCTATCTGGTAAGGAAATAACCGTGAAAAAGATTACTCGTATTGGTATTGGCGGCCCGGTCGGTTCAGGTAAAACCGCGATCATCGAAGTGATCACTCCGATCCTGATCAACCGTGGCTACAAGCCCTTGATCATCACCAACGATATCGTCACCACCGAAGATGCCAAACAGGTCAAACGTACCCTCAAGGGTATCCTCGATGAAGACAAGATCCTCGGTGTGGAAACGGGTGCCTGCCCGCACACCGCCGTGCGTGAAGACCCGAGTATGAACATTGCCGCGGTCGAGGAAATGGAAGAGAAGTTCCCCGACAGCGACCTGATCATGATCGAGAGCGGCGGCGACAACCTGACCCTGACCTTCAGTCCGGCCCTGGCCGACTTTTATATCTACGTGATCGACGTCGCCGAAGGCGAGAAAATCCCGCGCAAAAATGGCCCGGGGCTGGTGCAGGCCGATATCCTGATCATCAACAAGATCGACCTCGCCCCCTACGTTGGCGCCAGCCTTGATGTGATGGAAAGCGACACCAAAGTGGTACGCGGCAACCGCCCGTATATCCTCACCAACTGCAAGACCGGTCAGGGCATTGAAGAACTGGTGGACATGATCGAGCACATGTTCCTGTTCGCACAAAAACCGGCGGTCAAAAGCGGGGTCAGTGCATGACAGCGCAGAGCCAGATCGTGAACAACCCGTCACGGCTACGCGCTCACTCACTCGGCATTGATGCGCCGGAGCTGTCGCAGTACCAGGACGAACCGGCGCAAATGCACAGCGGTGCCGTGGGTAAAAGCGGCTACCTGCGCCTGGGTTTTGAAAAGCGCGGTAACCGCAGCGTACTGGCGGACATGGAGCGCCGCGTACCATCGCTGGTGCAACGGGCCTTGTATTGGGACGAGGAAATGCCCGAGTTGCCCTGTGTGACCATGATTTCAACTTCGGGCTGCGTGCTGCAGGGCGACCGCCTGGCCACAGATGTCAACGTGGGGGTGGGTGCCTGCGGGCACGTCACCACCCAGTCGGCGACCAAAGTGCATTCGATGAATGCCAACTACGCCTCGCAAATCCAGCACTTCACTATCGAAGAAGGCGGCTACCTGGAGTTTATGCCCGACCCGCTGATCCCCCATCGCAATGCACGGTTTATCACCGACACGCAAATCAGGATCCACCCCACGGCGACGGCCATCTACTGCGAAATCCTGATGTCGGGGCGCAAGTATCATCATGTGGATGAGCGTTTCGGCTTTGACGTGTACTCCTCCCGGGTGCGCGCCGAGAACCTCGAGGGTCGCGAGCTGTTTGTCGAGAAGTACATTCTTGAGCCAAAAAAAGAGAGCCTGGACGCCATTGGCGTGATGCAGACCTTCGATGTGTTCGGCAACGTGGTATTGCTCACGCCCAGGGAGCATCACGACCGGATTGTCGAGCGCATCCCGGCGCTGTTTGACATGCAGGCCGGGCTGGCCAGCGGGGTGACCCGCCTGCCCAACGACTGCGGGCTGATATTCAAGGTGCTGGGCAACGACAGTGGCGAGGTCAAGGCGCAAATCCGCGAGTTCTGGAAGGTGGCCCGCGAAGAAATCCTGGGCGTGACCCTGCAACCGGCGTTTTTGTGGAAGTAGCTGTGTAGCAGCTGCCGAAGGAACGAGGCTGCGTCCGGCGGCGCAGCCGTCGTAATTCCTGAGGGCAGGGTTTGACTGGCACACCGCAGTGCCTGATTTTGCGACGGCTGCGCCGCCGAACGCAGCCTCGTTCCTATGGCAGCTGCTACGCAAGCTGATCCTGGCCAAATGCTCAATTGGGAGAGTCAATATGGAAGCTGCATCCAAGTGGTCGAAAATCGTGGATGGCAACGTCGTCCTTGAGTTTATCGACGTCACCCTGCGTGGTTGTGCTCAGGTCATGTTCCAGAATAACCCGCTGACCGGGCTACTGTTTTTTGCCGCCATTTTTGTCGGCGCGTTTGGCGAAGGCAACCCGGCCATGGCCTTCGGCAGTGTGCTGGGCACGGTCGTGGCAACCCTTACCGGTATGCACCTCAAGGACCGCACTTCCTGGAAGGCCGGCCTCTACGGCTATAACGGCTGCCTGGTCGGCGCTGCCCTGCCTACCTTCCTCGCCGTCACACCCATCCTGTGGCTGTGTATTATCCTCGGCAGCGTGGTCTCGGTAATCGTCACCATCTGCATCGCCGATATTCTGAAGACCTGGAAAGTCGCCGCCCTCACGGCGCCCTTCGTGCTGGTGACCTGGACCATGCTGCTGGCCAGCTATGCCTTTGGCGGCCTGAACACCAGCGCCCTGCCCGTGCCCAACCTGCCCCATGATCTGGTCGCGTACAACACCAGCCTGTTCGATGGTATCGACCTGTTCAAGAGCACGTTCTACGGGATCTCCGAAGTGTTCTTGATCAGCACGGTGATCGGCAGCGTGCTGTTTCTCGCCGGGTTGGCGGTGTCATCGTTGTGGGCCGCGGTGTTCGGCCTGCTGGGCTCGCTGCTGGCGGTGCTGGTGGCCGTGGTTCTGCAAGCCGAACACGCCAGCATCAATAACGGCCTGTATGCCTTCAGCGCCGTGCTGACTGCCATCGCCCTGGGTTCGACCTTCAACAAGCCCAGCTGGCGCGTGTTGATCTACACCCTGATTGGCGTGGTTTTCACTGTATTTGTGCAAGGCGCCTTGAATACAGTACTGGCCCCGGTTGGCATCCCGACATTGACCATGCCCTTTGTACTGGCTTCCTGGCTGTTTCTGGTGCCCAACAAAGACGTCATGCCGGCCCACCGCCAATAATTTCGATCCCTTTGCCGGAGTCTTTCCATGACCGCGATTGCCTACCCCCTGACAAATGCCGAGCCGTCGAACACCACACGGCGCGCCATTTATCTGCTTACCGGCCTGATCGTGGCCAACCTGCTGGCTTGGGCCTGGGCCTTTATCGAGTTCGGCAACAACCCGGTCTTGATGGGCACCGCATTGCTCGCGTACGGCTTCGGCCTGCGCCACGCCGTGGACGCCGACCATATTGCCGCCATCGACAATGTCACCCGCAAGCTGATGCAACAGGGCAAACGCCCGATAGCCGTAGGCACCTGGTTCTCCCTGGGGCATTCGACCATTGTGGTGCTGGCGTCTTTCGCGATTGCGGCCACGGCAATGGCGTTCAAGGACGATATGGAGTGGTTCCATGAAACCGGCGGCCTGATCGGCACCCTGGTGTCCTCGGTATTCCTGCTGCTGTTCGGCGTGCTCAACCTGGTCATCCTGATCTCGGTGTACAAGAAGTTCAAACAGGTCAAGGCCGGCCACACCCTGCCCCCCGAAGAACTGGACCTGATCACCACCCACCAGGGTGGCCTGATGGCGCGAATTTTTGGTCGGGTGTTCAACCTGGTTAACAAAAGCTGGCACATGTACCCGGTGGGCTTTCTGTTTGGCCTGGGCTTTGACACTGCCACCGAAATCGGCTTGCTGGGCATCAGCGCCACCAGCGCCTCCCACGGCATCAGCCTGTGGTCAATCATGGTATTCCCGGTGCTGTTTGCGGTGGGCATGGCCCTGATCGATTCACTGGACAACTTCGTGATGATCGGTGCCTACGGCTGGGCGTTTTCCAAACCGGTGCGCAAGCTCTACTACAACATCACCATCACTGCCGCCTCGGTGGTGGTGGCCCTGTTTATTGGTGGTGTCGAAGCGCTGGGGTTGATTGCCGAAAAACTGCAACTCACCGGCGGGATATTGACGCCGATCAATGCCATCAGTGAAAACTTCGGCGAGATTGGCTACTGGATCATCGGGATGTTTGTCCTGTGCTGGCTGATTTCGGCCCTCAATTACTACATCCGCGGCTATGACCAACTGCCTGCCAACGCCTGATCAGAGGCTCAAGCACACGGGCTGCTGGTGGCAGCCCGATAAACCTGACCTACACTCCCCTCACCCCTTAACTGACGCGTCGTAGGTGCCATGACTTTATTACAGGACGTAAAAAATCGGATCTCCTTTGCCTATGGGGTCGCCTTGCTGGTTGCGATCAACGGCTTTCTTTTGTTTCTGCCGGTGCTTGAACGTGGCGTTGCCCATGCCAATGCCAAATCCGGCTCCTTTGATACCTGGAAGGAGGCATTAAGCTTTTTAGCCTTGCTGGAAATCCCCGGGTTTGTGGTGGGGCTTGTACTCCTGCTGATGTCACTGGGGCTGTTGATCAAGTCACGCATCAGCTGGTTTTTTTCCCTGCTGCTGCTGGTGGCCACGGTCTGCGTGGATTTTTTCATTCTGAAAAAACCTGACGGCGTGACCTTCTTCTCGCTGGTCACCATTGCCGTGCTGGCCTTCTATTGGCGCCGTTTTGACCACTACAGCCTGGCCTCGGGCAGCTTCTTTGCGGTGGTCAGCATCGCCTCACTGATCGTCTACAGCACGCTGGGCACGCTCTACATCGGTGATGGCTTTGCACCGCCGGTGACGGACCTGCCATCGGCGTTCTACTTCGCCATCGTGGTGATGTCCACCGTAGGCTTTGGTGACATCGTCCCGCATACCACCGATGCGCGTTTTTTCACCCTGACAGTGATCATCCTGGGCATCACCATCTTCGCGATTTCGGTGGCGTCCATTGCCGGCCCGCTGATCAGCAACAACATCCAACGTATTGTTAAAGGCAGGATTACCCATATGGCGCGTAAAAATCACTACATTCTCGTTGGCGTTGGTTCCCTGGCACAAAACGTCTATAAAGGTCTGACCGATCGCGGCGAACACGTCACGGTGGTATGCGTGGCCGGCAGCCAGCATGACCTGCCGGAAAAGGCCGATATCATTGAAGGTGACCCGTCGGCCGCGTCGACCCTGAAACTGGCCGGTGCAGCGGACGCCAAGTACATCGTCACCCTGTGCGACAGCGACGCCGAAAACGTGTTCACCATCCTCGCGGCCAAGGAAGTGGCAGGCGACGAAACCCAGATCATCGCACTGGTCAACGAAACGCGGAACATGCCCAAGGTCAAACGCGTCAACCCGACCATGGTGCTGTCGTTGCCATTGCTGGGCAGTGAGTTGCTGGTGCGTACCCTGCAGGGCGATCAAATCAACAATGATCTGATCACCGAGATGTTCTTCGGCAAGCGTACGTCTTTGGCCTGAGACATGGCAGGATAAAAAAAGCCCTCTGACGAGGGCTTTTTCATGGGTGCTGCAAGGGCCTATTGCGGGGTATCGGATGCAGGCAGCGGCGTAACCTTGGCCCCGGCAATCAGACCCAGTTCGACGGCAGCAAAACCGATTACCAGGCTGATCACCAGATAGCAGATGGAGACAAAAACACTGCCCGGGTCTTGCATCATCTCGACTGCGCCAAACACGAAACTGGAGAACGTGGATAACCCGCCCATGATCCCGGTGCCGACCATCACGTGCACGTACTGGTTGATGCGGTTGCTCTTGAACAGCGACGTGGCCACGCCCAGCAGGAACGCGGCGACGATATTGGCGACAAAGATATCCATGGGAAAACCATCGGCCAGGCGCGGCACCGAGAGCATGACGAACTCGCGGCACATGGCGCCGAACGCACCACCGACGAAAATCAGAATAATCATGTTGAGCATGGTGTGACTCCTGAGTCAGCGCGCCAGCCAGGCGCCGAAAGCGGCGGCGGCCAGGCCGACCAGTACCGAGATGATCAGATAACCTGCGGTCCATGCACGATCCCTGGCCTTGGCCAGTTTCGAGGCATCCAGCTGCATGCTGCTGAATGTGGTGTAACCGCCCAGGATACCGGTGAGCACCGCGGCGCTGAGGAAGTCGCCGTAGCGGTCGCGCCAGTCCACGGTAAACAGGATGCTCAGGTAACCGATTACAAAGGCGCCGCTGACGTTGATCAAAAATGTACCCAGCGGAAACGGTCCCTTATAGAACTGCCCTACCCGCAAACCGATCCACCAGCGCAACAGCGAGCCCAGCCCGCCCCCCAGCCCGACCCAGAAAACATCCAGCGCAGTCATGAAAGTCCCTCTCGTGTCTGTTGGTGAGTGGGGGAAACTCTAGTTCATAAAACAGCGGGCGGGCATGACTTGGGCCGGGTCTTTCGCTGTTACAGAAGAGTCCATGCCGGGGGCAGTGAGGCCTGAATGGCGCAGCTCATATTTGCTCAAGCTTTCAAACTGGCGCTCCTGAGAGTTGCAGGGTATTTGAGCAGCACAGGACGTAAAGCCAACTTGCAAAATTCCCATCATGGGACCAGGATCGTTTTATGAGAATCATCGCAGTCAGTCAGCTCAAGATTTTTTGGCAACAGCACCCAGGCTCAGAGCAATCCTTCCTCTGCTGGATAGATGAAGCGAAAAAGGCGAACTGGCAAACGCCGGCCGACATCAAGGGCAGTTTCGCCATGCCAGCATTCTCAAGAGCAACCGGGTCGTGTTCAACATCAAAGGTAACGACTATCGGCTCGTGGTAGCTGTGGCCTACCGCTTCAGCGCCATTTATATCAAATTCGCAGGCACTCACCAGCAGTACGACGCCATCGATGCCAACACCGTGGAAATGGAGTAACCCATGAATATTCGTCCAATTCGCACAGAGCAGGACTACAAAGACGCACTGAAGTCGGTTTCGCCGCTGTTCGACAATGAACCGCAGCCCGGGACACCTGAGGGCGACTACCTGGAGGTTATGATCACCCTGATCGAAGCCTACGAAGCCAAGCACTTTCCCGTCGACCTGCCCAACCCGGTGGATGCCATCCGCTTCAGGATGGAGCAGTCCGGGTTGTCAGCGGCTGACCTGGTGCCTGCGATCGGCCGGCAGAACCGGGTGTATGAAGTGCTCAACGGCAAGCGCTCCCTGACCCTGCCCATGATCTGGAAGCTGCATGAGATGTTTGGCATCCCGGCAGAGAGTCTGATCAAGCCGGTCAAGTAGTGACCGCCGGGGCAGGCAAAATCATGGGCGCGGGTGAAAAGGAGTACCATGCCCTCCGGCTTCATCCTACCGCCCCATGGAACCCCTATGTTTCCCAATGCTGAACGCTACAACCACTCTACCGAATACGCCAACAAACTGGTCGACCGTATCGGCCAGACCCCGGCCTGGATTGCCCTGCGCCTCGGGGTCACGGAAAAACGCATGCGCTATATCCTCGCTGGGTCCCGCACGATCAAGGGCGACACCACCGAAATCCTGATGAGCTATGCCGAGCAGTTCTGCCTGGAATGCCTGGCCGCCGAAGCCAAGGCCGCCAAGGATCGTGCCCGCTCCAAGGCCGCCGCCAGCCCTGCCAGCGACGCTTAGAACAACCCCAGTTGCCCGCCCACCAGGGCGCTGAAATTGTCATCGACAAACACCAGAATCGCGTCGGCCACCGGTTGCAGCTGACGCGACAGATAGTGCTCGTAATCCACTTCTGCGGTGCGGTTCTCCAACGGCTGGGGGCCGGCCACGGTGATCACGTAGCTGATCGTCCCGCCATTCTGGTACTGCCGGGGCCGCCCCTGCCGGTCGTTATACTCATCGGCCAGCCGCGCCGCCCGCACATGGGGCGGCACATTGCGCTCGTAATCACTGAGCGGGCGGCGCAAGCGCTTGCGGTAGATCAGCAGTTCATCATGCTCACCCGCCGGGGTGGCACGCACAAAGTCACGCACGTAGGCCTGCCAGGGCTGACGATTGAAGATGCGCAGGTACAACGCCTGCTGGAACTGCCGGGCCAGCGGTGACCAGTCGCTGCGCACGGTCTCAAGCCCCTTGTAGACCATCTCCCGACGGCCGTCGGCGTGCACCACCAACCCCGCATAGCGCTTTTTGCTGCCCTCTTCGGCGCCACGAATGGTGGGCATGAAAAAGCGGCTGTAGTGGGTCTCGAATTGCAGCTCCAGTGCGCTGGTCAGCCCATACTCGTCACGCACATGGGCCTGCCACCAGTCGTTGACGTACTGCACCAGCTCACGGCCGATACTCGCCGCGTCCTCCTCACTGTGCTGACTGCGCAGCCAGACAAAGGTGGAGTCCGTGTCGCCATAGATCACGCTATAGCCCCGGGCCTCGATCAGTGCCCGCGTCTTGAGCATGATTTCATGCCCGCGCAGGGTGATCGAGGATGCCAGCCGCGTATCAAAAAACCGGCAACCGCTGGAGCCTAGCACCCCGTAAAACGCATTCATGATGATTTTCAGGGCCTGTGACAGGGGCGCGTTTTTGTCCCGCTTGGCCACTTCGCGCCCCTTGGCCACGCGCTCGATAATGGCCGGCAAGCAATGCCGGGTGCGAGAGAAACGCGCACCGCGAAAGCCCGGTACCGAGGTTTCATCGCCAGGCTCGCGCAAGCCTTCAACCAGCCCCAGCGGGTCAATCAAAAAAGTGCGGATAATCGACGGGTACAGGCTTTTGTAATCGAGCACCAGCACCGACTCATACAACCCCGGCTCGGACTCCATGACAAAGCCGCCGGGGCTGGCCTGGGGCGGTTTGTCCCCCAGATTGGGGGCGACAAAGCCCTGACGGTGCATCAACGGCATATACAGGTGATAAAAGGCCGCCACCGAGCCACCGCTGCGATCGGCCTCCAGCCCCGTGACCGAGGCGCGCTCCAGCAAAAAGGTCAGCAGCTCGGTTTTCGCGAAAATCCGCGTGACCAGTTCGCAGTCCTTGAGGTTGTAGCGCGCCAACGCAGGTTTGTCGTGGGCGAACATGCGGTTGATTTCGTCCATGCGCTGGTACGGCGTGCTGATGTCCTTGCCTTCGCCAAGCAGAGTCTGGGCGACGTTTTCCAGGCTGAAAGACGGGAACGACCAAGTCGCTGAGCGCAACGACTCGATGCCGTCAATGATCAAGCGGCCCGCAGCACTGGCGAAAAAATGGTTTTTGCGCGTGCCGTGTTCGCGCCACTGCATTTCACTGCTGCCACGCCCCAGCAGCAACGGGATACCAAGGCGCCGGGCATGCTCGTGCAACACCCGCATGTCGAACTGCACCACATTCCAGCCGATGATCGCGTCGGGGTCATGCCGGGCCATCCACTGGTTAAGACGCAGTAACAGGTCGCCGCGGCTGGCGCAGAACTCCAGGTCGAAATCCACCGGGGTATCGGCCGCGGTGGCCTTGCCCAGCATATACACCTGACGCTGACCGCAGCCCTCGAGGGCAATGGAATACAGATCGCCCTGCTCGCTGGTTTCAATATCCAGGGACACCAGTTTCAACCGTGGCCGGTAGTCGGAATGCGGCTTGATCCGGACGTCCAGCAGCGGGCCGTCGCCCTGTACACGGCCGCCAAAGCTCACCGGCGCAGTGATAAAACGCTCCATCAGGAACCGCTCCGGCGGGCGTATATCGGCCTCGTACACATCGACCCCGGCGCGGCGCAGGCGCTGGGCGATGTCCATCAACTGGGCATGCTGGCGGCAGTAGAGGCCGATCACCGGGCGCGACTGGAAATCACACAGCGCCAGCTCACGCCATTCGATATCGCGCTCGTTCTGCAGCAGAGCCTGGGCCTGGCCAAGCTGAATCTTGGGGATAAACGCGGTGCAGGTTTGGTAAGGCAGGCGCACCTGCTGCGGCCCGTCATCGGTGGCCAACCAGAAGTCGACCTCGATACCCGACGGCGTATCACGCCAGTGCCGGGTCAGGACAAAGCCCTGCCTCAAGTCCATTACGCGGTTACAGGCATGTCGCCAGCATCGCCAGGCGGCGCATGGCAGCAGCATCACCCGGCTGTTGGGCGTAGTAGCTCACTGCCGTGCCGGTGCCCTGGGGCGTCAGATCGGCAAAGGACTCGGCGCCACGGGTGTAGACGGTCTGTTTGCCAGCCTTGTCGTTATTGATATAGGCACTGGCATCGACCCCGAACACGCTTTCATCCTGCCAGGAAAACTTGATGCATTCGGCCACCAGCGCCGTGGCTTTTTCCGAAGCCAGCACCCGGGTCGGGGCTTGGTTACGGGCAGTGTCCATCGCAGGAGACACACAACCGGCCAGCATGGCCAGACTCATGACGCTAATCAGCATTCGCATTGGATAGCCTCTGGATAAAGGTCAATACGATATCACGCAGCCAGTGCCCATAGGTGGCTAAATAACCAGTAGTCCGCTGAATGGGCTTGGTCCCACAGAGAAAATATGTCGCCGGTATTGCAGTTAAAACCACCGGGGACAAATCCATTCCTGGGGGTGGCTACAGCAAAAGCAAAAATTTGAACAACACCAACCCTGCTCCCCGAGCGCAACACCTATAACCGCTCGTCATTTAAAAGAGACCCAGCCCACAGAATCAGCAGCATTTGCGTCTCCAGCCAGCGAATTTCGCGGTTGCTGCTAGCTTCAGTAAACAAATAAACACGCCGGGCATCGGACGATAAACCGCCAAAGAGCGATTGAAGGAGCACTACGATGGGAGCAAGTACCGCTCGCAAGGCCAGCTTTACCGCCCTCACCCTGATCCTGACGCCGCTGGCAGGCTGGGCCGACAACGCCCGTGACTGGCAAAACACCCCCACCGACCTGAACATGCTGTTCGGCTATTACAACCGCGTCGACTCCAATACCCCCATCGACACCTCGCTACCCATCGACGGTCTGTCCCTCAATGCCGACCTGTATATCCTGCGTTATGCCCGTAGCTTCGGTATCGACGGGCGCAACAGTGCCTTCGAGATCCTGCAGCCTTACGCCGATCTATCCGCATCATTCGACAACGCCCGCTATTTCACCGGTACCAAACACAACGGTGGCATGGGTGACACCCAATTGGTGTTCGCACACAACATCTTTGGCGGCCCCGCCCTGAGCAAGGAGGAGTTCGCCAAATGGACTCCCGAGACCTTTCTCACGGCAGCCCTGACAGTCACCACCCCCACCGGCGACTATGACAAGAACCGGGTGATCAATATCGGTGCCAATCGCTGGGTGTACAAACCCGAGCTGGGTTTCGGCACCCCCATCGGCCCCACCTGGCTGGAGATCAACACCATGGTGTCGTTGTTCGGGTCCAACGATGAATACCAGGGCAACAGCAAGCTCGAACAAAAACCCCTGTATGCCATCGAAGGCCATTACAGCTACGACTTCAACCGCGCCCTGTGGGCTTCGCTGGACGCCACCTATAGCCGGGGCGGCGAGACAAAAATTGACGGCGACTGGCAGGACAACAAACAGGAAAGCACCCTGGCAGGCGCCAGTATGGGCTTTATGCTCACCCCCCAATTCGGCGGCCTGCTGGCCTATACCGACACCGTGAGCGAGCGCAAAGGCTCACCGGATATCGCCACCTGGACGCTGCGCATGCAGTACGTCTGGTAAGCGTCGTGACCATGCCTCGGGTACGTCGCGTAGTGCCAGGCCTGTTACTGGCCCTGGCCTTGCACGCCCATGCCGGCGACCCGTCCGCCATCGAGCCCGCGGCTGTGCAGGCCCTGGAGCAGATGGGCAGTTACCTGCGCAGCCTCAAGCAGTTTGGCGTCGAGGCCCGCAGCCAGACAGACCAGGTACTGGATAACGGCCAGACCGTCGAATTTCGGCACACCACCCGACTGCTGGCCCAACCGCCGGACAAGCTGCTGGTCTCGGTGGACAATCAGGGCATACACCGCACCCTCTATTACAACGGCAAGCGCTTCACCCTCTACCAGAGCCCCAGCCCCTACTACGCAAGCGCCCCCGCCCCGGCGAACATCAACGCACTGATCGACCTGCTCAATAGTCGCTATGGCATCGAGTTGCCGCTGGCCGACCTGTTTCGCTGGAACGCCAACACCGTCAGACAGGCCGGTTTGCGTTCGGCCGTGCTGATTGGCAGTGAGACGCTGGACGGCCAGCGCTGTGATCATTACGCCTTGCGTCAGGATGCTATCGACTGGCAGCTGTGGCTGCGTGAGGGCGAACAGCGCCTGCCGTGCCGCCTGACCATCACCCGTCGCGACATACCCGAGCAGCCGCGTCACAGCGTCGACTTTACCTGGCAGCTCAAACCGGCAATCAGCGCCCACAGCTTTGATTTTGATCCGCCCGCAGGTGCCCAGGAAGTGCCGTTGCAGTGGGCCCCGAGCAAATACAGCCTGGAGGCGCAACCATGAAGCGTCTGCACTGGCTGTTCTGTGGCGTGCTCAGCGCCTGCCTGCTGCACACCTCTGTCGCCCTGGCCTGGCAACTGCGCGGTGGTGGTGGCGCACGGACTTTTGTGCTGCCGCACACTGGCGGACACCCAGCGCCGCACCCCATGCCACAGCCACAGCCGCATCCACAGCCGGGGCCGCACCCCTACCCGCAGCCGGCCCCCCAATCGCATCCCTACCCGGCACCACGGCCCATGCCACCTCCGCCACGGCCCTTGCCTGCGCCACCACCACCGGACAACTGGTATCACCCGTGGGCAGCCGCCGCCGTGGTCGGTGCAACCACGGCCACGGCAATAGCCATCGGCTCGCAAGTCACCAGCGTGCCTGCGGACTGCGTATCGGTCGTGGCCAACAATGTGGCGTATCAACACTGCGGACCAACCTGGTATCAGCCCCGCTATGTAGGTGGCAACGTGCAGTTTGTGGTGGTCCCCGCCCCCTGGTAATCGTGCTCAAGCAAGGAATGCTTTATGACAGCGCTCAACGATCTGAATGCCCTGCAAGCCAGCATCGCCGAAGCGGTATTGGGCCAGGACGAGGTTATCCGCCAGATCATCGTCGGCTTGCTGGCCAACGGTCATCTGCTCCTCGAAAGCCTGCCGGGTTTGGCCAAGACCCGCACCGTCAAGGCGTTGGCCAGGCACCTGGAGGCGCAGATGAGCCGTATCCAGTTCACCCCTGACCTGCTGCCATCGGACATCACCGGCGCCGAGGTGCTGCACCAGGTGGACGGCCAGAACCTGATCCGTTTTCAACCCGGGCCGCTGTTTGGCAACCTGATCCTGGCCGACGAAATCAACCGCGCCCCGGCCAAGGTGCAGGCGGCCCTGCTTGAAGCCATGGAAGAACGGCAGATCACCGTCGCCGGCAACAGCCACCCGCTGCCCGCACTGTTTATGGTGCTGGCTACGCAAAACCCCATCGAACAGGAAGGTACCTACCCGCTGCCCGAGGCGCAGATGGACCGCTTTGTGATGAAAGTGCTGCTCGACTACCCAAGCCCGGCAGATGAATCCCGGGTGCTGCGTATGCTGCGCGCTGAAGAACAGGTGCAGCACGCCACAGCCGATACAGCCCCGCCGTTTACCCTGGGTCAGGAGGTGATTTTCGCGGCTCGCCGCGAAGTCGCCACAGTGGCCGTGTCCCCCGCCATCGATGCTTACCTGATCGACCTGATCAACGCCACCCGCCGTCCTGCCGATTATGACGCCGATCTGGCCCGCTGGATCAGTATCGGCGCCAGCCCCCGCGGCGGTATCGGCCTTGACCGCTGCGCCCGTGCCGACGCCTGGCTGCGCGGCCAGGCCTTTGTCACCCCGGACAACGTGCGCGCCGTGGCGTATCCGGTACTGCGCCACCGCCTGCAACTGAGCTACGACGCCGTGGCCGATGGCGTCAGCGCTGATCAGGTACTGCAACGCATACTCGACAAAGTCGCGATACCTGCCTGATGCACGCCCAACGGCAGGAGGCCGACGGCCTGGTATACGTCTCGCTTGCGCAACTGATGGCGCTGGAGTTCAAAGCGCGGGCGTTGAGTTTTGTCGCCCGCCAACCCCACGGCAGTATCCTCTCGGGCAACCATGCTTCGCGCTTGCGTGGCCGCGGCCTGAATTTTGACGAACTACGCCGCTATCAACCCGGTGACGACCTGCGCCACCTCGACTGGCGCGCCTCATTGCGCACTGGCAAGCCAGTGGTGCGTACCTTTACCGAAGAACGCGACCGCCCGGCCTTGATCGTGGTCGACCAGCGCATGTCGATGTTTTTTGGCTCCAGCCGCAGCTTCAAATCCGCCACCGCTGCCGAACTGGGTGCACTGGCCGCATGGATGGTGTTCAACGCCGGTGACCGGGTGGGCGCCCTGGTATTCAACGATCAACGCATCGACAGTATTGCCCCGCTGCGCAGCCGCAAACGGGTGGAGGCGTTGTGCAGCAAAATTGCCCGGCAAAACCAGGAACTCAATGCCACTCAACCGGACTGCGAAGACGCCGATCAACTGGACAAGGTCCTGCAACATTGCCTGGCCATTGCCGGGCATGACCACCTGATTTGCCTGATCAGCGATTTCGCCGGGGCCGGGCCGCACACCCTGCAGTTGCTGCGCCAACTGGCAGTGCACAACGATGTCATCGCCATGCAGGTTTACGACCCATTGGCGCTGGACCTGCCCGACACCGGGCGCTTGCTGGTTACCCAGGGCCAGTTGCAAGTGGAGCTGGCGGTAGAGCACGCACACGTACGCCAGCCGCTGGGCGACTTCCTCAGCGGGCGCTTCAAGGACATCGCCAGCCTGCTGCGCCGCAGCCAGGTGCCGCTGATGATGTTCAGTACCGCGCAGGATACTCACAGCCAGCTGCGGATCGAACTGGGCAAACTGGGCGGGGCGCGGCCATGAGCAGTACTATCCCCAGCATTGACCAACTGCAAACCCTGGCCCTGCCTGCACCCGTCAGCTACCTGCCGCAGACCTGGGGCTGGTGGGCCTTGCTTGGGGTTGTGCTGACCGGCCTGGCGGTCTGGGCGGCACGCGCCTGCTGGCAGTGGCGGCGTGACCGCTACCGGCGCGAGGCCTTGCAACGGCTGGCACAACTGCGCGCGGCCAACGACCCGCTGGGCACCTTGCGCGAACTGCCCACGCTGCTTAAACGGGTGGCACTGTCCATGCCCGTCCCGCAGGCAGCGGCGCCTCTGCAGGGCGAGGCCTGGCAGGACTTTTTACAACGCCACGGCCCGCCGCCTGTGCCCGAGGATTTCAGCCAGCAACTGGCGTTTCTGGCCTACGCCCAGGATGAGCAATTGCTCGCCCTGCCCGCCGCACAACGCCAGCAGTTGGTCGACACCTGTACACGCTGGGTGGAGCTGCACCATGTGGCAGTTTGATTATCCCTGGTTGCTGCTGTTGCTGCCCTTGCCGTGGTTCGGCTACCGCTGGCTGCCCGCTTACCGCGAAGCCCGCAGTGCGGTACGCGTACCGTTTTTCAACGCCATGAGCCGCGCTGTCGATCAAGCACCACAGATCGCAGGTGCGCAGCACAACATCTGGCAATTGCTGCTCAACCTGCTGGTGTGGACATTGCTGGTGGTGGCCGTGGCCAGACCGGTATGGGTCGAAAAACCCATCGAGCGCCAGCAACCGGTGCGCGACCTGATGCTTGCCATCGATATCTCTCAATCGATGCAAACCACCGATTTCACCGACGCCAGCGGGCAGAGGATCGACCGCCTGAGCGCGGTCAAACACGTGGTGCAGGACTTTATTGCCCGGCGCAAGGACGACCGCATCGGCCTGATCCTGTTTGGTAGCGCTGCCTACCCGCAAGCGCCCCTGACCCTCGACCACGCCAGCCTGTCGCTGCTGCTGGACGACACCGGCATCGGCATGGCCGGGCCCGACACCGCTATCGGCGACGCCATCGGCCTGAGCCTGAAACTGCTCGACCAGGCCCACGAGCAGGAGAAAGTACTGATCCTGCTCACCGACGGCAACGACACCAGCAGCGCCATCCCCGTGCCCCGTGCCGCGGCCATGGCGGCGGCCAAAGGGGTAGTGATCCACACTATCGGCATAGGCGACCCGGATGCCGACGGCGAAGCCAAGGTCAACCTGGCCGCCCTGCAGAGCATCGCCAAAAGCACCGGCGGCCAGTACTTTCGCGCAGAAGACCGTGACAGCCTGAACCAGGTCTACGCCACCCTCGACCAGCTCACCCCGCACAGGGTGCAAACCTTCAGCCACCAGCCCAAACGTGACCTGTTCTGGTTGCCCGTAGCGGCCGCCATCAGCCTGATAGCGCTGTATCATCTGCTCGCACTGCTGGCCTCACGGCGCCACCCGCGCTCACCACCGCGGGAGGCCTGAAATGGAGATCAACCTGAGTGACTTCCACTTTCTGCGCCCGGCCTGGCTGCTGTTGGCGATTGTGGGTGCCCTGCTGCCGCTAATGTGGCGCCGCAGCCATGACCAGCAACGGCGTTTGCGGGCGATCATCGCTCCCCACCTGCTGCCACACTTGCTGGTCACCCCGCCCGACAGCCACCGCCTGCGCCCGGTACATTTGACCGCTGCCCTGCTGATCATCGGCGCCATTGCGGCCGCAGGCCCCACCTGGGAAAAGGACCGCCCGGCGTTCCTGCAAAACCGCGCGCCGTTGATCATTGCCCTCGACCTGTCCCCGTCAATGGATGCCAGCGATGTGCAGCCCACCCGGCTGGAAGCCGCCAAGCACAAATTGCATGACCTGACTGCCCGGCGCAGCGGTGCCCGCACGGCCCTGATCGCCTACGCGGGCAGCGCCCATCTGGTGTTGCCCGCCACCGACGACCCGGCGCTGCTCGACAGTTTTATCCAGGCCCTGGGCACCGACCTGATTGCCCGGCCCGGCAAAAACGTGGCGGCGGTGATCGAACAGGCCAGGCGCCTGCTACAGGCCGAGAAAGCTCCGGGCACCCTGCTGCTGATCACCGATGGCGCCGACACCTCGCAACTGGACAGCCTCAAAGCCCTGTTGCAAGACAATGCCCTGCAAGTACTGGTACTGGCAGTGGGCAGCAGCAATGGCGGGATCATTCGTGATGCCCGCGGCCAACCGCGCACCGACAGTTCCGGTCGCCCGCAACTGGGCAGCTTCGACAGCGCCGCGCTCAAGCAACTGGCCGCGGCCACCGATGCACCGCTGGGCAGCCTGACCATAAACAACGATGATCTGGACTGGGTCGAAGGCCACGCCCAACAGCACTTCCAGGCCGCCAGCGACGAGCAGCGCGAGCTGCAATGGAAAGACGCCGGTTACTGGTTATGCGGGCCCCTGCTATTGCTTGCCTGGTTCTCGGTGCGCCGTGGCTGGAGCCTCAACTGGAACGCCGTCCTGCTGCTGGGCGCAGGGCTGGCCCTGCAACCGTCACCGGCGCAGGCCAACGCACTGACCGATGCCTTCTTCACCCGGGACCAACAAGGGCGCTGGGCCTTTGAGCACCAGCACTACCCCGCAGCAGCCGAGTTATTTGTCGATCCTTACTGGAAAGGCATCGCAGCTTATAACGCCGCCGATTTCGATCTGGCACTGGCCAGCTTTGCCCAGTTGAACACCGCCCCGGCGTACTTTTACCTGGGCAATATTTACGTACGCCGCTACAAGTTCGATCAGGCGATTGCCGCCTATCGCCAGGCCTTGGCCCAGCAACCGCAGTTCCCCGAAGCCAGTGCCAACCTGGCATTGGCCATTGCCCTGGAAAAAGATACCGACAGCGCCGAGCAGAACACCCCCGAGGTCAAACCCGACGCAGTCAAATTCGACAAGCCCCCAGGCAAAGGCCAGAGCAAACCGCTGCAAACCCCGCAGGCGGCCAGCGACGAACAATGGCTGCAAAACCTGACCACCTCTCCGGCCAATTTCCTGCGGCAAAAATTCAGCCTGCAAGACCAAAAGGTGGCGCCATGAAGCCCTGCGCCCTGGTACTGCTGATGTTCGTCGGCCTGGCACAGGCCAACGAACCGCAACTGTTGGTGCAGGCCCGGCTGGTACCGGGTGATGCCGTGGTGGTGGGCGAGACCTTGCAGTTGCAGGTCGATGTGCTCACCGACAGCTGGTTCACCCGTGGTGCGTCATTACCCGAACTGAACCTGGACGGTACCGATGTGACACCGCCCAATGGTGAGGCCGGGCACCTGTCGCAGACGATTCAGGGCCAGACCTTCAGCAGCCTGCGCTACACCTATCGAATCACCCCGACGCAGGCGCAAGCGTTCTCGATCGCGCCACTGACAGTGCGCGCGACCCCGGCGCAGGCCAGCCATGAGCTGTCGGGGCAAACCCCGGTGCTGACCTTTCGTGCCAGTCTGCCCGAAGGGTTCAGCCCCGGCGAACCGATACTGGTGGCCAGCGCGTTGCGCCTGAGCCAGACCCTGACCCCGCCAGGCGGCCCGTTCAAGGTGGGTGACAGCCTGACCCGCAGCGTGACGTTACAGGCCGACGGTACCCCGGGGCTGGCCCTGCCCGCTCCGCCCCGGGGCTCGGTGGCCGGACTCGGTGCCTACCCGCAGACCCCGCAGGTGAGCAATCTGGACGACGGCCGGGGCGGTTTCAATGGCGGTCAGCGCATTGACCGGGTCAGTTATCGCATCGAGCGCGAAGGTGATTTCGAGCTGCCGGCAATCCGCGTCAAATGGTGGGACAGCGTGAACCGCCAAATCCGTTTCGGCGAACTCCCGGCCGTCACCTTCAAGGCCACAGCCAGCAGCAGCTACACCCCGGTGTTCTCGATCGTTGACGACCTCAGGCAAATGGGCCAACCCACCCGGCTGCGGCTGCCCGCCACGTTGCTGGTTGGCATCGGGTTATTGCTGCTGGCCGTTGCCCTGGCTGTGAACCGGCGGCGCTTGCTCCACGCTTTCAATGCCATGCGTCAGTGGAAACACAACCGCCCGCCGCGCAAAAACTATGGTTTGCGCCCGCTCAACCCAAGACATGAAAAGGACTTCCAAAAATGAATAAACAAAAAACTGTAGCCGTGGCAGCGAGCCTGCTCGCGAATGGCCTTCGCGAGCAGACTCGCTCCCACTGGAGCAAAAGGATCTCGGCAAGAACGGCAGCGACTCTGCTATTCGCCCTGCCCCTGTTCGCCCTGGCTGCCGACCCGTTGCCCTCCTGGAACCAAGGGCCGGCGAAAAAAAGCATCATCGAATTTGTCGAGACGGTTACCACGCCAGACAGTAAGGGCTTTGTACAACCCGAAGCGCGTATCGCCGTGTTCGACAACGATGGCACCCTGTGGAGCGAGCAACCTGGTTATTTCGAGGAGCTGTTTGCCTTCGACGAAATCAAACGCATGGCCCCCCAACACCCGGAATGGAAAGACCAGCAACCGTTCAAGGCGGTGCTGGAAAACGACCACAAAGCCCTGGCCGAAAGCGGCATGGAGGGCCTGCTGAACATTTTCATGACGACCCACGCAGGGCTCACCACCGATGAGTTCCGCGACAACGTCCAGCGCTGGCTAAGCAGCGCACGCCACCCCACCAGCGGCAAGCCCTACACCGAGATGGTCTACCAGCCGATGCTGGAAGTGCTGGCCTACCTGCGCAGCCAGGGATTCAAGCCCTACATCGTGTCCGGCGGCGATACCGGCTTTATGCGCGTATTTGCCGAAGAGGTCTATGGCATACCGCCAGAGCACGTGATCGGCTCCACGTTTGTCACCGAATACCAGGTCAAGGACGGCAAACCGTCAATCCTGCGCACCGCCAAAATTGCCCACAACGATGACGGCCCCGGCAAGCCGGTAAGTATCGACAGCGCGATTGGCCGCCGACCGATCCTCGCCTTCGGCAACTCCGACGGCGACCTGCAGATGCTCCAGTGGACCGCCGCCGGCGACGGCCCGCGCCTGATGGGGCTGGTGCATCACACCGACGCCAAACGCGAATGGGCCTATGACAAGGACTCGAAAATCGGCCGCCTGGACAAGGCGCTCGATCAGGCAAAACAGCAGGACTGGACTATCGTCGATATGGCGTCGCAATGGCGACGGATCTACCCGTTCGAGACCAGTGCCAACGAGCAACAGCAATAAGAAAAACAGCCGTCAGCAGTGCACCAACCAGGTCAACAAGGAGCAAGTTGCATGACTCGAACAGCCAAGTGGTTCCCCCGGCTAGCCCTCGTGGCGGCTTCGGTGATGGCGTTGTCCGCCACCGCCGTGGCCGCCGAAAAACCCAATATCCTGGTGATCTTTGGTGATGACATTGGCCAGTCCAATATCAGCGCCTACTCCATGGGTGTGGTGGGCTACAAAACCCCCAACATCGACCGGATTGCCAAAGAAGGCATGATGTTCACTGACTACTACGCAGAGAACAGCTGCACCGCCGGGCGCTCGTCGTTTATCACCGGGCAGACGCCGCTGCGCACAGGCCTGTCCAAAGTCGGCATACCGGGAGCACCGGTAGGCCTGCAAAAGCGCGATATCACCATCGCCCAGGCGCTCAAATCCCAGGGCTACGCCACTGCACAATTCGGTAAAAACCACCTGGGCGACCGCGACGAGTACTTGCCGACCAATCATGGTTTTGACGAGTTTTTCGGCAACCTCTACCACCTCAATGCCGAAGAAGAACCCGAACGCCCGTACTGGCCCAAGGATGACCCGGCTTTCGTCAAGGCCACCTCGCCCCGTGGCGTGATCCACAGTTTTGCCGACGGCAAGATTGAAGACACCGGGGCCCTGACCGCCAAGCGCATGGAAACCATCGACGACGAAACCACCGCGGCCGCGCAGGAGTTCATCGAAAAGCAGGCCAAGGCCGACAAGCCTTTTTTTGTGTGGATGAACACCACGCGCATGCACGTCTTTACCCACGTGCGCGACTCGATGAAGGGCCAGAGTGGTATGCCCGGCAACGAGTACGCCGATGGCATGCTTGAGCATGACGGCGACGTCGGCAAACTGCTGAAAACCCTCGATGACCTGAAAATCGCCGACAACACCATCGTGGTCTACACCACCGACAACGGGCCGAACCAGTTCTCCTGGCCGGACGCGGCCACCACGCCGTTCCGGAACGAGAAGAACTCCAACTGGGAAGGTGCCTTCCGTGTCCCGGCAATCGTGCGCTGGCCGGGGAAAATCAAGGCTGGCGAAGTGAGTAACGAGATGTTCTCGGGGCTGGACTGGTTCCCGACCCTGCTCGCGGTGGCTGGCGATGCCGATGTCAAAGACAAGTTGCTCAAGGGCTGGGCCCCGGTGGCAGGTGGCAACAACTTCAAGGTGCACCTGGACGGTTTCAACCAGCTGCCGTACCTGACCGGCGAACAACCCAAGGGCAATCGCAACGAGTTCTACTACTTCAACGATGACGGCATGCTGGTATCGATGCGTTTCGACAACTGGAAAGTGGTGTTCTGCGAGCAACGCGAACCGGGCGGTTTCAAGGTCTGGAGCGAACCTTTCGTATGCCTGCGGGTGCCGAAAATCTTCAACCTGCGCATGGACCCGTTCGAACGGGCTGACGTGGTCTCCGATCAGTATTACGACTGGAGCACGAAAAACGTCTACTTGAACGAACTGGCAATCATGAAGGCGGCCAACTTCCTGGAAACCTTCGTCGATTACCCGCCGAGCCAGAAGCCGCCAAGCTTCAGTATCGATCAGGTACGGGCAGCGGTAGACGCCAAGATTGCGGAAAAAATGAAAAATCAGCCAGCGCAGTAAACCTGCCCTGTGGGAGCGGGCTTGCCCGCGATTGTCTCGACGCACTGCATCTGTCAGATCGCGCCGCCTCCATCGCGAGCAAGCCCGCTCCCACACGGGGTAACGACTCCTTCCCGAATTCCTTCTGCACAAGGCTCCCGCGCAATGCCGTCACCCTTACCGCCCAGCCGTACTGCATTGTCTGCCACTGCCTTGCTGCTATTTATTTCCGGTACTGCCGCCCTGATCTATCAGGTGCTGTGGATCAAACAACTGTCGCTGGTGATCGGTGTCGAGGTGTACGCCATCACCACCGGCATCAGCGCCTTCTTTGCCGGGCTGGCCCTTGGCGGGCTGCTGTTTGGCCGCTGCGCCGACCGCCTGGGCAAACCCTTGCTATTATATGCGGGCCTTGAAGTGGGTGTGGCCGTGCTCGGCATCGGCGCCACGCTGGGGCTGGGTATGGCCGCGGCGCCATTCGCCTGGCTCGAACAACTGATCGGCCTGCCCGCCTGGTTGCTGCCATTGCTGCTCGTGGGTCTGCCCGCTCTCTTGATGGGCGGCACGCTGCCAGTGCTGATACGCGCACTGGCATCCGAGCCGCAACATCTGGGCCAGGCCGGTGGCCGCCTGTATGCCGCCAATACCGGCGGGGCGATTGTCGGCACTCTGCTGACCGCCTTTCTCCTGATTGCCAGCCTCGGTGTTTTCGCCAGTGCCGTTGTAGCCGCCGCACTCAACCTGATTGCCGCCGCGGGCGCCCTGTGGCTGCAACGCGGGCAGCACACCATTGTCGCCGATCCGGTGGCGACCAGCGCGGTACAAAAACCGGCCCGGCTGGCCATGGCCCTGTATGCCATCGCGGGCGGTGTGGCACTGGGCTACGAAGTGGTCTGGTCGCAATCGATTGTTCAGTTCATGAGCACCCGTACCTACGCCTTTGCCGTGGTGCTGGCCACTTACCTGACCGGACTGTTTATCGGCAGCAGCCTGATGGCGCGCCGGGTTGATCGGCTACGCGATCCCTGGGGTGTGTTTGCCTTGCTGATTGCCGGGGCCGGACTGGTTGCCCTGCTGGAAGTTGCCCTGCTCGGACGCTGGCTGATCCTGCTGCAAACCCAGGCAGAGACTGCGGCACTGGCCTTGGGTGGCAGTGTGTTGCTGGGCATGAGCGCCCGCTTCGCAGTGGCTGCACTGAGCATTGTGTTTATCCCTACGTTGCTGTTGGGCGCAGCGTTCCCGATAGCCCTGCGCCTGTGCGTCGGCCCCGGCCGGATCGGGCGGGATGTCGGTGCAGTCGTGGCGTTCAACACGCTGGGCGGGATCGTCGGCGTTGCCCTCTGCGGTTTTGTCCTGATCCCCTGGCTGGGGCTGGTACATACGCTCGGCATGCTGGCAGTCATCGCCGCTGCAGTAGGTTTGATCGCGGTACAGCAGGGGCACCGGGTCAAGAAAGGCCATCGCCAGGCAGTCGTTGCGTTCAGCCTGGCAGCGCTGCTGGTAGCCGTCTTAACGCCGGTTGAGCGCCTCGCCGAACTGCTGCCCGGAGCCCGTAACGGTGAGCTGGTGTTTTACCAGGAAGGTCGCGGCGGCACCGTCGCCGTCGTGGCCCAGGGCAAGGGTGAACGCCGCTTCCATCGCCTGTATATCCAGGGCGTGTCCAACACCGGTGATGCTATGCCTTCACTGCGCTACATGCGTATCCAGGCCCTGTTGCCGCTGTTGATCCACAACGGCGAACCACGCTCGGCGCTGGTGATCGGCTTTGGCACCGGGATCACTGCCGGGGCCCTGTTGAGTTACCCGGGACTGCAACAACGGGTGGTGGCCGAGTTATTGCCCTCGGTGGTCAAGGCTTCAACCCTGTTCAAAGGCAACTTCGCTGCGGCTTCCAACCCCGGCTTGCAGGTGCGTTTGCGCGACGGTCGCCAGGAACTTCTGCGCAGCGAACAGCGCTATGACCTGATCACCCTCGAACCACCACCGCCCTCCGCCGCCGGCGTAGTCAATCTGTACTCGCGGGACTTCTATCAACTGGCTGCACAGCGCCTGCACCCGCAAGGGATAGTTGCGCAATGGCTGCCGTTGCCGACGCAGAATATCGACGACTCGCGTTCGCTGGTGCGCAGTTTTCTCGACGTATTCCCTTACGCCACGCTATGGACCAGCGAGTTTCACGAAATGCTGCTGGTGGGTTCATTGCAGCCCATTGAACTGGATGCCGCGCGCATCAGCGCCCGTTTCGGGCAACCGGGTGTACGCAACGCCCTGCAGGATGTGGGCGTCGCTTCGCCAGCGGCACTGCTGGCAACCTGGGTGACCGACCGTGAAGGGCTGGTGCGCTTTGCTGCAGATGCGCCGGCCGTCACGGACGACCAACCGCGTATCGAGTACGCTCCGTGGGTGCGCAGCAAAGAAATCAGCCGGGTGCTGCCGGCGCTGCTCGATCTGCGCCAACCGATACCGTTGCTCAACGCCGCCCCGGAGTTTGTCGAGCGCATGCACAGCCAACAGCAACGCCTGATGCAGTTTTACCGTTCCAGCCTGCATGCCTATGATGGCGACCGCGAGGCATGGAGCCGGGATATCCGTGAAGTAATGCGTGGCGATGGCGCCAACCCCTATTACCGCTGGTTTGTCGGTGAACGATAGAGCCTTTTGGATACGGAAGTCGCAATGCCCAAAACTAAAACTATAAAAGCTGCAAACCCACCTGATTCGCGCCCCACCCTGATGAGCCGTTACCTGTTACCCGTAAGCGCTGCCGTGTTGCTGGTGGTGCTGGGCGGGTTATGGTTTTATCTCAGCCGCCCGGCGCCGGTGTATGAGCCCAAGGTGCTGGCCACGGCTGCGGTGGCCGAGCACGTCGCCCCGGCGCAGATGGTCGACGAGCAACAGTGCCAGGGTTGTCACGACGCCCAGGTCAAGGACTGGCAAGGCTCTCATCATCAACTGGCCATGCAGGTGGCCGCGCCGCAGACCGTACTGGCCGACTTCAGCAATGCCACGTTCAAGGGCGAAGGCGAAAACAGCCGGTTTTTTCGCCAGGGCGACGAGTTCTGGGTCAATACGCCGGGGCTGGATGGCAAACCCGCCGACTTCAAGGTCGCTTACACCTTCGGCATTGCGCCGTTGCAGCAGTATTTGATCGAAGTTGGCGACGGCAGGCTGCAAGCCCTGGGGGTGGCCTGGGATACCGAAAAACACCGCTGGTTCCATCTGTACCCAGGCCAGGGGGTGAGCTTCAAGAACCCGCTGCATTGGAGCAAACCGAACCAGAACGCCAACTTTATGTGCGTCGAATGTCACACCACCGGCTACAAACGTAACTTTGATGCCGCCAGCAACAGCTTCAACAGCCAATGGAACAGTCTCGGCGTCGGTTGCCAGGCCTGTCACGGCCCGGCGTCCAGCCATCTGCGTGCTGTCACGGAAAACAACCCGTTGCCCCACAGCGGCTTTGACGTCGACCTTAAAAGCAAGGACGCCACGGTAGAACTCGAAACCTGCGCCCGCTGCCATGCCCGCCGCGCCCCGCTGGGCGATGGCTTTACCGTGGGCAAGCGGCTGATGGACGACTACCTGCCCAGCGTACTGACCCGCGAGCTGTACGCACTGGACGGCAAGATCAAGGACGAGGTGTTCGAACACGGCTCGTTCCTGCAAAGCAAGATGTTCGACAAGGGCGTGCGTTGCAGCAACTGCCACAGCACCGAACTCAAGGCAGCGGGCAATGCACTGTGCCTGCAATGCCACAACACGGCCGGCAAAGCAGCCATTGCCGGGATTGATGGCAAGGGCCTGCACGCGAAGAACTATGACGCCATCGACCACCATCGCCATGCCGAAGGCCAACCGGGCTCGCAATGTGTGGATTGCCATATGCCCGGCAAGTTCTACATGGGCAACGACTATCGCCATGACCACAGCTTCAGCATCCCCAACCCGGTGCGGGCCAAAGCCCTGGGCACAACGGATGCCTGCCTGGGCTGCCATCAGGGCAAGGCCGGTGACAGGGTGACGGAGCAGTTCAAGCACTGGACCGCCCACGATGCACCGCAAGCAGCCCGGTACGATGAAAGCCTGTGGCTGATCCGCGGCGGCCGGCCGGGTGCTGCGCAGGCGCTCTACGAGCAATTGCGGCGCAGCAACCTGCCAGCGATTCAACGCGCCACGTTGTTGGCTGAACTGGCCAACTACCCCAGCGAATCCGCACTGCAGCTGGCCAGCAAGGACCTCAACCACCCTGCCCCGCAAGTGCGTGAAAGCGCGGTGCGGGCAGTGAGCGCTTTCTTGCCTCCGGCAGAGCGGGTCGCGTTGCTCAGCCCATTGTTGAGTGACAGCGTGCGTGCAGTGCGCATCATCGCCGCGCGCAACTTGCAGGGCGCTGCGCGCAATGGCCTGGGCACGAATCAAGTGGCGTGGGACAAGGCCATCGGTGAATACGAAAGCGTGCAGCTGAGCCTGGCCGAACGGGCCGAGTCCAACCTCAACCTGGCCATGCTGTATCAGGCCAGCGGGCGCAATGCCGAGGTCGAGGCCAGACTGCGCGCCGCCCTGCTGCGCGACCCGGACTTCTACCCGGCTCTGGTCACTCTGGCCCAATGGCTGGAAGCCAGTGGGCGCAGTGCCGAGGCCTCGACCCTGCTCAACGACGCGATCAAGGCACAACCGCAGGCAGCGTTGTTGCAACACAGCCTGGGGCTGGCATTGATTCGCGGTGGCCAGCCCGAACAAGCGATGAAAGCTTTGCAGCAGGCCGTAAAACTGGAACCGGACAACAGCCAGTACCGCTATGTGCTGGCGGTGGCCCTGCACCAGAGCGGTCAGCTCGAACAGGCCTGCGCGCAAATGGAAGAACTGCTCAAACGCCAGCCGGCGTTTCGCGATGCCCGATTGGCGTTGATCCAGTTCTACCTCGACAGCGGCCAGGAGCCCAAAGCGCAGGTGGTGCTGCAAGCCTGGAAACAGATCAATCCCGAGGATATGGCGTTGAAGTGACAGCCCTCACCCCCCCGCCATGCGCTCCAGGCTGTTGCTCAAATGCAGCAGCATGGCAGCGCGGGCGGCGTCGGGGTCCTGACGGCGGATCGCGCGCAAGATCGCCTCATGTTCCAGCACAGCCATTTGCCCCAACTGCTTGAGGTCAGCATCACCGCGCTCTTCACTATTGATCCGGGTACGCGGAATCACCGAACGCCCCAACTGGGCAATGATATCGGTGAAATAAGCGTTGCCCGTGGCCTGAGCGATCAACTGGTGGAAACGCAGGTCCGGCTCGACGCTGCTGTCGTTGTTGGCCAGTGAGCTTTGATGGTCATCCAGCGCCTGGCGCATCTGCAGCAGTTGCTCCTCCGTGCGCCGCCTCGCGGCCAGCGCCGCAGCCTGGGTCTCCAGGCCCAGGCGCAATTCGACGATACCGCGCACGCTGGCTGCGGTATCACGGCTCAGGTGGATACCCTGGCGCGGATCGCGCTCAAGCACGAAGGTACCAATGCCGTGACGGGTTTCGACCAGCCCGGATGCCTGCAATTTTGAAATCGCTTCACGCACCACCGTGCGGCTTACACCGTGCTCGCGCACGATGGCCGACTCGGAAGGCAGCTTCTCGCCGGGCGCCAGTTGGCCCAGCAAAATTCGCTGGGTCAGCTCGGCCACGATGTCGTGGGCCAGGCCCGGTGAACGCTTGCGCAGCGGCGCATTCTGGGGGTCATGCATGGGGCAAATCCATTCGTACAAGACCGCTTGATACTAGCACCCCAACATGTATGACAAGCTATATAAATCTCAGTAAACCTTGGGTTTTGAACGAGCTCTGCCCCCAGGCAGATACGTTTCCGAACCTGACATCAGGCTTTAAAACGCTCTTAACAGCGATAAAACCTCATAAAAGGTATCTAAAGCTGCATCTTTTATAACTTTTTCGTTTGTTTCATGGCATTGCTAGGGAAAAAACCAACTCGTATGATGTCTGGCAACTGCAGAGCCATCTGCAGCACACACAACCCGCATAAAAATAATCAGTGGGGCTCTGAATTGTGAACACTTCCAGCAATCCGTCTGCTGCGTACGCCAACGACCCCGTCCTGGCGCGCGCGATCCAAAAAGTGAAGAGGCATGTACTGCCACTTTTCGTCATCATGTTTATCGTCAACTACATCGACCGGGTAAACATCGGCTTCGTACGCAGCCACATGGAGCACGATCTGGGCATTGGTGCCGCCGCCTATGGTTTCGGTGCCGGGCTGTTTTTCATCGGCTACGCACTGTTTGAAGTGCCGTCCAATATGCTGCTGCAAAAAGTTGGCGCCCGCATCTGGCTCACCCGAATCATGTTCACCTGGGGTATCACCGCCACCCTGATGGCCTTTATCCAGAACGAAACCCACTTCTATATCCTGCGTTTTCTGCTTGGCGTCGCCGAAGCGGGCTTCTTCCCGGGCGTGATCTATTACTTCACCCGCTGGCTGCCTGGCGCCGAACGCGGCAAGGCGATTGCCATCTTCCTCAGCGGCTCGGCACTGGCCTCGCTGATCTCGGGACCACTGAGCGGCCTGCTGCTGCAAATCACCGGCATGGGACTGCACGGCTGGCAGTGGATGTACATCATCGAAGGTATGGCCTCGGTGGTGCTATGCGTGTTTGTGTGGTTCTGGCTGGACTCAAAACCCCATGACGCCAAATGGCTCAGCCTTGCAGAGCAAGATGCGCTGGTTAACGAAATTGACCGCGAACAGCGTGAACGCGATGCCGCCAACACCGTCAAGCCGACCCTCGGCATGCTGCTCAAGGACCGCCAGATCATGCTGTTCTGCGCGATTTACTTCTGTATCCAGCTGACCATTTACGCGGCCACGTTCTGGCTACCGAGCATCATCAAAAAAATGGGTGACCTGAGCGATATCCAGGTGGGCTTCTACAACTCGATCCCGTGGCTGATTTCAATCATTGCCATGTATGCCTTTGCCTCGCTGGCCAGCAAATTCAGGTTCCAGCAGGCCTGGGTGGCGGCCGCCCTGGTGATTGCCGCCATCGGCATGTTTATGTCCACCACCGGCGGGCCGATCTTTGCGTTTATCGCCATCTGCTTTGCCGCCATCGGCTTCAAGTCGGCCTCGGCGCTGTTCTGGCCCATTCCCCAAGGCTACCTGGATACACGCATCGCGGCGGCAGTCATTGCCTTGATCAATTCCATCGGCAACCTCGGCGGCTTCGTCGCCCCCACCACCTTCGGGTTTCTGGAACAAACCACAGGCTCGATCCAGGGCGGGCTCTATGGCCTGGCCGGCACGTCGATCATTGCGGCACTCATTGTGTTCTTTGCCAAAACCAAACCCACACCCACGGCCGTGAACCCCACCGCCCTGCAAACTGCCTGACAAGGACCAGACCATGAATGCCGACCATCAACACCACGCCAGCCAAGCTCCGATCGTGACCAGCCTGCAGGTGATCCCGGTAGCGGGCCATGACAGCATGCTGCTCAACCTGAGCGGCGCCCACGGCCCCTTCTTTACCCGCAATATCGTTATCCTCAAGGACAGCAGCGGCAATACCGGCGTGGGTGAAGTGCCCGGTGGCGAACGCATCCGCGAAACCCTGGAAGACGCCCGTAGCCTGGTGATTGGCCAGCCCATCGGCAATTACCAGGCTGTCCTCAACGCCATGCGCAGCACCTTCGCCGCACGGGATTCGGCGGGGCGCGGCCTGCAAACCTTCGACCTGCGCATCACCATCCACGCCGTGACGGCAATGGAAGCCGCCCTGCTCGACTTGCTCGGTCAATTTCTGCACGTGCCGGTAGCCGCCTTGCTCGGTGAAGGCCAGCAACGGGATGCCGTGAAGATGCTCGGCTATCTGTTCTATATTGGCGACCGTCAACACACCGATCTGGCCTACCGCAGTGAAGCGGATGGCGATGACTGGACACGCCTGCGCCATGAACAAGCCCTTACCCCACAGGCCATCGTGCGCCTGGCGGAAGCGGCACAAGCCCGTTACGGCTTCAACGACTTCAAGCTCAAGGGCGGCGTGCTGCGCGGCGGCGAAGAAATCGAAGCGGTCACTGCACTGGCCGAGCGTTTCCCCGATGCCCGCATCACTCTGGACCCTAATGGAGCCTGGTCTCTCAAGGAAGCCATCGCCCTGTGTCGCGACCAGCACCGGGTACTGGCCTATGCCGAAGACCCTTGCGGCGCCGAAAACGGCTATTCGGGGCGTGAAGTCATGGCCGAGTTCCGCCGCGCCACGGGCCTGCGCACCGCCACCAACATGATTGCCACCGACTGGCGCGAAATGGGCCATGCGATTCAATCGCAGGCCGTGGACATCCCATTGGCCGACCCGCACTTCTGGACCCTGCAGGGCTCGGTACGCGTTGCGCAGATGTGCCACGAATGGGGCCTGACCTGGGGCTCGCATTCCAACAACCACTTCGACATTTCCCTGGCCATGTTCACCCAGGTTGCGGCTGCAGCGCCGGGGGACATCACCGCCATTGATACCCACTGGATCTGGCAGGACGGCCAGCGCCTGACCCGTGAACCGCTGAAAATTGTCGACGGCCATATCAAGGTTCCGACAAAGCCTGGCTTGGGCGTGGACATCGACATGGACGCCGTGGCCAAGGCTCACGAACTGTACAAAGGCATGGGCCTGGGTGCCCGGGATGACAGCGTGGCCATGCAGTACATGATTCCCGGCTGGAAATACGACAACAAAAAACCCTGCCTGGTGCGCTGAGTCGCTTATTAGAGCGTGGCAACTGCAACAAGGCGCCAGCGATTGGCGCCTTTTTATTGCCCGAAAATTGGATCCAATATCAAATTTCAGGCAAAAAAAAGCCCAAGTAGCTGATGGAAACTTGGGGCTTAAAAATGCATAAACCGTGGTAGGTGAACGCAGGGCGATCTTACCCTATCGTAACAATCAGTAACAAGTGATTCTGCACATTTTATTTCAAGGCAATACTGACCTAAGTCATTAAATAGCCACACTTTTTAAGATTTAGTTGATTTGAAATGGCCATCACGGCACGGATAACGGGTATTTTCAACCCACTTTTGCGCTTGCATTTAATGTGGGAACTGGGCTCGAGCGATTCAGGCGACGCGGTTCAGTTGGTAGACCGCATCGATACCTTCGCGAGCAGGCTCGCTCCCACAATAATGATCAGGCAAACCTCATTTATGTGAGCACAACATGCCCTGTGGGAGCTGGCTTGCCTGCGATTCAGGCGCTGCGGTGTGCCCGTCGAACCGCGTCGATACCATCGCGGGCAAGCCCGCTCCCACAACAAATCAGCCTGCGAAATTGCCGCTCAGCGCCGCCAGCCCACCCTGATAGACCCCGGTAAACAGCTCTTCGGCAGCTTCAGTGCTTACACCTGCCGGGGTGAACTGCCCCGACCAGGTCACACGGGCGCCGTCGCCCAGCGCTTCAACGCGCAAGGTCGCCAGGTAGTCGGTCACCGGAAACGGCGCCTCGACAATGGAGTAGCTGTAGGTCTTGCCGGCATTGTCGAATGTTTGCAGGCGCTCAACGATCACCGTGCCATCCACGGTCTGCAGATGGCGCAAGCGCCCGCCTTCGCCAGCTTCGCTGACGGCAACCAGGGGCAACCAGTCCGGCAGCGAGTTGAAACCACCGATCAATTGCCAGACCTGATCGGGTGAAGCGGGAATATCAATAAATGCGGATGCAGTTGCCATAGGGGCATGCCTCTTTGAAGAAGTGGGGGTTAGTCGAAAACCGGCCTGAAAAAGCTGCGCTCGTAACTCAGGATACAGCGATTATCTTCAGCCAGTTTGAACGCGGCAATGCATTCGGCATCCGTTTTTGAGCGTTCGCGGTAGTCTTCATAGGCTGCGAGGCTGGGGAAGGTAAACATGGCCAGAGCAATGTTATTGGCACCTTCCGAGGGCAGGAAGTAACCGTGATGCTGGCCGCCAAATTTGGCTACCAGCGGGATCCAGACTTTGGCATAGGCCTCGAATTCGGCCAGTTGGTAAGGGTCAATCACGTAACGCAGGTAGCAGGTGATCATCGATGCATTCCACGGGGCGAAAGGAGATCGAGACTAATCTCCAGCCGCCCCGCGGGTCAATTCACTCAAAGTCGATGCAGGCAGTCGTCCTCGGCATAAATGGCGGTGTGCAGGCCGCCGTCAGTATCCAGCCAGGCGCGGTACATGCCCGGCGTATTAAAGCTCAGCACGGTCTCGCCGCCCGGTGTCACGGCGACCACGCCGCCGTTACCACCGAGCTCCTTGAGCTCGCCCTGTACAACTTGCTCGCAGGCGTCTGCCAGGCTCGAACCCACCAGGCGAATGCGCGATGCAATATTGTGGGCCACCACGGTGCGCATAAAGAACTCGCCGTGGCCGGTCGCCGAAATCGCCGCGCTGCGGTCATCCGCCCAGGTGCCGGAGCCAATCAGTGGCGAGTCACCCACCCGGCCGTAGCGTTTGTTGGTGATGCCCCCGGTGGAGGTGGCTGCTGCTACATGGCCGTGACGGTCCAGGGCGACAGCCCCCACAGTGCCGAATTTTTTCTCCACACCTCCCGGCTCCAGCAACACCGTCTCCGGTTGCTGCTGTTGCGCAGCCCACTGGCGACGACGCAAAGGCGTGTCGTACCAGTCATTGCTGACATGTTCGAGACCCGCCTGTTCGGACAGGAACAAGTCCGCCCCGGCACCGGCCAGCAGCACATGCTCGCTATGCTCCAGCACCGCCCGCGCACCGCATATCGGGTTGCGCACATGATGCACGCCGGCTACGGCTCCGGCTTCCAGGTTGGCCCCGTTCATGATCGCGGCGTCCAGTTCGTGGTCACCGCTGTGGGTAAACACCGCGCCTTTGCCGGCGTTGAACCAGGGGCACTCTTCAAGCTCAACCACACTGGCTTGTACCGCATCCAGACTGCTGCCGCCCTTTTCCAGGACATCGACACCCGCCTTGAGCGCCTGCAGCAGTGCTGCGTGGATCGCCTGTTCGTCTTCGCGGGTCAAAACACCGGGCATCAGCACACCGGCACCGCCATGCAAGGCCATCGCAATGGATTGGGTCATTGGGCATGCACTCCGTGATTGATGATCTGGCTCAAAAAACGTTGGGTTCGAGGTGATTCAGGGGCTGAGAAAAACCGCTCCGGGGGGGCCTCTTCAATGATTTCACCCTGATCCATAAAGACAATGCGGTCGGCTACCTTGCGTGCAAAACCCATTTCGTGGGTCACGCAGATCATGGTCATGCCTTCCTGGGCCAGGCCGGTCATGACGTCCAGCACTTCCGCGATCATTTCCGGGTCCAGGGCCGAGGTCGGCTCGTCAAACAGCATGACCTTGGGTTGCATGCACAGCGCCCGGGCTATGGCGATTCGTTGCTGCTGACCACCGGATAACTGCGACGGAAACTTGTTGGCGTGGTCGCGCATCTTGACCTTGTCCAGCAAGCCCAGCGCTCGTTCAATGGCCTCAGCCTCGGGCACGCCCAGGTTGGAAGTCTGCGGTAACGTGCAGTTTTTCAGCACCGTGAGGTGCGGGAACAGGTTGAAGTGCTGGAAGCACATGCCCACCTGGCGGCGGATGCGCTCAAGCCCCTTGAGGTTGCCGTCAAGTTCCTCGCCCAGCACGACAACCAGGCCCTGCTGGTGTTGTTCCAGCTGGTTGATGCAGCGGATCAGAGTTGACTTGCCGGAGCCCGAAGGCCCGCAGATCACTACTTTTTCCCCGGCATGGACATTCAGCGAGATGTTTTTCAGCACATGGGCATTGCCGAACCACTTGTTCAATTGTTCGATGCGTACCATTGCGGCGGCATCAGCCTTGGGTTTGCTGATCATGAGCGGCTTTGCTCCATACGTTGTTCAAGGTGTCGGGCATAGCGCGACAGTGCAAAACAGATGACGAAGAAGTAGATCGCCAGGAAGACGTAGATTTCGTGGCCGTACTCAACCCATTCCGGGGCGACGGCGGTGCTCATGGCGATACCGACGATGTCCAGTACGCCGACGATCATCACCAGCGTGGTCTCTTTGAACAGGCCGATAAACTGCGTGAGCAAGGGCGCAATGGATTGCTTGAGCACTTGCGGCAAAATGATCTGGCCCATGGTTTTCCAGTAACCAAAACCCAGCGCCATGGCCGCCTCGTATTGGCCCTTGGGCAGGTTCTGCAAACCGCCGCGCAGGGTTTCAGCCATATAGGCGGCGGTAAACAGGATCAGCACCAGTTGCACCCGCAAGAGGATGTCGAAGGCCGAATCCGGCGGCAGGAACAGCTGAATCATCAGCGAAGCCATAAACAGCAGCGAAATCACCGGCACCGAGCGCACCAGCTCGATATAGAGCACGCAAAGCATGCGCACCACCGGCAGTTTCGAACGTCGGCCCAGCGCCAGCAAAATCCCCAGCGGCAGCGCGAAAATCATCCCGGCGGTGCCCAGGAATACTGTCACCAGCATCCCGGCGAACTTGGTCGAAGACACCTCGGGCAAACCGGCACCGCCCTTGAGCAGCCACCACATCACGATCGGCAGCAACGCCAGATACGCCAGCAGCAGGCGACGGTCCAGGCGCTTGAAAAACAGCAAGACAAACGCCGCCCCTGCCAGCACCAGTGCCAGGCTTACCCGCCACTGTTCGGCTTGCGGATAGAAGCCGTACACAAACAGGTTCCAGCGTTGGGTAATCGGCAACCAGCAGGCGCCGCCGGGGTTGCAGTCTTTGGCACTGCTGCCGATGAAGGTGGCATCGAATACCAGCCAGTTCAGCGCAGCAGGAATGCACCAGCACAGCAGCGCCAGCACGCCCAGGGTCAGCAGGCTGTGGCCCACGCTGGGGAACAACTGGCTGCGGCTCCAGGCTGCGGCGCGCTGTACCCAGGGCAAGCGCGGCGGTGCCAGCGGGACTGCCAGTGCCTGATTCATTGCGGTCATGTTCAGTGCCCCCTCTGGCCGATACGGTGGTTGTAGATGTTCATCCCCAGGGAGATCACCAGGCTGATCAGGCAGTAAGTGCCCATCACCAGCGCGATGCATTCAATGGCCTGGCCGGTCTGGTTCAGGGTTGTTCCGCCGGTGGACGACACCAGTTCCATAAAACCGATGACCACCCCCAGTGAAGAGTTCTTGACGATATTCAGGTACGTGTTGGTGATCTGCGGGATCATCGGGTAGATGGCCTGGGGTACGATCAACTGGCGCATTGTGGAACCGGATTTGAAGCCGAGCGCCCTGGCCGCTTCGTACTGGCCGCGGTGTACCGACTCAATCGCGCCACGCACAATCTCGGCGATATAACTGGCGCTGTAGAACGACAAGGCCAGGCATAACGCAAGCATCTCCGGCACCAGGGTGATTCCGCCCTTGAAACCGAAACCGCGCTGCACGGGTACTTCCCATTGCACATGGGCATCACTCAAGGCGTACACCAGCACGGGCAGCAGCACAGCCCCTGCCAACAGCGCGGGCCAGCGCCTGGAAGCAAAACCGCGCCACGGCCCGCGGGCTTCCTTCAAGCGGCAAAACACATAAGCCAGCAACGTGCCCAGCAGCATGAGGGAAAGCCCCCAGCCGACCACACTGCCCTGTTCGAGCCAGGGCAGTGTGAGGCCGTTGTTGTTCAGAAACACCACGCCAAACAGCGAGGCCGAGTGCTTGACCCCGGGCAGCGCCAGCACCAGGCCGTACCACCAGACCAGATGCACCACCAGCGGCACATTGCGCAAAAATTCGATGCAGGTGCCGCTCAGGCGCTTGATCAGCCAGTTGTCCGAGACGCGCGCCATGCCCAGCGCACCTCCCAGCAGGGTCGCCAGCACAATGCTCAGCACCGACACCAGCAAGGTGTTGAGCAAGCCCACCAGATAGGCGCGGGCATAGGTCGCATCCGGGGTGTAATCAATCAGCGAGAAGCTGATGTCATAGCCTGCGCGCTGGGACAGAAAACCGAATCCCGAGGCGATATTGAGGTTCTTCAAGTTCAGCGCGGCGTTGCTGGAGAGCAGATAAAACACCGCGGCAACCAGAGCCAGTACCAGCCCCTGCTGCAGCACGCTCGACAGGCGCAGATTGGGCGAACGATGGGTCGACATCACAGAAATCCCCTCAGCGAATCGGCGGCGCGTACATCAGGCCATGGTCTTTCCAGCTGCGGTTGAGGCCGCGCGGGATGTTCAATGCCGTCTGCTGGCCGAGGTTACGGTCGTAGATTTGCGCGTAGTTGCCGACTTGCTTGAGGGCGCGATAGGCCCAGTCACTGTCCAGGCCAAAGGACTTGCCGATGGTGCCTTCGGTGCCCAGCAAACGGGCGATATCGGTGGATGCGCTCTTGTTGCCACGCAACTCGTCGACGTTATCCGAGGTCACGCCCAGTTCTTCGCCGGTCATCAGGGCATAGGCGGTCCAGGTCACAATATTGCGCCAGACCGTATCACCCTGTGCGACAAAGGCCCCCAACGGCTCCTTGGAAATCACCTCGGGCAGCAGCGCATAGTCCTTGGGGTTGTTCATCAGCGCCAAACGCGCCGCCAGCCCCGAAGAGTCATTGGAAATGGCGTTACAGCGCCCGCGCTGGAAGGCAGCGTAGAGTTCGGGGCTTTTTTCGATGACCACGGTTTTGTAAGTCAGGCCACGGCGGCCAAAATAGTCTTCCAGGTTTTGCTCGGAGGTGGTGCCCGGTGACAGGCAGAAAGTGGCACCGTCCAGGTCGGTGAGTTTCTCGATGCCGTCGGCAGCGTGGGTCATAAAGCCCTGGCCGTCGTAGAACCAGACCGTGGTGAAGTCCACGCCCAGGTTGGCTATGCGTTCAGCGGTCCAGGAAGCGGCACGGGACAGAATGTCGATCTCCCCGGAAGCCAGGGCGGTAAAGCGGTTTTTTGCGGTGGTGGTCAGGTACTCGACCTTGTCTGCATCCCCCAGCACCGCAGCGGCCACAGCGCGGCACAGGTCTACGTCCATACCGGTCCAGCGGCCCTTGTCATCGATCAGCGAAAACCCCGGCTTGTCACCTGCGACCCCGCAGCGCACGCTGCCATGGGCCTTGACCTTGTCCAGCACACCTGCCTGGGCAGCCTGGGCACCGGTCAACAGCAGGGCCAACAGCGGAGCCCCCAGCAAAAGCTTGGCCCTATTCAATTTGTGCATATCATTGCCCTTTTAAAATTCTTCTTGTTATGCCTGTCAACCACAATCCAACGGCAGGTGGCGGTTTAGGTGCACAATAAAGACGGCGGCATGGCGCGGATAGCGGCAATTGATCCACTATGCTGGACGGGCTATCGAATATTGGAATAAGTCTATGAACATTGACTGGTACGAAGATTTTCTCGCCCTGGCCGATACCGGCAAGTTCACGGCCGCGGCCAGCATGCGCAACTCATCGCAATCGGCGCTGAGCCGACGCATTCAATTGCTGGAAGCCCACCTGGGCGCGACCCTGATCGACCGCGAGCGCAACCCGGTGCGCCTGACCGCTGCTGGCGAAGCGCTGCTGCCCAATGCCGTTGAGCTGGTACGCATGGCCCGCGACTGCGAGCAAAGCGTCAAAGTGCTCAACCGGCCGCTGACCTTTGCCTCGCTGCATACCCTGGCGTGCAACTTTTTCCCGGGCTGGATCAGCCAGTTGAACAGCCCGCAGGCGCCGCTGTTCACCCGTATCGACACGGGCTATCGCAGCACCGACGACTACTACATGGCGCTGATGTCCGGGCGCTGCGACTTCATCCTGTTCTATCGCGACACCAAGACCGCACCCTACTCGCGCCAGAGCGAGTTCGAGGTCAAGTCCCTGGGTCATGACGAACTGTACTGGGTGGCCACACCGCAACTGGCGGCGCATTGCACCCAGACCGACGAACCGATCCCGCTGCTCAGCTATTCGCGCAGTGCGCAATTGCATGAACTGTCGCGTACCCAGATCAACCGTCACCCCCAGCCTCAGCGTTTGCTGCAGGTATTCGAGGCCACGGTGTCCGAGGCACTCAAACCGATGGTCGCCAGTGGCCAGGGGGTGGCGTGCATGCCCCACAGCATGGTGGCGCCGCTGATTGAGCGCGGTGAACTGGTGCGCGTGTACCCGGACATGGAGTCCGACCATCTGGAAGTGATCCTGGTGCGCTGGCGTGACAACCGCAACCCCCAGGCAGAAGCGCTCTGGCAGCGCCTTTAGCCACACGCACCCCCTTTGTGGGAGCGGGCTTGCTCGCGATGGCAGCACCGCAGTTTGCCTGCCGCACCGTGCGTCTGCATCGCTGGCAAGCCAGCTCCCACAGGTTTGGCACTGTTCACACTCCCAGAGCCTTCACGCTGTTGGCGCAACAACCGTGAGCCAGGAGCAAGCCCCTTTGTGGGAGCGGGCTTGCTCGCGATGGCAGCACCGCAGTTTGCCTGCCGCACCGTGCGTCTGCATCGAAGGCAAACCTGCTCTCACAGGTTTGGCACTGTTCACATGTCCTGTGCCTTAACCCCGTGAAAATCATATGAGCCTGAGAAGGCTATTGAACCAACCCGACCTGAATCTTTTCCACCACCTCCTGCATCGCCGGTAAAAACCGCCGTGCAGCTTCCTCGACCGGCATGGCCTTGGCGATATACACCAGGTTCAGGCAACCCATCACCCGCTCCTCATGCATCACCGGGATCGCAATCGCCGCGATCTTGCGCTCTTCTCCCCAGTGCGCGTTGTTTTCGCCATAGCCCTTGCTGCGTGTGTGCTCCACCAGTCGCTCGACGAATCGGCGATCCGCCGCCAGCGCCGACTGCGAGTCGTCCCGACTGATCATCAACTCGATCAATTCTTCCCGCTCGGCCGGCGGGCAAAACGCAAAGTATGCCCGCCCGGTCGCGGTCATCAGCAAGGGCAAGCGGCGCCCCACCATCGAACGGTGAAACGACAGGCGACTGAAACGGTGAGTGGTTTCGCGAATCACCATCGCGTCGCCATCCAGGGTGCACAGGTCGGTGGGCCAGGCCACTTGCTGGAGCAATTGACCCAGCAAGGGCGCAGCAATCGAAGAAATCCACTGTTCATCGCGAAAGCCTTCGCTCAGCTCACGCACCTTCAGGGTCAACCGGTAGCTGTCATCCGATTCACTGCGGCGCACGTAGCCTTCGGCCTGCAACGTCTCCAGTAAACGACGTACGGTAGTACGGTGCAAACCGCTCTGCTCGGCCAACTGAGCCGTACTGGCGCCCCCGTCAAAACGGTTGAGACCGTTGATCAGTAACAACCCGCGCATTAGGCCCCGCACGGCCTTGTATTCGGTTTCGCTCATGTGTTTCCCATTATTTTTATTGGTAAATCAACGATGTGCACTGAGTGCACCCTAGCAAGGGTTCTCGTTGTTCACCAGCTTCGCGATTTCCATACTGCGCCCAACAAGAAATCCAAAAAAAAGCGCTGTACGGAGATACCCATGAGTTCTGCACCCACTGCTTCCACCTTGGACCTGAGCACCGATATCGCCATTGTCGGAGCGGGTCCTGTCGGGCTGATGATCGCCAATTACCTGGGCCAATGTGGTGTAAACGTCACCTTGGTGGAAAAGCTCGACAGCCTGATCGACTACCCGCGCGCCATTGGCCTGGACGACGAAAGCCTGCGCACATTCCAGGCCGTCGGCCTTGCCGATAACGTGCTGCCGCACACCACGCCCTGGCATGCGATGCGCTTCATGACGCCCAAAGGTCGCTGCTTTGCAGACATCCAGCCCAAGACCGATGAGTTTGGCTGGTCCCGCCGTAACGCCTTTATTCAGCCGCTGGCTGATCGCGTGCTGTTCGAAGGCCTGCAACGCTTTGACAACGTCAAGGTACTGTTCGGTCGCGAACTCGATGGCTTCGAGCAAAGCGACAGCGGTGTGCAACTCACACTGAAAAACGCCGAGGGTCGCAGCGAACGCCTGCAGGCCAAGTACCTGATTGGCTGCGATGGCGGCAACAGCCTGGTGCGGCGCAGCCTTGGCATCAGTTTTGAAGGCAAGACTGCGCCCAATCAGTGGATCGTCGTGGATATCGCCAACGACCCCCTGAGCACACCCCATGTGTACCTGTGCTGCGACCCGGTGCGCCCCTACGTGTCCGCCGCCCTGCCCCACGGGGTGCGTCGCTTTGAGTTTATGGTAATGCCCGGTGAGACCGAGGCCGAGCTGAGCAAGCCCGAAAACATGCGCAAGCTGCTGGCCAAAGTGCTGCCGGACCCGGATCGCATCGAGCTGATTCGCAGCCGCGTCTATACCCACAACGCCCGCCTCGCAGGCCGCTTCCGTCAGGGCCGGGTACTGCTGGCCGGGGATGCCGCGCATATCATGCCAGTCTGGCAGGGCCAGGGTTACAACAGCGGCATGCGCGATGCCTCCAACCTGGCCTGGAAACTGTCACTGGTGATCAAGGGCCTGGCCAATGACCGCCTGCTCGACAGCTATGAGCTGGAGCGCCGGGATCACGCCAAGGCCATGATCGACCTCTCGGTACTGGCCGGCCACGTACTGGCCCCCCCCAAGCGCTGGCAGGGCACCCTGCGCGATGGCGTGTCGTGGCTGCTCAACTATGTGCCGCCGGTCAAACGCTATTTCGTCGAGATGCGCTTCAAGCCCATGCCGCAATACAGCCGTGGCGCTCTGATCGTGCCGAGCGAAAAAGGCTCGCCGGTGGGCAAGATGTTCATTCAGCCCAAGGTACTGACCGACGCCGGTGCGACCGTGCTCCTCGATGAAGTGATCGGCGAGAATTTCGCCTTTATCGCCTGGGGCTGCGACCCGACCTGGGGCCTTACGACGGCGCAGATTGCTCAATGGAAAACCCTGGGCACGCGGTTTATTCAAGTGCTGCCGGATGTCCAGCTCAGGGCCCCGAGCGACGCCGGCAACGACGTGATTCGGGTCGGCGACAGCACTGGCCGCCTGCGCGAGTGGTTCGCCCGCGGCTCATCGTCCATTGCCCTGCTGCGCCCTGATCGCTTCCTCGCCGGGCTGGCCACACCGCAAACGCTCGGCAAGGCCTGCAATGAGCTGGCCCTGGCGCTCAACGTGCAGCCACACATCCAGATGACGCCAGCCGTCAGCAAGGTGGCTTGAGATGAGCGCCTATTTGCACTGTTTGTCACACACGCCGCTGGTGGGCTACGTCGACCCGGCCCCCGAAGTGCTGGCCGAAGTGGACTGCATGATCCGCAATGCCCGCGAACGCATCGCCCGCTTCAATCCGCAACTGATCGTGCTCCTGGGGCCCGATCACTACAACGGCTTTTTCTACGACGTCATGCCGCCTTTTTGCATTGGCATGGCCGCCGATGCCATCGGCGATTTCGACACCGCAGCCGGCCCCCTCGACGTACCCAAAGCCCTGGCCGAAGCCTGCGCCCAAGCCGTCATGGAGGCTGGTATCGACACCGCCGTGTCCTACCGAATGCAAGTCGATCATGCCTTTGCCCAACCCCTGGAACTGTTGCTGGGCGGGTTGCGCACCTGCCCGGTGATTCCGGTCTTCATCAATTCGGTAGCCGTGCCCCTGCCCGGTTTCAAGCGGGCACGACTGCTGGGCGAGGCCATCGGCCAGTGGGCCAGATCACTGGACCTGCGCGTGCTGTTCCTGGCGTCCGGAGGCCTGTCCCATCAGCCTCCGGTGCCAGAGCTGGCCAAGGTCGATGCCCGCATGGCCGACCGCTTGATGGGCAGCGGCCGCCAGTTGCCCGCCGATGAACGCGCCGCACGCCAGCAGCGGGTCATCCAGGCCGCCCGGCACTTCGTCGAGGACCAGAACAGCCTGCACCCGCTCAACCTGGTCTGGGACCAGCAGTTTCTCGACACGCTGGAGCAGGGCCGCTTGAGCGACCTCGATGCACTGGGCAATGACGCGCTGTCGGCGCTCGCCGGTAAATCGACCCACGAGGTGAAAACCTGGGTCGCCGCATTCGCCGCATTGTCCGCCTTTGGCCCCTACCAAACCGAAGGCCGCTACTACCGCCCGATTCCCGAATGGATTGCAGGCTTCGGCGCCCTTGGCGCGCAGCCGCTGACCCACCCCCTTTGAATTCAAGGAACACTGCCATGACTGCCACTGCCAGCGTATTCACTGAAGCCTCGACCAGCCGCTTTGCCCGTATCAAGGAAGGCGACCTGGACCTGCAATTGCACTACAACGACGTCGGCCAGGGTGCCGAGACCGTGGTCATGCTCCACGGCTCCGGGCCCGGCGCCAGCGGCTGGGCCAACTTCAACCGCAACATCGAACCGCTGGTGACTGCCGGTTACCGGGTGATCCTGCTCGATTGCCCGGGCTGGAGCAAAAGCGACCCGGTGGTGAGCGAAGGCTCACGCTCCAACCTCAATGCGTCGGCGCTCAAGGGCCTGCTCGATGTGCTGGACCTTGACCGCGTGCACATCATCGGCAACTCGATGGGCGCCCACAGCACCGTGGCCTTCGCTCTGGAAAACCCCGGGCGCATCGGCAAACTGATCCTCATGGGCGGCGGCACCGGCGGCCCGAGCGCATTTGTGCCCCAGCCCACCGAAGGCATCAAGCTGATCGGTGCGCTGTACCGCGAGCCGACCATCGAGAACCTGAAAAAGATGATGAGCGTCTTCGTTTTCGACACCAGCAGCCTGACCGAAGAACTGTTCCAGACCCGTCTGGATAACCTTCTGGCGCGCCGCGACCACCTGGAAAACTTCGTAAAAAGCAGCACCATCAATCCCAAACAGTTTCCCGACTTCAGCCATCGCCTGCACGAAATCAGCGCCGAAACCCTGCTGGTCTGGGGGCGCGAAGACCGCTTTGTGCCGATGGATACCGGCTTGCGCCTGCTGGCAGGGCTGCCCAACGCGCAGCTGCACGTGTTCAACCGCTGCGGCCACTGGGCGCAATGGGAACACGCCGACACCTTCAACCGCATGGTGCTGGACTTCCTGACCCACTGATAACCGAGACCGCCATGAACCCGACTCCCGAAACACTGGCCCAACTGGCCGCCGACCTGCGCCACGCCGAAACCCACAGCAGTGCCATCGCCCCCCTGCGCGAGCTGATCGGTGAGGACAACGCGACAGCCGCCTACACCATCCAGCAGATCAATGTCGCCCACGGCGTCGCCAATGGACGCCGGGTAGTGGGCCGAAAAATCGGCCTGACCAACCCCAAGGTGCAAGCGCAGCTGGGCGTGGACCAACCGGACTTCGGCACTCTGTTCGCCGACATGTGCTACGGCGACAACCAGACCGTACCCATCGATCGCGTGTTGCAGCCCAAGATCGAGGCTGAAATCGCCTTGATCCTCAAATATGACCTGCCCCACTCCGACACCACCTTCGACGAGGTCATGGCCGCCACCGGCTGGGTGATGCCGGCTCTGGAAATCGTCGGCAGCCGCGTGCAGCAGTGGAACATCCGCTTTGTCGACACGGTGGCCGATAACGCCTCCAGCGGCTGCTACGTACTCGGCGGCCCTGCCCGCAGCCTTGATGGGCTGGACTTGCGCAATGCGGGCATGTGCATGACCCGCAATGGTGAAGAAGTTTCCAGTGGCAGCGGCGCGCAATGCCTGGGCCATCCGCTCAATGCGGCCGTATGGCTGGCTTGCACCATGGCGCGCCTGGGCAATCCGCTGCAAGCGGGCGACATCATCCTGACCGGCGCACTGGGGCCGATGGTGGCCGTGGCCGCCGGTGATCGTTTCGACGCGCATATCGAAGGCATCGGCAGTGTCGGTGTGGACTTCTCGCAACACGGCAGCGCCGAGTAATCGGCGACTTGCGTGCAACTGAGGCAACAATAATGAACAAGAAACTCAAGGTCGCCATCATCGGCTCCGGCAATATCGGCACCGACCTGATGATTAAAATCCTGCGCAATGCCCGGCACCTGGAAATGGGCGCAATGGTTGGCATCGATCCGGCCTCCGATGGTCTGGCCCGTGCTGCGCGCATGGGTGTTGCAATCACCCACGAAGGCGTTGAAGGCCTTACGCGCATGGACGTGTTCAAGGACATCGACTTCGTGTTCGATGCCACATCGGCCGGTGCCCATGTCAAGAACGACGCTTTTCTGCGCGCGATCAAACCCGGCATCCGCCTGATTGACCTCACCCCGGCGGCCATCGGCCCGTACTGTGTACCGGTGGTCAATCTGGAGCAGAACCTGGACCAGTTGAACGTCAACATGGTGACCTGCGGCGGCCAGGCAACCATTCCGATGGTCGCCGCCGTGTCCCGTGTGGCCAAGGTTCATTACGCCGAAATCGTCGCTTCGATTGCCAGTAAATCTGCCGGCCCCGGCACCCGCGCCAATATCGACGAGTTCACCGAAACCACCTCCAGGGCCATCGAAGTGATTGGCGGTGCAACCAAGGGCAAGGCGATCATCGTGATGAACCCTGCCGAGCCGCCGCTGATCATGCGCGATACCGTTTTTGTACTCAGCGAAGCCGCAGACCAGGCACTGGTCGAGGCGTCTGTCGTCGAAATGGCGGCAGCCGTGCAAGCCTATGTGCCGGGCTATCGCCTCAAGCAACGCGTGCAGTTTGACGTAATCCCTGAAGACAGGCCGCTGACCATTCCCGGACTGGGCAGATATTCCGGGCTCAAGACTTCGGTGTTTCTGGAAGTCGAAGGCGCCGCCCACTACCTGCCGGCCTACGCCGGAAATCTCGACATCATGACCTCTGCAGCCTTGGCCACCGCTGAGCGCATGGCGCTGTCGATGCTCAACGTCTGAGGGGAAAACCATGAACGATAAAAAGATCTATATCAGCGACGTCACCCTGCGTGACGGCAGCCATGCCGTGCGCCACCAGTACTCGTTGCAGAACGTGCAGGACATCGCCCGCGCCCTGGACAAGGCCCGCGTCGACGCCATCGAGGTGGCCCACGGCGATGGTCTGCAAGGTTCGAGTTTTAACTACGGTTTCGCCTCCCATACCGATCTGGAATGGATCGAAGCGGCGGCGGACGTGATCAGCCACGCAAAAATCACCACCCTGCTGTTGCCCGGCATCGGCACGGTGCATGACCTCAAGGCTGCGTACAACGCCGGGGCCCGGGTCGTGCGCATCGCCACGCACTGCACCGAAGCCGATGTGTCGAAACAGCACATCGAGTACGCCCGGGAACTGGGCATGGACACTGTCGGCTTTTTGATGATGAGCCACATGATCCCTGCCGATCAGTTGGCGGCCCAGGCCAAACTGATGGAGAGCTACGGCGCGACCTGCGTGTACATGGCCGACTCGGGCGGAGCGATGAACATGCAGGACATTCGCGATCGCTTCCGTGCGTTCAAGGCCGTGCTAAAGCCTGAAACCGAAACCGGCATGCATGCCCACCACAACCTGTCGCTGGGCGTAGCCAACTCGATTACGGCGGTTGAAGAAGGCTGCGACCGGATCGATGCCAGCCTCGCGGGCATGGGGGCCGGGGCCGGCAATGCCCCGCTGGAAGTGTTTATCGCCGCCGCCGAGCGTCTGGGCTGGAACCACGGCACAGACCTTTACACGCTGATGGATGCCGCGGATGACATTGTCCGACCGTTGCAGGATCGCCCGGTGCGGGTCGACCGCGAGACCTTGGCGCTGGGTTATGCCGGGGTGTATTCGAGCTTCTTGCGCCACGCCGAAATCGCTGCGGCCAAGTACGGCCTCAAGACCCTTGACATCCTGGTCGAACTGGGCAAGCGGCGGATGGTGGGCGGCCAGGAAGACATGATCGTCGACGTGGCGCTGGACCTGCTCAAACGCTAAGGCCTTCCTTACCCCCCCTTGTAGGAGCGGGCTTGCTCGCGATGCAGGCAACGCGGTTTACCTGACGAACCGCATTGATCCAATCGCGAGCAAGCCTGCTTCCACAGAAACAAGGGTTAACGCTGCTTCATCCATAACAACAATAAAACGGGTACAGCCCATGACTTCACTCAATCTGCAAATGGCCCGCACCATCGGCCTGTGTTTTCTCGTTGCCCTCATGGAAGGCCTCGATCTACAGGCCGCAGGGATCGCTGCTCAAGGCATGGCTGCCGCGTTCGAACTGGATAAATTACATATGAGCTGGGTGTTCAGCGCCGGAATTTTCGGCCTGTTGCCCGGTGCGTTCGCCGGTGGGTGGCTGGCTGACCGCATTGGCCGCAAACGGGTGCTGATGGCCTCGGTGGGGCTGTTCGGGGTGTTCTCCCTTGCCACCGCATTGGCCTGGGACATTAACAGCCTGCTGGTCGCACGCTGCCTCACCGGCGTTGGCCTCGGTGCCGCCCTGCCCAACCTGATCGCCCTCACCAGCGAAGTGGCTGGCCCGCGCCTGCGCGGTACGGCGGTAAGCCTCATGTATTGCGGCGTGCCTTTGGGCGCCGCGCTGGCCGCCCTGATCGGCATCGCCGACCTGGCCGGTGGCTGGCAAGTGGTGTTCTACGTCGGTGGCGTGGTGCCGCTGCTAGGGCTCTACCTTCCCGAGTCGCAGCAGTTTCGCAACGTTCAGGGCGAGGCGCCCATCGGTGTGGTTCGGGGTTTATTTCGCGAGGGCGCGGCACTGCCGACTACGCTTATCTGGGTTAGCTATTTCTTTACTCTGATGGTGGTCTACATCCTGATCAACTGGCTGCCCAGCCTGGTGATCGGCCAGGGGTTCACCGGGCGCCAGGCCAGCTGGGTGATGCTTGCCCTGCAAATTGGCGCAGCAGCCGGCACCCTGTTTCTGGGCTGGGTCATGGACCGCCTGCCCGCCTGGGCGCTGTCGGCACTGATCTATGTGGGCATCCTAGTGTCACTGACCGCCCTTGGGTTGGCGAGCCATCTGCCGGGCATGCTGGCGGCGGGCTTTATTGCCGGTTTTTTTGCCACCGGAGGTCAATGCGTGCTCTACGCCCTGGCACCGCATTTCTATCGCCCCTCGATACGCGCCACGGGCGTGGGCAGCGCAGTGGCCATCGGTCGCCTCGGTGCCATGAGCGGCCCCTTGGTGGCCGGCAAGATGCTCGCGCTGGGCACCGGCACCGCCGGGGTGATGCTGGCGTCGGCGCCAGGCATCGTGATTGCAGCCGTGGCCATGTTTTACCTATCGGTGCGGCGCAACGCAGCATCACCCGACTGACTACCTGCGCGCCGAAAGGCGCGCAGTGCTCCACCCCCCATAACAATAAAAGTGAACCTGCCATGCTCAAGACTGTTCTTCGGGCGCTCAGCGCCTGCACCTGGGTTTTATCCATGACCACGGCTGTGGCCAGTGGTTTTGTCGATGACAGCCACGCTGACCTGGTGATGCGCAACTATTACTTCGATCGTAACTACGTCAATGCAACCCCGCAGGCTGCGGCCCGAGAGTGGGCACAGGGTTTTATCCTCAACCTGCGTTCGGGCTACACCGAAGGGCCGGTGGGCTTTGGCCTGGACGCGCAAGGCTTGCTCGGTGTGCGCCTGGATTCCTCACGCGCCCGCACCGGCACCGGCCTGCTGCCGTATGACGCCAACACCCGCGAGCCTGCCGATGAGTACTCGGAACTGGGGCTGACCGCCAAGGTTCGCGCCTCGCAAACCGAGCTGCAAGTGGGCACCATCAGCACCTTTTTGCCGATCGCATTCGCCAGCCCTACCCGCCTCCTGCCACAGACGTTTCGCGGCGCCTACCTGAAGTCTCAGGACATCGATCAACTGACGCTGCACGTCGGCTGGCTGGACCGCATCAACCTGCGCGACTCAACCGACTACCAGAAAATGTCTGTCGGCTCGCCCAATGGCCGCTTCAATGGTGCGGCCGAGTCCAACCGCTTTATGTTTATCGGCGGCGACTATGCCTGGTCAGCGCAACTGACTCTCAAGTACTACCACGCCGAACTCGCGCAACTGTACCGCAAGGACTTTTACGGCTTAGTCGATAATCGCAAGCTGGGCCCCGGCAGCCTGAAAAGCGATTTTCGCCTGTTTATCACTGGCGAAGACGGCGCAGCCAAAGCCGGGACGGTGGACAACCGCAATGCCGCACTGATGCTGACCTACAGCCTGGGGGCCCATAAATTCGGCGCCGGTTATATGAAACTGACTGGCAAGACTGGCATGCCGTATCTGTTTGGCACCGAACCGCTGGTGATCACTGAGGGCACCCTCAGTTCCGAGTTCCTCAACCCCAAGGAACGCAGCTGGCAGGTGCGCTATGACTACAACTTTGCCGGGATGGGCGCGCCGGGCCTCAACGGCATGCTGCGCTACGTGAGTGGCGACAATATCGAGCTGGCCAGGTTTGGCGGCTCGAACCTGAGCGAGAGCGAAAAAGACATCGAAGTCTGGTATGTCCTGCAAAGCGGCCCGCTCAAGGATCTGTCGCTGCGCCTGCGCAACGCCTGGTACCGCAACGACTTCACCGCCCAGGCCAGCCACCGCGATGACAACGAGCTGCGGCTCAATATCGATTACACCTGGAAATGGTGGTGACTATTTGCGACCACACATGCGACATGGGCTGGCTGTGCAGGCAGGAGTTTCGCTAAGCTCTGCGGTTTCCCATTGTCCTCAAGCGGTAAGCCCATGATTGAAGTCACCGAGGTGTCCATAGCCCAACTGCGCGCCGCGCTCGAATCCGGCCAGACCACGGCGGTAGAACTGGTACAGGCTTATCTGGCGCGGATCGACGCCTACGACACAGCTGACACCCCCACCGCCCTCAATGCGGTGGTGGTGCGCAACCCCCTGGCAATGACCGAGGCGCAGGCCTCCGACGACCGCCGGGCCAAGGGCCAGACCCTCGGCCCGCTGGACGGCATCCCCTATACCGCCAAGGACAGTTACCTGGTCAAGGGCCTGACCGCCGCGTCGGGCAGCCCCGCCTTCAAGGACCTGGTGGCGTACCGCGATGCATTCACCATCGAGCGCCTGCGCGGTGCCGGTGCCATCTGCCTGGGCAAGACCAATATGCCGCCCATGGCCAACGGCGGTATGCAGCGCGGGGTCTATGGCCGCGCCGAAAGCCCGTACAACGCCCACTACCTGACGGCACCTTTTGCCTCCGGCTCGTCCAACGGTGCGGGCACGGCCACGGCGGCCAGCTTCTCGGCCTTCGGCCTGGCGGAAGAAACCTGGTCGAGCGGGCGCGGCCCGGCGTCCAACAACGGTCTGTGCGCCTACACCCCTTCACGGGGCGTGATTTCGGTACGTGGCAACTGGCCGCTGACGCCGACCATGGACGTGGTGGTGCCCTTTGCCCGCACCATGGCCGACTTGCTCGAAGTCCTCGATGTGGTCGTGGCTGAAGATACTGATACCCGTGGAGACCTGTGGCGCCTGCAGCCCTGGGTACCGATTCCGAGTGTGGCTTCGGTGCGTCCGGCCTCCTATGCACAACTCAATGCCGGCAGCGAAGCACTGGCCGGCAAACGCTTTGGCGTACCGCGCATGTATATCAATGCCGACCCCGAGGCCGGCACATCCGAAGCACCGGGCATCGGCGGCCCCACCGGGCAACGCATCATCACCCGTGCCTCGGTGATCGACCTGTGGCAAGCCGCGCGCAAGGCCATCGAGGCCCAGGGCGGAGAAGTGATTGAAGTGGACTTCCCGCTGGTCTCCAACTGCGAAGGCGATCGCCCCGGCGCGCCAACCGTGTTCACCCGCGGGCTGGTGTCCAAAGAGTTTATGCATGACGAGCTTTGGGAGTTGTCCGCGTGGGCGTTCGATGATTTCCTGCGCGCCAACGGTGACCCTAAACTCAACCGGTTGGCCGACGTTGATGGGCCGCTGATTTTCCCTCACGACCCGGGCACCCTGCCCAACCGTGAAGACGAACTGGCGGCAGGCATGGACGAATACGTGCGCATGGCCCAGCGCGGCATTACCCCGTGGGATCAGATCAGTAGCGTGCCAGACGGTCTGCGCGGCCTTGAAAAAACCCGGCGCATCGACCTGGAAGACTGGATGGACCGCCTGGGACTGGATGCCGTGCTGTTCCCGACCGTGGCCGATGTGGCCCCGGCAGATGCGGATGTGAATCCGGCGTCGGCGGATATCGCCTGGAGCAACGGCGTGTGGGTGGCCAACGGCAACCTGGCCATCCGCCATCTGGGCGTACCGACCGTGACCGTGCCCATGGGCGTGATGGCCGACATCGGCATGCCAGTGGGGCTGACGTTTGCCGGTCGCGCCTATGACGATTCGGCGTTGCTGCGCTTTGCTTCGGCATTTGAGGCAACCGGCAGCAAACGCATGATCCCGCCGCGTACACCGCCGTTGACGTGATTGCATGGGCGGGATCTGTGAGCAGCGCCGCTCATAGGTCCCGCCCTCACACCTGGTGGTAAAAACACCCCGCAATTCCTGTGGGAGCGAGCCTGCTCGCGAAGACATCCCTGCGGTTTACCCGAAAGACCGCGTCGCCTGCATCGCGAGCAGGCTCGCTCCCACATTACCCGCCCCCGCACCCGCTCCTGATCGACTCTCCAGACTCCAGCAAATTTTCTCCCCTGCCAGTCCCCGGTCACAATCGACAACATCACTGCATTTTTAGTTGTATACAATAATAACCAATTCTGGTTACATCATTGCACGCCTACGACTCCGGCAATCGCCGCTGCGTATTGCGATGGTCAAACACCATGCAGCTTGCACAGCCGCTTCAATTCAACGCGCCTTACCGGCGCATGTCATCGCGTATTCACTGCGCCCATGGGTGTGCCAGTGAACCGACCGCCCCTGCCCAGCCATGCTGCATCCGGCTGCCAGGGCTTGGCTCAAGCCGAAAACCGATGCCTGCAACCGCATCACGTTGAAAGCAAACTCCAAACGGAAGAGGAATACCCATGGCAAAGACTTTACTGGTCAAGAACGCAGAACTGCTGGTCACAATGGATGGTGAACGCAGGGAAATCCGGCGCGGCGGCCTGTTTATCGAAGACAACCTGATCAAGCAGGTCGGCCCCAGCGAATCCCTGCCGCAACAGGCCGACGTGATTCTGGACATGACCGGCAAGGTGGTTATCCCGGGCCTGGTCAACACCCACCACCATATGTACCAGAGCCTGACCCGCGTTGTACCGGCAGCCCAGGACGGCGAGTTGTTCAATTGGCTCAACAACCTGTATCCAATCTGGGCGCGACTCACGCCGGAAATGATCGCGGTTTCGACCCAAACAGCAATGGCCGAGCTGATTCTCTCTGGCTGCACCACTTCCAGTGACCATCTGTATATCTACCCCAACGGCTGCAAGCTGGACGACAGCATCCATGCCGCTGCAGAGATCGGCATGCGCTTTCACGCCGCACGCGGGAGCATGAGCCTGGGCCGTAGCCAGGGCGGCTTGCCGCCCGACTCGGTGGTTGAGAAAGAAAGCCATATTCTCAAAGAGTCCCAGCGTCTGATCGAGGACTACCACGACCCCCGCCATGGCTCGATGCTGCGCATGGTCGTGGCGCCCTGCTCGCCCTTCTCGGTCAGCCGCGACCTGATGCGCGAGGCCGCAGTACTCGCCCGCCAGTACGGGGTCTCGCTGCACACCCACCTTGCCGAGAACGTCAGTGACATCGCCTACAGCCGCGAGAAGTTCGGCATGACCCCTGCCGAGTACGCCGAAGACCTGGGCTGGGTCGGCCACGACGTCTGGCACGCCCATTGCGTACAACTCGACCAGCACGGCATCGAGCTGTTCGCCCGCACCGGTACTGGGGTCGCCCACTGCCCGTGCTCGAACATGCGCCTGGCTTCGGGGATCGCGCCGATTCGCAGGATGCGCGACCACGGCGTGCCGGTGGGGTTGGGGGTTGACGGTTCTGCGTCCAACGATGGCGCCAGCATGATTGGTGAAGTACGTCAGGCCCTGCTGTTGCAGCGGGTGGGTTTTGGCCCCGATGCGATGTCCGCCCGCGAGGCGCTGGAAATTGCCACATTGGGGGGCGCCAAGGTGCTTAACCGCAATGATATTGGTGCACTGGCACCGGGCATGGTGGCGGATTTTGTCGCTTTCGATCTGGGCCATCTGGCCTACGCCGGAGCCCATCACGACCCGCTGGCAGCGTTGGTGTTCTGTACCCCGACCCAGGTCCATACCAGCGTGATCAATGGTCGCGTGGTGGTCAGGGATGGCCACCTCACCACCGTCGACCTGCCGCGGGTGCTGGAACGCCACAACCAGTTGGCCCACCAGTTGGTCAGCGGTGAATAACCCCTTCAGGCCGTTGAGTTCCTGACAGGGCTCAACGGATGCAACTGAGAACGTGCTGTTAGACGCATCTAAAATAACAAAAGCGAGCTACTCACCATGACTTCTACCGCTTCCCCTCGTCCAGAAGACGAAAACCTCGGTACTGGCGCCAACCTGGCCTACGGCCTGCAGCACGTCCTGACAATGTATGGGGGCATCATTGCGGTGCCCCTGATCATTGGCCAGGCAGCCGGCCTTTCATCGGCCGACGTTGGCCTGCTGATCGCCGCTTCGCTGTTCGCCGGTGGCCTGGCCACACTGTTGCAGACACTGGGTATCCCTTTCTTTGGCTGTCGCCTGCCGCTGGTGCAGGGGGTGTCCTTCGCCGGTGTCTCCACCATGGTCGCCATCATTGGCGGTGACGGCGCAGGAGGCCTGCCGGTGGTGTTCGGGGCGGTGATCGTGGCTTCCGTGATCGGCTTGCTGATCACACCGCTGTTTTCCAGCATCACCAAGTACTTTCCGCCCCTGGTGACGGGCATCGTCATCACCACCATCGGTCTGACCCTGATGCCGGTCACGGCGCGCTGGGCCATGGGCGGCAACAGTCAGTCACCTGACTTCGGCAGCATGGCCAACATCGGCCTGGCGGCAATCACCCTGGTGCTCGTGCTGCTGCTCAGCAAGCTGGGCAGCGCCAGTATTTCACGCCTGTCGATTCTGCTGGCTATCGTTATCGGCACACTGGTTGCCACGGCCGTGGGCATGACCGACTTCTCCCGGGTGCTGGAAGGCCCGCTGGTCGCACTGCCCGAGGTGCTGCACTTCGGCATGCCCGAGTTCCGCCTCGCAGCCATCCTGTCGATGCTGATCGTGATTATCGTGACCATGGTCGAGACCTCCGCCGATATCCTGGCAGTGGGCGAAATCATCGACACCAAGGTCGACGCCAAACGCCTTGGCAACGGCCTGCGCGCCGACATGATTTCCAGTGCCCTGGCGCCGCTGTTCGGCTCCTTTACCCAGAGCGCCTTTGCACAGAACGTTGGCCTGGTCGCCGTGACCGGTATCAAGAGCCGTTATGTGGTGGCCACCGGCGGCCTGATCCTGGTGACACTGGGGCTGCTGCCGGTGATGGGTCGCCTGGTCGCCGCCGTGCCCACTGCCGTGCTTGGCGGTGCTGGTCTGGTCCTGTTTGGTACCGTCGCCGCCAGCGGCATCCGCACCCTGGCGCAGGTGGACTATCGCAACAACATGAACCTGATCATCGTCGCCACATCGATCGGTTTCGGCATGATCCCCATTGCAGCGCCCAACTTCTACCAGCACTTCCCGACCTGGTTCGAGACCATCTTCCACTCCGGCATCAGCTCGGCCGCAATCATGGCCATCCTGCTCAACCTGCTGTTCAACCATCTGCGGGCCGGCAACTCCGACCAGCAGTCGGTATTCGTCGCCGCCAGCGACCGTATCCTGCGCTCCCGGGATATCAGCTGCCTCAACGATGGCGATGTATTTCGCGATGGCAAGCTGTTCGACTGCAATGGCAAGGAAGTACCCGTGGTGGAGTCCGACGAGCACTACGAACAGTCCCCGCCCTTGCGTAAAAAGAGCTTCGAGCAAGAACACTAACCTGCCTTAAACCCGGCACAACGGCGCTCAGGCGCCGTTTTGCATACTGCGCCGATTTACACAAGCAGCCGGCTTGCGAACTTTTCCCTGTTTATCTGTCTATGTGAGTACGCGTATCTGCGCGACAAGCGCGAGCTCCAGGCGTCAGTCAGCAGATGGCGACACATTCGAATGATATTCAGAGGTTATCTTCGCTCATGAAATTCCACGCCCCACGGATGGTGCTTTTGAGCCTGTTCGCGTTTGCGGCAATGGGCTCGGCATCAGCTACACCGACAAAGACCCCGCCCGCGGTTTTTGCTACTGAACCTGGAGCCGTTCAGACGACGGCTGCCAATCCCTGGCCAAGGCTGGCCGCTGAACAGACAGCGCCCCTGCTTGCCCGTGACGACCACCACCGGTATGACAACCGCTGGCAAGCTCGCAGAGACGATCGCCGCAGAGAAAACTGGCGTCGCGATCAATGGCGTCGGGAGCAAGCCCGCCGCGAAGCCGAGCGCCGCCGTCATGACCGGGCCATGCACCAGCGTTACGACAACCATCACCGCGACTATCGTCGCTGAAAAAAACGGCTGCCGAGAAAGCAGCCCCTGTACCTTTTTTAGCAGCCGCTCAACGCCGCCTGTGGCCGCTCCCCGGTAAAGAACAGTGGTCGCAGGCGCACGCCCACCGTGTTGCCGATAAACGCTGCCACCAGCCATACCCAGCCATGCAGGCTGCCCGAGGCGATGCCGCTGAAGTACGCGCCAATATTGCAGCCGTAGGCCAGACGCGAGCCATACCCGAGCAGCAGGCCACCAATCACTGCCGCCAGCAGCGAGCGCGGCGGGATTTTCAGGCTGGGAGCAAAACGACCGGCCAGGCCGGCGGCCAACAACGCACCGAGAACGATGCCAATATCCATTACGCTGGTGATGTCTTCCCACACCGGCGCGGCCAGTGCCTTGGCATTGCCCGGCATCTGCCAGAACCCCCAACTGCCAACATCAACCCCCAGTCCGCTTGCCGCCTTGGCGCCCCACAGCGCGAACGCAGAAGTAATACCCCACGGCCGCCCGGCCAGTGCCAGCGTGGCATAGTTCAGCAGCGCCAGACCTATCGCCCCCCAGACCAGAGGCCACGGCCCACGCAAAAAGCGGCGCAGGCCCTGATGTTCACTGGTCACCCCTGCTTCAAGGCTGGCGTGACGGGATTTCTCCAGGCGTACGGTCACTGCGGCGATGATCGCGAACACGGCCAGGCTCAGCAGCAAGGCGGGAACCACCCCGAAGCTTTTAACGATAGAGGTCGCCGGAAACGCAGGCAGGGCAAACCACCAGTCAACATGCTGAGTGGCGATTAATGATCCGCAGATAAAGAACAACAGGGTCACCAGCATGCGCGCATTGCCGCCGCCGACAGTGAACAGGGTGCCGGACGCACACCCGCCGCCCAACTGCATGCCTATGCCGAAAATAAACGCACCGAACACCACCGACACACCGATCGGCGCCACCAGCCCGACGACCGGCTGGCCAAACAGGGTGCCCGCTCCCAGCGCGGGGAAAAACAGCACCACAGCCACGGCCAGCATCACCATTTGCGCGCGCAGGCCTGCACCACGGCGATCATTGATAAAGACTCGCCAGGCCGAGGTAAAACCGAATGCAGCGTGATAAAGGGTCAAGCCCAGCGCCGCGCCGACGATCAGCAACAACACCTGGCGCGTACCGACATTGTTTTGCAGGAAAACAGCGCCCTGCAGCAACAAGATAAAGGCCAACAGCGGCGCAAGCGGTTTGCGCCCAGGGGTTATGGAAAGAGAACGACTCATGGAAATCCCGATACGTATGATTTGGCTAAATTGCGTGGCGGAAAAGTATACCCCAGGCGGGGCTTCGGCCTAACCGTTTGACTTAGTAAGGCGCCAAGATAAACTGCGCCTTATGAATATTTTAGAGAACAAGCACCACATCATGCTGTGTGAACTAGAGAGCGCAGCGCCTGAGGTCAGGGACAGCGTAAAGCTGTGTTTCGAGTTGCTCTCGGCGGCGGCGGCGATCAATCGCGCCTGCGCAACCCGGCTGGCCCGCTACAACCTGTCGGAGGGCCGTTTTGTCATCATGCTGACCCTCAAAAACGCGGGAGGCAAGCTCTCCCCTCTGGAACTGGCGACCCGATTGTCGATTACCACGGGAACGGTCACCGGGCTGCTCGATGGTTTGCAGCGCGCCGCGTTGATCAAGCGCAAAACCGACCCGACGGACCGGCGCAAATTGATTATTACGCTGACCGCGCAAGGCAAGCGCGTGGTCGATGACGTTTTTGTCGAGCACACCGCCTGGATCAGCGGAATGATCCAGGACTTGCCTCCCGGGCAACGCCAGGCCCTGGCCGAGTCGATCTATTGCCTCTCGGCCAGCCAAGCGCTCGACCTCGCTACAAAAGCTGGTCGATAGCCATTTGAGCAGCAAGGCGTTGCAAGCCAACGACAAGGCGCCGCTGGCGATACTCAAGGACGAGAACGGGCAGAACGTCGATCTGCGCGATTTTCTCGACATGGGGTCGTTGGTACTGGTGTTCTACCGAGGCCTGTGGTGCCCGTTCTGCAATCAGGGCTTGAGTGCATACCAGCAGATGGTCAGTGATCTAACGGCCGCGGGGGCGACGCTGGTTGCCGTCTCGGCGCAGACGCCGCAGTTCACGGGTAAAACCCGTGAAGCGCTGGGGATCACTTACCTGCTGCTCAGTGATATCGACAACCACCTTGCCCGTCAGTACGGCATTGTTTTCGAGCTTGAGGACGAACTGGACCAAATCTACCGTTCCCTGGGTGCGGACCTCAAGAGCGTCAACGGGTCTGACTCGCTGACACTGCCACTGGCCGGTGCATTTGTAATCGACCAGGATGCGGTAATACGCGAAGCGTTCGTCAACCTGGACTACGCGCAACGGGTGGAGCCTGAGGAATTGATTGCGGCAGTCGGCCGCGTTTGACCCAAGCAGCGTGCATGCAGGCATCAGCTCATGTGTGCGCCACAAAACCTGTGGGAGCGCGGCTTGCCCGCGATGGCATCCATACGGTGAGCCTGCAGACCGCGCCGCCTGCATCACAATGAATCCTGCAAACCGCAGCTCTTAACTACGACACAAAACCTGTGGGAGCGTGGCTTGCCCGCGATGGCATCCATACGGTGAGCCTGCCAGACCGCGCCGCCTGCATCACAATGAATCCTGCAAACCGCAGCTCTTAACTACGACACAAAACCTGTGGGAGCGCGGCTTGCCCGCGATGGCATCCATACGGTGAGCCTGCCAGACCGCGTCGCCTGCATCGCGAGCAAGCCCGCTCCC